>CBIHOL010000001.1:0-191639 GCA_966211905.1 uncultured bacterium
CTCGTGTAGCGCGAGTTCAGGTCGTCGATGCGCTTCCACTCCTGCTTCGTGATTACGAAAAAAAATTAAAAAAAGGTGACAATGTTATTCTCTCTGCATTTGGCGGAGGATTCACCTGGGGCGCTATCTATCTTAAGTGGGCTTACGACGGGGATAAAGTAAAAGCTTAATCATTTAGAGCGCTGAGATCACTAAGAAGACACTAAGTAAAACTTAGTGCACTACGCCGGGAAATTTTTTTCATTTTGTGTTTCAAGAACCCGAAACCCGAAACCTGGAACCCGAAACAATAGAATCAACTGCACACTGTTAGTTAAAATCCTGCTTTTAACATTAAAGGCGCTGAATGCGCTTTGTAATGGGTTACATTTGTTTGTAAACTTTCTAAAAATGAAAACAAGGGGTTCAATCTTTATTCTTCTTCTGATCCTTTGCGCTGGTCTGCTTGCTTTTATCAATGGCACTCCACCTGAGGAAATTCCGCTTAATTCGCAACTGCCGATGCCTAACTACAAGATGAAGGACATATCAGGCAAGCAGGTTACTCTGAGTGAAATAAAAAAGGAAAAAGGATTGCTTGTCATTTTTTCATGCAATACGTGTCCATATGTAAAGCTTAGCGAAACCCGCATTAAGGAGTACACTAACCTGTGTCTGGACAATAACATTGGAAGTGTGCTGGTTAACAGTAATGAAGCACAGAGGAGTGAGGAAGACAGCTTTGACGCTATGGTGAAGTATTACAATGATCAGAAATTGCGCTGTTGTTATACTGTTGATGAGCGCAGCCAGCTGGCAAATGCATTTGGTGCAGGTCGTACGCCTCAGTGTTTTTTGTTTGATGCTTCGGGGGTGCTGATCTACAAAGGTGCTATTGATGATAATGTAAAAGATCCGTCAGCCGTGAAATCTCCTTATTTAAAAGACGCCATCTCGGCTTTACTAAAGAATGAAAAGCCGAAGACCCAGGAAACCAAATCCATCGGGTGCACTATCAAAAGGGCCGAATCCTGATTAATCCTTATTTTTGCAGTTGTTATGTTCAAGAAACAACTGGATCCGGAAGACTTTTATTACAGCGCCGAAGGATATATTGTTTTTACCGAAAAGTATCATCTGAAAAGAGGTTATTGCTGCAAAAGCGGCTGTAAGCACTGCCCGTACGGGTACAATAAAAATACGGGGAAGTTCGATCGGCCTAAACAAAAAGAATGAACAACGCGTTAAAGGCGAGACGCAGATTACACAGATTACACAGAACGATATTAATCAAAGCATCTTACTACAAATTTTCACTGATTCGTCTCGGCTAAGCTGAGACCGGGACCAATTTGAGATCTGTGAAAATTTATAACATCGGTATATAAAATTGCCGCGTAACAATTATCCGTGCAATCCGTGAAATCTGCGTCAGAATAACCACGCAGGTAGCAGAAGTCCGAGTCACGAAATAGAAAATCTTTACGCTCTGCGTGTTTGCGAGACACAATGTTTGTCTATACCACAAATTTTACGGAGTTTTGTTGCCCTGATCACCGATCGGGTTTTACACTATGACCGACTTTAAACAACTGGTTTTGCAGGGTATTCCAAACGAGCTTCCTGCTTCAAAAACCTACGAAACAAATATAAATCACGCCCCAAAGCGAAAAGACATTTTAAGTGCAGAAGAAAAAAAACTGGCATTAAAAAATGCGCTGAGGTATTTTGATAAAAAGGATCACGCTGTTCTTGCTGCCGAATTTGCGAACGAGCTAAAAACTTACGGGCGTATTTACATGTATCGTTTTCGTCCTGATTATAAGATCTACGCGCGCCCGGTGCACGAATATCCTCACAAGTCACTTCAGGCTGCCACCATCATGCATATGCTGAGCAACAACCTGGATTATGCAGTGGCGCAGCATCCCCACGAGCTTATAACGTACGGGGGAAATGGAGCAGTGTTTCAAAACTGGGCTCAGTACCTGCTCACCATGCAATACCTGGCCACCATGACCGACAAACAGACGCTTGTGCTTTACAGCGGGCATCCTCTCGGTTTGTTTCCTTCACATGAAGATGCGCCACGTGTTGTGGTGACAAATGGAATGATGATCCCTAATTATTCCAGGCCTGATGACTGGGAAAAATTTAATGCACTTGGAGTAACGCAGTACGGGCAAATGACCGCAGGAAGTTTTATGTATATAGGTCCACAGGGCATTGTACACGGCACCACCATCACAGTAATGAATGCAGCACGGAAGAAATTTCATACCGAGGAAGAACGAAAAGGAAAATTGTTTGTTACATGTGGTCTGGGTGGCATGAGCGGAGCACAGCCAAAAGCAGCAAAGATCGCCGGATTGGTCTCAATAACTGCTGAAATAAATCCCAAGGCTGTAAAGACCCGTCATTCTCAAGGGTGGGTTGATGAAGTGTTTTCTGATCTGAGTGAATTAATAGCGCGGACAAAAAAAGCTCAATTGCAAAAAGAAGCAGTGAGTCTTGCGTACGAAGGTAACGTGGTAGACCTGTGGGAAAGACTTGTAAAAGAGGAAATGCACGTGGATATTGGCAGCGACCAGACATCCTTGCATAATCCCTGGGCAGGAGGGTATTATCCTGTTGGATTATCGCTGGAAGCAAGCAACAAAATGATGGCCGAGGATCCGTCGCAATTTAAAAAACGTGTGCAGGATTCATTGGTTCGTCATATCGATGCAGTAAACGCTCTTGCCAAAAAAGGAATGTACTTTTTTGACTACGGTAATGCTTTTTTACTGGAAGTGTCGCGCGCTGGCGGGGATGTATTTTCTGATAAGGCTGCGGGAGAATTCAAATACAAATCGTATGTGCAGGATATTCTTGGTCCAATGTGTTTTGATTACGGATTTGGTCCATTCCGCTGGGTATGTACTTCGGCAAAGGCTGAAGACCTTGCCACTACAGATAAACTGGCGGAGCAGGTGCTGGAAGAGATTTACAAGGACGCCCCGTCGGAGATCAGGCAGCAATTGCAGGATAATATTGTATGGATCCGCGATGCTCAGCAAAACAACTTAGTGGTGGGTTCGCAGGCCCGCATCTTATATGCCGACAGTGAAGGCAGGATCAAAATCGCAAAAGCAATTAATAAAGCTATTCGCGAGAAAAAGATATCTGCGCCAGTGGTGTTAGGTCGCGATCACCACGATGTAAGTGGCACTGATAGTCCCTACCGCGAAACATCCAATATTTATGATGGCAGTCGTTTTACTGCTGACATGGCGGTGCAGAATTTTGTAGGTGATGCATTCCGCGGTGCCACCTGGGTGAGCCTGCATAATGGAGGCGGCGTAGGGTGGGGTGAAGTGATAAATGGTGGATTCGGTTTGGTGCTTGACGGTAGTGACGCCAGCGAACGCCGCCTGGAGCAGATGTTATTCTGGGACGTTAATAATGGTATAGCCCGCAGAGGATGGGCCAGGAACGAAGAAGCTTTATTTGCAATAAAACGGGAGATGGCCCGCAGGCCTGATCTTAAGGTGACCTTGCCGAACCTGGTGGATGATAGCAATCTGGAACATCTATTTTAGTGGGATTGCGGGTGTTTAGTTTTTTGATTGAGAAATAACCCGTATTTTTGCCCTTCGTTATTTAAAATTATGGGGGATTAGCTCAGCTGGCTAGAGCGCTTGCATGGCATGCAAGAGGTCACCGGTTCGACTCCGGTATTCTCCACTGATCCCTGGCTTATTTTTGGTCAGGGATTTTTTTATGTATTACACCTACATAATTTATTCCGCTAAACTCGATCGCTATTATACGGACTCAACCGATAATAGGGCTGAACGGTTAATTGATCATAATTCTGGCATTTCAAAATTCACTTCTAAAGTCAGTGACTGGACGTTAGTTTACAGTGAAGAATATACCACGCGCGAGGAAGCAAGTTTTAGGGAGAGAGAAATAAAGCGTAAAAAAAGTCGTAATTATATTGAGTGGCTCATCGCAGGGAAACCAGAGGCTGGCTAGGGCGCTTGCATGCTCCGCAAGCTTGCGGAGAAGAGGTCACCGGTTCGCCCCGAAAGCTATCGGGGCCGGTATTCTCCACTGCTCCCTCGTTTTTATTGTCCAGGGATTTTTTATGTATTACACCTACATAATTTATTCCGCTAAACTCGATCGCTATTATACGGACTCAACCGATAATAGGGCTGAACGGTTAATTGATCATAATTCTGGCATTTCAAAATTCACTTCTAAAGTCAGTGACTGGACGTTAGTTTACAGTGAAGAATATACCACGCGCGAGGAAGCAAGTTTTAGGGAGAGAGAAATAAAGCGTAAAAAAGTCGTAATTATATTGAACGGCTCATCGCCGGCAAACCAGAGGCTGGCTAGAGCGCTTGCATGCTCCGCAAGCTTGCGGAGAAGAGGTCACCGGTTCGCCCCGTAAGCTATCGGGGCCGGTATTCTCCACTGATCCCTGGCTTATTTTTGGTCAGGGATTTTTTTTTGAAGTACTTAGATTTTCACCCCGCCATCAATCTGTTTTTACTGTATCTCCTCAAAAACAAATCAATTAGCGCCAGCAGCTCATTTTCTGTTTCAGGTTTTTCAATCACTTCGGTCACCCCAACTTCCAGGAATTTAATGCGCAGGTTTTTTAGATGTTCTTTCACAATAAGAATGATCGGTATCCACTGGTATTCTGGAATCTTCCTGATCTCTGCAATTATTTTCAGGTCGCGGAAAGGCTTGTTATAGATCACAAATAGCGCAGCTGGAGGAGATTCAATGATCCACCAGCTGACCTTTTCGCGCAGGTACAGATCAAGCGGTGACCGGCTAATAAAATCTTTACTGCGATAATTTCGTGAAAGTTTTTCCAGTAAGTTTAATTCTTCAACTGGATCGTCAGAGGAGATCGAAATCATAGTGCGCTATTTTGAGAGGCGGGAGCGGATTTTTAATTGATAACTACTTTAGAGGTGTTACGATGAAAAATTTCTTCAGCCTTGGTAAGAGTGAGAGGCTTTACCACGAACTTTTTTACAAGCGGGTATGATAAAGCATTTTTAATGTCTTTCTTATTAGTACTGGACGATAAAACATACACCCGTGTGTTGGCTTTAATGGTGCCCGCCATCTGCCCGTAAGCCGATAAGAATGATAAGCCGTCCATTTCAGGCATGGATAGATCTAAAAAGATCATTATTTCCATTTCGCTATTACAGCGCTGCGAATGCAGGAACTCAAGGGCCTCCACGGCGGAATGGAATTCGCAGATGCGATCCTTGATACCAGCCATTTCAAGGATCCTCCGGTTGATGAAAAGATCCACTTCACTGTCGTCGATTAACAAGATTCGTTTATCCATCTTATACTGAAGTTAAGGCAAACCTTATCCAAAATATTTTTCCTTCGACTAAACTAGAACAATGTTGCTTTAAAAATGGTAAATGATGGTTAAGTAAATGATATTAATCTGTGGTTGTAATATACACCTATGTAAGATTTTACCGGAAAACGTCGGATAGTCTGAAGGTGGCTTAAATTCTGAAATAATATTGCAAGCGTTCATCCACGCGGGTTTCCGCTTGATTATCCTGCTTGTGTTCATATATCCCATCCGTGAATTCAGCTTAAATGCTGCTTTGGCACCGGTTTTTCTTACATCTGTAAAATACTGTACCATGAAAAAAAATGTATCCGCATTCTGCACCGCACTCTTTCTTTTTTGCATACTCTCGCAACCCCTTATAGCTCAGTGGGAGACGAAGGGCCCTTATGGGGGATATATTTCTGCCTTGGCCAGCAAGGACAATAATATATTTGCCGGCACTTTTGTAAATGGAGTATTTCGTTCCACAGATGATGGAAAAACCTGGACAGCGGCGAATGCCGGTCTTCAAAGCACCTGGGTACGGTCAATGGCCAGCAACAAGGATGGTGTTTTTGCAGGTACTCAGTATTATGGAGTGTATTTTTCGTCCGATAACGGTCTTACCTGGGTGAACCGGAGCAATGGTCTGACTTCGCTGGAGATCGAGAATATATTTGCAGCGGGTACCGACCTGTTTGTAACCACCCTGAATGGAGTATTCTTTAGTTCTGACAATGGATTGACATGGGTGAAAAGAAGTAACGGTCTGGGTTCGATCACACGGTGCAATACCTATGAACAAATGGGTGATACGGTATATGGTGGAACTAATGGTCAGGGCCTGTTTATGACCACAAACAAAGGTCAGTTATGGGTGAAAGTTACTTCCGGATTGCCTTCCCAGGGAGCTGTTTATTTTTTCTCAATGACAAAAAAAGGAAATATGATATACGCTTCCACCAGCGACGGAATATATGTGTCTAACGACAGAGGAGTCAACTGGATGAAAGCCGGGACCTCTTTCGGCTCGCCTTTATATGCAAGTGCTCTGGCTATTCACAACGGAAATCTCTACGCAGCCGCCGGTCACGATGGCATCTTCGTTTCAACTGATAATGGCGCAACATTTACTGCAAAGAGCAATGGCTTTCCTTATTTCTCAGGAAGCGGCCAGTACGCTATTGTGGAAGAATTCCTGAGCATAGGAAATACTTTGATCGCAGCTGCACAGTTTGGGGTAATGAGAACTGAGGATAACGGGAGTAACTGGAATGATGCCAGCCTGGGCTTATTTAATACCAGTATGCAGGACGTGACATACAACGGCGAAGTGACTGTTGCATCTACAGACTATGCGGGGATTTTTATTTCCACAGACAAAGGCAAGAACTGGATCCGCGCAAATGAAGGCCTGCCATCTAATCGGGTGCGATCTGTAGTTTCGTGCGGGAAAGATCTTTTTGCGGGAGTATTATTCGATAAACCTTATAAGAGCGACGACAATGGCGCTACGTGGAAATGGGCCGCTAACGGGCTTTTAGGACCTGTGAATTTTCTGGAAGCCGATAACATGCGGGTGCTGGCAGTAGTGGATGCACCATTTGTAATTACTAAACTATTTCAGACACAAAATAAGGGAACAAGCTGGACAGAGATCCCTAACCCTGAAATTGCGGGGGGAATCACAGCTCTGGGACTAAACGATAAAAAGATCTATGCAGGTGGAAATGGTGTCCTGATGCGCACTTCGGACGATGGGAATACATGGACTGATATGAGTGACTACCTGCCAATGTCTAAAGTAACTACGATCCTGGCACTTGATTCTGTTACTTATGTTGGCACGGAAAACAAGGGGATTTTTATGTTCCTCAAGAACGATTCATATCTGAAGGCGGCAAACAAAGGGCTGACCAATTATAGTATATCTGATATTATTATGCAAAACGGAGTTCTGTTTGCTTCCACACTCGGAGGTGGTGTTTTTGTTTCCGTTAATGGCGGTGAAATGTGGTTTGCTCTTAATGGCGGACTTAATAATCTTTTTGTGCGGAAGCTGGCGGGTACGGATCTTAAAATATTTGCTGCCACCCGGATTGGAACTTATCAGACCATGGACATTGCGTTTAACGACATTCATGTACTCGCTGCAGTGAGTGAGAATCAGCTTCAGCCTGAACTTAAATTATTTCCCAATCCAAGTGCAGGAAATATTTCAATTTTATCAGAGGATGAAATATACAGCATAGTGTTATACGACGTAACGGGAAAAAGCGTGTATACAAGATCTGGTGAGATCACTGTTAATAGTATTGACTTGAGCGCCCAGGAAAAAGGAGTTTACCTGCTTAAGGTCGCAACCGAAAAAGGTGTGGTCGTAAAAAGGGTGATACTACAATAGTTAAAGGTGCAAGGCTAATGCATCAACGTTGTACGCCGAGCACCGCCTGGAATAGCCCCAGGTCATCAAAGGATGGAGGCATCGAATAGGTTTTTATCTTTAATTTTTCCAGTGCCTTTCCGGTGCTTTCTCCCATGGCAATGAGCTTCTGTCCTGGATGCACTTTATTTTTCTCAAAATAAGCTTCCACGTTGCTCGGGCTTGTAAAAATGAGAAGATTAAAGTCGGGACTTATTTCCACGCTGTGTTTTAATGTGGCATACACTTCAAGGTTAAAAACATTTTCGCGCTTCACCATCTGCCACTGGATGCTTTGCATGCTGCCTCTTGCAATGGGAAACAAAACCCTTGAGTTGCCGATCTTACTGCTGAATTGTTTTCCAACGAGCTTTGTATCGGTGCTCTGACCAATAAAATCAGCGCGTTTACCAAAGGCGCGAAGCTCAGCGCTGGTGCCCGTCCCGATGCATCCGAACTTAACGTTCTCAAGTTTTGGATTCTGATTAAAGAAATATCTGACAGCATGTTTACTGCTGAAGAATACCCAATCAGTTTTCGGAAGCTCCTTTATTTTTATTTGTTTGAATTCGATCAGGCTCTTGCCTTCAATTTCGTAACCTAAATTTTTTAGAGCGAATGGCAAATAATCTTCTTCGCGGAATGTTTTTGTAATAAATACTTTTCCCGGTTTAATAGCGTGAATATGATCTACTACACGGTCTGCGAACCCATCAGTATCAAAGGTTTCAAAATAAAGCTGTTTTGGCTGCTTGTCCCAGGCGTCGGCCACACTCACCCACAGGCGTACTTTCAAACGATCCTCATCGTCTGTTTCAGTGTCGCAATATGCACCCAGAGGCAGCTGGCAGCCACCGTCAAACATGTTCAGGATCTGGCGTTCGATATTTATTTTTACAAGAACATCAAGTTCACTGATCTGGTCGATGGCCTGCATCAGTTCTTCATCATCCTCTCTTGTTTGCCATGCAAGCACACCCTGCGCAGGGGCCGGCACAAACTCTTCAGGATTCAGTTTTTGAACGTGAAGATCTTCCAGGTCAAGTTCCAGCCTTTCAACACCGGCGGTTGCAAGCATAATAGCTTCGTATTCACCTTTGCGCAATTTATTTATACGGGTCGGTACATTTCCCCTCAGGTCGCTGATCTGCACGTCGGGCCTGAAAGCAAGAAGCTGCGATTTTCTCCTGGCAGAAGAAGTTCCAACCTTCGCATTTTTTTTAAGGTGGTATTTCAGATTTTCATCAACAGCATCTTTTCTTATAAGAAGCAGCTCCGACGGATCCTCACGTTTGGAGACGCCGGCAACCATCAATCCGTCCGGCCCTGTTGTTGGCAGATCTTTATGTGAATGCACCGCCAGGTCAATGGTTTTGTTCAGCAAGGCATCTTCAAGTTCCTTTGTAAAAAAACCTTTGCCTTCCATTTTATCAAAACTGGTATCCCACTGTTGTGACCGATCGCCGGCAGTGCTGATAATTTTAATCTCAGTTTTAAAACCCTTTTCTTCAAGCAGATCCTTGGTATAGTTAGCTTGCCAGAGTGCGAGATCGCTGCCCCTGGTTCCGATTATTATTGTGCGTTCCACGACGCAAAATTAAGCTTTTTAAAGTGCAAGTGCAGGCCTATTTTGGTAACTTTGGAATAGTGAGATTCTGCGTCCTTATACAGTTTTTATTGTGGTTTGTCTTACCAGCCATGGGACAAATCGATAGTCTGATTACATGGAAAACCTATACAGTTGCCGACGGTTATATAACCCGTACCATGAAGCCAGACGATTTCCAGCTGTATCCCCGCGATTCTTCTGATTCAGCGGTTGTTGAACTGGCAGGTCACATTTCAGGATTCGAGTCAATTAAAATTGTTTGTGAGCGAACGCATTTTGGCCGGAAGAGTATTGTTTATTCGGAGTGGATCGCCACTGTGGCCGGAAATTTCAGTACTTATGTGAAAATTGCAGCGGGCCTTCACGAATATAACTTTTATTACCAGCTGCCGGGCGCAGTGGCGCCTAAATTTAAAAAGATAGCAGGTAACGTGGTGTGTGGCGATGTATACGTCATCTCCGGGCAGTCAAATGCAGATACGTGGGACCTCACTGGCGAAGAAATAAATTATCTGAACACCAATTATGGACCAGGATATTATGTTAGTTCGCCGCCGAATCTCTACTCTCAATTTTGCCGGAGTTTCGATATTGGATTACCCGGAGAGGGTATGCCATACTGGAGTGTGTCGGCCGTTGCGCACTATGGATACAAACATGTCGGTGCCTGGGGGAAAATAATCCAGTTCGAACTTGTGAAAAGGTATAAGGTGCCTGTACTTTTGATTAATGGCGCTGTAGGAGGAACGGACATCACCAATAATCATCTGCCAGCCCCGGGCGAATATTTTTTTAATCCCGCCACGTACAGCATTTGTCCTCCTGGTGCAGAACCTAACCCGCCAGTGTACAGGCTGTTCAGTCGTTTAAATACAAATATCTACCTGGTGGGTGCTGAAAAACACGTTAAAGGAATTTTTTGGTTGCAGGGCGATAGCGGTGACTATGACCACGTGCATGGATATATATATGAATTTAAGAAGATGTATGACCTGTGGATGAAATTTTTTCCGGGTTTTAAAACCTTTGTTGTACAGGTACATTCCTGGTTTGAATATGAAGAGGGGATGCGGATGATCAGCGAACAGCAACGAAATCTTCCTGACAGTATACCTGATCTGTTTGTGATGTCGGCTAACGGAATTGGATTTCACAGACCGGAAAAGGGACACGAGATCCATTTTATGGCAAAAGGATATGAGAATCTTGCTTACAGGGTTCTTAGGCTCGTGGAGAAAGTGCAGTATGGTAAAACAGAACTGGATGTAACGGCGCCAAATGTGATAGCGGCAGCTCGATCCGGCTCAACTGTGCGACTGTATTTCGACCAGGAGATAAGCACTTTACATTCGGATAATTTAGCGAATGTGATGGAAATGATAAAATTTGATACGGGCTTTAATATCAAATCTCATCCTGTGATCGTAAAAAATAAAGTGTTTTTTTCGATAGCAGATACCCTCGTATCAACAGTGAGTTATGCAGGATTTATTCCCGCACAAGTTGTTAATGGAATATCTCATTTTGACCCGGATTTTCAGGGATATCTGCGAAACAGAAACGACGTAGCGGCCCTTTCGTTTCATAAGATCAAAGTGCAGCATTATGACACGCTGGCCTCCTACGAAAATTTTATATCTCCTGATTTGCCATTGCAGGTTAAAATTCCGGTTGAATATAAAATCTATCCTAATCCTTTTTCAGACTCTCTGCATGTGGAGGCGCTCGAAACAATTGAGGAAATAAGTGTTACTAATATTTTTGGCGTGGTTGTGCTGCGCGATGCGCCCCTAACATGCCATGCGCGGTTTGACTTAGGGGAATTTCCGGGGGGCATTTATTTTATTTCAATAACTACTGCCACAGGCCATAAAATACTGAGAGTGGTGAAACTTTAAATGAACAGGCTCCAATACTTTAAGATAATATTATCGCTGTTCTTGCTTGCTCCAGCGATTACTTCCGCCCAGGTTGTTTTCAATGAGCTGCCCGGAGATCTGCAGCTTTTACCAAGAGAGGACGATAACTACGGTCGGTTCACGATCCGCGGCACATGCACTTATTCCGGCTCCGGAATATTGCAGTTACAGGTACTGAATGCTGCAGACAGTTTGGTTATTGAGACTGTGCTTAAAAAACTTGTTTACCAGGAGCAATTCGAATTGCCCGTAAAATTAAAAGCGCAGCTCACAGAATATGATCTGAAGATCTGGTTTTACGACAGAACCGGAAAAGGTAATCAGGTAGCCTACATTAGGCACCTGGTGGCTGGAGACGTATTTCTTGTTGGGGGGCAATCGAATGCGCACGCGGGTGTTTATGAGGTAGGAAGTGCGCGTGAGCTGGATAATTTGTACGGATGCCGATTTTGTCGCACGATTGGTCAGGAATTCAGTACAGCTTTAGCGCTTAAATTAAAAATGAAGGACGATGCAAAGTTTCGCAGACCTTCTTCAGGCTTTCCGGCTGATGCTTCATATGGTTTTGTGGGTGTATGGGCATTAAAATTACAGCACGACCTGGCAGAAAAGTCAGGGATACCTATTTGTCTTATTAATTCCAGCCAGGGAGCCACTACCATCGCACATCATCTTGCATTGAATATTCCAACGAGTGGCCAGGATATTTTAAATAGCGCTGACAGTTCCCTTGGACCTTTGACTATGTATGAAAGGTTATACATGAAGACCTACCTTAACAGGCTCACCGGGGCAGTTAAAGGGATTGTCTGGTACCAGGGCGAAAGCGATGGCGATGCCACTGATAGTGTCGCATTAAATTACAAAAACAGTTTCAGTCTTTTATATAACTCCTGGAAAGCAGATTATCCGGGCCTTAAAAGAATTTTTGTGTTTCAGATTAACACGGGCTGCGGAGGTAATTATCTGCCGGTGGTGAGGGAACAGCAGATGCAGCTGGGCGACGACTATCCTGATGTGACTGTAATGACTACAGTAGGCGGAACTCCGGAGGGCAGATCGAACGATGGCTGCCACTTCAGGCCACAAGGTTATCTCCGTATTGCTGATAATATGTCCCCTGCAATTCTGAAATATATTTATGGTCACGAACTGAGAGAGGCTGATATTTTACCGCCAAGGCTTATCGCCGCGGGTTACTCATCAGTGAGCGAGATTTGCCTTCGGTTTGATAAAAAAGTGATGATGCAGGATTCTGCAATTTATTATGGAGATAGCACGAAAGTTGCCTTCCTGCGCGATTATTTTTATGACGACAAAAATGATCAGTTGCTGGTGAAAAATATTAGAAGTTCAGATGATTGTGTGTTTCTGGATGTAGGACAAATACAAAAAAGAATAGGTACAATAAGTTACCTGCCAGGAATTTTTTGCAATATCCCTGCAATATATGATGGCCCCTGGATTTTAAACGCCAACAATAAGCAGATAGGAGCCTTTCCCATTTATAATTTTCCGGTTTCCAAAGGTGAATTTAAAGAGGACATTTATGTTTATCCAAACCCTGCTTCAGATAAATTTACTGTCAGGAGCGTGGTTGGTAACTACATTACAGGCGTATTAATGCATGATATTTCGGGAAGAAAGATCTATGATAGCGGGCAGGTCAAAACAGATGTACTGACGGTCTTGACAGAAATGCCTGAGGGATTATACACGGTGTCGGTGACACACGCCGGATTTACTTCCGTATTTAAGATGATAGTGAAAGGCGGAATTAGTTCTCGCTGATCTTGCGTTTTTCGCCCTGCTCCAGGAATACTTCCTTCGCCGTTTTGATAGCCACCGCGTTGTATTTTTTTTCAACGTATGCAAGAACCTTATCCAGGACATCTTTACCTTGTTGATCCAAAGCTCCTATTTCGCGGGCAAAAATTTCGTTAACCGCCAGCTCGCGGATAACTTTTACCTGCCGGGGCACTTCGCGAAAGGCTAACTCAATGCGGCGCTCACGGTGAAGACTGATGAACTGTTCTGCACGCGTATTAATGATCTGCTCGCACTTGATGATCTCATTTTTGCGAAGCTGTAAATTTGCATCAGCTTCTTCTTTAATGGAATTGATGTCGATATAATGCACCTGCTTGTGCGCCGCAACTGTGGATTCCACATTTGAAGGTACCCCAAGATCGATGATCGCTTTTTTACCGGTTTCTCCACCAAGAAGATTAAAGTAGATCTCTTCAGTAACAATAATGTCTGAACTGGCGGTGCAAACAACCAACACATCAAATCCGTTTTTATATTCCGAAAGAGCATCAAGAGTGTAAGATTGTCCATCCAGAACCTTAGCAAGACGCTGAGCATTTTCAAGGGTCCTGTTAAATACCGTAAAGTTTGCGAACTTGTGTTTTTGGAAATAATTTGCAAGAATAGTATTTGTTTCGCCGCTTCCGATAAACAGGATCCGCGCTTCATCCTTTATCCCAAGGGCACGCAATTTCCTGTAGGCAAGTGCTGCTACCGACACGGAGTTCTTCGCAATATCAGTATTCGTGTAAATATCTTTCGCAGTTTCAATGGTCTGTTTTATAAGCAGGCGAATGAAATCACCTGTTAATCCCAGAGAATTGCAAAAATCATATGCTTTGCGAACCTGCGTAATGATCTCGCGTTCGCCAACTACCAGTGAGTCAAGCGAAGAGGCCACTTTTAAAATATGTTGAACTGCCTCGTAACCAGAATATACTTCAGAGGCTACTGCAAGCGTTCCTGCTTCAAAGTTGTTGAGCTTTGAGTTAAGAAATAAAACAATGTCCTTGATCAGAACTTCGTCAACCAGAGCACCGGTCTTTACCATCAGTTCGATCCTGTTGCAGGTGCTTAAAAAAAGAAGCTCGTCGAAATTAAAGTTTACCTGCAGGGACCTTAGAACATTAACTTGTTCATCCTGAGTCAGGTGCAGTTTACCAATGAGGTCGAGAGGCAGGTTTTTATGCGTAAACGCTATGACTTTAAAAGTATCCAAATCTATATTGCAAAGATGGCATTTTCTTAAATGAAATTTGTCATTGGATTGTCATTCAATTCGTTCGGCTGACATAAATCATGTTTAAAAAACCTAAGGTAACAGGAAGCCGGGGATCTATTTCCAGGCTCAGAAAAGCAGCGTTAATACATGGTAAAAAACTTCCTGTATTTTCAAACCTAATAAAAAAATAAAAGAAATGGTAAAAAGTTTTTCTTTTTAAATGTCTTTATTTTGTAAGTACAATGGAGAAGACTTACGGTTATGCGGTGTACGGTATTAATGCCACTAAGGTAACGGTGGAGGTAAGTATCAGCAATGGTATCAACTTTTTTCTTGTGGGGCTTCCTGATAGTGCTGTAAAGGAAAGTCACCACCGGATAGACACTGCTTTGAAAGAGCATGGTTACAGGATTCCCGGTAAAAGCGTCACAGTGAATATGGCTCCTGCCGACATTCGCAAGGAAGGCTCAGCTTACGATCTTACCATAGCCATGGGCATCCTGGGAGCAAGCGGTAACATAATTGATACTGAAAAATTTTCGCAATATGTAATAATGGGTGAGCTGGCCCTCGACGGAGCCATCCGCAGTATAAAAGGTGCGTTACCTATTGCCAGCGCAGCGCGCGACGATGGTTTTAAAGGAATTGTACTGCCCCGTATGAATGCTATGGAAGCTGCGGTGGTAAAAGGACTGGATGTTTTGTACGCTGATAATATCCTGGAGGTGATCCGGTTCTTCGAAGGAAAAGGCACACTGGAAAAAGCTGAGCTGGACCTGAACGAAGAATTTCTGCAGCAAATGGATTCCCTTGAATTTGATTTTTCTGAAGTAAAGGGCCAGGAGAATATTAAGAGGGCACTTGAAATAGCTGCTGCCGGTGGACATAATGCAATTTTGATCGGACCTCCGGGGGCCGGAAAAACAATGCTGAGCAAAAGACTTCCAAGTATACTGCCTCCTTTAACGCTTGAAGAGGCTCTGGAAACCACCAAGATCCACAGTGTTGCAGGCAAAACCGCAAAAAACAGCAAGGGGCTGGTTACGCAACGACCTTTCAGAACGCCTCATCATACAATCAGCGATATTGCACTTGTGGGTGGAGGAAATAATCCGCAACCCGGAGAGATCAGTCTTGCACACAATGGTGTTTTATTTCTTGATGAGCTGCCCGAATTTAAAAGAACGGTGCTGGAAGTTATGCGCCAACCCATCGAAGACCGGGTTGTAACTATCAGCCGCGCACGATTCAGCGTTGAATATCCCGCAAGCTTTATGCTCATTGCGAGTATGAATCCTTGCCCATGTGGATTTTATAACCATCCTGAAAAAGATTGTGTATGCGCTTCCGGTGTAGTGCAAAAATATCTTAACCGCATCAGCGGCCCGCTGCTCGACAGGATCGATCTTCATATTGAAGTTACGCCAGTGCCCTTTAGTGAGCTTAGCAAAGAACACTCTGCTGAAAACAGTAAATCCATCCGCGAACGTGTAATTAAAGCCCGCAACCTGCAAAGTCAAAGATTTGTAAATGATCCTTCGGTGCATTGTAATGCCCAGATGAGAACAAAGGATCTGAAAACTTATTGCGTTCTCGACAATGCCGGTAATATTCTGCTGAAGAATGCTATGGAGAGGTTGGGGTTAAGTGCCCGCGCATATGACCGCATCTTAAAAGTAGGTCGCACAATTGCTGATCTTGATCATTCCGTTAATATTGAATCTTCTCACATTGCCGAAGCTATTCAGTACCGGAGCCTTGATCGTGAAGGCTGGGCAGGTGCGGGTGGAAGGTCGGTAAACAATTTTATATCCTAATTAATCAGAGTTTGTGAAAGAAGCCAATCAGATATTATTAGACCTGAAACGCAGGATCTTTAAACCGGTTTATTTTTTAAGCGGGGAGGAACCTCATTATATTGATCTCATCAGTGATTATATTGAAAATAAAGTGCTGGAGGAAGGAGAAAAGGAATTCAATCAGACAGTGGTATACGGCAAGGAAGCTGAACTGGTGAGCATTCTGGGACTGGCACGCCAGTTCCCCATGATGAGTGATTACACAGTAGTGATAGTTAAAGAGGCACAGAACCTAAAGGAACTGAATAAGAATGCAGGGGGCGATGATGATGAAGGACCCAAAACAAATTCAGATTCCGCCAAGCAGCTTCTGGCATATATCAGTAATCCGCAGCCATCCACCATACTGGTGTTCTGTTATAAGTACAAGACCATCGATAAACGCAGCGCCATTGCTAAAGCGCTCCAGAAAAATGCAGTTTTCCTGGAAACCAAGAAACTGTATGATAACCAGCTTCCGGACTGGATCAGTAGTTACGTGAAGGATAAAGGATTTGAGATCGGGCCAAAAGCAACTATACTGCTCGCCGAGTTTTTAGGGAACGACCTTGCCAAAATATCGAATGAGATCGATAAGCTTTTAATAAGCCTGAAGCCTGGAAGCGAAATTTCTGCCGACATGGTGCAGGACAATATTGGTATAAGCAAAGAGTACAATGTTTTTGAATTGCAGGACGCGCTCGCGAAGAAAGATATTCTGAAGGCCAACCGTATTATTAATTATTTTGCTTCTAACGAAAAGGAAAATCCTCTGGTATTGGTATTAAGCAGCCTGTACGGTTACTTTACCAAGATCCTTAAATTTCATTTCCTGGCCGACAAAAGTAAATTTGCAGCGGCTCAGGCCCTTGGCGTCAATCCTTATTTTGTTGATGGGTATGTGAAAGCGGCCCAGGCGTACAATACGGGAAAATTAAAACAGATCTTCTCGTTCCTGAAAGAATGTGATCTGCGTTCAAAGGGAGTTGACAACAGCAGTGTGAATAACGGGGAGCTGATGAAAGAACTGGTATTTAAAATTCTGCACTGAAATTTATGACAGATTTATCGGTACGCGAGCTTCGCCAGGATGATATACCAGAACTGGTCAGTTACTGGATGAAAGCAGATCCTGAATTCCTGAAGGGCATGGGTGTTGATTTGGAGAAAATGCCAGCTGCTGATGAATTTGCGCGGCGCCTGAATATGCAATTGACCTTACCTGTCGAAGATCGTGTTTCTTTTTGTCTCATCTGGGAGCTCAACGGCCAAAGTATAGGACATTGCAATACCAATCCCACATTTTTCGGAAAGGAAGCCTATATGCATCTTCATATTTGGAATTCGCAGCATCGCCGTTCAGGTCTGGGACTGGCCCTTGTGAAAATGAGCCTGTCACATTTTTTTAAAACTCTGAAACTGCAAAAAATAATTTCGGAACCTTTTTCAAAAAATGCTTCTCCCAATTTAACCTTGCAGAAAGCAGGATTTGAACTTGTAACGGAGTACGTTACTACACCTGGTTCAATTAATTTTGAGCAACCCGTAAAAAGATGGGAGCTTGCCCTGGAAAAATACGAATCACTGGGGTTGTGAAGTAGGCGCTGCAGTTCTTATAAAATTATTCACTTCATTTAATACCGTCCTTGCTTCCTCATCGCTGATCTGCATTCCAAGGCGTATAGTTTTCCCCTGTGAAGTAAATTCGAGCCTCTCCCCTCCCTTCACCCAAAAGCTCTGGTAAAAAGAATCAACAAAACTGGTTTCATTCAGAGCAATCAGTGACAGCGGGGAAATGAGTTCGAAGTTGTATTCCCGGGTCTTTCCTTTCATATTTATTTCACGCTGGTAATGCAGGATCCCGTCCTTGAGCCAGAGTTTTTCACGCCCGAATTTTTTCCAGATAAAAGTCCGCACGATATTATATTCAAAATAGGCCCAGAATGAAAGGTAAATGAGGACGAATAATTTTGAGTCGCGGTCCTGCAGCTTAAAATAACTGGCGAATACAATTATTCCGCATACACTCCAGGCAAGAAGCCAAAGGAACATAACAGCCAGCTTTTTTTTGTCGGTTGTTGGCAGTATAACGATGCTCAGAAGTTTTTCCTTTTTTAAAATGCTGATCCTCTCTCCGATTACTTTCATTTTTTTCTGCCTTTGATTCTGCGCCAGATGTGCTGTTGCGCGTTTTACTTTTGTGGTTGGCAAATTTAATTATCTTTAAACCAATTATCCTATATGCCCGAGCTAAAAAGAAGTCTTAATTTGTTCGACACCATAATGATCGTGTCTGGTAGTATGATCGGGTCCGGAATTTTTATTGTCACCGCCGACATGACACGTGTTCTTGGATCACCCTTTTGGGTACTGATGTGTTGGGTGATCAGTGGCGTCATCACCTTGTTCGCAGCTTTAGGTTATGGAGAGCTCGCAGGAATGATGCCCGATGCGGGCGGACAATTTATTTATCTGAAGCGCGCCTATGGCAGGATGACTTCATTTGTTTATGGGTGGACAGTTTTCACGGTTATTCAGACTGGAGTGATCGCCGCAGTGGCCGTAGCATTTGCCCGTTATACGGGGGTTTTTATTCCTTTTTTTGATGAACAGCATATCATCCTGTCAGTTGGCCATTTCAATGTTTCAACTACCCAGGTACTGGCGGTTCTTTCAGTGGCCTTTCTCACTTTCTTAAACAGCCGTGGTATAAACAATGGAAAGATCATTCAACGTGTATTTACAAGTACAAAGATATTAGCGCTAAGTGCAGTGATAATCATTGGTTTTGCCGTTGGTGTAAAAACAGGGTTCTGGGAACAAAATCTGTCGCTGCCCTTCTCGGGCACAGTGCAGGGCGAATCATTCGGCAGGCCTTACTCTTTAATGGCGGCCATGGGTGTAGCGCTTATAGGCTCACTCTTCAGCAGTGATGCATGGAACAATGTCACTTTTATTGCGGGCGAGATCAGGCAGCCGCAGAAGAATATTCCACTCGGTCTGTTGATTGGCGTTTGCATTGTTACGGTTTTATATATTCTCGCTAATGTGGCCTATTTTATGCTTTTACCTGCCCTGGGTGATCCAAACGGACAAAGTGTGGTGGAGAGGGGAATTGCATATGCTCAAAATGACCGCGTTGGCACAGCCGCCATGTACGGAGTATTTGGCGATGTTTCTGTGTACCTGATGGCGCTGCTCATCGTGATCTCAACTTTTGGGTGCAATAACGGTTTGATATTGTCGGGTGCGCGCCTGTTCCAGGCAATGGCGAACGACAAACTTTTTTTCAGGTCGGCGGCTTATATCAACAGGTTCGATGTTCCTTCCAAAGCCTTGTGGTGGCAGGCAGGCTGGGCTTCTGTTCTTTGCCTGAGCGGATCTTACGGCTCACTTCTCGACTATTGTACTTTTGCATCCCTCGTATTTTATATTGTAACTATTTCAGCATTATTTTATCTTCGTAAAAAGGAACCGTTAACACCCCGGCCATATAAAGCGTTTGGTTATCCTGTGATCCCTGCACTATATATTCTGATAGCCACCGCTATTTGTATCGATCTGCTTGTACTTAAGTCAAAAAACACCATGCTCGGTTTGATGATCATGGCAATTGGAGTTCCTGTGTTTTATTTTTTCAACCGTAACAGCAATAAAGCAGCAAAATCTGATTAGTGTAATTGTGTAAAAGAACCCTACTTCTAAAATGATCAACACGTTTCTAAATAATTATTTCGGATTTAACAGGCAGCAGCGAAATGGTTTATTGCTGCTCATCGGAATTAGTTTTTTTCTGCTGATTGTACGATTGGTTTATCCTTACTTTATCCGACCCGATGATATGATCATAAGGAATCTGAATGTGGTCACTGCTGCTGCTGACGGCCTAGAGCATGATATTAAGCATCAATCAAACACCGCGAGCACTACTTTAAGAAATTTCGATCCTAACACGGTCACATATGAAGAACTTCTGGCCATGGGGTTTTCTGCCAGGACCGCAAAGACCCTGCAGACCTTCCGGAAGAAAGGATTTAAATTCAGTAAAAAAGAAGATTTGCTAAAAGTGTACGGCATTTCAGATTCATTTTATGCTGAGATTGAACCATACATCAGCATTAGTAATGTTTCAGCTTCCAGCCGGGAGGTGAGCAGTAAGTCGCACCCGGCTACGGTTCAAAACGCCAGCAAGGTGGAGTTAAATTCAGCCGACAGTGTAACCTTACTTAAGGTTAATGGTATTGGCCCTGCCTTTGCAAAACGGATCTTAAAATACCGAGAGATCCTTGGTGGCTATGTCAACATAGAACAGCTGAAAGAAGTTTATGGTCTTACGGAAGAGCATTATCAGAAAATGAAAAACGGTGTAAGTGTAAATGCAGCGCTCGTCCGCAAGATCAATGTGAATCGCGATGATTTTAAGATCATCAATAAACATCCGTATATCAGTTACGAGCAAACCAAACTTATTTGCAATTACCGTCAAAAAACTCCGATAAGTCAGGCTAATATCGGCACGGTGTTAAATGATGATACGCTTACCATCAGGTTGATGCCCTATTTGGCCTTTAACTAAGGCACTTACGGGAATTTTCCGTATTTTTGTGCATTCATTTTTTTAACATGAGCGACAAGCAACGCACCATTAAAAAGCCTGTTTCAATTTCAGGTGTAGGTCTGCACACTGGAAAGCCGGTGACCCTTACTTTTAACCCGGCTCCCGAGAACCACTGGTTCAAATTTCAGCGTACCGATCTCGAAGGTCATCCTGTAATTGAGGCAGATGCCGATCTTGTGGTTGACACATCACGTGGCACAACACTTGAAAAGAACGGAGCACGCGTTCATACAACGGAACATGTTCTGGCCGCTTTAATGGGGCTTGGCATTGATAATTGTATGATCCAGGTTACTGGACCCGAAATGCCGATCATGGATGGAAGCTGCGCTAAGTTCATTGAGATCCTGGAACAGGCGGGTATTGAAGAGCAGAATGCCGAACGCGAATATTTTGAGCTGACTGAAAATCTTACGTTTGAAGATTCAGTGAAAAAGGTAGAGATGCTTGCGGTGCCGCAGGATGAATTCCGCGTTACAGTTATGGTGGATTATGGCAGCGAGGTTTTAGGGACCCAGCATGCAAGCATGTATCACTTAGGTGAGTTTAAAAAAGAAATAGCACCCTGCCGTACTTTTGTGTTTTTAAGAGAGCTCGAAGCTTTGCTCCAGCACAACCTTATTAAAGGCGGTGATCTCGATAACGCCATCGTACTTGTTGACAGCGAACTTCCAACAGAAAAACTTGATTACCTGCGTAAGGTATTTAATAAACCAAATGTAGAAGTAAAAGGACGTGGTGTTTTAAATAATACCAAGCTCCATTTTTATAATGAGCCTGCCCGTCATAAACTTCTCGATATTGTTGGAGATCTTGCCTTAGTTGGTAAGCCAATGAAGATCCACGTTCTTGCTGCCCGTCCGGGTCATGCGGGTAATGTTGATTTTGCAAAAAAGCTCAAGGCTCTTGCGAAAAAACAACGTGCAGAAAAGGATTATCCGAAGATCGATCCTAACGGTCCGGCCCTTCTAAACATCACAGATATAATGAAGATCCTTCCTCACCGTCAGCCAATGCTGCTGGTGGATAAGATCATGGAGCTTTCAAAGGAGCATGTTATCGGCGTTAAAAATGTAACGCTTAACGAGGAATTCTTTAAAGGACATTTTCCTGATAACCCGGTAATGCCTGGCGTATTGCTGATAGAAGCGATGGCTCAGTGTGGAGGCGTTCTTGTTTTGAAAACGGTGCCTGATCCTGAAAATTACCTGACTTTTTTCATGAAGATAGACGGGGTAAAATTCAAGCAAAAAGTTGTTCCGGGCGATACAGTTGTTTTTAGCCTGAATTTATTAACTCCTATCAGGCGTGGTATTTGTCATATGAGGGGGGTTGCCTATGTGAGCAATAAACCGGTGATGGAAGCTGAAATGATGGCTCAGATCGTTAAGGTGAAAAATACGGAAGTTAAGAATCCTGAAGCACAGTTAGCATAAATATGATTTCTCCGCTTGCAAACGTAAGCCCACGGGCGCGCATCGGTAAAAATGTAACTATCGAGCCATTCGCGACAGTTTATGAGGACGTTGAAATCGGTGATGACTGTTTTATTCATCCCAACGCGGTTATTTATCCCGATACGATCATTGGAAGCGGGTGCAAGATCTTTCCTGGCGCAGTGATCGGAATTATTAACCAGGATCTTAAATACCGCGGTGAAAAATCCAATACAGTTATAGGAAAAAACACAACAGTTCGTGAATATGCCACGATACATAAAGGCACTGCCGACCGCATGACTACAAAGGTCGGTGATAATTGCCTGATAATGGCTTACACACATCTGGGTCACGATTGTCTGATAGGTAACAACGTTATCATCGCAAACAATGGCAGCCTGGCCGGTCATATCACGGTGCAGGATCATGTTATTCTTGAAGGAGTAGTGGCGGCACAGCAGTTTGTGAATATTGGAAAGCACTCGTTTGTAGCAGGCGCTTCACTTGTACGTAAAAGTATTCCTCCGTACATCCGGGTAGCAAGAGAACCCCTGCAGTATATCGGTGTAAATACTATTGGTCTTGCTCGCCGCGGATTTGCCAAGGAAACCATAAAAGAGATTGAGGATATATACCGGATCATTTTTGTGCGTGGACATAATATTTCAAATGCACTTGAGATCGTTGAGAATGAGATGCCACCAACAATCATCAGAAGTGAGATCCTTGATTTTATCCGTACGCAGGAAGACGGCATCATTAAAGGAATTTAAAGTCATCCAATCAGCAGATCTTATAGCGGCTTTTTGTTCAAAAGTTCAAAGGTCAACCAGACCGAACCTTGAACTTTGAACCCGGAGAGCTCAACACTTTGAAATAGATAAAAGTGATAAATATCAATCTGAATGACATCGGTAAAAAATTCGGCAAAGAGTGGATCTTCCGCAAGGTAGATCTTGAGTTTCCTGCTGGTTCCCGCTCGGTGATCCTGGGCGGCAATGGATCAGGTAAATCAACGTTGCTGCAGGTTATCAGCGGCTTTATCACTCCAAACGAGGGATCGGTAAAATTTGGTGAAGATGTTGATGCCGAAAATTTTGCAGAACATGTTTCACTGGCCTCCCCCTATCTTCAGCTGATTGATGAATTTACGGTTGAAGAACTTTTTATTCACCTTTCAAAATTCAGAAAATTCAGAGCTGGTATTACTTCTTCCAACCTCTTCGATCTGCTGGCTTTGCCGCATACAGGATCAAAACCGATCAAACATTTTTCAAGTGGCATGAAACAGAAACTGCGTCTTGGAATGGCTATGTTTGCCGACACACCCGTACTGCTCCTTGACGAGCCTGCTTCAAATCTCGATAAAGCTGCTATAGCATGGTACCATGATGCTCTTGCGCGTTACACTACCGATCGCACCCTTATAGTTTGCAGCAATGCCATAGCGGAAGAATACATCACCTGTGACCGCCAGGTGCTGGTAACGAAATACAAGGGCCGAAATTAATTTCCTCTTAAATTTTAATGCTGTAAGAAGTTACAGTAGCCATGTTAAACCATCCTGTTGCTTTTATCGGCGCATCAGAAGGTGATATGATATTGGTTTTGATATTCTCAGGTGTGGTGGCAAATAATCCGGAGTTGTTGAGCTGCGTGCTTGCCTGCGTGAAAAAATTATACGTTTCCTGCGTTATAGAATGGATCTCTGCTTTGCAGGTATTTCCACGCTTGTAACTTTTAAAACCGAGAAAAGTGGCGGGTGCCGTAAAGGGTGTTGACTCAACACCGTCGATCATCACAGGTCCGCCGGTACCATCAATGCAAATATTTATGTCGCCGGGACCAAATAAAAGGGAGTCATTCCTGAACGTTTTGATCCAGTAATAATCTGTATTGATGCTTGTTAGGTCGTAGGCCTCAAGGGTACAAAACCATAAGCTATCTGTAGTGGGAGTTCCAAACCCGCTGCCCGGTGGAATGAGCTCTGGAACGATGGTATCAATGATAGCGCCTCTTTTTTGTGTTGAGGTTGATTTATAAAGGTATCCGTCAATTGTAACATTAAGTTCATACTGGTGGTCAGCTTTTGCCAGTGTATCACTTAATGGCACATTGTAAATATAGAAGCCATTACCTTCATTTGTGAACTGGTAGTCAATTCCGGCTGTCAGATCTTTCAGCACTACATTCGCATGAGTTACCGCTGGCGGCTCAGTAGAATGAAAGAATTCTGAGTTCTCGATTACTCTCACTTTTTGTATGGTGCTGAGGTTATTGATAAATGCGTCGATCACGTATTTTTTTGCTCCTTTTTCGAGATCCACCTGCACTACATCCTGGCAGCTCATGATAAAGAGTGTCGAAATCGTAAGAAAGATGATATTTCTGAATTTCATGTTTCTAAAAATTAAAATTGTATGTAATTGCCGGAACAACAGAACCTATTATAGAATATCTCACAGCCTCCGTTTCAAGCGGGGATCCTTCCTTGGTGCGGAAATAAACACTGAAAGCATTTCTTCTGTTGTACACATTATACACGCTCAGCACCAGTGATTGTTTGAATTTTTTGACTTCGTTTCTTTTAAAATTATAAGTAGCTCCAAAATCCAAACGATGATATGGGAATACCCTGAAGTTGTTCCTGGTGTTGGTGGTATTATCCGGTAAATTTAAACCCTGCACCTGGTATTTTGAATCAGGGAATGTTGCAGGTAAGCCACTCAGGTAAACAAAATTCAGACCCACGTTCCATTGCCTGTTAAAATCGTAGCTCACACTTGTATTCATAACATGAAGACGGTCGTAGCGGCTAAGGAACCAGTTGTCGTTGCTGATGCCGCGTACAAGACGCTCTGTCCTGCTTAAAGTATAACTTACCCAACCCTGAAATTTTCCTGCACTTTTCTTTATGTACAATTCCATACCATAAGCTTTTCCTAATCCCTGCAGCAATTGTGCTTCTACCTGCTCATTGATGAATAGTTGTGCATTGTCAACGTAATCAAGCTGATTCTGCAAATATTTGTAATACACTTCCACGGAAGTCTCAAACATATTATTCCTTAGATTTCTGAAGTATCCCACGCTTCCCTGGTCCGCAATGAGAGGTTTTACATTGTTGGTGGCGATCGTGTAAACATCAAGCGGAGTGCTCGCCGCAGTGTTGCTTATAAGCTGAAGATACTGCGCCATGCGGTTATAGCTGAATTTGAGTGAAGAAGTTTTGCCTAATATGTAGTTGGCTGAAAAGCGGGGTTCCGGATTAATATAGTTTGTTATCACCTCTCCCTTTTCAAAAGTTTCCTGGCTTTTATATGGTAACGGTGTATTAGGCAAGGTATCCCCAAAATGAAATGCTGTTCCTTTACCTACGTAGTTGAACATGCTAACCCGCAGGCCATACTCAATAATGAATTTTTGAGTCAGTTTTATTTCATTACCACCATAAATGGAATATTCCACTCCATATTTTTTCGGAGAAAGAAGATTGACCTTTCCATTTTCAAAAGTTCCGATGGCATCATATGGCAGAAAGTCGTAGAATAATGTCTGCGCTCCGAAACGGATCGTGCTCCGGCTGTTCAGGTAATAACTGAAATCAAGTTTGCCGCTGTAATTTACTATCTTACTGTTCCACTTAAAGCCCTGTCCGTCCTCCGGATCAGTGATGTCGAGGAAATAATCGAAGTTGCTGTAAAAGGTTGTAAAGTTCATGAACATTTTTTTGCTGAAGATGTGGTTCCATCTCGCTGTTGCAGTGGAATTGCCCCAGCTGGTTTTAAAGATGTCCAGGCCGAGAACGTCGCGACCAAGATAACTGCTTAGGAAAACGGTATTCTGATCGTCAATGCGCCAGTTTATTTTACCTGTAAGATCGTAAAAATAAAATTTTGTGTTTTTAAGCGGGCTACTCGGTTTCACAAATGGCTTAATGAGCGCGTCTATATAACTTCTTCGTCCCGCAACTATAAAGCTGATCTTATCTTTTACAATGGGTCCTTCAATACTTAGCCGGCTGAATATGGAGCCAATGCCGCCCGTAACAGCAAATCTTTTACTGTTACCATCTTTCATCCGTACGTCGAGAATAGAAGATACGCGTCCACCATACTGGGCAGGAATTCCTCCCTTAATGAGCTTCACATCCTTTACAGCATCAGGATTAAAAACAGAAAAGAAACCAAGCAGGTGGGATGAATTATAAACAGGTGCCTCATCTAGCAGGATCAGGTTCTGATCAATATTACCACCTCTGACATTAAATCCCGTGGCGCCTTCACCAACTGTGGTAACTCCCGGGAGCAGCTGTATGGCGCGGATCACGTCTACTTCCCCCAACAGGGCAGGAATTTTATTTATCTGTTTGATGTCGAGCTTGGCCACGCTCATCTCAACACTTTTTACGTTGCGATCGGCCGCTTCGCCACTGATCACCACTTCTTCCAGCTCTGTACTTTCATCTGAAAGTTCAAAGTTCATGGTCTGACTCTTGGTTAAATTGATCTGCAGGGTACGCGTCCCGTATCCAAGCATTGAAACGAGAATTGTGTTTTCGCCCTCTGGCAGTGTGAGTGAATAAAAGCCATATTCGTTGGCTGCAGCTCCAATGGTGGATCCTGCTTTGGAAACTGTTGCCCCAATGAGCGACTCGCCATTCTTAACGTCTTTGAGATATCCGCTGATCGTATATTTTTGTTGCGCAGCTATCTGGAGCGAAATCAGCAGTAAGCAGAAGCATCTTAAACAATATGATTTCATAATTTCAATGGCAATGCAATTTGCCGCGGCAAAACTAAGGAAACTATTTTTGCGCAGCAAGTTTCCGCCGAGAAAATCAGGGTGGGTGGTAGCCCTATGAGGAGAGGCCAATTTATGAAAGGTATACGGTTTCTTTTTTTTAAGTTTGCGCGTTAATTGTCAATGCAACTATGAAACCATCAATACCAAGAGGCACACGCGATTTTGGACCTGCAGAAATGCAAAAGCGGCAGTACATCCTGGAGGTGGTACGAAGGAACTTTATTCTTTTCGGGTACGAGCCCATCGAAACGCCGGCAATGGAAAATATCGGCACCTTAACGGGGAAATACGGTGATGAAGGTGATCAGCTGATCTTTAAGATCCTTAATTCGCGGATCCACGAAAGCAAGAACAAGGAACTATTATCGAAAGAGTTCCAGCTGCATCTCGACTCCTCGCGTAATTCTGCCGATCTCACTGAAAAAGCCCTGCGTTATGATCTCACTGTGCCATTTGCGCGATTTGTCGTTATGAATCAGCATCAGCTGGTGTTTCCTTTTAAACGTTACCAGGTGCAGCCGGTATGGCGTGCCGACCGTCCGCAGAAAGGAAGATACCGTGAATTTTATCAGTGCGATGCCGATGTGATAGGTTCAGACTCCTTAATCAATGAGATTGAGTTAATGTCGATGATGGATAAGATCTTTGATGAACTAAAGATCCCGGTGATAATTAAGTTCAATAACAGGAAGATACTTACTGCGTTATCTGAAGTGCTCGATCAGCGCGACCGGATCATAGATATTACTGTTGCTATTGATAAGCTCGATAAGATCGGAAAAGACGGTGTTGTGAAGGAGATGACGGAAAAAGGGATCTCTGCAGATGCTATCCAAAAGCTCACTCCGTTACTGGAATTTTCTGGTGATAATTCTGCCAAATTGCAGGTGCTGCAGCAGCTGGTTGGTGAAAATGAAACGGGTAAAAAAGGAATTGAGGAGATCAGTTTTCTTCTTTCCTCACATACCGCGTCGCATTCCGAAGTGGAGCTGGATATTACTCTTGCGCGCGGTCTTAACTATTACACGGGCACGATCTTCGAAGTGAAAGCAAACGCGGGCACTTTTACTCCAAGCATTTCCGGTGGCGGGCGTTACGACGACCTCACAGGAATTTTTGGTCTCCCCAACATGAGCGGTGTGGGTATATCACTGGGCATCGACAGGATCTATGATGTAATGGATGAACTGATGTTGTTTCCGCCGGAAGTGAGCAAGGTTTCTTCCACAAGATTATTGTTTACACACTTCGACGCAGAGACTCAGAATTTTTGTCTTCCACTCGCCGCCGAACTGCGCGCTAATGGTATTTCCTGCGAAGTGTACCCCGACGCCGGTAAAAAACTGGGGAAACAATTTGAATATGCCAACAAAAAAGCGATCCCGTTTGTGTGTGTGGTAGGATCAACTGAACTGACGAGCAGGTTATTTTCAGTCAAGAATATGATCACAGGCGAACAGCAGCAAATGAACATAAAAGAAATGGTAGCATTTTTTAAGAAATAAACATGAATTTTATAATAGATCATACCCGTCACCTGGATCTGGCAGAACTCGACAGGTTTCTGAAAGCGAAGGACGCTACGGTGACTCTCTCGGAAGCATCCAGAAAATCGATCAGTGATTGCCGCGCATTTCTAGATGATAAATTAAAAAGGAATCGCGGCCCTATTTACGGCATCAATACAGGTTTCGGATCTTTGTGCGATGTGGTTGTGCCTGACAGTGATCTTGAACAATTGCAGGAAAACCTGGTAAAAAGCCATGCATGCGGAATGGGTGAAGAGGTGCCGCAGGACATTGTGAAGCTGATGCTTTATCTTAAGATCCAGTCTCTCTCGTATGGAAAAAGCGGTGTGCAGCTCGAAACTGTTGAGCACCTTTGCGATCTCATCAATCATAAGATTTATCCTGTGGTATACCAGCAGGGATCACTTGGAGCGAGCGGAGATCTTGCGCCCCTGGCTCATTTATGTTTGCCTATTCTCGGTCTTGGTAAAGTAAATTATAAAGGTTCAAAGCTTGACACGCAGGTTGTGTTTGAGCAAAAGAAATTAAAGTCAATCCGTCTTAAATCCAAAGAAGGTCTTGCACTGCTCAATGGCACACAATTTATGAGTGCCTATGGTGTATATTGTTTGCTGAAAGCGCACCACTTAATAAATGCTGGCGATACTATTACCGCACTTTCCATGGATGCATTTGATGCCAGGATCGATCCTTTCAAGGAACATCTGCATACTATAAGACCGCATCCGGGACAAATACAAACTGCCCAGGCTATACGAAAGATCCTTACCGGGAGTGAGATCATTGCAAAGGAAAAAAAACATGTTCAGGATCCGTATTCTTTCAGGTGTGTTCCTCAGGTTCATGGAGCCACAAAGGATACTGTTCATTATGTAACTGGCGTAATAGAAACTGAGATAAACTCTGTGACCGACAACCCTACTGTTTTTCCAGATCATGACGAGATCCTGAGCGGGGGAAATTTCCATGGGCAGCCACTTGCGCTTGCGCTCGATTTCCTTGCTATTGCCATGGCAGAACTTGCCAGCATTTCTGAAAGACGCACGTATCTCCTTATTTCCGGCCAAAGAGGATTGCCTCCTTTTCTGGCTCCTAACCCGGGATTGAATTCGGGTTTCATGATTCCGCAATACACTGCAGCCAGTATAGTGAGCCAGAATAAACAATTGTGCACTCCCGCCAGCGTTGATAGTATTGTTAGCAGCAACGGCCAGGAAGATCACGTAAGTATGGGCGCCAATGCAGCAACCAAATGTTACCAGGTAATGTACAATTGCGAAAAAGTACTTGCCATCGAACTTCTCAACGGGGCGCAGGCACTCGAGTTCCGTCGTCCTCTTAAATCATCTCCCTTAATTGAGGAGGTAATGGAAGCTTACCGTAAGGTGGTGTACATGATGCGGCACGATGAAGTAGTACACGACCTGATGGAATCCTCGCAAAAATTTCTCAGGAACCATTTTCATATTTAAATGAAGCTGCCAGCGTCCCTGCTTTTTTGTTTGTTTTTCGTATTTGCTTTTAATTCCAAAGCATGTCAGTGTCCTGTTACGCAACTGAGCGCTGAAGAGTGCGCCAAATATGAGCTGATTTTTAAAGGGCACATCACAGCGGTTACACCATGTGGAGGCAAGTTCGGAGAAGCTGTATTTGAGGTGGAGGAACTCTTTAAAGGAAATGCAACGCACTTTTTCACTGTGCTTTTTGATTGCAAGGAAGAATGCGCCCAGCAGATGAATGCGGGAGATGAGTGGATCATTTACTCGAATTACAAACAGATCAATAATGCAAAGCTGGACTGGTGCAGCCGCAGCAGGAAATATTTCAGGAACGTAAAAGAAGATTTTTATGCTGTTAATTATGGCACGGATTATTTTGAAGAATTGAAGTTTTTACGATCTACTCTCGGAGAGCATCGACTTCTTTCAGACAAGACACCCACTGCAGAAGGAAGGAACAAATTGCCAAACAGTGATCAGGCACTTTTATTTCTGCTGGTGTCCATTGCAGCCATCGTTGTGTTCTATATCCTATTCAAAAAATATTTCAGGTAGATCATTTTTGCATACCGGCCTCTACTGTCGCACGCACGCCTTCGATATAGGAGGTTGGAGCCATTCCGAACCGCTTCTCAAATTTTGAAGAATCAAAAAAATAATCCCTGTCGTACTGGTACATCATTTCAGGCATCTCTCTCATAAAAGGCATAAATAATCCTAGAACCTTTAATAACCACATGCTGAGAATTGAGTGTCGGGCGGGGACCTTCATTTGTTCTGCGAACAGCTTTATAAAATCTTTGCCTGTGAGTTTTTCCCTGGAAGTGGGAAGATGCCATACCTGCCCGTAAGCATCGGCAGTATTGGCTAGAAGGGCTGTAGCTTTGGCAGCATCCGGAGTATAAGTGAACGAGTGTTTTTTATCAGCATCGATGAACCAGTTTGCTTTTTTTCCTTTTTTCAGATTTTTATAGACTGTTTCTATTAAAAAACTTTTTTCATTGTTCGGACCATAAAAATCAGCTGCCCGCACTATCATACCTTTTAATTTTCCCGAATTAACTTCTGTCATCAGCATTTCGGCGACCTGTTTTCGCACCTCTCCTTTTTTACTGGGTGGGTTAACCGGGGAGTCTTCTGTCATGTGACCAATAGCTTTTACATCGTACAGGTACACATTATCAAAAAATACCAGTTTAGAATTATACTTTTTGCAGGCTTCTATCGTCGCTTTCATGAGCGGTGGCCATTGTTCGCGCCACACCTTTATGCTGTATTCGAAGCCTACCAGCAGGTACACCACTTCAGAGCCTTTAACTGCAGCATCTATTTCGGTTGGTTTAGAAAGATCGGCAGCAAATAGTTCGTCAGTTTCATTTACTTTTTTCGGATTCCTGCTCACCAGCCTGATCTTGTTGGTGTATGTGCGGAGTTCCTTTGCCAGGACAGATCCGATAGTCCCGTTTGCGCCTAAAATGGTTTGCATGAAAGTGAATTTTGATCAAATGTAACAATTGCCGGTAGATGTCCTGATGAGAAAAGCGGGTGTCATCTGTAACAGACGAAAGCTGATCATCCAATGAGGAACAAAGAAGATTATATTTAAATTTATCTTTTTTAGTTTATGCCAAAAACAAATTGGGCGCTTGCAACACAGCCGCTGATAAAGAAATACAGGAATGCACCCCATCCTCTTGAGTACGACAATCTTTACCAGCTGCTGGTAATGGTGGTATTATCAGCCCAGTCAACCGATAAGCTTATAAACTCAATCAAAGAGGGTTTGTTTTCTGCATTTCCTGACATGAGATCGCTGGCCAGGGTAGAAGCTGAAGAGATCATTCCATACATTACGAAAGTGCGGAATTTCCGGAACAAAGCAGGATGGCTTTCGCAGATAGCAAAAATTATTAAAACAGATAAGGCTATCCCTACAACTATGGACGAACTGACCGCTCTGCCGGGCATTGGGCGCAAGTCGGCCAATGTAATTATGCGTGGGGCAGGTGCAGTGGCCGAAGGGGTGATAGTTGACCTGCACGTGGTGCGTGTGGCGCCAAGGTTGGGAATGACCGCGAGTGAGGATCCCAAGAAAATCGAGCAGGATATCATGGCGGTGATCCCGGCAAAGGACTGGGGTGAAATAGGCATGGCCCTTTCTTTCCTGGGTCGTGAAACCTGTCGTCCTACCCACCCTGAGCACCATGAATGCGTCATGAGTGCTTACTGCGCCTATTTTCAGCAAACAAAAAAGAAAGCAAAGGGAAAACCGGCTGCAGCAAAAAAAGCCCGCAAATAGTTAAAAAATCGATTTTTTGCGATCCGGGGCCAAAATTCAGTAATTTTATTATAGTGTTTACGTTATCTGGCCAGGACGATGTTCGTGGTTAAATAATATAAACTGTTCATCCAAAATTCGAAAGAATGAAAAAACCAGGTAAACTCATTTTAGGCCTTCCGGCGTTAATTGCTGTATTTATGGTCTCCTGCCACAAGGAGCAATCTGTAGAGGCCGGTTCAACATCGGCTGAGATCCCTCTATTGCCAATAAATACATTTGATTATCCAAAGTCGTCCAACGACAATCTTGCCACTCTTGGGAGAGTTCTTTTTTACGACAAGATCCTGTCGAGAAACAGTAATATTTCCTGTGGCAGCTGTCATAAGCAAAGTAATGCCTTCACCGATAACGAACAGTTCTCATTGGGCACCGACAATCTGCATACACTGCGCAACACGCCGTCTATCTTTCCAAAGAACGGACGCTTATTCTGGGATGGTCGTTCAGGCTCACTGGAAGAGCTTTCGCTTATGCCAGTAAGAAATGATGTGGAGATGAACATGCCTAATATGCATGTACTTATCGGACGCATCGCGCAGCTGGATTATTATAACGATCTGTTTGACCGCGCTTTTCTGACCAGCAAAAAAATTGACAGTACTTCCATTAAGAAGGCCCTGGCAGAATTCCTGAAGAACTTTAATTTTTCCAATAATAAATTTACCCGCAGCGAAAAAGGTGAGGTTGCTCTTACGCCTTCGGAACAGCTTGGTAAAGATCTTTTCTTCGGCCGTGCTCAATGCGGTAATTGCCACCACGTGCGTTCTGACTTCCAGTCAAGCGGAGGTTACGGACAAACAGATGAAAGTCATAATATCGGTTTGGATGCACAATACAAAGATGATGGTGTTGGCGCTGTTACCGGAAATAAGAATGAGGATGGTGCCTTTATGATGCCTGTGCTTCTGAACGTAGAGTTTACCGCACCTTATATGCATGATGGACGTTTTAAAACGCTTGAGGAAGTGGTGGAACATTATAATTCTGAGATCAAGGAACACCCGGCTCTGGACATTCGTTTGAGAGAGAATAACGATCCTAACGGAAAACCGTTAAAGCTTCATCTTTCTGATGCGGAGAAAAGCGGCCTGGTTGCTTTTCTCAAAACACTCAGCGACCACTCTATTTTTGAGGATCCTAAATTCAGCGATCCGTTTGTACCAAGACAACGTTAAAAGCATTTTAATTCAGGCCGGTAACCCCGGCCTTTTTGTTGCTACTCCTTCGAGGTCTCGGCACATTCTTCGGGGTAGGGGTTAACACCTTACTTTGACCTCCTTTTTCTGTCCTTCACTGTAAAATTCTACCTTTATTTTTTCCGGTTCGTTTTCACAATCGTACTCCATTATCGGCCGGTGTCACTGAATCTTACTTAGTATAACCACGATTTATGAATCGAATTAATTTCGCGCAACTGTTGCTGGCGGCGTTCCTGTTAATTGCACCAAACCTGGCATCGCAGGGTTCAAGGCCGAAGATCGGCGTTACTCTTAGTGGAGGAGGAGCCAAGGGATTTGCGCATATCGGTATTTTGCAGGCTCTCGATAGTGCAGGATTAAAGGTTGATTATATCACAGGAACAAGCATGGGCAGCGTAGTTGGAGGATTATATGCCGCAGGTTATTCAGGCGATAGTATTGAAGCCCTTTCCAGGCGGATCGACTGGAATCTTTTGTTTTCTACTGCTCCGCAACTCGAAGCTATCAGGATCGAAGAGAAGGATGAGTTCAATAAATATGTTCTGGAGGTGCCCGTTAAAAAAGGTAAGATCAGCATTGGTACGGGGATCATAGAAGGGCAGGAGCTCTGGCTCAAGTTCGCGGAGCTTTTTCACCCGGTTTACAATGTGACGGACTTTTCCAAATTATCAATACCATTTAAATGCATCGGAACCGATCTTTCTACCGGCGACGCCGTGGTAATGGATAAAGGAAATATCATTACATGCATAAGAGCCAGTATGGCCATTCCTTCTGTTTTTACTCCTGTTGAATACCAGGGAAAAATCCTGGTCGATGGCGGCGTCGTTAATAATTTTCCCGTGCTTGATGTAAAAGCCATGGGTGCAGACCTGGTGATAGGTGTAAATCTCAATAAGGGCCTCGACAAAGCGCAGGACCTGGAAACTATTTTTGACATTTTGCTTCAACTGGCTTTTTTCAAGGATGCAGATTATTTTGAGAAACACAGGAAGGAGTGTGATATTTATATTTTACCGGAACTCAGAGGATTTAGCACCGGGGACTTTGCGCGTGCAGGTTCTATCATTGACATTGGAAAAGCCTGCGGGCGATCCTATTATCCTTTGTTCAAAAGGATTGCTGATTCGCTAAACGCCAGGTACGGTGCGAAAACTTTTATAAAGGACAGGCTGCCGCAGGAAAAAAAGATAAGGATCGATTCCTATTCTGTAGTGGGATTAAAAAAAACGACTTCTAAATTTTTCTTTGGTTTGCTCGGACTAAAAGACAGCACTGAGTTTTCGCATCAGAAATTTGCAGAGGCTATACGAATGGTGTATGGTTCCCGATATTATAAGAAGATCAGCTATGATTTTAAACAAAACAGCGCAGGCCAGACAGAGTTACGATTTTTGGTTGAAGAGAATGCTCTTACAGCAATGAAGTTCGGGCTGAATTATAATTCTTTCACCGACCTCAGTCTCATTCTCAATTTAACTGCCAGGGACTTATTGTTGAAGGAGTCGAGAGCACTCGTTTCTTTCGCACTCAGTGAAAATCCGAGACTCAATGTTGAATATTTTAAATTCATCGGTAAACGACGAAGGTTTGGAACTAATTTATCATACTATAAGGAAGGAATAGATTATCCGGTTTATAATGATTTTGATCTGTCGGAAACAATGCGAAGCAACTACTCGAATTTTGACGTCAGGATCCAGTATGCCTTAAATCATAACTCGTACATCGGTATCAGCCAGCAGTTCAACGATTCGAAATTAAAAACTGTGGAAACACCTGAATATGTTTTTAAAACCAAGGATTCGTATTATCATACATACCTGAGCTACTATTTGAATGATGTGGATAAAAAATATTTTACAACAAGCGGATGGAAAATAAGGGCCGAAGGGGGTTATGTTTTTGCACAGGATTTTGAGCACTCGATCTCCCAGGATGGAGCTGAGTCCCGCTCAGATAGCGCGTTATTCAGCAGCGACGATTATGTGAGGTTATTCTTAAAGGCCGATCATTTTACGCCTTTAAATTCAAGGTTTGTATTGCAGGAAAATTTTACCGGCGGATATATTTCAGTCGACCGCCCTTTTCCTACAAACGGGTTCCAGATCGGGGGCATAGGCGAAAATATTGCTAATCAGATACAGTTTGCCGGATTAAGTGATACTGAAGTAAAAACGGAGCTCGCTGCCTCTTTGCAGCTGGCCCTGCAATATAAAATTTCAAAAACGGTTTACATCACCGGGCGTGTCAATGGAGGAATGTATAATTTTCACAATCAGACGTCCAATACAGCTTCTGCTACTCAGAATTTTCTAACCGGTTATGCCTTAACGCTTGGCCTTTCCTCGCCGATAGGACCAATTGAGATCACCACCATGTACTGCGATCAGGATGGCCGTTTGCGGACCAATCTGAACCTCGGTTTCCGGTTTTTAAAGCAATAAAAGAAGAAAGCATGTACATAAGGTGAAACAAAAACGAAACGCCGGATTGATAGTTAGACGCAGATTTCACTGATTTCACAGAATTAATTTTAGGAGATTATTATGCTTCCTCCACAATTTCGCAGATCTTCAATCGGAATAAGTCTGCCAGGCAGTGGTATTGCCGCAAAAATTTATTTTCAGTCGTTTGGCCAGCACAAAAGGTCTGTGCAATCTGTGCAATCAGCGTCCCACCCGACTGCGATCTTCAAAATCAAACAATAAAAAAAGCCACAACATTTATCATTGTGGCTTTCCTTCCGGGTATTACTCCGGTAACAACCGTATCCCAGCATTGCAATGAAGCGTGGCTGTCGGTGCGTGGTTAATATAGTATTAAATCACTGTGCGGTTTCCCGCTTTGTTCCTCATGGTATTTTTCAACTCCTGTGGGTTTCGTGACTTGTTCTCTGACCAGTATATTGCAAACCCTGTACCAGCTTTTACTCTATACCAAAGTGACAAAATGTGGAAACTTAATTACAGAAAGGATAATGCTAAGTAATTCTGAATTTTTTCTTTGTCAGAGCCGCGCGCCGGGCACGTTGTTAATGGGATCTTAGATACACAAGGGCTGCGTGCCATACAGCCATCAAAGCCGGCCATGAATCAGCAGGCGACAATTAAGCTTTGAAGGTCCTGTTTTTTCACCTTCGACAAGCACTATTAAGGAATCGATCGGAGCATTAAAAAATCGTTTCAGATTGTGTGGAATTGCGTAAGCAGGTGGGGATTTTTCACAGTTCCTGGAAACTCAAACCATTTCCATCCGGATCTTTAAATGAAAAGAATTTTCCCATTGGTGCAACTTCCACCTTTGAGGTGCGGATACCGTGATCCTGCAAATTACGCAGATCTCTTTCAAGATCGTCGGTCCTGAGAACAAGTCCCTGCATGCAGCCGGGAGGCATTTTTGAAAACCAGGTTACAAGCGTTATTGTTGTAGTGTTACCTTCCAGCCCCATCCTGATCCACCATTGGTTGTTCTCAAGACGACTTTCTTCAAGCACTTTAAATCCCAGAGTAGAATAAAAGCGCTTTGACGCCTGCTGGTCGGATACCGGGATAGAGATCGCATCAATACTTTTCATATCGGATCACCAGAGCGTTAAATGCGTGAGCAGGTATCATTGATGTGCTAAAAAAGAAGGTCAATCACATAAGGATCGACCTTCCGGGTTTATCTAATTAAATGCTTACAGCAGGTCGTTTGCCAGGTTTGCCAGCTCGCTGCGTTCGCCTTTTTCCAATGTTATATGAGCATACAACGGCTGACCCTTTACTTTTTCGATCATATAGCTCAGGCCATTACTTTGGGCATCAAGATAAGGTGTATCTATCTGGTAGATATCACCGGTGAAAATAATCTTGGTGTTTTCGCCTGCACGGGTAATAATGGTTTTCACCTCGTGAGGTGTAAGGTTCTGAGCTTCATCCACGATAAAGAACACATTACTCAGGCTTCGTCCGCGAATATAAGCCAGCGGGCAAACCACAAGCTTCTGTGCTTCCACCATTTCGTTAAGCTGTTTGTGCTCTTTATCTTTTTCGCTGAAAAGGCTGCGGATGTATTTTAAATTATCCCACAGCGGTTCCATATACGGATTTAATTTACTGTTAACGTCACCCGGCAGATAACCGATGTCTTTATTACTTAGAGGTACGATTGGACGCGCAAGATAGATCTGGTGATAATTCCTGCGCTGTTCAAGTGCACCTGCAAGCGAAAGAAGCGTCTTGCCGGTTCCCGCCACACCCTGTATGCTTACAAGCTTAATATCGGGATTCATGATCGCATCAAGAGCAAACGCCTGCTCCGCGTTTTTAGGGATCACACCGAACGCTGCAGTTTTGATCACTCTTTTTAAAGTGTCATCGTCCTTGTTATAACGGGATAAAACACTTTGTGAACCATTCTTTAAAATATAATAATGGTTTGGAAGGGAATCCTCTTTCTTAAAAACATCAACTGCCTTGCACTGTCCCTGGTTGTAGATGGCTGTGATACATTCGTTGGAAACCTTCTGTACTTCCGTTCTGCCGGTATACAGCTCGTCAATGGTCTTTATTTTCCCGGTTTCATAGTCTTCTGCCAGGAGGTTCAGACTTTTTGCCTTGATCCTTAAGTTAATGTCCTTTGTTACCAGGATCACCTTCCTGTCAGGGTGAGTTTCTGAAACAAACAGGGCGGTATTAAGGATCCGGTGATCGGCTTTGCGGTCGTCAAAGATCTTGGCAGCATCCACTTTGGAGTTGGTGCTCATTTCGATCTTGAACTTCCCGCGTGTCGGGCCATTAATGGCTGTCCAGTCCTGCAGACCGTTCTTGCCACTGAGCATGTCCACGTACCGGGTAAACTCCCTTGCCGAAAAGTTCTTGGAGTCATTACCCTTTTTAAAATTGTCGAGCTCTTCCAAAACGGTGATGGGGATCACCACATCATGCTCTGCAAAGTTCTTAATTGCTGTGTGATCGTAAATGATCACCGAAGTATCCAAAACGAAGATCTTTCTTTCTGTGGTACTTTCCTTGCGCGTCTTTTTCCCCATATATAAGTTAGATAGCTATTAGTAAATCTATAAATATGATACTATTTTATCTGTTAATTGCAAAAAGGATTTGAACAAAATCATGTTTACGCTGTTGAGAAATTTAAACGTTAAATTTTTATATTAGAAGTATGATAAGACCAGCTACGGCGCAAGATGCAGCATCCATCTGTGACATTTACAATTTGTATGTATCTGGAAGCACGGCGACCTTCGAAACCGATCCGGTCTCCGTTTCAGAGATGCGGCAGAGAATAATAAAGACTACAGAAAAATACCCCTGGCTGATCTTTGAACATGAAAATAAAGTCGCAGGTTATGCGTATGCAAGTGCATGGAGGGTAAGAGCGGCATACTTCAACTCTGTGGAATCTACTGTTTATCTTCGCCCGGACGAAGTTGGGAAAGGGATTGGCAAAAAATTGTACCTGAGGTTATTTGAATTACTTAGGGAGAAAAATATTCACGTGATCATTGGAGGCATCGCGCTGCCTAATGTAGCTTCCATAGCGTTACATGAAAAACTGGGATTTACCAAAGTAGCGCATTTTAAAGAGGTGGGTTTAAAATTTGACCGCTGGGTGGATGTGGGTTACTGGCAAAAGATGTTATAAAGCGCGGTCCTCCTTGAGAGACTGATTTCACTTACATTATTGTGAACTGTATCCTGCTTTCAAAAAACTGGATGGCTCCCTGCATATTATAACGATCAAGAATTCCATAACCATATATAAATTCCACGCGCATATATTTTAGCGGAAACCAGTTGATCATTGGCGTTAATCTCCACATCTGGCCACCTGCAATATCCTGGTCATTTAAGTTCAATGTAGAAAGAAAAACCGCAACCTCGACTTCACCAATTCCTTTTTGTAAAATTGATTTTCGCACCGGCATAAATCCAAAAATACTTCCTGAAGTTTTATATGGGCGTTTGCCACCCGTGATAGAGTATGCCAGCATCACATTGCCTCCATAAAAAGTATGATTTATTCCGCCCGTTTTGTAAAAATTATGAACGGCTACTTCCGAACCTATAACAAAACGATGGGCGCTGTAGAAAACCTCTCCACCAAAATGGCTGCTGTTGTCAGCAGCAAATGAGCCTGTAGAAATTAAAAATGGAGTATTGTTCGATTCAGGTCTGGACTTAAGCGTCATTTTACCATCAAGCGGTTTACCGTAACGGAAATTTCCGGCTATATGTAGCGTCTTGCCCTGTTCCGGATTATTTATCGGCAACCATCCTATCCTTGCAACACCTTGCCATGCGAAGGTTGAAAACCCCTGGCCTTTGGAAACAATGTCATTAAAATATCCGAGGTTCCAGAAAATTTTAGATCGGTCATCAAATCCAAAAAGTTTTGCGCCGTCGGCCATGATGGGGATGACGTCGAGAGCCATCATCCGTTCGTAACCCCATGGCGAATGGCCATTCATCACCTTTATCATAGAATAACCTTCCTTGGTACGACCAACAAAAAGGTGACTTTTAATTTCGGGCAATCCTACAGTGATACCTGTTTCGCGAACCAGCCAGTATTTTTCGTCTCCATCGTACATGTAAGCGAACTTCCAGGAAATACTTCTCTTCGTGGTTAATACACCACTACCGAGTATCCGGGCATCCCTGGTCTGAAACATTGGTGTCAGCGTGATTCCCGCGGTATCCATCTGTTTATTAAAAACATCATCTGTTTTGTATGTGGTAAAATCACCTATGTAGCCAAGTCCTATTCTGAAAGTTGAAAATTGCCCTTCGAATTCGTTCGGAGGCAGAGTTCGAACAATGGAATCCTTGGGTCTCTTTTTGAGATCTAATCCATCCGTACCATTTGGAACCACTTTTGCTGAATCTGTACCGGTTTGTGCAAGGCCCCAAAAGGAAGTCAACATGATAGTCAACAAAATAAAGAGGTGTGAATGTGCGATGCCTTTCATGTCTGTTTTTTTAGCGCCTTTGCCTGAAACTTTTATTATTTATTCCCGTTCTGAATGAAATTTACCTGTCTGATTTTGTGCAAAAGTGAAGCTGCGCGGTGTATGCGAAAGTATCGCGGTGAGAAATAGGTATCAATAGGTAGTACTACCCCTCTTTGTGTTAAGAATAGGTATTAATCCCTAAAGAAGAACAGAAAATAGACCGCAATAAAAAGTAAGGGGATTTCGCGTAGATTTTTTCCTCAGAAGAAAGAGAAAATGAGAGATAAGAAAACCCCTTGAAAAAAAAATCTCAAGGGGTCTTGTTTTTGTATTCCGCTGGATAGTCCACCGGATTTTTATTCTGTGCCCGCGGGGAGACTCGAACTCCCAAGGTAATTACACCAACGGCTTCTGAGACCGCAACGTTTGCCAATTTCGCCACGCGGGCGGGAGGACAAAGATATGGAGTTTAACATAAATTCAAATCAAAAGGCGTGTTTTTATCTCGAATTCGCGAATATTCCTTCGGAATTATTGCCGCTTCATGAATAATTTTGTATATTTGCCCTTCCTAAATTTGCGGATGTGGCGTAATGGCAGCCGCACCAGACTTAGGATCTGGCGCCGCAAGGCGTGGGGGTTCGAGTCCCTTCATCCGCACTTTTATTAGCCCGTTGTTAACGGGCTTTTTTTATGGCCTGAAGAAGGGACGAGAAGTCTATCCCGAGCGACTGCAGGAGTCTCGGGAAGTCCCTTCATCCGCACTTTAAAAGCCCGTTTTTTGACAGGCTTTTTTTGTAAATGGCATATCTCTATATTTTATATTCCCAAAAACTCAATCGCTACTATTCAGGCAGTTGTCTTGAATGATAGTAGATATCTCGATCATAAAACTGTAGTTGATCCCACAAGCTTCACAAGCAAAGCAGATGATTGGGAACCTTTTTTGATTGTGGAAAATTTGGAATACAAACAGGCGAGGAAGATCGAAATACATGTGAAGAAGATGAAAAGCGCCAAATATATTTCCAATCTTAAAAAGTTCCCGGAAATTATGGAAAAATTAAAATGCGGTACAAGTAAATCCTGGCCGCACCAGCCCCGAAAGCTTTCGCGGTAGGATCTGGCGCCGCAAGGCGTGGGGGTTCGTCCCGATAGCTATCGGGACCCTTCATCCGCACTTTAAAAGCCCGTTTTTTGACGGGCTTTTTTTATTTCTTGAAGAAGGGACGAGAAGTTTATCCCGAGCGACTGCAGGAGTCTCGGGAAGTCCCTTCATCCGCACTTTTATTAGCCCGTTGTTAACGGGCTTTTTTTATGGCCTGAAGAAGCAAGAGAAGCTTATTCCGCGCTGCCCGTTTTTAATCGAATTCCTCTTGTATGCAGGGGATTTTTTTACCCATATTGTTACTTCTCACAAAAGGTAGCTCCGATCATTCTTAAAAATCGCCGAAAACCTGTTCTGATTCGACCGCCTGAAAACATGCTGGTGGCACAATTTTTTCATGATATGATGACCTACTAACTATCAGGTTTTATGGAAAATTTTGAAAAAATAGAGATGACCACTCTGGTGAGCTGCACCAACCGTCTTACTCAACAAGGCTATACTGAAAATTTTGTACCGAAAAAGACAGGCATCGAAGCCCCGTCCAACGGAAAACTATATGTTCCCAGCGAGGTTAAGATTGTGAACTTTTACCGTTTTGAAGGTGAGAGTGACCCGGCGGACAATTCAGTGGTCTACGCTATTGAAACTGCTGATGGTACAAAAGGCATGCTGATCGATGCTTATGGCGGCCCTTACGTTAATCATAAGGTAGGACAATTCATAAAAGAAGTTGAAGAGATCCAGAAACAGGCTCATACCGACGTAGGACCAAACTGCAAAACAGATGTTTGTGATGATAGTCCTGAAAAAAGAATTACAGACAATAAAGGACTCGATCAGAACTCGAATTTATAACCCACTCCTTTTACCGTCTTAAAATAATCGTCACCGATCTTCTCGCGTAATTTTCGGATGTGCACATCAATTGTGCGATCTCCTACCACTACTTCGTCGCCCCATACCTGGTCGAGAATGAACTCGCGCGTGAATACTTTGCCAGGTTTGCTGCTTAAAAGTGCAAAGAGACGAAACTCTTTCTTTGGCAGAGCTATTTCAATCCCATTCTTAAATACGGAATGTTTTTCCTTATCGATCCTTACATCTCCAAAATCAACATTATTTTCGGTCTCTGCAGAAGACTGCAACCGGCGTAGCAGGGCCTTCACACGGCTTATAAAAACCCGTGGTTTAATAGGCTTTGTAATATAATCGTCAGCACCTACTTCAAATCCGGCAATCTGTGTATAGTCCTCGCTGCGGGCGGTCAGGAATGCGATCAGCACATCAGCAAGTTCTTTGTGTTCACGCATCTCACGACAGGTTTCGATACCATCCATATCAGGCATCATCACGTCGAGAATGATCAGATGAGGAAGTTCCTTTCGGGCGATCTCTATAGCATCTCTTCCGTTTCCGGCTGTAAATACCTCATATCCCTCCTTTTTCAGGTTGTATCCTAAGAACTCTACAATATCTGGTTCGTCGTCAACCAGCAGGATCTTTAATGTATTTTGATTCATCTTTGCAAAGTTACGGTCACCGCTTCTTTCCAAAGTTAAGTAATTATTAAGATTAAGGGATGCAATTGCGAGGCGCTAAACCACTAAGGCACTTAGGGCACTCAGAAACACTAAGGTTAGGACCGCAAAGTAATTGGGAGCGCAGACCTCTATAAATCAATTTAGTTTACTGTAGTCTTTTGAATCGGTAACATTGCCGTTTTCATCCCAATTGGTCCAGATGCCGGTTTTGGATCCGTTATCATAGTTAAGTTCGAAACGTTTCTTTCCTTTATCATCGAACACCAGCCATTTTCCATCTTTTTTTCCGAGGTTGTAAAAGGCAATCGCTGAAACGGAACCGTTTGAATTGTAACGGGTCCATTTATCGTGCTTATGTCCGCCTTTAAAACTACCTGATTCGAGAAGATCACCTTTTGCAGTGAAATATTGAGCAGGTCCGTCAATAACTCCAGATCTTACAGTAAGAATGCATTTGATGTCATTTTGTGTACTGGTGATGTTTCCCGTAAACAATGATCCGTCTTTTTCTTCGTACAGACCCTGGTTATTTAAAACCTGGCTGTTTACAGCAGAGAATAAACTAAAAGCGATCAAAACAGTGAGTAACTTTTTCATAGCGCCGGACTTTTTATAGTGGTCCCTTGATCAAATTTACCGATTCGGTATGCAGGAAACAATCTGCTAATGCAGATTTAACCTAGACTTTACATTCCGCGGAAAATTAAGCGCGATCTGCTGGCGTGCAGAGTATGAAACTTGATTTATGACGTTTTATGGGACCCGGGTTCTTAGTCAGGGTTCTAACACCATTACGCGCAGACGCAACGTAGAGGCGGCATAAATGCGTACGGGGGAGAATTATCTGATGATTGAGGCTACAGGAAGGTAAGAATGAATTCGCCAGTTACTATTTGACTCGAAGGAATTGTTTTTGGTTCAAACCCTACCATATCAATAAGGAATGTAAAATTCGATTTTTTATCGAGCTGCACTTTAAATGATCCTTCAAAATCTGTAAACACCACCTGGCCCGTTTCCATGATCAGAACTTTAGCGCCGGCCAGTGCCTCCCCGTGTTTATCGATGACCTTAGCGGACATTGTTGTGGTGGACGATTTTTCGTCTTCCCCGGTAGTTGCGAATGCCTGTACTGACAAAGTAAGCAGAAGAAGTATGAATGTTAGTGTTTTCACTGAATCAAAAATAGCAGTTCTGTAATCGCTATCTATTACGCGAATATTACCAAATGATTAATTGAGCGCACTGCTGCGGGTCATATGTTAATCTAATATTAACGAAAATCACGGATGCACCAACTAAGTTAAGGTTTTGGTAACGTGGAATTCAGGTTAAAATAAGCTTGTCTTGCTTTTTTTGCAGTATCAAATTTCAAATAGATGCTTAAGTACTTTTTCACTTTCCTGTTACTGTCGCAGGTGGGTTATTTAACAGGACAGACAGGAAAGATCACAGGAGTTATTGTAGATGGTAAAACGGGAGAAACGTTACCCGGGGCTACCATATTGATTGAGGGTACCACGAAAGGAGCCTCGGCAGATTTTGACGGGAAATTCACGATCTCAAACGTACCCGCAGGTAAGGTCACATTAATTACAAGTTATGTTTCTTACTCCACAAAAAAAATTGAAAGTGTAAATGTAATAGCCAATGACGTTGTAAATATTAATGTATCACTTGATCAGTCTGGCTCACAGGAGTTGCAGGAAGTAGAAGTAGTGGTGAAGCTGAACAGAGAAAATAACACTGCGCTCGTTCTTCAGCAAAAGAATAATGCAGCGGTGAGCGACGGTGTTTCTGCAGAAACTCTTAAACGAACACCTGACCGTACAACCAGCGACGCTCTAAAAAGAGTAAGCGGTGTTACCATACAGGATGATAAATTTGTAGTGATCCGTGGGTTGAACGAAAGGTATAACGCGTCTTATCTTAACGGCGCACCCTTACCCAGCACAGAGCCTGACAAGAAAGCGTTTGCCTTCGACCTCTTCCCATCCAACATGCTCGATAATATTGTGATCAATAAGACTGCCACGCCGGATATGCCATCTGAATTCGCCGGGGGTATTGTGCAGATCAATACTAAAAGTATTCCGGAGCAGAATTTTATTTCATTCAGCGCGGGTGCTGGTTACAATACTATTACAACTGGCAGGGAAAAGATAATTTACCCGGGCGGCAAATACGATAATCTGGGTTTCGACGATGGCTCACGGGATCTGCCCGCAGAGATCCCTGCGTATACGGAAAAAGCAAGCTGGATAAAAAATACTGACCAGGCAAAAATGGCAACCTATTTCAAGAATGACTGGGCCTACAGTACTTCGCAATTTGCACCCAATTCCCAGTTCCAGCTTGCCGGAGGGTATAATTTAAGCAGAAAGGAAAAAGATTTTCTTGGCATCGTGTTCAGCCTCGGCTACAATAACGTTCAAAGTTTCTATAATCTTAATAGGATAGAGTATGACGGCATCGGAATTAAAGACGTTAACCGGGATCATGTGATCATGGAAAGAAATTATTCAAGCAATATCCACCAGGCATTAGTCAATTCAGGCGCGCTTCTCAATCTGTCACTTAAATTGAATGATAATAATTCGATCAGCCTGCGGAATATGTTTACCGGCGCGAGTGATAACAAATTCGTTAATAGTTATGGAACAAATAATGTGCAGGAAGCCAACAGGATCATTAACAGGGTAAACACAAGATACTTTACCGCCAGCCAGATTTACGCTACTCAGTTGATCGGCAAGCACCTTTTACCCGCGTCAAAAATTATGGTGGGATGGAATGCCGCTATAAGCAAGATACAAAGAGATGTGCCCAACATGCGGGTAACTTCGTATAGTAAGTACGAAGATTTTCTGCCATTCGATCCCAGTGAAGGTCCCAATATGCTTGACACTGCTTACAGGGCTGACATTTCGAGTTCCACCGGCCCGAGCTACGCCGGCTATAGGGTCTATAATCACCTTAACGAGAACATGAAGAGTGTAAAAGCAGACGTATCAAGATTATTTAAGCTCAGCGAAAATGTTACTATTGATCCGAAAGCAGGGTTTTTATATCAGACGCGCGCGCGGCAATTCGGAATGCGTTCGTTTGGTTTGCAACAGTACACCGCGATGTCACAGGGCATCTTTTTCGACGACAAGCTGCTTTACCTTCCGGAAGACCAGATTTTTGCCGAGTCGAATATGAGTGTGACACCACAGGGCAATGGCGGATTTAAATTATTTGAGAACACCAAGGATGATGACAATTACTCAGCTAACTCGACCCTCGCTGCTGGCTATGGAATGTTTGAATTGAGATATAGCGAAAAATTCAGGGCTATACTTGGATTACGTTACGAAAGTTACACGCAGAATCTTGTTGTTGCTTACCCCGCGTTTGATTCTGTATATGTAAATAATACCATAAATGATCTGCTGCCTTCGCTCAACCTCGTGTATAATTTCACTGAGAAAACAGCTTTGCGTTTTGCGTATTATAAAACTTTGAATCGTCCCGAATTCAGGGAGCTGGCTAAAGTGATCTGGTATGATCCCGAGACCCGTCTTTCCGTATCTGGTAACCCCGCACTCACGCGTTCGTATATCGACAACTACGATCTTCGTTACGAAGTATATCCAGGAAGGGGCCAGATCTTTACAGTGTCGGGGTTTTACAAATATTTTGATAAACCTATTGAACGTTATATGTTAGGTGGGCAGGAAAACCAGATCGTTTATTCTAATTCAAACTTTGCGAAAGTATATGGTTCAGAATTGGAGTACAGGGTGAACCTTGGCGCGATCCTTAAAAAAGACTCAGTAAGATTCCTGAATAATCTTTCATTGTTCGCCAATCTCTCGTTAATGAAATCGAGTGTGAATGTAGCGGGCATTAACAGTGAGGTTCCTGATGTGAGGACAATGCAGGGACAATCTCCTTATATTATCAATGCTGGTCTGTCGTATGTGGATTTGAAGGATGCGTTCAGTATATCTGCCATTGTTAACCGCGTAGGTGAAAGGATTTACATTGTAGGAAACGACCAGATAGCGAACCGCTGGGAAAACGCGAGAACTGTTCTTGATATGCAATTCACAAAAGGATTTTTAAAGAACAGGCTGGAAGTCCGGTTCAATATCAAAGACCTGCTACACCCTGACTATATCGTTTATTATAAGGGAAGCAGCAGAACTGACAACCTGTATGATGCTACAGTAGATTACACCAATTTCAGAAGGAATTATGGCTCTACTTACACTTTCATTGTTTCTTATCGTTTCTAGCAGGTAACAATTAGGTAACCAAGCGTTGACCGTTTGGTAATTCCTGAATAATCTTTACTAAAGGTTGGTGCGCGAAATTTGCGATGAAGAAATTGAAAATATTTAAATCAAAAAAAATGAAAAAAATTCTATTAATAGTTACTACTGGATTCCTGGTTTCAAATGCTTTGGCACAGGGTTCCTTTCTTACCAAAACCTGTTACAGGGGTGCATTTGCACCGGCACCAACTCCCATGTGGACCGATAGCTGGACTGAGTGGGATCCACAGAATAAAGTTTATCCGGCACATACCATAGTTGTAAGCGGCAACATCACATCCAACACAACCTGGTTAACAGGGCAGACAGTTCTGTTATCAGCCCAGTGTTTTGTGCTCAACAATTCAATCCTTACCATCCAGCCGGGTGTTACGGTTTTAGGAGATAAAAGTGTAACAGGAGCAGGTCTTTTTATAACCAAGGGTTCCAAGCTCATCGCTAACGGTACAGCAGCTCAACCAATTGTGTTTACATCCAACCAGGCACCTGGTCAGCGTTCGTTAGGCGATTGGGGAGGCATTATTTTGCTTGGTAAAGCGAGCAACAACTGCCCTAACGGAGTTAATAATATTGAAGGTCTTCCAGTATCAACTGACACGGAATATGGAGGAGGTACTTCCCCTGACGACAATGATAATTCCGGTTCCTTACAATACGTACGGATAGAATTCGGAGGTTATATTTATCAGCCCGACAAAGAGATCAACGGTCTTACTTTCGGTGCAGTAGGTCGTGGAACGACTATTGATTACGTTCAGGTGTCGTTCTCGAACGATGATGCTTTTGAGTTTTTTGGTGGTGCTGTAAATTGCAGGCATCTTGTGGCTTACAGGTGTCTTGACGACAATTTCGATACAGACTTTGGATACCATGGAGTAGTTCAGTTTGGTTTAGGTGTGCGTGATGCTTCCTTCGCAGATAATCCAAATGTATCGACGTCAGAAGGTTTTGAATCTGATAATGATCCAAATGGTACTCAGGCAACTCCAGTGACTTCCGCTATTTTTTCAAATATCACTGATATTGGTCCGCTGCGTGGGGTAGTAACTGCCACTACTGCCAATGGTTTCCGCCGTGGGGCAAGGATCCGCAGAAATTCAGCTTTGAAGATCATCAACACTATTTTCCTTGATCATAAAACAAGGGGTATCTTTATTGATGGCACACTTGCTGAAAACAACGCTGCAGGAACTACCACAAATACATTGCTTTTCCAGAATAACATCCTTGCCAATTACGGAGTGAAGGCAACTGAATCACAAACTTTAAGCACTGCATTTAATGCTACAATGACCACGTGGCTGAAATCCAATGGAAATGACACACTTCCTTTTATTGGTGGCAGCACTTCCAATTCAATCCTCGTTAACCCTTACAATTACCTGAATCCCGATTACAGACCTTTTGCGGGATCAATAGCAAATTCGGGCGCTTCCTTTACACACGCGCTGGTTGCTTCAGAGTCGTCAACTACTAACCCCGTAGTCGCAGCGTCTGTTCCTCCGTCAATTTGTATCGGTCAGAATAGTTCAAATCTTCAGGCGATGGCCTTCAGCGCAAGCAGCACCATTTCACCAGGATACTGCACGCTTATGTGGACAGCAGCTCCTGGAGTGACCATTTCAAATGCTACTGATGCGGCTCCTATGTTCACTGTTTCAACCCTGAATACGTTTACGATATCGTTAAGCGTGATGAACGAAAATGGAACCAGCACCGTTCCGCTTTCTATAACTACCACCACGTGTCTCGACGTTGCAGTGAGGGAGATAGCAGGAACTATGAATGAGGTAATGATCTTTCCTAACCCTGCAAACAACTCAGTAACGCTGAGCTTAAATCTGTCCAGGGCATCAGAAATAAAAACATCGGTTATAGATGTTACCGGAAAAACTGTTGCGCAACCCCTGCACTTTATGGGAGTAGAAGGAAGCAATAATTTTCAAGTGGTAACTTCTGAACTTGAAAACGGAATCTATTTTGTAACGATAACCACAACAAATGGTAAAGAAACGGTTAAATTAGTGGTGAATCACTAGACCCTCTATTGTTTTAATATTAGAGCCTCCTAACTTTAGGAGGCTTTTTTATTTACATATGACCGAACGAAAAATAACTTCTGCTCTTAAAAGGGTCGAAAAGTTTAAAAAAGAGGGTGCGCAGCTGCAGGCTCTTATAGAAGGATATCATCTTAACCTGCTATTGATAAAGTATATTCTGTCCGGTTCAGGTACCGGCAAGCAATTCGAGGCAAAAAAAGTGAAGCACCTGCTACGGGAGTTTCACAGGCAGTATTCCACGAGTGACCAGGTGCGGGGTGTGCTCACGAAATCGAGCTTTAAAACAGTAAAGCTCTGGCTTGAAAAAATGGATGTTTTTTTTAAAGAAATTAAAATAAAGCAACCACAAACGACACGCGCCTTAACGCTGGAAACCATGCAGATCCTGAACATGCTTAATATTTCGGCAAATAAGATGAAATCGAACCATTCCAGGGCAGCCTGAAATTTATATGCAACTTAATGTTTACTTAACGTTGTGTTCCTGATCACTTAAACCCAAAAGGGCAACTTTACTCTGTGAGTACCCCCCCTTCTGCCATAGTGTTCCTGGACAATTCAGTGAACCATATTTTTAAAACTGTTGAAACACTTAAGATTAATTTTCCAGGTATTCATGTTTTTGACCAGGAAAGAGAATTTTGGGAATTCGTATCCTCTTCCAGTATAGAAGTTTTTTTTCTGCATTTGGATATTTCTCCTAACGACGGTATTTACCTTTTAAAAGAACTGAGACAGAATCCTGCTTTTTCTACTTCGTTTATTGTTTTATACAGCGATAAGAGCGATGATTTTGTTCAGGAGCTGGCTTTTAATGCAGGCGCGGATGCATTCATCGGTTTTCATCTCAAGCCCTCGATCATGAAATTGTTTCTGAGGAATCTGCTGCGTCGCAGACAGGTTCGTCGTACCATCATGAATAAGGAGGTGCGCATGGATACAGATAAATATCTGATCTACAAAGAAGGAGTGCCTATTCAATTACCACGCAAGGAGTTCAGGATCTTTGAACTTTTGTATAATAATTCAGGCAAATTCATTAGTAAGCTGGAGATCGCGGATCTTGTCTGGAAAGATGAAACAGTTGCTAAACGCCGGACCATCGACGTGCACATATATAACATCCGGCAGGCATTCGGGAGAAAGATCATACAGTCGAAAAAAGGTTTCGGTTACAGGATGAACAAGAAGGTGGCGGGGTTGTAGAATATCAAAGCAACTTACAGCTTAGGGTGGTGATGCTGAATTCTCTGAATTTTATATGACCAGATGTAACGTTCTTCAGTTTTTTGGAAAAACAAGTATTGGGAATTTAAAAGAGTGTGCCGCCTTTTCGCTAAGTCTCAGGAGAAAGAATTTTCAATACGGTTAACTTCAAAGTTTCTTAACCATTTGCAAATATCTGAGAGCAGGCAATGATCTAATTTTGCCGCAGTTCTTTATTTTTTCAGATTTTAGTTAGTTGTAAAAACCCCTCGTGTGAGACCGGGGGGTTTTTGGTTTTTCAGATCTTCACAAGGATCTGGCCGACATATAGCGTTGGCGGGCGCATATCGCCAGGCCGGTTCTGATATTCGATATTCCCGAGATTATTTACTATAAATGACAATCGCACAATTGCAGAAAGCTGGTAAGCGATCCTTGCGTCCTGCACAATAAACGATTTACTGAAGGCATCGTAATTTTCTTTAAGTCCGGGAAGAATGTAAGTGCCGGGAATATTCGCAAAATTTATTCCTCCCGGCTTACTGTATTCCTCAAAAAGACTTTGAGTGAACCTGCGATCGATATTCTCAATTTTACTTTGGTACCGGGCACTGTAACCAAGCGACCATTTTTTGTATTCAAGCTGAATGTCTGCTTTAAAAAGATTTCTGCTCCGGTATTTGAGTGTGCTGATGCCTGGCAGTCCCAATGTATCACTGGCAGGGTTAAAATTCGGTTGTATTGGCCGAATGTATGTGTAACCAGATAATACGGTCATTTTCACCGGACCAAAATTGCCGGAACCATTCATACTGAGTTCTGCACCACTAATCTCGGCATCTCCAATGTTCTGAGATTTGAATCCTGCGTAAGGCAGATCCGTGAAAATATTCCCTGTCGCACCACCAGGTTTATAAATGTCGAATACAAATTCGATCATATCCGAATACCGCGTGTAAAATGCAGCCAGGTCAGCGTAGGCCTGAAACCCCCATAAACGAAAACCTTGTTTTACACTTAGTTCTGCGCTATATGCGCGCTCAGATCTTAGCGAAGGATTCGGAAATATTTTTAACGCACTTACTGATGTATTCACAAACTTTTCTGCCGCACTTGGAAACCGGTAACCTTGTCCTACCGACGCGCGGATATATGTGTAACGGGCAGCTCTGTAATTAGCGCCTGCTCGGAAGACAGGTTGGAATGGCAGCTGAGCCGAAGAATTATTATTGAGCAAAGTTCCGGTTGTTTTTACAGAATCTATTTTATAAAATTCTCCACGTAATCCTGCTGTGACTGTGAGGCGGTTAAAAAACTGTTTTCGCAGCTGGGCATAACCTGCCAGATTATTGCCCTGGTGTTTGCCGTAAATGGAATCGCCAAGAATCACCTGCTGCATCACAACAAATCCCGTGGTCAGATTTATTTTTTTGCTGAAATTACCACTATACTGCAATTCTGAATAATATAATTCGGAACTGCTGCTTTGATTCTTGTCGTTATTATTCTGTGTTTTAAAATAACGGTTGCGAAAGCTGATCTTGTAGTTCCTGTCAATACTTTTTCCACCTGAGTAAGTGATCCACGGATCGATATTAAAACGGTTGTTATTATAGTTCTGAATTTTTTTACCCTGTGGTATATAGGCTGAATCATAATTCTGCCAGAGAAAGAACAAGCCTCCCTGCGTATTCATCATGTTGGTATTGACACCTGTCTGTAAACCCGGGATTTTTTTAAAAGAATACTTTAAACCAGCGTTGAACCTGTCTCGGGATTCTGTTTCCAGCATTCTGTATCCGTCGTCGGTGTATTTATGCGCGCCGATCACAATGTCCAGTCTGCCGATCTTTTGCGCATGCGAAAATGTTATTCCTTTTTGCGACTGGCTGCTGCCTGTCCACCATTTGTATGTGTTGCGGGGAGCATCATACTGTCCATAAAAAATGGATGCCTGCGTACGTGGTTCATTTCTCGCAAATGCTGTGCGCATGTTAACGATACCATTCAGAGCCCCTGAACCATAAAGGACTGAGGAAGCTCCTTTCACCACTTCCACCTGTTCTACAATTTCTATTGGCAGAAAATTCCATTTGATATCTCCTGCATCCGCGCTTATCATTGGCATTTCATCTACCAGCATCAGTACGCGGCTCCCGGCGCCATAACTAAAACCACTTCCTCCCCGAATACTTGCCTGTCCATCCGCAACAACCACTCCAGGCACCTGGTTCAGCGCCTGATCTATAGATGTTGAATTTTTATTCTGGATAAGCTGCGGCTTTAGGATTTCGGTACTCACCATGGTCTCCCCGATCTTTTGTTCGTATCGTTCGGCGCTGACTACAATTTCATCGAGGGGATTTGTGTTTTCGGTGAGATTAAAATCAACCCGTGTAGTAGTTCCCGCGGCAACAGCAATCACTTTTTTTAAAGGTATGTACCCGGCCAGGGAGCATGTTACTGTGTAAGTTCCCGGTTCAAGAGAAATTGTATAAAATCCGTTTTTAGCAGAGATAGTTCCCGTGATTTTATCGACCTGTATAGTTGCGGCGGCTAAAGTGTCAGAAGGTAGTCCGGTTACATAGCCCTCAAGAGCTGCGATCTGCCCAAAAAATCCACTGCAAATCATTTGGAACAACAAGATGAGTTTATAGCTGGATTTCATATTTTACGACCTGGGTACTAAATGTAAATATTCTGGTCAACAAATTTGATTACGGTGCATTTTAAATTTTGCGTAAATATGCCTTCTTGTCCAGGTGAGATATTGAGTGACAATGTTGTTTTCACATATTCGTGTGATTGAAAAACCCGGGGTCTCTAACGACCTTTGCTGAAATGACCTGATTTACTCAGTTTTGAACTTAAAGCGTCGGTAAAAAGCGTGCAGGTGCGTATTGCAGAATGCCTCTGCATGTGCTGATTCGAATAGATTATTTTTTTTATGCTGAGCGCAATAACAAGCCGGATCGCACTAGCAGATCTCACTTCGATAAATGAAGCTGATCTCTTGACAATAGAAATAATTGTGGCCGCTGGTAGGGGTAAAAAAGAACATAGTTGTCTGTACCGTAACGAAAGTGTGGAGTTGCAAAGTACTAGTGTTAAGGGTTAATTGAGAAAAATTAAAAGACTATGAAATTTAAAAACATAAGGCTGCTTGTTGTGGGCTTTGCGATGATGTTTGTGGTATCAGTAAATGCACAGGACTCGGCGATCTACCGAATAAGACTTAGTGTTCCTTTAGTGGATGTTGCGCAGAATGTTTCTTTACCATACAGGTATCCTTCCATGAATCAGGCGCTGTCGCTGGGGAATGATTTTTACGAATTGGGTTACTGGGGAATCGACGGGCTGGGCGACAGGATATTTAAAAGAGAGAATAAGCCGTATAAAGGAATCCGGAAGGTGTCGAATAGTGTCTTCAAATATGCTGTAGGTCTGGGTTTTTCTTACTATGTAAGTGATCTGCCCATTCCACTTGTGGTATGGACACACGAAGAGTTTCATCGTGCCGTATTAGGAGTAGGAAAGATTAGTTCTAAGAACGGTAACTGGATAGGCAGTCGCTGGGAGGGCACTGTTTATGGGGTGAATGATAGCAGCCTGTCCTCAATAAAAGAGAACGATCTCAGTCAACTGCTCTACTCATATGTGGCGGGCTCGCAATCAGAGATTTTATTTAATAAAGAAACAACAGTGAATGACTTTTTTAAACGACGGTCATTCTACAAAAATTCTTTCCTACTGTATAATGCATATTACGTGTATAATTATTTTAAATTTTCTACCGGCAGTATGTCAGATTCGGCTAAAGTCCTTGCTCCACCTTATGAAAGTAAAATGGATTCAGAACGGGATTATGCGGGCGCGGATCTCACAGCGTGGGCTTATGATATGTTTAACCCAGACAGTGTATTTACTACGCGGTCTGCATTTCCAAATGGTGAAGGCGTGAACAGGAGAATTGGTTTCTCGGATCTTTCCCATCCGGCGCAAGAATTTTTAAACCATGAAAAAAAATTATCCTTACTTAATTTTGTCAATCCTGCTATCTTTTTTATAAATCGCGTCCGGATAAATTCTAATTTCTCTTTTCTATTCTTTACGCAATATGCTCCTACGCATTTCGGGCACGATGTTGCGTACTATTTTCCTTTTAAATACAAGAAATTTGATGTTTTGGCGGCGCTACATACATATAAAAACGAATCTCAAACCGGCTACGGAATACAAACAGGGATCTATAATTATAGAATAAATCGCTTACTGGAAGCCGATTTGCAGGCACATGTATGGAATCAGCCAGATTCTTATTTCAGTTCGGCGCAAAATTTTGGTGGAGCGGTGGATTTAAAAGTAAAACTCGGATTGAACTCTAACTTTTCGGCGTTTGCAGCGTTAAGCGGAAAAACAGAAGGCTGGCAATTGGGCAACCCGTATTTAGAAGAGAACATCTCTGCTCGTGTGGGTTTCAATTATAATTTGCAGAGGAAATAATCATTGCTAAACTTTCCTCATGCAGCGCCAAAAATAGAATAGCCCCTGTGTTTCACAAGGGCTAGCTCTAAAAAATAAAAGCCCCTGTGTTTCACAAGGGCTATTTAAAAGTGGCTCCACTAGGAATCGAACCTAGATCTGAAGTTTAGGAAACTTCCGTTCTATCCATTGAACTATGGTGCCATTATATATTTCCACCCATTACTTAAGTCGTCCAGTCGTTCGGGCGGGCATTGAACTATGGTGCCAATGCTGTTTAGGCGGCCACAAAAATAATAAATCTAACGAATCTACCGCCTGATTATTTTCACTGATTGCCTTTCCACTCCTTCGCTGTCACATATTTTAACGAGGTAAACACCCGCAGGCTGTGCACTCAGGTCGATTTTGCGTGTAGAAAGTGTATTCGTCATCACAATTTTTCCGGAGATATCGTAAACTTTGATCTCCCCGGTCAGGTTCGCGGTATTTGAAATTTCAACTATTCCGGAAGTCGGATTTGGTCCGATTTTTATTGCTTCAAAGCTAATTTCAGTCAAAGCATTCGGCGGCGGTGGTACAACCTCCACTCCTAATGTAGCGTCCCGTGTTGAACCCAGCATGCCGTTAATGATCCAATTATTCGGATCGACAGTTATACCGGTAACAGAACCTGTTAAACTGATGGTGTAGATTTCGGTGGCATTCTGTTGTACGAGTCGTATGGTGGTGTCCTGTTTCCCCGACCGTTTTATCAGGTACTCAAGTGGAGTTATAAAGAGAGGTGTAACCTGCGGCATACTTACAGTTTCCACGTTCTTAATAATACATTGTGTGCCGGTATAGTTCCACTTCACATTAAAAGTAGGATAACCTTCACCATAATACCACTGATTAAAAAATTGCGTTGGATTTATGTTCGTAGTCAACTGGTAATAGTTGGCGAACTCCACGGCACCTGCTGTGCTGTTTGCATAGGTCTTCTGAAAACCACGCAGAGTTTGAAACCACAGTGTATCGTTATTGGTCTCAAACCGCAGACTGTGAATGATAGCGCCCCCTTTATCATACGTTAACCTCGAGCTGAAGATGCGGCCTGTGTTCAGAGTATCTTTCGCAGGAATCCTGACACTTCCACCTGGCTGGCTCATAGCACTGCTGTGAGCGGCATTCAGGTTGGGCTGGAAATTTAAAGCATCCGTAAATTCTGCAACCAGGTGTTCCGTATAAGAGGCAAAACCTTCATTGATCCAGATATCTGCCCAGCTTTTACAGGTTACGTTATCACCCCACCATTGGTGACCAAGCTCGTGAGCGTTGATATAATAATCGAAAAAACCAAGGGTCGTCATTGTTTGATGTTCCATGCCTCCTCCGACAGGTGCCATGCAGTGCCCATATTTTTCTTTGTAAAAAGGGTACATGCCGTATTTTTCAGAGAGGAATTCAATGAATTTCGGAACAGCATCAAGACTGGGTTTTTGATTGGCGATCCAGTTAGGACTATTGATCGCGTTATCGTAAATGTAATTCTGAACAAGGATCGAATCGTTTACAAGATACTGTGGCTTTGCATACTGGTTGTATTCCTTGTATTTGGCAACAGAGACAGAGATCAGGTAATAGTCAATCGGAGTGCGGGATTTCCATTCAAAACGTTTTTTATTTCCAATGTTCACCACGTTTTCAAGTATTCCATTTGAACCCGCTTTGTTTGCAGAATCCGTCGTGATATAAACCCAGCTCGAATCGATCTTATCGGTAAGTACCTGCTTACAAGGCCACCAATGATAAGCCACAAAACTTTCGCTCAGGCTCCAGGTAGCCTGGTTTCCCCATGCTCCGGAAGTCTGGTTGCTGAAGCCGCTCCCAATGGCAGAGCCGCCTGTGGGTGCAGTGCCTTTGTACCAGATCTGAACTGTAAAAGAAGTATTTTGAGGAAGAGACGGGTTGACAACGACTTTCACCATGCTGTCCTTGCGGATCGCTGAAAGCAGCGCGCCATTAAATCTTATGGAATCAATTGCATGGTTAAGATGAAGGATCGTCACAAAGGTATCGAGTGAAGCAGCGCTGACCTTCGCCACAGTTTTCACACTTCCGCTGATATACTTGTTTGTTCGCTCAACATTCACATCCAGGTGTACAAACTTAACATCGTACTCATTTTCATGAGCTCCCTGTGGAGGCAGAGATGACTTCTGACTTTGGTATTGACTAATCTTAGCTGAAGAGATTTGTTTATGTTTTGCACACAAATGCTCTTGTGCATTTGCTGAAAGCGCGCTAATAGCGAGCAGGGAAAGGAATATCTTTTTCATAACTGGAAAAAGCTAAGTTACGGCTATAATTCCGCATCCCCCGGGCAAATTTGATATCTGGGAGGTGATTATTCTGTCAATTGTTAAAATTAGGATGTAACTTTGCGCGATGTTAAAAAACGATCTTTTATTACGCGCCGCTAAGGGCGAACAGGTTGAACGCCCTCCCGTATGGCTTATGCGCCAGGCAGGACGAATATTACCCGAATACCGCGCAACACGCGCCAAGGCGAAAAACTTTATCGAATTTGTAAAAAATGCCGAACTGGCCAGCGAGGTTACTGTCCAACCGGTTGATATTTTAGGAGTGGACGCCGCGATCATTTTTTCTGATATCCTTGTTATCCCTGAAGCAATGGGACTTCCTTACCAGATGATCGAAGCAAAAGGTCCATGGTTTGAGAACACCGTAAAGTCTGCAGAAGATGTAAAGAAGCTGCGCGTGGCTGAGGCCGGCGATCTGCAATATGTAATGGATGCTTTACAATTAACCAAAAAAATACTTAGCGGCCGCGTACCCCTTATCGGATTTGCCGGCGCTCCGTGGACTTTGCTGGCTTATATGGTGGAAGGAAGCGGAAGCAAAACCTTCAGCAAGGCAAAGCAGTTTTTATATACTCAGCCCGAAGCTGCACATTTGTTGCTCGATAAGATCACCGAAAGCATTATCAATTACCTGAAAGGCCAGGTAACAGCAGGTGCGGACCTGTTGCAGATCTTTGATTCGTGGGCCGGCGTTTTAAGTGAACCAATGTATTATGAATTCTCGCTTCGTTATATTTCAAAAATATGTGACGCGCTTTCGCCCCTGGTTCCTGTTACAGTGTTTGCAAAGGACGCACATTTCGCCGTGAAAAAGATCGCTGAAACTTCGTGCAGTGTTGTGGGTCTCGACTGGACCATCGATCCTGCAAAGGCTCGTACAGAAGCGGGAAACAAGACACTTCAGGGAAATGCTGACCCTTGCCTGCTTTATGCGGATGATCAAAAAATTGTTTCTGAAACCCAGGCTATGCTTAAGGCTTTTGGAAAGCAACGTTATATCTGTAATTTAGGTCATGGCTTATATCCCGACCTCGATAAGACCAAAGTGAAATTATTTGTTGATACAGTAAAGAATTTCAAGGGCTGATGAAAACAGCAGTGGTGATAGGTGCTACAGGATTGGTGGGAAGCCATCTTGTAGAACAACTGGCAAAGGATGATCATTACAATAAGATCCTCATCCTGAGCCGGAGAAACCTGCAATACCTGCATCCTAAAAAAGTGGTGCAGGTAATTGACTTTGATCATCCGGATGCATCTGTAATTAAAGGTGATCATGTTTTCTGCGCCATTGGCACCACTATTAAGAAAGCAGGTTCCAAAGAAAACCAATATCGTATCGACTGCGAATATCCTTTTCGACTTGCGGAGATCGCCAAAAAAAATGGTGCAGAGAAATTCATATTGGTTTCTTCCATCGGCGCTGATGCCGATTCACGCAATTTTTATCTTCGTACAAAAGGTGACGTGGAAGAAAAGTTAAAACAACTTCACTATACCAGCCTGGTAATTCTTCGACCATCTTTTATTCTAGGCAACCGAAAAGAGTTCAGGTTTGGGGAAAAGTTCGCCATAGGATTATTCAAAGTTCTTGCTCCGCTGATGGTTGGTGGTTTAAAAAGATACAGGGGTGTTCAGGCTTCTGCTATTGCTGCTAAAATGATCACCGAGGCAAAGAATCAAACACCAGCCGTTGAAGTTGTGGAATCCTCTCAGATCTGATCACCTATTTACGAACGATCTTGGCCCGTACAATTTCACCCATCTCATCCCTGTAATCCAGAAAATAAATTCCTGGCGGTAGCTCTGAAAGATCAATAGAGTTTTCATCTGAAGTAACTGTTATTTCTTTTGTCAGTCTTCCGGTGATATTAGTTATTCTAATTTGACCGTGAATGGAATTTGTAAAGTATAAAATATCATTTGTCGGGTTAGGGTAAAATAACTGAGCATCATTTTTTATTATATTAAGAGAAGTGCATTCATTCACTGTAACCGCTATTTCCGCAGAAGATTTACATCCCAAATTATCTTTACCAATTACCTGGTAATACATGTTTGTTTGAGGTGCGGTTATCACAACCGGGACAGGCTGAAAATTATAATTCCAGCTATAACTTTCTCCTCCACTCGCCGTGAGCCAGACTTCTTCGCCTTTGCAGATTTCTATTTTATCAGAATTCAATGAAATAGTTGGCAGGTTCTTGCATTTTGACAACTTGCGGATTATAAGCGCACTTCTGTTTTTCGTTTCCATGGTGTAGGTGGCTGGGCCTGGATCAAAATCAAAGCTACCACGGAATTGGCTCGCCGAATAAACATCCCCTTCAGGTGTAATATGCGCGCGTTTGCCGGGCAGGTAATATTCATACCAGTGCGGAATGGCATGGGCCCACAACAGGTTCCCCTGCATGTCGAAAGAGGAAAAAGCTATGGAGTTTAAACCATAAGAGTTGGAGATCCCACCAGAAATGATATTCGTGGAAGGACCAGGGTCAAAGTCAAAGTCGCCGGAAAAAGATGAGATCACATACAAATTCTTGTTAGAGTCCATCTGGATGTCGGTACTACTGATCTGATCAGTATACGAACCTGTGGCGCTGATGAGTTGCTTTGCCCAAAGAAAATTGCCAAGCGAGTCAAGGCTCGCAAAAAAGCTGCTTATACCAACAGTTGGCGAAATAACGTAGCTCCCTTGTCCTGGGTCTATGTCGGCGGGACCATGAACGTCACCAAGAATGAAAATACGATCGGAAACTATCAAGGACGTGATATTGCAGCTGCCTTCAAAAAAAAGTGCTTGAGAAAAATTACCTGCGCCGGTTAATCTGCAGAGGTATCCGCCGGAATAAGCTGGACTAACTGTTGCCGTTCCAGGATCCAGGTGGGCACCTGACCCGGTCCACCCGGTGAACAGCACATCTCCGTATTTATCGCATTTGATGTCGGTAACATTGTAAACTCCGTTGAACGCCTTTGCCCATATTAAGGATCCATTCTGGTCGAGCTTTGTTACAAATACGTTATACTTACCTATGCTTTGCAGGAAAAATTTGTTTGCTCCGGGATCCATATCAACAGAACCATTCCCGTATTGCCCGCTTATATAGAGATTCAGTTGCTTATCGATGGTTAGTTCACTCAGCGAAAATGAACCTCCATAACTTTTAAACTGTTTCACCCACATAAAATTTCCTGATGCGTCAAGTTTCATCACAAATCCGTCGCACTTTGCGTTTAGCGAAGATGTGGCGGGACCAGGGTCGAAATCTATAACTCCGCCAAAATAGCCAGCCATGTACAGAGAACCTAATGTGTCAATTTTGACAGTGGAGATCGTTACAAAGCACGCTCCAAGTGTAAGAGTTTTAACCGATACGAGTTTTCCGGCGGGCGAGATTTTGATAATGTGAATTGAGCGATTCGAATTATCGGCATTCAAATATAGTTCCTTTCCTGAAGGGTCAACATCTATCGTGTCGGAGAACATGCCTGCAATATACATGGCACCTGTTTTATCTACATCCATTGAATACGTACAATACCATCCAGTTTGACTATACATAAGGTCGTTTTTAAAATCCACCTGCCCCGCCCAGGCCAACGGCGGCTGCGAAAGTGCCTTTGGTGCCAGAATTACAAAAAAGAATAGAAATAAAGCGAATCGCGTCATCGTAAATTATCTATAAGTTATTTTCGTATAATTTTTGAACGAAATGTTTCGCCCGTCTGATTCCTGTAATCCAGAAAATAAATTCCTGGCGGTAGCTCGGAAAGATCAATAGACTTTTCATCCGAGCTAACTGCTATTTCTTTTGTCAGTTTACCTGAGATATCTGTGATTTTAATTTCACCATGAATGGGATTTGTAAAGTTGAGAATGTCATTCGTTGGGTTAGGGTAATAAAACGATGACGCGCTATTTATTCCATTTATCGCAGCGCACTGGTAAACAGTGACAAGACCTCCGCTGATGATTTACATCCAAAATTATCTTTGCCAATTACCTGGTAGGTGGTCGTCATCAGAGGATAAGTATTTACTACTGGGGCAGGTTGAAAATTATTATTCCAGGAATAGCTTATGCCCCCACTCGCTCTAAGCAATATCTCTTCGCCTTTACAGATAAAGGTTCTGTCGGAGCTAAGTTCGATGGTCGGTAGATTTTTGCAACTGGATAATTTGCGGAGAAAAAACGAGCCATTTTTAGGCGACAAAATATAGGTTGAGTTACCTGGATCACAATCGATACTGTCCAGAAAACCATTTGCGGTATAAATGTCGCCTTCGGAAGTAACTTTTGTTGGAGAATACGTAAGCGGAAAGTCACAATTCGGTAACGTGTGTGTCCATAGTAAATTACCTGCCTGATCATAGGAGGAGAATGACATGACTACATTATTTGTTGTAATTTTTGCCGTGAAATAGGCAGTCGACGGCCCAGGATCAAAGTCGTAGGTGCCGCTGAAAAATGTAAATACATATAGTTCCTTTTTTGCATTCGTCTGAACATCTGAAGCAAACATACTATTTGGAGATGATGGGGAATTTGTGCCAACGATTTGTTTCGACCAGAGTAAATTTCCCATAGTATCCAACTTGGAAAAAAAACAGATACCGCCCTTCGTGGGCGTAATTTGATTTTGTATCGGCCCTGGATCAATATCAGTCGGACCCTGAATATCACCTAAGAGAATGATACCGTCAGAAAGCTCTATTGATTTTATATTGCAACTCCCCTCGAAAAAAAATGAGGTTAAATATTGACCTGCACTATCAAGTTTGCTAATATATCCCGCTGAGCTTTTCGGATACACCTTACTTTCGCCTGGGTCCATATCTGTTCCAGTTCCAGCTGAACCGCAAAAATGCACGTTTCCGTATTTATCACATTTGATGTCATTGACAGAACAGGTGTCACCATGTAAACCCTTGGCCCACTTAAAATTTCCATACTTATCCAATTTTGTAACGAAAACATTTGGCAAGTCGGAAATCGGGAGGTAAAAGGCCTTTGGACCAGGATTCATATCAGTAATGCCGGTGTAAGTTCCAGTTAAATAGAGGCTTAATTGATCGTCAAATGCGATATCCTTGACATGGTTAGTTCCTGATTCTTGTTTGAGCTGTTTTGTCCACAAAAAATCGCCATTGGGTGTAAGTTTCATGACGAATCCATCCCCTTGGCCGCTTAAAACAAAGATTTGGGGGCTTGGATCAAAATCTATTGTACCCCAAAACGAACCTGAAATATATACATAACCCAAACTGTCAAACTTTACTGTTGAAATGGAAAGTCCGCCATAACCTTGTGTTGCGATATCTTTAGCCCATAACAGTTTGCCTGTTGATGAGTATTTCGCAATGAAAGCAGAATTTCCGCTAGTCTTTAAATAGAAATTACTACTCGATGGATCGAAATCTATCGAATCGCTGAATTTTCCTACCACACACATGGACCCCGCTTTGTCCACGTCCACCGCAGCAACCGCGCCTGACCAGTATGACCAGATGTTTTTCTTCTCCAGCTGCCCCGCCCAGGCCAACGGCGGCTGCGAAAGTGCCTTTGGTGTCAGGATTACAAAAAAGAATAGAAATAAAGCGAATCGCGTCATTGTAAATTATCTATAAGTTATTTTCGTATAATTTTTGAACGAAATGTTTCGCCCTTCTGATTCCTGAAATCCAGAAAATAAATTCCTGGCGGTAGCTCTGAAAGATCAATTGACTTTTCATCTGAACTAACTGCTATTTCTTTTGCCAGTTTACCGGTGATGTCTGTGATTTTGATTTCACCGTGAATGTGATTTGTAAAGTTGACAATGTCATTCGTTGGGTTAGGGTAATAAGACGATGACGCGCTATTTATTTCATTTATCGCAGCGCACTCGTTAACAGTGATCAGAACGTCTGCTGAAGATTTGCAGCCCTTATTATCCATTCCTGTTACCTGGTACAATATGGTGGATTGAGGCGCTGTAATGATCACCGGAACCGGTTGAAAATTATAGTTCCACGTATAACTGTCTCCTCCCGATGCGGTGAGCCAGACCTCTTCGCCTTTGCAAATCTGAGTCTTGTCGGATGTGAGCGTAATAGTTGGCGGATTTTTGCACTCAGAAAGTTTGCGAAGGTATATAGCGTTGGTATTTAATGGTGTCATGTAATAATTCGTAATGTCCGGGTCAAAATCGAAGATGCCGCTAAATAAACTGGCAGAATAAATATCTCCTTCGGGCGTAACTTTACTGTGTCTATGTTCGGCGTCCCCGTAATCGTTGGGTAAAAGGTGAACCCAGATAAAATTTCCATGTTGGTCGTATGAAGAAAGCGACATATTACTGGAAAAAGTGGCGGTATTCAGGGTGTACGAGGCGCTGCCAGGATCGAAATCGTAGGTGCCGTTTAAAGTTGATGAAAGGAAAATGTCTTTGTTGTTCTTTATTTGAATATCAATGTTCCTGATATTGTTGCCGGAAAATTTGGGACCGGCTCCGGCTATTTCTTTTGCCCAGACAAAATTATTGAGAGAATCCAGGCTGGCAAAAAATCCGCTACTGCCGCTGGCCGGATTGATGAGGTAGTCATTTACACCGGGGTTAACATCAGTTATGCCGGTGATCTGTCCCGCAAACAGTATTTTATCGGCAATTACAAGTGATGTGACAAAACAGTTCCCCTCGAAAAACATCGTCTTAATAAAATTCCCTATGCTATCAAGCTTGCAAAGGTATCCGGCAGTACCTTTTGAAGAAACAACTGGATTTCCGGGATCAAAGTCTGCGCCTGAACCTGTGTTTCCGCAGAAGAAAATGTTTTGGTGTTTATCGTATTTTATGTCATACACAAATGGAACTCCCTCAAATGATTTTGCCCATTTAAAGTCTCCCTTGCTATTTAATTTTGTAACAAAAACATTTTTAGGCGCTTTTCCCTGCACATCAAATGTCTGAGGGCCGGGATCCATATCTACGGAGCCATAATATTCACCCACCATGCAAGGGTTGACATTGATATCAAATATTATTTCGCGGACCACAGAATGTTTTGAGTCGAGTTTGCTTCCGGGAGTGGTTTTAAATTGTTTTGCCCAGAGAAAATTGCCAGCCTGATCAAGTTTCATCACAAATCCATCGGCATACCCGTTTAATGAATAGGTCGCCGGACCTGGATCAAAATCTACCGTTCCCAAAAAATCGCCGGCAACATAAACGTTTCCTAAAGTGTCAACTTTAATGGTCGTTATGTCTAGACCTGCGCTGTCTGTTAAGATGATTTCTTTTGCCCATGTCAGTTTACCGGATGATGAAAATTTGAGTATGTAACCGGCACCATTATTTTGGTGACAATTCAGATAGAAATTCACGCTGGAAGGATCAGCATCCATCGTGTCTGAGTATCGGCCTGCCAAGTACATGTTCCCGGATTTATCCACATCTACACCCGCAATATCCTTGCACCAGGTGGAATTTTGATTTTTGCTATCCAGCTGCTCCGCCCAGGCTAAAGGTGGTTGAGAATAGTTTCCTGCCGCAAGCAGCATAAAAAACACGAGAACTAAAATGGGGCGCGTCATTATTAGCGTTTTAGTAACCCATTGTTTGTCAAAATTCTGTGCCAGCTAAGGTTTTTTTGAATTCCTGGCCTATAGTATGGCCCTCCACGTAATTACCAACTATTAACACCTCGAAATGCCCTAAAACCGGGGTAAATGCTTCTCGAATATGGCTTTATACGAAAAATGTCGTATCTTTGCGCCCTTATTTTACATCATGTCTGAAATCAGAAACATTGCCATTATTGCCCACGTTGACCACGGTAAAACCACGCTTGTTGACAAAATTCTTCATACCTGTAAGCTCTTCCGTGAGAACCAGCATACCGGTGAACTTATCCTGGATAATAATGACCTGGAACGCGAACGCGGAATCACGATTCTCGCTAAGAACGTAGCTGTAACCTACAAGGGAACAAAGATCAATATCATTGACACCCCGGGCCACGCCGACTTTGGCGGGGAGGTTGAACGTGTTATGAATATGGCCGATGGAGTTATTCTATTGGTGGATGCTTTCGAAGGTCCGATGCCACAAACACGTTTTGTGCTTCAAAAAGCGATCGCTGCTGGTAAAAAAGCAGTTCTCGTTATCAATAAAGTGGATAAACCGAATTGTCGTCCTGATGAGGTTCATGATGGTGTATTTGACCTTTTCTTTAACCTTGGCGCAAATGAAGATCAGCTTGACTTCCCAACTGTTTACGGTTCAAGTAAACAAGGATGGATGGGTCCTGACTGGAAAACGCCAACAACTGATATCACTTATTTATTAGATACTATCCTGGAGAAGATCCCGACAGCGCCAAAACGCGAAGGAACTCTGCAGATCCAGATCACTTCACTTGATTATTCAACTTATATCGGACGTATTGCGGTAGGCCGTGTGTTCCGCGGAACAATCAAGGAAGGTATGCCTGTAAGCGTTGTTAAACGTAACGGTACTATCCAGAAGTCACGCATTAAAGAACTTTATATTTTCGACGGTCTCGGAAAAGTAAAGGTAGCAGAAGTACCTGCAGGAGATATCTGCGCTTTTACCGGAATTGAAGGTTTTGAAATTGGTGATACAATTGCTGATTTTGAAAATCCTGAAGGAATGCCGGTAATGCATATTGATGAGCCTACAATGAATATGTTGTTTACCATCAATAACTCTCCATTCTTTGGAAAAGACGGTAAATTCGTTACATCACGTCACCTACGTGACCGTTTGATGAAGGAACTTGAGAAGAATCTTGCATTAAGAGTTGAAGACACAGGTTCTCCTGATTCATACCTTGTTTACGGACGTGGTATTCTGCATCTTTCAGTATTGATCGAGACGATGCGCCGCGAAGGATATGAACTTCAGATAGGTCAGCCACAGGTTATCGTTAAAGAGATCGATGGCGTAAAATGTGAACCAATCGAGGTTTTAACTGTTGACGTTCCAGAAGAAGTTTCCAGCCGTGTAATTGATCTCGTTAGTCAGCGCAAAGGCGATATGCTTGTAATGCAGCCTAAGGGCGATCTTATCCATATGGAATTTGAAATACCAAGCCGTGGAATTATCGGTCTTCGTAACAACGTTCTTACTGCTACTGCTGGTGAGGCTATCATGGCTCACCGTTTTAAAGCATTTGAACCCTGGAAAGGTCCGATCCCAGGACGTATTTCTGGTGTATTGATCAGCAAGGACAAAGGAACTGCGGTTGCATACAGTATCGATAAATTACAGGATCGTGGTAAATTCTTCGTTGAAGCCGGAGAAGAGATCTATCCTGGAATGGTGATCGGCGAACATATCCGTCCTGATGATCTCGTGGTGAATATCTGTACAGAAAAACAGCTGACAAACATGCGTGCGAGTGGTACCGATGAGAAAATGCGCATTGTTCCAAAAATAAAATTCAGTCTTGAAGAAGCTATGGAGTATATCCAGGGAGATGAATACGTAGAGATCACTCCTAGTTTTATCCGTTTACGTAAGATTCATCTTGATGAAAATACGCGTAAGCGCATGGGTAAAAAACTGGAAGCTCAATAAACGATTGTGTTTAGTTAAAATGAAAACCCCTTGCAGAGATGCGGGGGTTTTTTGTTGCGTGCCATTAGCAGTTAGCGCCTTCTTCTTATTTTAGACGCTGGAGGTTCAAGGGTTTGCGCCAGAGGCGGACCCGCCCAGGTGAATTACACGAAGGCGGGCAAGGTTTCAATTGCGTTTATATGCAGCTGGAGCAGCCTTGAACTACAAAGGGTATAAGAGGTTAAATCATAGATTATTTATTTTGACAATGACCCGTATTTTCCTATTTTTGCCATCCTGTAAATTAGTGGTTTACTCACTGTTTGCAGAAAATTCTAACCGCTCCTATAGCTCAGCTGGTTAGAGCATCAGACTCATAATCTGAGGGTCCCTGGATCGTGCCCAGGTGGGAGCACCAAAGCAGAAAGGCCTGATCGCGATAAATTTCGGTCAGGCCTTTCGCTTTGGTGCTCACACAATCCTGACAAGCGTAGCGCAGTCAGGATTTTTTTGTGAAACAAAAAACTGGGCAAGAGCCCAGGTGGGGGGCGAACAGCCAGTGGCCGTTCGCGCCAGCAAGTGTGCAAGCAGCAGAAAGGCCTGTTCGTGCAAATTCGAGCAGGCCTTTCGCTTTGGTGCTCACACAAACCTGCGCAAGCAGGTTTTTTTGTGAAGCAGGGCATCGCGTTAAAAATTATCCAGTGGATAATTTTAGCGATGAGCCAGCTTGCAGGGTAAGCGGGCAAGCAGCGCCCTGGTGGGGGACGCGGCGAATAGAAATTGTCCAGCGGACAATTTTAGCGATGAGCCGGCCTGCAGGGCAAGCAGCAGAAAGGCCTCATCGGAAAAAATTCGGTGAGGCCTTTCCCTTTGGTGCTAACGCAATCCCGCCGATATGCCACTTTGAATGGTTAGAATGCAATAATATTGGCTATGTTCCCTTTTATTTTTTCGTGTATTGATACTTTATTTCCATATACCGTATTTTCCGCCGCTTATTCAGGGTATTTACTGTGTCCATCTTTCACGTCTTAATGTAAATTAGATGTAGTGTCGCAGAAAGAGATAGAAAGCCAGATATCAGCCTTAATCACGAAGCTTGCTTTTGTGCCTGAGGACGAAAGGCCTTCCTTTATAAAGGATCACATCCCTAAGTACAGCGTTATTCTCGGCGGCAGCGAAAAAGAGGTAGAGGCGGGACTACTCAAACTTTTTTTACTAATCGACGCAAGTCGACGTTGTAATTAACGTTCCTTTGATGCGCCAGAAATAACCAACAACTTTAATTATCGCCCTGGTTCTATTTATCCGAAAGGCCGATTCGCCTGTAATTTGCCAAACGAAGAAGAATTTGGATATTAGACATTAGAAATTCAATCTCATGTCTTATCCATTCCAATCGCTTGATTGGTCGCAAATAAAAAAGGAAGAACATAAAGGTTCTTCAGGAACCTCCTACTGGCAAACTTTATAACTTCCGGGTCTGCGGATCCGTATTGTGGAATATTCGCCGGGATACATCGCTGATCACTGGTGTGAAAAAGGACATGTAGTGCACTGCGTGGAGGGAAGTTTTAAAAGTAATAATGCTGATGGTGTGGTCCATGAGCTGATTGCAGGAATGAGCTACGTGGTTTCAGATCTTCAAAGCAAACACATGTCAGTTTCTGAAACTGGTGCGAAACTTTTTATTGTTGATGGTGCTTTTCTAAACCTCCCAACTACCCCTGTATAGAGATTAATGACGTAAAAAACCATCCAGCTTTTCAACTTTAGTTTTTAGAATTTAGTATTTATGCATATTTATAATTTTGAAATACGTCGATTAAATAAATGCAGCAAGTAAAAAATATCATTCTTGACCTCGGCGGCGTTATCATTAACCTCGATATCCCCCAGACCATCGCTGAATTCAATAAACTAAGCGATGTTCCATTCGAAAGCCTTTATACGCAGGCGGAACAAATTGACATCTTTAACAAATTTGATAAAGGAGAGATCAGCGACTTCGACTTTTTTAATTCACTACGGAAACATCTGCGTTTCCAGGGCAAGGACGAAGAGCTGCTGTACGCCTGGAATGCCATGCTCCTTGATGTTCCCAAAAAAAGACTGGATTTGTTGGTAAAACTAAAACTTCCTTATCAGACATTCTTGCTTAGTAACACCAATGAAACACATATTGAGGCCTTTGAAAGAGAGCTTCACCGAAAATACGGAATAAAGAATTTTGATGATTATTTTGAAGCGGTGTATTATTCATGTCGCACTGGCATGAGAAAGCCTGATAAAGAGATCTTCCAGATGGTTCTTGATAAACACAAGCTTAAGGCGGAAGAAACGATATTTATTGATGACTCCGTACAACATGTTAAAGGTGCAGGGGAATGCGGAATAAAATCCTATTTGCTTCCCCAGGGTATGGAGCTCGAAAGTCTCCTGAAAGAACTTAAGCTGATATAAACTTAAGCACACTCTCAAAAAACTCCTGTGGTTTTTCAGCGTGTACCCAGTGACCCGCACCTTCTATAGTTTCAACTTCGCAGTTTGCAAACCTCTTCCTGTAGTCGGCTATGTCCGCTTCATTTACATAGGATGATTTTGATCCTCTAACGATCAGAGCCGCGGTATGGCTTTCAAAAAACGGCACCGGAACTCTTATGTTATCATACTTTTCGCTGATAACTTGGAGGTTAAAACGCCAGTCCATTTTTTTTGACTCATCATCTTTCCAGTAAATATTTTTTAGCAGGAATTGCCTTGTGCCAAAATCGCTGATAAATTTTGTCATCTCTGCTTCGGCTTCTTTCCTGTTATTGATCTGGTCGAAATTAACGGCGTGCAGGGCGTCGAGAACATCTTTATGATGTGCCGGGTATTCGCGGGCGGCCATATCGGCCAATACAACTTTGGAGGCAGCGCCCGGAAACAATAATTCATGGAACATCACTGTTTTTCCTCCCATACTGTGACCGAGCAAAACTGGCGACACTAATTGATGATCTTCAATAAATTGCCGGAGGTCTTTAGCCATTGCTTCATACGTCCATTCATTACTATGAGGAGATAAGCCATGGTTGCGCTGGTCAACTGTAAATACTCTGAAATTCTGTTCACCGAATTTTTTTGCCAGCGAATTCCAGTTATCACTTTGTCCGAATAACCCGTGTAATATAATGAGTGGTGTGCCACTTCCGGTTTCCCTGTATGCGAGTTTCATTTATTTGTTTTCTTCCTGTTTTAATTGCCTTAGATACAGTTGCACCGTGTTTTCAAGTCCGAGATATAGCGCATCGGCTATGAGGGCGTGCCCGATCGACACTTCAAGCAGGTTGGGTATATTGTCTTTAAAATATTTCAGGTTGCGGAGATTCAGATCGTGGCCTGCATTAACTCCTATGCCAAGCTCCCCTGCCAGGATAGCGGCTTCTCTGAAAGGAATGATCACTTTTTCTTTTTCTGTTTCAAAAAGTCTTGCGTATTCTTCCGTGTAGAGTTCTATCCTGTCCGTGCCGGTTTCTTTTGCACCCTGCACCATTTTTTTATCTGCGTTTACAAAGATGGAAGTGCGAATGCCGGAATTCTTAAACAGGGATATTATCCCGGTAAGATATTCTTTGTGCTTAATTGTGTCCCACCCGTGATCGCTTGTTATCTGTCCCTCAGCGTCGGGAACCAGCGTAACCTGCGCGGGTTTGATCTCAAGCACCAGCTCCATAAACTTGTCTTCCCTGGGGTTGCCTTCAATATTAAATTCTGTTTTCAGAATTGGCTTAAGGGCGTGAACGTCCGAATATCTGATATGTCTTTCGTCGGGACGCGGATGCACGGTGATACCATGGGCTCCAAAGCGTTCAATATCGGACGCCGCTTTTAAAACGTCGGGAATATTCCCACCTCTGGCATTCCGGAGAGTGGCTATTTTATTGATGTTTACGCTTAATCTGGTCATTGTTAAACAAAAAAAATTTTAAATCGGGTTGCCGGTGTAAAGCTAATTATTTTGCTACTTTTGAGAAACAAATGTTAGCAGGCGACCTAATTACAGAAGAGATCCCCCCGTTGAAGGTCACAGACACTGTTGAGCTTGCGCTCGACTGGATGGAGCAGTTCAAGGTTTCGCATTTACCGGTAGTAAATAACAGGGAATTGATAGGCGTTGTTGCCGAGATGGACCTTCTGGATTATGAACATCCGGAAGAGCAGATCAATGTCAGTAAGCTGCATATCCTTCGACCTGCTGTTAATAACAAACAGCATACGTATGATGTGGTCAAAGTAATGACCGGAATGAACTTAACCCTGGTTCCTGTGCTGGATGATAATGGTCACTACCAGGGTTGTGTAACTCTTAAAGGATTGGTTCAGAATCTGAGTCATATGATCTCCGTTCAGAACCCCGGCGGTGTTATCATCCTTGAAATGAATCAAAACGATTATTCGGTAACGCAGATCGGAAATATTGTTGAGGCCAACGACGCTAAGATCCTGAGCCTGCATGTTGCTACGGTGCCGGAATCAAATAGTATAGAGGTAACTTTAAAAGTGAACAGGGAAAATCTTTCCGGGATACTGCAAACGTTCGGTCGCTACAACTACACAGTGAAAGCTTCGTTCAACCACAGTGATTATCAAAATGGCCTCGACGACAGGTTAAATGAATTTCTTCATTTCCTTAATATCTGAGTTTTAATTGGGACGCTGATTACACAGATTGCGGAGAAGCCTGACTATAAGATCCACAAACAATTTCCCAGATATGGGCATTTTCGGCAGCGCCTGGTGAATAATAAGCTTTCTTGTGTTGAGCAACCGAAGCATATTGAAGCAAGCTTATTTTGCTTAATTAATTTTCTTGGTGCTTTCTAAGTGTGCTTAGTTTGTGCCATGAAAATAAAGAAATGACGTTCTTTATTATGCTGTTTTAAAGATGATGGGGGAGGGGAAGTGCTAAGCCTCTCTGGACCATCGGCTATGCCCTCCAGAGGGGATAGCCAAACCGCCTCGCGCTGCATGAACTGTGAAGCAAATGTGGTGAACGGACGAGGAAAAGGCTGTTTAACAGTCAGGTAAGTATCAGGGAGATGAATGCAAATGAACTGCTTATAAAATAACGAAATCACATAAGTCGTTGGGCAAAACAGTATCGTACTTAGGATATATGGATAAGGATAACGGAGAATCTGGTTACTGGTTATCTGCCCGCCGTTATACAGGCAGCATGACTCTGATACAGGCTTTAAAACAGAACTTGGGATCTCTGCGGAAGGAAACTAAAGGAAATACCTTCAGGCCGCAGAAGTCGGACAGAGTCATAGTAGCGAAGAAATCGTAGAAATACGAAGGAGCCAAGGACTCTGGTCATTGAGTGCAAATTTATTTAAACAACCTCGCAAGGGGGATGATTAGAATGAACGTACACATTAAGAAAACAGTACCGGTAGAGTACAAAGATGTGCTGGACGCTTACCTGAAAATAAGGAAAGGCGGAAAAGCGACGGGAATTGATAAAGAGAGTTGGATCGAGTTCGATAAGGACGTAGAGAAGAATCTCTATGTTATCTGGAACCGTATAGCATCAGGCAGCTATCACCCGCAAGGAGTGAGAGAGGTAGAGATACCAAAGAAAGATGGGAAAACCAGAAAGTTAGGCATACCTACACTACGTGATCGTATAGCACAGCAGGTAGTGAAAAGGCACATGGAAAGGAAGGTGGATCACATCTTCCATGAAAACTCATACGGCTACCGACCAATGAAAAGCGCACATCAGGCCTTAGAGCAGGTAAAAGAAAACTGCTACCGCTACGACTGGGTGCTGGACATGGACATTAGCAAATTCTTTGATGAGATAGACCATGAGCTAATGCTTAAAGCGGTTGACCACGTGATGGAAGAAAAGTGGGTAAGCATGTATGTCAAAAGGTGGCTCGAAGCACCTATGGTAAAAGCGGACGGAACAAACGAAGCAAGAAATGGGAAAGGCACTCCACAAGGAGGCGTCATCAGTCCGTTACTTGCTAATCTGTATCTGCACTTCACGCTGGATGTCTGGCTTAGCAAAAACTTTCCACACATAAGTTTTGTAAGATATGCAGATGACATTGTTGTCCATTGTCGAAACAAAACTCAGGCAGAGAAAGCCCTTGCTGCTATTAAAGACAGATTAAAGGAAGTGAAATTAACCATTAAGGAAGAAAAGACACGTATTGCCTATTGCAAAGATTACAGAAGAAAAGAACGTTATGATAATGTAAAGTTTGAGTTTCTGGGTTTTAGCTATCAACCAAGGCCGAGGAAAAGTAAACTCAATCAGAAAACTTTTACAGCGTTCACGGCAGAAATCAGCCAATCCAGTCAGAAAAAGATTAGGGACGAAATCCGGAAAGTCGATGTGTTGCGTATGACGCAAATACCACTTACCGTGATTGCAAAAACACTAAACCCTAAACTCAGAGGATGGATCAATTACTTTGGAATTTTTAGCAAAAAGCGATTACGAAGAACGCTCACACATCTGGACAGAAAACTTATCTCGCTGTTGCGAAAGAAACATCACCTCGGCCTCCGGGCTGCTGCATCAAAATTACAAGCGATCAAAAAGGAGAATCCTGCTCTTTTCTATCACTGGGCTACTGGATACAGCTCAACTTAACTTTCAATGACACGAGCCGTATGATGGGAGACTATCAAGTACGGTTCTGTGAGAGGCTTAGGGGTGAAACTCCCCTTTGCCTACTCGGCAGTCTTAGTGGTTATAAGACCTAAATTTTTTCCTGGAATTCATTGGGCGTAACAGCGTCCTTCAACAGGAAATCGCCAATCCGCGTGCGGCATAGTGCCGTAAGATGCGCCCCACTTTGCAAAGCAAGGCCAAAATCGCGCGCAATGCTCCTGATATAAGTTCCTTTACTGCATACGATCCTGAAATCAATGAGTGGCATTGCAATTCTGGTGATCTCAAATTCCCTGATCTCGATTTCCCGCGATTTGATCTCCGCTTCTTCGCCTGCCCTGGCATATTCGTAAGCTCGTTTGCCGTTAATAAATACGGCACTAAAAATCGGAGGCACCTGTTGTTGTACGCCAGTAAATTGTTTGGCAGCGTCCTTTATATTTTCTTCGGTGATATGTGCAGAGGGAAACGTGTGATCAACTGGCTTTTCGAGATCGAAACAGGGTGTGGTGGCTCCCACGTAAAATGTCCCGGTGTATTCTTTTTCCATTCCCATCAGCGATTCAATGGTCTTGGTTTTTTTTCCTGTACAAACAATTAATAGTCCTGTAGCGAGAGGGTCGAGCGTGCCGGCGTGGCCTACTTTTGGTTTCACCTTAACCTGGTCTACAACAAGCGATGGATGATTTTTAATACTGTGCTTTATCTTATTTACCGCCTGGAAACTACTCCAGGTAAGTGGTTTATTGATGAGCAGGATCTCCCCGTTATAAAAATCATATGCCATACGATCGAAGCGCGGCGGTTTGTTTAGAATACTTCTTTAGCCACAGATTTTGTGGCTTCAGATGCTCCCATAGTATAAAAATGCAGGCATGGCACGTTGGCTTTTACCAGTTCTTTGCTTTGTTGTATGCACCACTCAATACCCGCCTGTTTCACTTCCTTGTCGTCTTTGCATTTTTCAAGCATCTCAAAAAACGGCTGAGGAATGTCAATATGGAAGATCTTTGGCAGGGTGGTGATCTGTTTTTTGCTGCTCAGGATCTTTAAGCCCGGGATGATCGGAACATTAATACCGTTGGCCTTGCACAGGTCAACAAATTCGAAATATTTTTTATTGTCGAAGAACATTTGTGTTACAATGTATTCGGCTCCCGCTTCCACTTTAGCTTTCAGGTAACGGATGTCGCTGGTCATGTTCGGGGCCTCAAAATGTTTTTCGGGATAACCTGCAATTCCGATACAGAAATCTGTGGGTGCAGCATTTTTCATTTCATCGTCCAGGTAATTCGCCTTGTTCATACCACTGATCTGCTTCACCAGGTCGAGCGCGAAATGATGACCGTTTGGTTCTGGTACAAATGAGCTTTCTGTCTTGATACTGTCACCGCGAAGGGCCAGTACGTTGTCAATTCCGAGGAATTGCAGGTCAATAAGTGCGTTCTCTGTTTCTTCGGTTGTAAAACCTCCGCAGATAATGTGAGGTACCGCTTCAACATTGTACTTATTCATAATAGCAGCGCAAATTCCAACGGTGCCGGGACGTTTACGGATACTAACTTTTTCAAGATAACCTCCATCCCTTTTCTTATAGATATATTCCTCACGATGATAGGTTACGTCTACAAATGCAGGCTTAAATTCCATCAGCGGATCTATTCCATCATAAATGCTTTGAATACTTTTTCCTTTTAGTGGAGGAAGGATCTCGATCGAAAAAAGAGTTTTTTTACTTTGACTCAGTTTCTGGGTTAATTTCATAAAAGCTTAAAAGGTGTATGATATTTATTTCAGGAGAGGTTGTGCGTTACAGATTCAATGATCCTGATCTCAGGTACTGCCCTTCTGATCGTTTCCTCGATCCCCGATCGCATGGTCATATGGCTCATATTGCAGTTACGGCAGGCTCCCTTAAGCTCGATGCGCAGGGTCTGGTCGGCAGTTATCTCCACTACTTCCACATTGCCTCCGTCGGCCTGCAGGTAAGGCCGGATAGTGTCAAGGGCATCTTCAACTTTTTGATACAGTGGATCCATCTTTAAAAAATACATGTAAAGATACGAGTAATGCGGCACTTCTCAAACAGGGAAAAGCCGGGGCGGGGCAATTACTTTAAGGAGTAAAGCCTGATGTTTTGTTTACCTTTTATTTTTTGTTGTTCTTTGTTCAAGAATGGAAAATGACAATCTGATTTTTGGAACCAGGGCGGTGATCGAAGCATTAAATGCGGGAAAGGATATTGAGAAGATCCTTGTGCAAAAAGGACTGTCAAATGAGTTGTACAGCCAGCTGCGACAGGCATTGAAGGGTAATACCGTGCCCATCCAGTTTGTTCCTCCCGAAAAATTAAAAAGGATCACCGACAAAAATCACCAGGGTGTAGTTGCTTACCTGACTGAGATCACGTACTACGACAGCCAGGAATTGTTATCCGCGGTTTTTGAAAAAGGAAAAATCCCGTTGGTGCTGATTCTGGACAGGATCACGGATGTGCGCAACTTTGGAGCAATAGCCAGGGGCGCCGAATGTGCAGGTGTTCACTTTATCATCATCCCAAGCAGGGGAGCTGCGCAGATCAATGGCGATGCCATTAAAACAAGCGCCGGAGCACTTCATCGACTCAAGGTATGCCGCGAAGATAACCTTAAGGTTATTATTGAATACCTGAAAGAAAGCGGTTTGCAGATAGTAGCCTGCCACGAAAAAACGGATACACTCATTTACGACGCTGATTTTAAAAAGCCTACGGCGGTCATTATGGGAAGCGAGGAGAACGGGATCAGTAATGAATATCTTAAACGTTCTGATCTTCAGGTAAAAATACCGATGGTGGGTAATATCGCGTCCTTAAACGTGTCGGTTGCCACTGGAATTGTTTTGTTCGAAGCTGTTAAGCAGCGTATGGCTCAGTAACATTTTCTCAGGAATTTTCTAAATGCAGAATTGCATACGCGTGGTGATTCAAGGAACCCGAAGTGCCCATCATGCTCCAGGTACAGGATGGTTGGATTTTTGAGAAACCGCGCCTGTTCTGTTAATTGGGAGGCCGGAACAACATTATCATTTTCACCTATCACCGTCATGATCGGATATTCCACCAATCCAAGAATGAGGTCACGCCCTTTCCGGTCCATCATTCCGTAAAGCGCCGCAACAATTCCTCTCTTGCTGGTTTTTTTGGCGATCCGGTTCGCAAAACTGATCTCTTCTTTAAGATATTTTAAATTTTTTTTAGCGAATAGATTTTTGATCGTATTGCGGGTGTATAATGCCCGGTCGGCCTTTACTATTTCTATGGCTCTTTGCCTGTCTTTTCTTTTTTCGTTGCTGTCGGGATAGGCTGTGCTGTGAAAAAGGCAAAGGCCTTTCACCTGGTCCGGGAACAGATCAGCAAAAGCAAGCGCCACATACCCACCCATGCTATGTCCTGCTAAAACGAATCTTTTCAGCCGCAGGTGATCGAGTACCGCCTTTACTGCTTTAGCCATCAGTTCCATGGTGTGCACGTATCCGAAACAGGGTGTTGATCCGTGACCCGGCAGATCGATGGCAATTACCCTGTAAGATCGGGACAGATCTTTTTTTGTTTTTTCCCATATTTCATGTGAACCCAGGAAGCCGTGAAGCAGCACTATCACACGTCCACGGCCTTCGTCGCTGAAGGTGATGGTTTCTTTTTTAAAAGGGGCCGTGCGGATCATAAGAATGCAAATTTAATTTATAAAAAATTAGCAATAGTATTGGCCCTGCACATGAATACCTTATTTAAGGTATCGTCCGGAGGCGGCTAAAAGCGTAATTTTATAGGTAATATGTCATCATTAGCTGAGTTAAAAAAAGGACAAAAAGCCATCATCAGGTCATTTTCAAATGAAACTCTCAGTTCAAAGTTAATTGAAATGGGATGTTTGCCGGGAGAAACTATTTCTCTTTCAAGAACAGCTCCTCTCGGATGTCCACTTGCGGTTACCGTTGCAGGATATGAGCTGAGCCTTCGCAAGGAGGAAGCAGCTTCTGTTGTGATCGAGCTGGTTGCTTAAGTTTGCCTCATAGAAAAAATACTCGCATTAAAATTGCGCTCGTCGGTAATCCGAACGCCGGTAAATCAAGTCTTTTTAATGGCCTTACAGGTCTGAACCAGAAAACCGGCAATTACGCCGGCGTCACCGTCGACAGGCATGAAGGGATCGCTCATTTCTCGGGCGAACATCACCGTTATACTTTCACTGTTGTTGACCTGCCCGGTATCTACAGCTTGTATCCAAAGTCAAACGATGAAAAGATTGCCTGTAAAACTCTGCTCGATCGTTCGGAGAATATCCAGGTGGTAGTGGTAGTAGTGGATGCCACCAATCTGAAACGTAATCTATTGCTGGCCTCGCAGGTTATAGACCTGAAGTTTAAAACTGTCATCGCTCTCAACATGATTGATGAGGCGGAAAAACAGGGGATAAAGATTGACATAAAAGGCATCAGCGAGACCACGGGTGTTGAGGTTGTGCCTGTGGATTCAAGAAGACAGGTAGGTTTTGATAAACTTAAAAATGCGATCACGGCAGCGCAGGCGAGCGACAGTATTTTTTATGATCTTAATTCCCAAATCATAGGTCCCTACAGGGATTACAGGGAATATATTTCTCATGCCGGTTCATCTCCGCAGGTAAACCCTGTTGAAAATGCGGATAAGGTTTACCGGTACAATATCATCAATTATATAGTTGCCCGGTACGTAAAAAGTCCTGCTCAGCTTTCACAGAAAGAAGTAAGCTCCAGGATAGACCGCGTGGCAACTCACCGGATCTTCGGATATCTGATCCTGCTGCTGGTCCTGTTCCTGGTCTTCCAGTTCATTTTTTTTATTTCCGAAACACCTATGTATTGGATCGAGCAGGCTTTTATGAGGCTCGGCACATGGGTGCACGATGTGCTGCCCCAGGGGCAGTTGAACGACCTGCTTGTGAACGGCATCATAGCAGGAGTGAGCGGGGTGGTGATGTTTGTGCCACAGATCGCATTCCTGTTTCTGTTCATTGGATTTCTCGAAGACTCTGGCTACATGGCCCGCGCTGGTTTTATCATGGATCGCATTATGCGGCCTTTCGGATTAAATGGACGGTCTGTTATTCCTCTTATAAGCGGTACCGCCTGCGCAGTTCCCTCTATTATGGCCACCAGGTCGATCAGTAATTTAAAAGAGCGTCTTATCACTATTTTCATTTTACCTCTTATCAGCTGCTCAGCAAGACTGCCTGTTTATACTTTACTGATTTCTGTGTTGTATCCCGACACCAGGTTTTTAGGGATTTTTAATGCAAAAGGTGTTGTTCTGTTCCTTTTATATATGCTTGGATTTGCGGTCACTCTTATCACTGCCTATTTTCTTAAAAGGATCATCAGGATCAGGGAGACTTCTTTTTTTATTATGGAGCTGCCTGTATACCGCTGGCCGCAACCAAAGAACATCGGTCTGATGGTGTACACCAAGGTGAGTGTATTTGTGAAAGAGGCGGGGAAAATAATCCTGGCTATTTCTGTTGTTTTGTGGTTCCTGAGCTCGCACGGGTATGGCGAAAAATATACTGAATACGAAAGTCAGCAGGTGAAGATCGCAGCAGGACCCCAGTCGCAGGAAACCAATGTGCAGCTGCAGCATATTGAAACTCTTAAGCTCGAACACTCTTACATCGGACGATTGGGACACGTAATTGAACCCGTCATCGCTCCTCTTGGTTTCGACTGGAAGATTGGTATTGCTCTTCTGACCTCGTTTGCTGCCCGGGAAGTTTTTGTTGGAACAATGGCAACTATATACCAGTCGGGAGAAAGTGATAATAATGAGGGTATAAAGGAAAAGCTGCTGCATGAGCGTGATGAATATGGCAAACCGCGTTACACAGCTGCAGTCTGCTGGTCACTTCTGCTTTTTTATGCTTTTGCTTTGCAGTGCATGAGCACAGTGGCTGTTGTAAAGCGTGAAACCCGTAGCTGGAGCTGGGTTATAGCGCAGTTTATCTTCTTGTTTTTACTCGCTTATGGCTCTTCATTTGCCGCTTATCAACTCTTATCCTGACCGTGCCTATATTTTTCGTTATTTTAGTTACAATTTTACATCAATAAAAAATCCAATGATTTATCATAAGCTGGCTGTAGCTGTAATAGTGCTTCTTATTGCAGGAAGCTGCCGCACGAAAAAGAAAACGGAAACCACAACTGTTGCCGTGCCTGAAACAATTACTCTCGATACACTGACAGTTACCGCTAAAGAATCTGAACCCCGTCCTCTGTACAGGGAATCTAATCCGATGACGAGCGACATCCTGCACACGAAGCTGGAAGTGAATTTTGACTGGAAGATGAGCCGTATGAACGGAAGAGCAACTCTGAAGATCAAACCTTATTTCCAGGAAAGCGATAAACTTGTGCTTCAGGCGAGAGGGATGGATATCATTTCTTTGGAAGTTTTTGAAGTTGCCAAAGTGATGGAGCAAAAAAAAGCAGGAGGGAAGACTGTTCCCCAAAGCGAGGAGGTTTGGCATAAGCTCACTAATTCCAGCTATAAATATGAAAATGATTCAATAAAGATCGAGCTCGGCCGGTTGTTTGCAAGTGACGAATATTATTATGTGGTTATTGGTTATGTGGCAAAGCCAAACGAGCTGAAGAGTGTCGGCGGCAGCAATGCCATTACAGAAGATAAAGGTCTTTATTTTATAAATCCTTTGGGTGAGAATCCATATAAAATGCCACAGATATGGACACAGGGCGAAACACAGGCAAGCTCTGCGTGGTTCCCTACAATAGATAGTCCGAACGAAAAAATGACGCAGGAGATCCTGATGACTGTGGATGAAAAATATACCACACTTTCCAATGGAACTCTCATCGCTACTACCAAACCGTCCACCGGATTAAAAACCGATCACTGGAAGCTCGACCAGCCTCACGCCCCTTACCTGGCTATGATGGCAGTTGGAGAATTTGTAAAAGTTACAGACTCAGCCTGGAAAGAAAAAGAGATCAGTTATTATGTTGAGAAAGAATATGCCCCTCATGCAAAAGCGATATTTGGCGACACACGCGAGATGGTAGATTTTTACAGTAAAGCGCTCGGTGTTGATTATGTGTGGCCAAAGTATGCACAGGTGGTAGCACGTGATTACGTTAGCGGTGCAATGGAAAATACAAGCGCCACGCTTCACGGCGATTTTATGGTATACCAGACCACACGTGAAACGATAGACGTTAAGAAAGGAAACCCGGTAATTGCACATGAATTATTTCATCAGTGGTTTGGCGACCTCGTAACCAGCGAAAGCTGGAGCAATCTGCCATTAAATGAGAGCTTTGCAACATACGGAGAATATCTGTGGGAAGAATATAAGAACGGAAGGGAAGCGGCCGATGAGCACCACTGGCAAAGCAGGATGGGTTATATGCAATCTAAAAAAGAGGTTGATCTTATAAGATTCAGTTATGAAGATAAAGAAGACATGTTCGATGCCTTTAGCTACAATAAAGGTGGGCAGGTGTTGCATATGCTGAGAAAAGCCGTTGGTGACCCGGTATTTTTTGCATCGCTAAAATATTACCTGGAAACAAATAAGTTCAAACCTGTTGAGATCCATCATTTACGACTGGCGTTCGAGGAAGTTTCGGGAAGGGATCTTAACTGGTTCTTTAATCAATGGTTCCTTAATAAGGGACGGCCTTCTCTCAAAGTTTCCCACAAGTATATTGCTGCCGATAGTATTCTTGAACTTAGTGTAGAACAGGCGCAGGACCTGAAAGTAACGCCCTTGTACAGGCTGCCGCTGTATATAGATCTGTACGCAAACGGAAAATCCTTCCGCCATCATATCACCATCAATGAAAAAAAGCAAACATTCCGGATAAAGTCCACATCGGCGCCCCAGTTAGTAAATTTTGATGCAGAGCGTCAACTGTTGTGCGATCTCGAATACAGGAAATCTCCTGAAGAATATATTTTTCAGTACAGGAATGCGCCGCTTTATAATGACAGGCTTGAGGCGCTGAAGGAGCTTGAAGGGAAAGTTGGCGATACCGCAGTATTTAATTTGTTCAGTCATGCCTTGCTGCACGATAAATATCACGGACTTCGATCGTATGCCGTTAGCAAGCTCGAAAAGGTGACAGGAGAACAGGTGCAGGGGTTAAAATCACTCATGCTGGAAGCATATAATAAAGAAACCAATACCGTTACCAAGGCACGAATTCTCTCTGCTCTTAACAAACGGTTTTTGAAAGAGGAGGATGTGATAGCGCTCAATAATAAAGCTCTTACTGAGCAATCATATGCCCTTTGCGCAGAAGCTATTACGGGATTGTCACGCCACAATCCGCAGGTGGCAATGCAGAAAGCCGCTTCTTTTGAAAAAGAACCCGGAAAGGATATCATTTTTGCGATCTCCAATCTTTATGCGGAGCACGGTAGTGATCCACAACTGGAGTTTTATCATAATGCCATCCGCTGGGTAACAGGTTTTGATATTCTGCCTTTCATCTCAAGTTATTCTAAAGCTGCCAAACGCTGCACCACGTCTGCAAGTGTAATGATGGCTGCAAAGGACCTGGAACTGATCGGGAAAGCAGCAAATAAGTACACCAGATTTGCCGTGGCAAAGGGGGTTAAGGATATTTCCGCGAGCTGGACAGAACGGGAGAATACAACCCGTCAGAAAATAGAAAGCCTTAAACGTGAAGGAAAAGATGCCACGGCACTGGAACGTGAGTTGCAGCAGATCAGCGACGCAAAAGCAGAGCTTACAGAGATAAACAACAGGGTCAGACAATAAGAAATGATTTTGCGCACACTTGTAGTACTCATTTTGCTGATGGCGGCCGGCTGCAACGATCGCGATTCCAGGCTTAAAGAAATAGTTGAGGAGGCCAATAAGAACTACCCGGCAATGCTTGATTCTGAAACGCGGATCGAGAATATTGAAGTAACGGCTGAAAATACGCTGAGATATAATTACACATTGGTAAATGTGCTGCGTCAGAATGTTGATACCTTCCAGTTCAGGCGTGCTATGTGGCCCGGCATTGTGAGCATGATCAGGCTTAGTCCCGACATGAAGCAGCTGCGCGAACAGAAGACGGTTATTCAGTATCATTACAGGGATAAGGACCGTAAGGATATTTACACGTTCACTGTTTCGTCCGAGCACTATAAATAGAATTCCGTTTTAGGGTCTTTCCAGCTTCACCTTTCAGTTTTTTGCGCTTCTGTTTTTTTTTACCTTAGTGGTTCAAACCCAAAAAAAATGAATCAGACAGAAATCGAAAAGATCCTGTTCCTGGATATCGAAACAGTGCCGGTGGTTTATCATTACAAAGATCTTCCTGAAAATGCCGGTGAATTATGGAACAAAAAATGGCAGTACAATAAAGACGTTTCTCCCGAGCAGCAGTATGCCAAAGCAGGGATATATGCGGAGTTCGCCAAGGTTATCTGCATAGGCGTCGGATATTACCGGAAGGGCAAGTTCAGTGTTGCCACCATTGCTTCGGCCGACGAATTTGAAGTGCTTACCCAATTCTCCTCGTTGCTCAAAACTTCGTTCAATTCGTCCGACCATGTTTTATGCGCTCATAACGGCAAGGAGTTTGACTTTCCATTCCTGTGCAGGCGTTTCCTCATCAATAAGCTCGCTCTTCCTAAGCTGCTACAGATACAAGGTAAGAAGCCATGGGAAGTACAGCATATCGATACTATGGATCTGTGGAAGTTCGGTGATTATAAGAATTTTAGTTCTCTCAATCTGCTTGCGCACGTCTTTGGTTTTCCTTCTCCAAAAGATGAAATGGATGGCAGCATGGTGGGTAAAACATTTTATGAGGATAATGACCTGGTGAAGATCGAAACATATTGCAAGAAGGATGTGATTACCCTGGCACGGGTGTATGCGCGTTTTGCAGGCGTTTCTAATTTACACGAGGAAGATATTATTTTTATGTAATTTCAGGGCCACTATCTTAACATGGCCCCGCGCATCGCAGTTATAGGAAGTGGAAGCTGGGCAACAGCTCTCGCAAAATTATTCCTCAATAATACCAGGACTATCAATTGGTATATCCGTAAGCAGGAGGATATTGCGTATTTTAAGGAGTTTGGAAACAATCCCAGATACCTCACCTCCGTTGATTTCGACACTGCGTCAATACGTTTTTTTGACGACCTCAGGTCCTGTGTTGCTGAATCGGACTTCCTGGTACTTGCTATACCGTCGGCTTTTCTTCACGATACGCTGTCGGTTTTGAAGGAAAATGATCTGAATAATAAAGTCGTGTTTTCAGCTATTAAAGGAATAGTTCCTCAGCATAACCTGATCGTGGGCGAATACATGAATAAGATCTACAACGTTCCACTTTCAAATATAGGCGTGATTACGGGCCCGTGTCACGCCGAAGAAGTTGCGCTCGAAAAGCTGAGTTACCTGACCATCGCGTCCATTAATACCGATAACGCCCAGGTAATAAGCACCCATCTGAATTGCCGGTATTTAAAATCCACTACCAGCGACGATATTTACGGAACGGAATATTCTGCAGTGTTGAAAAACGTGGTGGCTGTGGCCGGTGGCATCTGTCACGGGCTCGGTTATGGTGATAATTTTCTTGCCGTGCTGGTAAGCAACGCCATCCAGGAGATAAAAAGTTTTGTTGATGCCGTGCACCCCATCGATCGCGATATCAAAGCCTCGGCTTATCTTGGCGACCTGCTTGTAACCGCATATTCGCAGTTCAGTCGCAACAGGATGTTTGGTACAATGCTGGGAAAAGGGTACAGCGTAAAGCAGGCGCAGCTCGAAATGAATATGATCGCGGAAGGATATTACGCAGTGAAATGTGTTTATGAGATCAATAAAAACTTTAAGGTCAATATGCCTATAACTACTGCTGTATACAATATCATCTATCAGAATGCCAATGTGCGCAAGGAGATTATTAAACTTTCTGATCTTCTGTCGTGATGCGGGGCCTGTCACTTATTATTTCAGTTTTATTTCATCCATTGCTGATGGCCACATACGGCTGCTTATTGCTTTTGTTTGGGATCAAAAACACAGTGTATGATTACCTCACCTCCTTCGAATACAAATGGAAGATCTCGGTGATCGTATTTATTTTTTCCTTTGTGTTCCCTGTCACCAATATTTATATTTTGTACAAGCTCAAAAGGATCCCGGCGCTCACATTAAGCAACCAGCGTGATCGTACCTTTCCGTATATAATGACCTCGCTTTTTTATTTCGGACTATTTTACCTGCTCATGGATATTAATATCTGGGCAACGATCAAGCTGTTTATTGTTGGGGCCGGTACTGCAATTCTTTTAACAGCGTTCATCAATCTGCGTTACAAGATCAGCGCGCACATGGTTGGCCTGGGTGGATTGCTGGGCGCATTGATCTCTGTTTCATATCTCATACAGTTCGATATGACTCTCTTCTACCTTCCGGTTATTATTATAGCGGGCGCAGTTGGAGCGGCGCGCCTCATTCTTCACGAGCATCGCCCGTCACAGATCTATGCGGGATTTTTGTTAGGTCTTTTTGTGCAGACCGCCTTGTTTTTTGGTCTCCAAAGGTTCATCTTTGTTTAAAATCTTATTTTGAATCTTGTAACCGGCGCAACAGGTATTATTGGTAGTCACGTGCTGCTGCAATTGCTGATGAATGGCCAGGAAGTTACAGGTGTAAGGCAACAGAGCAGCGATGTTAAAAGAGTGCAAAAGCTTTTCTCTTTTTATGTTCCCAATCACGAAGAACTGTTCCGGAAAATAAAATGGATCCATCTCGATATTCTTGATGTATTCGCTGTTGAAGATGCGCTTGAAAATGTAAGTACTGTTTATCATTGCGCAGGATTTGTGTCCTTCAGCAAGGCTGATCAGAAAAAATTATTCCGCATAAATGAGCAGGGCACAAGAAACATCGTTAACGCTTGTCTTCAGAAGAAAGTTGACGCACTGTGTCACGTAAGCACCATAGGTACAATTAACAACGCCGAATATCCTTTTGCTCTGCATGAAGGTGTGTTCTGGAAAACATCGGGTAAAGAAAGTGACTATGCGATCAGCAAATACAACGCTGAAAGGGAAGTGTGGAGAGGTATGGAAGAAGGGTTGAACGTGGTGATCGTTAATCCTGGTGTTGTATTGTCGCCCGTATTCTGGCAACAAAGCAGCGCGCAGATCTTCGACAGGTGTTATAAAGGCAACAAATTCTATACCGATGGACAGACAGCATATGTATCGGCGAGTGATGTTTCGGCTATCATGGTTGAACTGGTAAAACAGAGGAAGTTCGGAGAGCGCTTTATCCTAGTTGAAAATAATTACCCGTTCAAAACGATCTTCGACATGGTTCATGGATGCCTGAAGAAACCGGTTGCAAGATTCAGAGTGAGTAGCAGAATCCTGAAGACCATGGGATATATTCATCGCTTTTTGTTTCGTATCATCGGTAAGACACCTCTTTTAACAAAATCATTGATCAATGCCGCGTTAAACCGGCAAAGCTACAGTAACGAAAAAGTTAAAAAGACCCTGGGATTCACATTTCAACCCGTTGATGAAACGATAAGAAAGATATGTGATTTTTACCTTCGTGAGCATCAAAAAAGCCAATCAAGTGTTTGATATTCATCGAATTAAAAATGGGTTTTATCAACAAAATTTTGGATTTTGTAAGTTATTTTTCTAATTTAGGCTAATTAATTTAACATATTGGTATGCATATTGCGATTGCGGGAAACATTGGGTCGGGGAAAACTACTTTAACATCTTTACTCGCCAAGCATTACAAGTGGCACGCGCATTATGAGGACGCCGATGATAATCCTTACCTGAACGATTTTTATGAGGATATGCAGCGATGGTCATTTAATCTGCAGGTGTATTTTCTAAACAACCGTTTTAATCAGATCCTTGATATACGTAAGGGCAAACACACAGTTGTACAGGACAGAACTATTTACGAAGACGCATATATTTTCGCGCCCAATCTACACGCAATGGGACTCATGACCACGCGCGATTACGATAATTATTTCTCGCTTTTTAAGTTGATGGAAAGTCTTGTGAAAGCGCCGGATCTCATTATTTATTTAAGAGCGAGTGTTCCGACATTGGTAAAACAAATCCAGAAACGTGGGAGGGATTACGAGAACAGTATCAGGCTCGATTACCTCAAAAGGCTTAACGAGCGCTATGAAGCCTGGAATTCGTCCTATGAAGCCGGAAAGATCCTGGTGGTTGATGTTGATGATGTCAACTTTAGTGAAAGCAAAGAAGACCTTGGAAAAGTTATCAGGATGATCGACGCTGAGCTGAATGGGTTGTTTAAATAGTGAAATATAGTGAATAAGGACGCTGAGTTTTTCGAACTGCATTTCTCACAAAATGTAGAAAAAGCAAAAAGTCATGGGCAGTTATTACTGGCTTATGACGGCGTTTTAAATTCAGAGACCATAACACGACTGGAGGCAGAGATCGAAAGCAAGATCCTTGCGCTTAGCCTCCCGAAAGTTGTTGTAAAAAAGGTTTTTTTCATCTGTATCGAATCCCTGCAGAACATGTTCATCCACGGTTATAAGGATGACAGCGGCGCAAAACATAATTTCTTTGTGCTATATATTTCCGATACGGAAGTAAAAGTGGTGGGAGCAAACCTCATTGCCAATGATGCTATTGAAAAGCTGAAAAAACACATTGGTAAGATCAACTCTTTTGATGATGCCGCGGAACTGAAAACCTATTACCTGGAACATCTCGAGAACAATGAGATCAGTGAAAAAGGTGGAGCTGGTCTTGGTTTCATTACAATTGGAATGAAAAGCGGAAACAAGCTTTATACCGATTTCAAAAAGGTAAACGATTCACGTTCAATGTTCCTGCTCGAGGTCGCTATCAGGCTTGACTAAATTCATGTACTCATTTTCTTAGCACCATGAAAAGTAAACACATTCTTTTTATTTCATCATGGTACCCTAACCGGAATAATACAACACACGGCATATTTAACCGGTATTTCGCTGAGGCAGTTTCTCTCTATAACAAGGTTAGCGTTATACATGTCTGTTCTGATGAAAATTTAAATAGTGATTTCGAGCTTGTGCCCGAAGAAGACCGGATCCGCACAGTGACAGTGTACTACAGAAAAGTGACATCACCTCTTCCTGTCATCGCGCCCCTGCAGAAAAGAAAAAAAATATTAGAAGCATTCAGTAAAGGATATGGTTATCTTTTTCCAGGAAATGAAAAGCCGGATGTTATACATCTCAACGTTGCAATGCCTCTCGGGATCGGGGCATTATACCTGTCTAAAAAGTTTGACATTCCATATGTGGTTAACGAAAACTGGTCGGGATACACAAGCGAGGATGGAAACTACAGGGGTTTATTCCTGAAAAAAATGACGGAGCGCATTATTTCGGGAGCCAGCGCTGTTCTTCCAACCAGTGCATGGCTGCAGAAGGCAATGCAATCACATGGGTTAAAAGGCAATTACCAGGTAGTACCAAACGTGGTAGATATTAACCGGTTTGTGCCGGCCTTACCGCATGTGTCGCGAAGCACCACGAATTTCCTGCATATTTCTTCCCTGAACGACAGGGAAAAAAATGTGAGCGGCATTATCCGGGCATTTGCAGATGCTTTAAAGAAAGAACCACAGATGCAACTTGTAATAGTAGGCACGGGCATTGATGAAGATCTGTATAAAGAGGCGGTGAAAAAAGCCGGCATTGGCGATAAGATCCGGTTTGAAGGAAAGCTACTGCGTGAGCAGCTCGTTAAACAGATCCAGGAAGCAGATGCGCTTCTTATGTTCAGCAATTACGAAACCTTCAGCCTTGTTAATATAGAAGCTTTTGCCTGCGGAAAGCCTGTCATTACAAGCGATGCAGGAGCAATACCTGAGTATATGCTTCCCGAACTGGGTTATATGGTGAAGCGAAAAGACGAGTCAGCCTTAACCGCGGCCATTCTCTCGTTCACAAAAAACAAGGATCGTTTTAATGCAGCATTTATCCGGAACTTTGCCGTAGAAAATTTTAGTTACGAGAAAGTGGGCAAGGACCTGGATGCTCTTTACGATAAAATACTTATTCATCACGAGGCTTGATCAGAAATCTAATAACAGCTTTTTTTACAAGAGGGTTTGTCGCTCTCTGCAACCTGGCAATTCTGCTCATCACCTCACGCCATCTCGGTAGCAGTATACTGGGTGAGGTAAGCTTGCTGATACTTAACATTACTGTCATCCAGACCCTGCTGGATATCTATACAGGACCTGCTCTGGTTCATTTTATACCCCGTTCAAATATCCGCCGTATCTATAATACAGGATTTATATGGATTGTGTTCGGCACAATATTGCTCAATGCCGTTCTGTATTTTATGGGAACCGGTACCCACGAAATATGGTATCATGTTTTTTTACTTTCATTTTTAGCTACCCTCCACGCTTTTCATCTTGTTATGATCCTTGCAAGGGAAAAGATCAGGATCTATAATTTCCTTGTCCTCCTGCAGCCGGCCGTGCTTCTTACAGTTCTGTCGCTGAATATTTTTGTATTAAAAATTCACAGTCTTAACAGCAATATCGTCGCAATGTATGCCGCGTGGGGAATTTCGGTACTTATTTCTTCTTTTATCCTGGCGCGCGTTCTTTCAAACGCAGAAACAACTATGGGTGCTGCTTCTTTTTTAAAGATCCTCCGCAATGGCGCGGTCAATCAGCTAGGGAACCTGGCACATATTCTCAGTAACAGGTATAACTATTATATTTTAGGTGCAGCGGCCCTGGTGGGTGTTTATTCGGCCGGCACATCCCTCATTGAATCCGCGTGGATCATTAGTGCCAGCATCTCTCCAATCGTTCTCACATTTGTGGCTAACCGGAGCGACAGCATGGCTGGAAAAACGGTCACCTTTCTTTTAGCAAAGGTGTGTTTCGTGGTGAGCTTCCTCGTTGTAGGTGTACTACTGCTGGTGCCCCAGGATCTGTTCGTATTTGTACTGGGTGAAGAATTCAGGGAAGTAAAGGAGATCATGTTATATCTTTCACCGGGGGTGCTGTGTATCAGCTTCAGCAGTATCATCTCTCATTATTTTTCCGGGCTTGGACAACAAAGAGTAATGTTATGGGCAAATTGCAGCGGACTGATGGTAACTTTATGCACCAGCTATTTTTTCATTACCCGTTTCGGGATAGCAGGTGCATGTTATACAGCATCTCTCGCTTATTTTATGCAATCACTCGTTCTCACCATTATGTTTATGAAGCAGAACAGCCTGGGCATGCGCAGCTTGTTCTCGTTATGGAAGGAATTAGGGGAGCTTCGTGTGAACTCTTAATGTTGTTGATGTTCTTCAACAAACCGCGTCAGCTCAACAAATTGTTGCACCGATAATTGCTCTGGACGTTTATCCAGCAGCGGAAAACGGATCTCATTATTATTAAAGAGGATGCGGATCGAATTCCTGATAGTTTTCCGGCGCTGGTTAAATGCAGTCTTCACCACTTTCTTAAACAGCACTTCATCACATTCAAGATGTGTAGTTTGATTTCTGGTAAGCCTGATCACCGCACTTTTTACCTTTGGTGGGGGATTAAATACGTTTTCGTGAACGGTAAACAGGTATTCTATATTGTAGTATGCCTGCAGAAGCACGCTCAGGATGCCATAAACTTTCGAACCGGGTCCTTCTGCAAGCCGCATAGCGACCTCTTTCTGAAACATGCCGACAACAATATCCACATTGTTTTTATGTTCAAGCACCTGGAACATTATCTGGCTTGAAATATTATATGGAAAATTACCAATGACGTTGAATTTATTTCCTGCAATAGCAGTAAGATCGGTTTCTAAAAAATCAGCCAGCAAGATCTTATTTTTTTCGGCAGGATATTTTTCCTGGAGAAAGGCTACTGATTCAGTGTCAACATCCAGCGCAAGGAAGTTATTGAATTCTTTAATGAGAAACTGCGTCAGTACTCCTGTGCCCGGACCTACCTCAATAACCGGAGTAGTTAGGTCCTTTGCCTTCAGGGCATCCACAATGGCACGCGCAATATTTTCGTCTGTGAGAAAGTGCTGACCAAGATGCTTTTTTGCCCTTACAGGATTTTTCATACTGCTTTTTGTTTGCCACCAAGAGCCATCAGGTAGGATTTTATAAGCTCATCTAGGTCTCCATTCAAAACTTTTTCAGCGTCAGTTATTTTTAACTCGGTCCGGTGATCATTTATAAGCTTATACGGATGAAGCACATAACTTCTGATCTGCGAACCCCATTCGATCTTCATCTTACTGTCTTCCACAGCCTGTTTGCTTTCGTTACGTTTACGCAATTCGAGTTCGTACAATTGTGAACGCAACATTTGCATGGCCATAGCGCGGTTACCGGTTTGAGATCTTTCAACCTGGCAAACCACAACAATGCCGGTGGGTTTGTGAGTAAGCTGAACTTTACTCTCCACTTTATTTACGTTTTGTCCCCCGGCTCCACCACTGCGTGAAGTGTGGATCTCTATATCGGCCGGCTTAATATCTATTTCAATCGAATCATCAACTACAGGATAAACGTACACGGATGCGAAACTGGTATGTCGTTTGGCATTTGAATCGAAAGGACTGATACGGACAAGGCGATGAACACCATTTTCTCCTTTTAAGAAACCATAGGCGAATTCACCTTCGATCTCAAGCGAAACAGATTTGATCCCTGCTACGTCGCCGGGATTACTATCAAGTTCCTTGATCTTGAATCCCTGCTTTTCGGCCCACATCATGTACATACGCATAAGCATGCTGGCCCAGTCGCAGCTCTCTGTGCCACCGGCGCCCGCATTTATCTGTAAAACGCAATTAAGGCTGTCCTCTTCCCCTCTGAGCATGTTCTTGAATTCGATCTCTTCAAGCTTTTTAAAGGCTTTTTGATATTCAGCTTCCGTTTCGGCCTCTGTAGCATCACCTGCCTTGTAAAACTCATATAACGTGTTAAGGTCGTCCATTTCCCTCGAAAGCTCTTCGAAGGCATTGGTCCACGTTTTAATGTGCTTGATGTCGTTTAAGATTTTCTCCGCTTTTTTGGAGTCATTCCAGAAATCAGGATCGAGTGTTTTTTCCTCTAAAAGTTCGAGGTCGTGTTTCTTGCGATCGTAGTCAAAGAAACCCCCTCAACGCGCCACTGCGATCATTCAAGTCTTTTAATTGGTCATTTGTAAACATGGCGGCAAAGATACTTAATTTTCCGGATTGGCTGGCTTCATCGGCCAGAAAAACACGTAGCCAAGAAGCATGACGGCTGCAAAACCTGGCAAACCCGTTACAAATGCAATGTATAAGTGCATGACAATACCTGCAATAAGGAATGGCATCCGGATGCCTTTAAAAAAAGCAAGCACAGGAAAAAGCAACTGGTAAGCGATCACAAAATAGTTCAGCACTACATAAATAAGGGCTGGCCATTGTAGCCCGTTGCCTGCAGAAAAGTGATCCACGCCTGCAATGGTTAATGCAGCATTTCCACCGAGCCAGACCGGATCTGAAAGTTTACCGAGCGCCGCCAGAAAATAAACAATGCAAACCTGCGCTATAACGGCGAGCGCACCAAAATTATGCAGTATGTGCCGCATTGCCGATGGTGACCCTTTATAACAGAGAAAGGAATTAAAAAATAACAGCTGTACAAGAAGATGATCGCCTCCTGACAACGAGGAATAAATGCGGTTGTGCAGATTTAATGTTATGAACCAGAGTGTGATTTCTGCCGCATAAGTGGATCTTGTAAGATATAAGATGAGTGAAAGAACTCCGCATAGCAGGATAAACACAAGATTTAAATGCGCGTTGCCATAATTGCAAAGCAGAAAGGCCAGGTCCTTGACGGATCCGCTTGAATAGGGACGAATAAAAATGATACTGTTGTCGGAAAATAAAACATCGAAATAAAAGAGCCAGTAAATACATTTTATGATCAACAGCACGTATAGTAGTTTCTTGAAAACTGCCGTCTGTTTTTCAAAATGATAATTCCCCGAAAAATACTTTTCTGCCGTGGCTGGAAACATTTTATAAATCATAAATTTAAAAAGTATTTTTTATGAACTTCTCTAAACGCCGGTTGTGGTTTCTTTTTCTGTGCCTGCTGGCAGTAATTTACTGTGCTGTTGAGTCTGCAGGTTCGGGAGATCTGCTCATATTCCTCTCAGCCGCTATGGACGTGGACGGGACAACAGATATTTACCTGAAAACCTATTTTGATGGGTTTCATTATTATTATTCGGTATTATTCGCCTTGTTGCTAAAGCCTTTTGTTTTTCTTCCATATGCCGTGTTGAGGTTTAGCTGGCTGTTGCTGAATCTCCTGCTGTATTGCCACCTGTTTTACCTGCTAACGACATTACCTGCCGTGAAGATGCTTCCTGATCGCAAAAAAAATATATTCCTGGTCTGCGTATTTCTTTTTTCCTTCAGGTTCCTGCATGAAAACCTTCATGCATCGCAGATCACTATCCTTATCATGTGGCTTAGTGTGGCCGGCATTATTAATGTAGTAAAAGGCAGGCAAATAACGGGCGCCTTGCTGCTTGCGGCGGGAATAAGCATTAAACTTTTACCGGTGGTCATCATTCCTTATCTCATTTACCGCGGGTATATAAAAGCTACCTTTTTAGTACTTGGATTTTATTGCGCTATGCTTTTTCTGCCTTCACTTATTATTGGACATGATTATAACATGTTCCTTGTAAAAAGCTGGTGGACGAGGGTGAATCCTACCAACTCCCAGCATGTGGTAGATGTGGATGAAAGAAGCTTTCACGGCATTTCCACCCTGTTGTCAACCCTGCTGATGGAAAAAGTTCCGGACCTTCATGCGCTTACGCTGAAGCGGAATATTTTAGATGTTTCAGAACATACCCTGTTTCTCGTGCTTATGGTAACAAGAGCGGCGATAGCTGCTCTCACGCTTTTTTTTCTGAGATGGCCCCCGTTTGCAAAACCGGGTTCCCGCTGGCAACTGTTTACTGAAGTGAGTTACCTGCTGCTTGTGATCCCTCTTATTTTTCCGCATCAGCAGCACTATGCCTTTATATTTTCCGTGCCCGCTTTTGCATGTGTCTGCTTGTATCTTGTGATGAATTATAATGAACTACTATCCACGGAAAGGATAGTGCTTTTAATCACACTTGTTTTCGTATATCTCTGCGGAAATCTTCGCACGATCTTAGGAGAATTTAATTACCTGTACGAACATTATAAGATCTTGACCTATGGCGCACTGGCATTGATCCCTGCGTTAATGTGGGTTGCTTCAAGAAAACGGGTCAGAGGTCTTTTATCAGCGTAACGTGCCCGTTCTTCTCGAATGTTTCGTTGTGCAGCACATCTTTATAGCGGACTTTCCATACATAAACATCCTGCTTGCACTCCTCGCCGTGGTACATGCCGTTCCATCCTTCAAGGGGGTTCTCAGTTTCCCATAAAAGGCTGCCCCACCGGTCAAATACCTGCAGGTGATATTGAGAAACGCCGATCAGGACAGGATAAAAAATATCATTTTTGGAATCGTTGTTCGGGGTAAATGCACTTGGGATCCAGAAACGGTGTTCAGGAAGGATCTGCACAATGTCCTGCGCGCTGTCTTTACATCCGAATTCGTTTGTGACATACTGGGTAATGGTGTAATTGCCATAATCAAAATAAACGTGCTCTGCATTATGATACGATGAGCCCATTCCATCACCGAATGTATAATCGTACGTTAGACCAGGACCCGCAGTGCTTTTTATAAAAACAATGGGATCAAGAATGGTGGTGACCCGAGGATAAAAACTAAATCCCGCCACAGGCAAAGGAAAAATGGTGACATGACTGACGGACGTTCGGCTCGTGTCTTTGCAAATGCCATCCGTAATAATCGTAAGTGAAGCCGAATAAACCCCCGATCGGGTAAACACCTTGAGATAATCCTTTTCTTCCGATCGCTTGCCATCATTAAACTCCCACAACGTTTTCATAGGATCCCTGCTCGAGCTGGTATTTGAAAAAGTGAGAGTGGCCGGCACACATTGCGCAAATGGTGGTGTTCCGATCTTCGCGACGGGGCGGGGGATCACGCGAACGCTATCAATAAAGGAGTCCCTGCACGTGAGTTGAGTGGCAACGAGCTTCACAAAGAACTTTCCCGAAGTGTCGAACCTGACATTTTTTGGATCACGTACCGTTGTTACTGAAGGCGTTGCCTCGGGACCAAATTCCCAGAAAAATTTACACGAAGGGAGATGCGTCCCCTCCGTTTTAAAGTCGAAAGTGTTAGCCTTCACACACTGTGGCTGATTATACGGGAACTTAATATCAAGAGGCGGATAAACATAAAAGGTTTTCCTCATTGTGTCCGAACAATCTTTGCCTGGATTACCTATCAGCGTTACAACATATTGTCCGGTATCCTGGTAAGTGAATGTTGGTTCAAACGCATTTGAAGTATCATTTAAAAGCGAAGGAACACCGAAGTCCCACTTATAGGTCAAAGCTTTGTCACCTACACTCTGATTGGTAAAAGTGATCACGTTACCAATACATCTGAATACCTGGTCGGCCATGTCGCTTATCACACTTACCACGCAGGGTGCAATATTGAATTGAAAATCCCTGAAGTGCACACCAATAAGTTTTCCGTTCCTGAATTCCTGCACCTGTATACAAACAACAAATTGTCCAAGCATGTTTGGTTTGCCGGTCAGTTTGCCGGTTATCGGATCGATGGTCAGAGATGGATTTGAGGCCACAGGGTAACTTGGATCAAATGGCGCAAGATAATTTACTCCCACGTATGGGGGCGGAGGGGCGATCTTTGGGCAAAATGCAGGGGGATTGGGACAATTCTGCGGAGTGATAAGACCGTTGGGATCAAGTCCCGGGCAACATTGGTCAAGACCGTTAATTGATCCGGCCAGGCTATACAGTAAAATGTCACCATCAGGGTCAACTGCAGAATGATCGAAAAAGAAAGGGAGGTTGTTACAGAGGAATAACGGAGGAAATTTTGAATACCTGGGCGAGCTATTCTCAATGGCATCTTCCGGACCAGGAATATGCGCATAATACGTGCTCCCTTGTGTGCCGGGGTCTATCAGGTTGAGAATGGTATTATTCCTGCAGCATCTTTGATAAATGAGCGAATATCCTCCGGCCGCTGGTTCCAGTGCAAGTGTGTATGTATAAATTCCTTCTTCAACACAGGTGTAGGGCGCCTGGATACAGTTACTGTTGATGCTCGGTGGAACTTTTGTAATGACAGGACCGCCGATATTCACTACGGTATCCCGTCCGTTTCCTAAAATAGTGAGCCAGGCCTGCGTGGCTTCACCCGGGCCATCAAACGGTGCCTGACCGTTAAGACAGTCCCTGTAAACTTTCAGTGTGATGCGGTAAATATCCTTGCCGTTTGCGTCTTTCCCCAGAAAGTCATAGATAAGTTCTCCTCCAACAATATGTGTCGCAAATAAATTAACACTAAGAAACAACAGGAATATAGCGAGTGCTTTTTTCACGAAGAGGTATGCCAACGATTAAGGTACGAAATTAAATTCCCACTCACCAAAGATTTTTTATTTGGCATATTTTAGAACTTAACTGGAAAATGTACTCAAAATCCTATGCCAAATTTGTATATTTTTGTTGGAAAGATGCGTCAGTTCTTACTTTTTTGTCTCTGTCTCGGGTTCATTTCTCTCTCCGGCCAGCTGATGGTTGCGCGCGATACTATTACCGTTATTGAAAACAACAAAGTTCTGAAGTTGGCCTGGGCAAATGGCATCAACCACGCTAACGTTTCTAATCTTGATCTTAACAGCGATTCTAAAAAAGACATTGTAGTTTTCGACCGGGTGAACAATTACGGCGTGGGTCGCTTCCGCTGTTTTATAAATGTGGGCAATGCAGGCGAAATTAAATACCGTCATGACCCGGCATTGTCCTATTATTTCCCCAGGGCAGTTTACTGGGCTGTTTTCCGCGATTATAATGGTGACGGAAAGGAAGATCTGTTCTGCTCAACAACCGGGGGTATCAGGGTTTATAAAAATGTTGGTACCCCTCAGAACAGGATCCAGTTCGTTTTAAAGTACAGCCTGCTTCTTTCTGATTACGGCCCTCCTGGCAGTCCTTCCGTGAGTAATCTATATGCCAGTAGTGTTGGTTTACCCGGTATTGCAGATATAGACAACGACGGTGATCTGGATATTCTTACATTTTCGGCGCTGGGCGTGTATCTTGAATATCACCAGAATCTGAGTGTGGAAAATAACCTCGGTGCCGATAGTATGTCTTTCCGGATGAAGGATTTTTGCTGGGGTGATTTTTCTGAAAGCAGTTGCTCTGTTAGTTTCGTGCAATGTCCCAAACGAAGCATGCTCGATACCTTAGGCGCCAAACGCCCTTATCATGCCGGTGCCTGCATAACATGTGTTGACCCGGATAGCGACAAGGACCAGGATCTTATTATTGGAGATGTTGAATGTGCAAAAGTGCAATACATACATAATGCCGGTAATACACAGACTCCGTTGTTTAACGATACAACAAAATTATATCCTAATTTTCCCGCCAAGAATCTCAATGGCACACACATAAATATCAATATTTTTCCCTGCGTTTATAATGTTGATGCCGATGGTGACTCTCGCACCGACATGATCGCAACTCCAAACGCTTATGGCACTGAGAATTTCCAGAGCGTCTGGTTGTACAGGAATGCAAGTACCACACCTACCGCCAATCTGCAACTGGTTAAAAAGAATTTTTTGCAGGATGAAATGATAGAGGTTGGACAGAATTCTTATCCCGCCATAATAGATTATGATGCGGACGGACTGCTGGATCTGTTGATAGGGAATGTAGGCTATTACCTCAATAGTGCTCAGCGATCGCGTTTAACTCTGTACAGAAATATAGGTACAGCTTCAGTTCCCATCTTTTCGCTTATTACCCGCGATTTTGCTTCACTGAGCACCTATAGCCTGAATCATGTAATGCCTGCCGTGGGCGACGTTGATTCAGACGGGGACGTTGACATCTGTATCGGCACTTCAAGCGGACAGATCCACTGGCTTCAAAATACAGCAGGTTCGGGTAAACCCTGCAACTTTTCAGTTTTGAAAATGAATCCGTTTTCTTTTACAACGGTCTCCGCCGCTTCTGCCCCGCAGCTTTTTGATTTCGATTTTGATGGACATCTCGATTTGATGATCGGTATGAAGAACGGGCACGTTGCATATTACAGGCAAACAACAACGAGTAGTACTGTCACATTCTCGCTCATTACTTCTGTGCTTGGTGGGATCGATGTAACGGGAGAGCCCGGCCTTTACGGATACGATGGTTTTGCAGTACCTTATTTTTATCGCGAGCTGGGTAATACCCGGGCCCTTGTTGGCTCTATATCTGGCCAGGTGAGAATGTATAATGTTCTTTCAGCAACTGCCACTTTTCCAATGATCAGTCCCGACCTCGGATTTTCTGAAGGAGGACAGTCGGCGCCTTGTTATGAGGATATCAACGCGGATGGTATTGGAGATCTTTTTCTGGGCAACGCATCTGGTGGACTAAGCTTCTATTCATCGGCCTCTCCATATGTTGGAGTGAAAGAGAACACGGCCGACAGACCCTGGACCATATTCCCCAATCCTGTATCAGAACTTTTATTTATTGCTTCACAGCTTCCATCTAACGTAAAAACTACAGCTCAGATATTTAATGCCAGCGGAAAAATGATAAAGAGTGCTCAGCTTAATCCCGGGCAGGATGCTGTAGATGTAAGTGAACTGGAACGGGGTTTCTACATTTTACAGCTGCAAAGCGGCGCAGGATCGCGAGCTGCGTTTAAGTTCATAAGACAATGAGGACCCTGATTTTTATTTTTGGATTGTTGTTGTTGATGTCCTGCAAAAAAGATGTAGGCAAAGTTAGTTTCGGAGACTATCCGATTGAGATCGGCAATATCATTAAAACTAACTGCGCAACCTCAGGCTGCCACAATTCACTCAGTTATCTCGCTGCCGGCGGCCTTAACCTTGAAACATGGAGCTCTATGTTCCAGGGCAGTAACAGCGGGCTTCCGGTGGTGCCTTACAGCAGCGAATTTTCTGTTCTTACACATTACATAAACACTTATCCTGAACTGGGTCCGCGTCATCTCCCCATCATGCCTCTCAATAAAGATCCTTTATCCTATGAAGACGTTCAGAAGATCCAGTCCTGGATAAAAGAGGGTGCGCCTGATATCAGGGGAAATGTGCGCTGGGGCGGAGATCCTTCTTTGAAAAAACTTTACGCTGTTAACCAGGGATGTGATGTAGTAACTGTTTTTGACAGTCAGACCCGGCTACCTATCAGGTACATCACTGTTGGAAATAAACCAGGCAATGATACTCCTCATCATTTACGCGTATCGCCGGATGGTAAATTCTGGTATGTGATCTTCATTAATAATAACATCATGCAAAAATATAGCTGCGCTGATGATTCTTATATTGGTGACATACCTCTTACTCCTGTTGCTGCAGGATCATCATCAGATCCAAATGAAGATGCTATGGACTGGAACACGTTTGTGATCAGTTCTGACGGAAAGACTGCATGGTGCGTTTCCTGGCAACAGTCGGGTAAGATCTGTCAAATTGATCTTGAGAACCGTAAACTGAAAAGATTCATAGGTGGTCAGCACTGGCCGCATGGTATCACAGTAGACCACAACAACGAGTATATATACGTTGCAAGCCAGACAGGGAACTTTATAACGCGTTTTGATTCGGATCTTACTAACGCTATTGAGATCCCCCTCGAAGGTCAGGTGAGTTATCAGTCTTCGCTTGATCCGCACGATCTTGTTTTTTCTCCCGATGGAAATTCACTTTACATTACCTGCCAGGGTACAGATGAAGTACGGGTGCTTGACGTTAACGGCAGGATTATTACCGCAGTGATCCCCACCGGTGATTATCCACAGGAAATAGTTTATTCTGCAAAGACCGCGCAGTATTTTGTGAGCTGTCCTGGTTTTGCCCCGGCAGCGGGTAGTATGGGAATTGTTACGAGGATAGACGGAGGCACAAATGTTGCTTCTGATATTAAGTGCGGATTTCAGCCTCACGGAATTGCAGCCGATGAAAGTTCAAATTTTCTATATGTGCTTTCACGTAATATTGCTGCAGGAGGACCTACTCCCCATCACACAAGCCTGTGCAACGGTCAGAATGGCTTTGTGAATTTTATTGATATGAAAACATTAAAAGTGGCTTCCGAAAAATATGAATTGAGTGTTGATCCGTATTTTATTTATGCCCGACCATGAATGATGTGAATGAGATATTAAAAAAGCAGCCGATCCTGTTGTTTGACGGCGAATGCGGCTTCTGCAACCGGACCATCCAGTTTTTCCTTCGTCACGAAAAAAAAGGAAGTAAGAAAATGCATTTTGCACCTTTGCAGTCTGCTGAGGGCATCGCACTGAGGAAATTTTTTGAGATAGATGAAAAGATCGACAGTCTTATCCTCATCAAAGATCACTCCGCTTATATTAAATCTTGCGCCGCACTGAGGCTGGCGCCATTTATGAAAGGTCTGTGGCCTCTTATGATCGTATTTGTGATCATACCCCCGTTTATCCGCAACCTGGTCTATGATATGATAGCCCGTAAACGCATGAAAATATTTGGCCGCGTCGACAGCTGTGCACTGCTGAAAAGTGAGGACCGAGACAGGTTCCTCGCTATGTGATCATGATCATAGCGGTGGCAGGTCCATATTCAGCGTCAGATGAGGAGCAGCGCAAAAAGAACCTCGATGCTTTGAATGAAGCAGCCAGTGAGATCCTTAAACTGGGTCATGTACCTGTAATCGGCGTTAATGCTGCCTTACCCGTACTGGCCATTTCCGGCAGTACCAACAACCACGATATAATGAAGATCTCCCTTGCTGTTGTAAGTGCATGCGATGCATTATTGTTACTGGCCGAAAGTCCGGGAGCCAACAGGGAAAGAGATCTTATTCTTGCCAAAGGAGGCAGGATCTTCATATCGGTACAGTAAATAAAGGAAGTTGGTAATTAAAACGCCAGTACCTTGTTGAGGTCTTCTACAACGCGTTTAAGATTTGCAAGAACCATTCTCCAGTTCTCTTCGGAGTGCTCTTTGGTTTTCACGTCGCGGATATTCTCCTGGGTAATATTTAAACGGGTTTGATTTTCTTCTTTAATCAGGAGGTAAGTAATTGTCAGGTAGTTTTCTGGTTTATTCTCAGTGCCTGACATTGAGCTCCAGTACTTGTACTGGATCGTTGAATACGGGTCAAAGACCTCCACGATACCTTTGTCTTCGTACCTGGTGCCCTGGAATTCACCGGTAAATCGGATTGGTCCGCCCACTTTCCAGTCGGTGATAGTGTTTGTGCCGAAAAAATACTTTCTGATGATTTCCGGGTTGGTCAATGCCTCCCATACCTTTTCAGGTGGTGCGTCAATTAATACGGTAGCCCGGCCAGTCAGATGGTTGTTCATGCAATTTTACCGGAAATGCCTCAAAACCGATGCCAGCATGCAGGGGGTAAATAATCTACATCCAGCGTGCAGCAACAGTTGCGTGGGTATTTATCGATGAAAAAATATGTGGAATGTGCTTTTGGTGTCGGCACCGTTCTGATCTAGCCTCAGGCAGGAGAATATGCTTCACTGACAACTTGTCAAAACAAAAAAAAGCCGTCTCGGTTTAACCAAGACGGCTTCTTATTAGATGATGAGCATCACATCCCCGTAGGAATAAAAACGGTATTTTTCCTTGATCGCCTCCTTATAGGCTTTCATAATAAGATCATATCCGCCAAATGCACTTACCATCATCAGTAAGGTACTTTCGGGCATATGAAAGTTAGTGATCATACAATTGGCGATACTGAAATCATACGGAGGGAAAATGAACTTATTCGTCCAGCCCACATACGGGTTCAGATGACCAGTAGTTGAAACTGAGGTTTCAATAGCACGCATAACTGTAGTACCAACCGCACAGACCTTTTTACGTTTATCTTTTGCTGCATTAACGATCTTGCAGGTATCGCTTGAAATGAGCACTTCTTCGCTTTCAGTCTTGTGTTTGGTGAGATCTTCCACTTCCACGGTGCGGAAAGTTCCCAGTCCAATGTGGAGGGTCAGGGGCGCAAACTGCACGCCTTTGATCTCAAGACGCTTTAAAAGTTCCCTGCTGAAGTGCAGACCTGCAGTAGGTGCAGCAACTGCTCCTTCATTTTTTGCAAAAACAGTCTGGTAACGTTCCGTGTCCTCAGGTTCTGCGGCACGTTTAATGTATTTTGGTAGTGGTGTTTCTCCAAGGTCATAAAGGATCTTTCTGAATTCCTCATAACTTCCATCATAAAGGAATCGCAGTGTGCGTCCGCGGCTGGTGGTATTATCTATAACTTCAGCTACGAGGCTGTCGTCCTCGCCAAAATATAATTTGTTTCCGATCCTGATCTTACGCGCAGGATCAACGAGCACATCCCAAAGGCGGCTCTCAGCATTTAATTCACGCAGCAGGAATACTTCGATCTTGGCCCCGGTCTTTTCTTTATTACCGTACATCCGGGCTGGAAATACTTTGGTGTCATTGAGGATAAGTACATCGCCATCATCGAAATAATTGATGATGTCTTTGAACTTTTTGTGTATGATTTTGCCGGTTGCCCTGTCCACCACCATCATTCTTGCGTCTTCACGGTTCTTGGCGGGGTGTTCTGCCAGGAGCTCCTTAGGCAGATTAAACTTAAACATTGATAATTTCATTCGTACAGATAAGTTGGGTAAGAAAACGATCTCGATTTTTGAAAAAGGCGGAACCTGAAATATATCAGCATCCGGTTCCGGGAAAACTGATCAAAAAAGGAAAGTCATAATCTTACGGGATTAATTCGGGGTGCAAAATTAACACTTTTAACCTATTTTCCATATTAAAAAAGTATAAATTCGCTATTTTACACAAAAGGCGGTATTCTCACCCTATTTCGCTGTATTATTGAGTAAAATTCCCCCGAAACACATCAAAAAATGAAAATTTTAACAAAGTACAAAAAGGCAATTGCTGTCATTGTCCTCGCTTTTGGGCTTATGATCTCAGTGGCTTACAGCCCCGATTATTTTGAGATCAGCAAGAACCTCGACATTTTTAATGCTGTATACCGGGAGCTTAACGTTGCCTACGTTGATGGCACCAAGCCCGGTCAGCTTATGAAAACGGGCATCGACGCCATGCTTAATTCCCTCGATCCTTATACGGTTTATTATACAGAGAATGATATCGAGGATTTTATGTACATGACCACCGGTGAATATGGGGGCATCGGTGCTACGGTCAACGACATCAACGGCAAGATCATCATTTCGGACCCTTACGAGGGATTTTCGGCTTTTAAAGCTGGTATAAGGGCTGGCGACCAGATTGTGGGAGTGAACGGGATCAATGTGGAAGGAAAAAAAACGGATGATATAAGCGCGCTGCTCAAAGGGCAGGCTGGCACTCCTTTAAAGTTAAAGATCATCAGGGCGGGACAAACTTCTCCAACAGAAGTAAGCTTACTGCGGGAAGAGATCAAAACGCAGGCAGTGCCTCTTTATAAAATGTTACCTAACAGTGAAACGGGATACATAAAGCTTGTTTCCTTTACAGATAACTGCAGCTCTGAAGTAAAGGAAGCTTTTCTTGATCTTAAAAATAAAGGTTGTAAAAATCTGATCCTCGATCTCCGCGGTAACCTGGGAGGTTTGTTATTGGAAGCTGTTAATATTGTGAACTTCTTTACCGAGAAAGGACAGGAGATTGTTTATACAAAAGGCAAAATAACCGAATGGGATAAAACTTACCTGTCGGTCAATAACCCGATCGATACCAAGATCCCAATGGTGGTTCTTGTTGATGAAAATTCCGCGTCGGCTTCAGAAATTGTAAGCGGTGCTTTTCAGGACCTGGACCGGGCGGTGATCCTGGGAAAAAGAACCTATGGTAAAGGACTGGTGCAGCAAACAAAAGATCTTGTTTACAAGGCGAAAATAAAAGTTACGGTGGCCAAATATTATATTCCCAGCGGTCGTTGCGTGCAGGCGCTTGATTACAGTCATAAGGATGAAGAAGGACGGGTTCTGAAAGTAGCTGACAGTCTTATCACAGCTTTTAAAACAAAGGGCGGACGCATTGTGTACGATGGGGCAGGAGTGATGCCTGATGTGGTAACAACAGAAGAAAAGTACAGCAACATCCTCGTGTCACTTTTATCGAAGTTCCATATTTTTAATTATGCAACCGAATATTACCTGAAACATTCAAGCATTGCCCCGTTCACGGAATTCAGTCTTACAGACGCCGAGTATGCCAGCTTTATTTCTTATTTACAGGATAAAGATTACGGTTATAAGACGCGTAGTGAAAATGAAATGGACGAGCTGAAAAAAAATGCGGAGGAAGAAAAGTATTTCGACGCAATTCAAAATGAGTATAATGCATTGGTAGCGCGAATCCAGAATAACAAAAAGGATGACCTGCTAAAACACAGGATCGAGATCAAAAAACAGCTGGAGGAAGAAATTGTTTCCCGGTATTATTTTCAAAAAGGGAGGATAGGTTTTTCTATACGAAACGATGAGGATATTAAAGCGGGACTTGCCATTGTTTCGGAGCCGGCAAAGGTAAAGGACATTCTTACTACGGTTGCAAAACCTGAAAAGCCTTATAATCCCGGGAAGAAATTTTAGGAGATCTAGAATCCACCTATAAAGCCAAACTGTATGATCAGCCGCGAAGGATAGATCGACAACACGTGAGGCGTCAGGTTATACATCAGCGCGCTGGTAAGTGCAGCCTTGTCATTTATCCTGTGCCTGAATCCGCCTCCCACCAGGAGGTAGTTGATCCACAATTTTTCCTTTTCAGGATAAACAAAGAGGTTGGGTTGATTTAACCGGTCGAACTGCACCTGCAGCATATAGGATCCGGCAAAAGTGTACCTGATATAAGAATGACCACCAAATATTGATTGAGTGGTATGGCCATAATAACCATAGTCGGCGCTGTAGTAGTTGTAGATCATACCAAGGCCGAAGTTCACCTCTTTTACCGGAGAATAGCCAATGGTAGGAGACAAAAAAACGGATGAGGGATTTCCGAACCAGGCATGAAAATTACCTCCGTAGGTAACCTTCTTCAGCCAGTCGGTATTATATGTCTTTCGCGGACGCGTTTCACTCGGAGCGCCAGTGTAAACACTATCAACCTGTGCCATCACTGCTCCGCAGGTCATAAACAAAATGACAATTAAACGCATCATCCCCTTTAAACGAATAATCAAGTATCTTCGTATGCAAAAATAGTACAAAAAAATGCTAATACTTCTAACCGGCGCGTCCCGGGGAATCGGGTTCGAAATTGTTAAATGTTTTGCAGGTATCCCCGGCACACTGGTGCTCGCTGTTTCCAGGAACACAGCCCCTCTTCAGAAGCTGATAAAGTCGGGCAAAAGCCATAATATTCTTCCGCTTAAGGCCGATATTACAATTCCCGATCACCTGAAAATGATTGCGAGAACAGTAAAGAAGCTTGAAATGCCGCTTGATATTCTCATCAATAATGCCGGGCAGATAGTGAACAAGCCGTTTGCAAAGATAAGTGCCCTGGAACTGGAATCTGTTTATGAGGCAAACGTATTTGCACCTTTCCTGCTTATCCAGGAGTTACTTCCTTATCTGCAAGCCTCTTCATCGTCACATATCGTTAATGTCAGCAGTATGGGTGGCATAACGGGTACGGCTAAATTCCCGGGGCTTTCGGCATACTCGAGTAGTAAAGGCGCGCTCAGTGTTCTTTCTGAGTGTCTAGCCGAAGAATTAAAATCAACTTCCGTCAAGGTGAATTGCCTGGCTCTTGGAGCAGTTCAGACCGAAATGCTGGCACACGCTTTCCCTGGATATGAAGCGCCTCTCAAGGCTCATCAGATGGCGGAATATATCTGCGACTTTGCACTCAATGGACACAAATATTTTAACGGAAAAATAATTCCTGTTTCTTCCAGTACGCCCTGAAAAGTGAGATCCTTTTTTTTAATATTTTCAGTCGTGATCTTTTCCGGGCTGATGGGCCAGGATCTCACGCAGACAATAAAAGGCTCTGTTGTTGACAAGCAAAGCCAGATGCAGCTGCCAGGAGTTGTAGTGCAGGTGCTTAATACAGATCCCCCGCTGGCGGCAATTACCAACGAATCTGGTGAATACAGGATCGACAAGGTGCCACTCGGAAGATGGCAGCTGATGTTTAAGATGATCGGTTACAAAGAAAAATTTGCGACCGTAGTTTTAAATTCCGGGAAAGAAGCGATCATCAACGCGGGCCTCGAAGAAAGCGTGATCCAGGGAGAAGAGGTGGTAATCACCACGCAGCAGGATAAGACCGAAACAAATAATAAGATGAGCACCGTGAGTGCGCGTGTTTTCAGCGCGGAGGAAGCCGCACGATATGCAGGCAGCAGGAACGATCCTGCAAGAATGGCCGCCAATTTTGCAGGTGTGAGCGGAACAAATGATTCACGAAACGATATTATCATCAGGGGGAATTCTCCTCTGGGGATCCTCTGGCGATTGAACGGGTTGGATATTCCTAACCCTAATCATTTTGGGAATGCTGGCTCTACCGGCGGCCCCATCAGTATCCTCAATAACAATACACTTGATAACTCCGATTTTATGACGGGAGCTTTTCCGGCAGATTATGGCAATGCAACTTCAGGTGTTTTCGATCTGCGAATGCGTCAGGGTAATCGCGATAAACACGAATTTCTTGCGCAGCTGGGCTTTAACGGTTTTGAATTAGGCGCAGAAGGTCCGTTCAGCAAAAATCGTAATTCTTCTTTCCTGGTTAATTACCGCTACTCGACTCTTTCAGTGTTTAAAGCACTCAACATCGATTTTGGAACAGGCGACGCTGTGCCTCAATACCAGGATCTTTCTTTTAAAACCGACTTCAGCCTGGGGAGGGCCGGAAAAATATCTTTCTGGGGAATCGGGGGACTTAGTTACGTGGCATTGCTTGAAAGCGATAAAAAAGAAGGACAGGATCTTTATGGTTACAGCGCGCGTGATACATATTTCCGTTCCAACGTGGGCGCGGGCGGTGTATCCCATACAATTCTCCTGAAGAAAAACGATTACATAAAGACCAATATCGGAGTGAGCGGAAACTACAATCATATTATGGCGGACCGGATAGATACTGCCTTTAAGACACCGGGTAACCTGAAACCGGAATACCGGCAGACTACACGCAACATGCGGATCTCTTTTAATAGTACTTATAGCAGGAAATTTAATTCCAGGAATTTTTTAAATGCGGGTTTTTACACCGATATGTTCAACACATTATTTGTTGACAGTAACGATTTTCTCTTTAAAGGAAATTCGTTTGTGGTTCTTCGCAACTACAAAGGCTCAAGTGCTTTACTTCGTGGCTTTACTCAGTGGCAGCATCGTATCAGCGACAATCTTATGTTCACCCTCGGCCTTAGTAACCAGTATTTTGTTTTAAACGGAAGCAATGCGCTTGAGCCACGTGCGGGCCTTAAATATTCCATCTCACAAAAACGCTCGGTGAGTCTCGGCGGCGGCATGCATAGCCAGGTGCAGCCGTTCTATATTTATTTTGCTACTGACAGCTCTGAAGCAAAACAGAGAGTGGAGACAAATACCGGTCTTGATTTTACGCGTGCCGGCCACGCGGTGCTGGCATACGATCAGAACTTTTCTACTAATTTCAGATTAAAGGCGGAAATTTATTATCAGCATATTTACAACGCGCCGGTGAGCAGTGAGCCAGGAGTTTTTTCAGTACTCAACCTGGGTGCGGACTTTAACAGTCCGAATGTGAGCAACCTTGTGAGCAAGGGTACCGGCAATAATTATGGAATTGAGTTTACTCTTGAAAAGTTCTATAGTAAAGGATATTATTTTTTATTTACCTCCAGCATCTTTCAAAGTACTTATAAAGGCAGTGATAACGTGGCGAGGAATACTGCATTTAATGGTAACTATGTTTTTAATCTCCTGGGTGGAAAAGAATTTAAGATCCGTGAAAAGCATGTGTTCAGCATAGATGTGCGCTCCACTTTTTCGGGTGGCAAAAGGTATACACCAATTCTCCTGGAAGAAAGTATAGCGCAGGGAAATGAAGTGAGGGATGCAAGCCGCGCTTTCGAATCCCAGTATTCACCATACTTCAGAGCTGATGTAAAACCAGGTTACCGGTTTAATGCAAAAAAGGTGACTCACGAATTCTCCGTGGATATCCAGAATATTTCCAGGAACATGAATGTGTTTCAGCAGGTCTATGACATCACCAACAGGAGTATCCAGACGGATTACCAGTTGAGATTTTTCGTGATCCCGCAATACCGCGTTTTATTTTAAGTATTGCGGAATCGTTGCCGCCAGGTCATTTTTAAATGAACAGCTTCAAACACACTCAGTATGTGTGCTGTTGTGAAGACTATTCTTTTATGAATTTGATCACCTGTTTTTCTTCGCCTGTTTTTTCAATTTTCATCAGGTACATACCTTTCGAATAGTGCGAAATGTCGATCACATTCTCGGTATTCTCCTTAGAAAATCTTGTAGTCTGCTGATAGACCACTTTTCCGGTGATGTCTACAATGCTTACCACAACTGCGCGTTCAACCCCTGAAAAATTTCTTACGCTGATCTGCTGTTTTGCCGGATTTGGAAAAACGGTAAACCCCTCCTCTTTTTCTATTTCCTTCACAGAGACACATTCTGAAACAACCAGCGCATAATTTTGCTGCGAAGTACATCCATTTGCTGTTCCTGTAACAGTATATGTTACATCTGTCGAAGCAACCGTCGAAACAACCGGCGTTTTAATATTACCCGGCATCCACACGTATGCGCTCGCACCTGATGCTTCTATTGTTAGCTGATCGCCTTTACAAGGTGTTTGTGAAGTGGATGTAAAGCTTATTACTGGCAATGGATTAACGGTAATGTTCTGCACCGCCGGCGTTCCCGGACCAAATGCATTGGAAGCTACCATGGTTACCGAATAATTACCGGCAGTTGAAAATGTAAACGTTGGAGAAGGAACATTCGTTGCACTTATTGTTACACCTGTTGATGGTGAAACGCTCCATGACCAGGATGTAGGACTTTCTGTAGAATTGTCGTTGAATTTTTTTCCGACGCCTTCGCAAACTGCGCCACTATAAGAGAAAGTGCTGGTGGGACTTGTGGTGGTTTGTATTAATTCCACTTCCCACACACCACGACCGAATGTAGCGGCGCGAAGCAGTGTTGGCGCTGCTGGTGAGATCTCCATATCGGCTATCGGCATATTCGGTAATCCCGAATTATAAAGTGTCCACTGCGTTGAAGAGTTGTCTTTATAATAGACGCCTACATCCATTCCTACATAGATACGATCATTTGATCCTGGTTGATACACGGAACAGTTAGCAGGCAAATTCGGCAGGTTGGAGCTGATGTTCGTCCACGTTGTTCCGCCATTGGTTGATTGAAAGATCTTGTTCCCGGCAGAATAACTGCTTAGCGTCACCCACAGTGTGTTGGCATCACCCGGATCAACAGTTATAAAAGTCGGAGCCGCTATGCTTACAGGCACAGTGCCGCTTATATTAACCCACGTTAATCCACCGTCTGTTGACTTGCGGATCCCTGTACCGCGGATCACATAAATGACCTGGTTATTGGATGGTGCGATCGCAAACTCAACAATAGTGCCACTTCCGCCTATAGGGCTTAACTGTGTCCAGCTCGCACCACCGTTCGTGCTTGTGAACAGCTCAGATCTTGCAGCATATAAAAGATTGCTATTTACCGGATCCTGTTTCCATGGCGACACCCATGCTCCGGTTCCGGAAATGCCGGTATTGGCATTTGCCCATGAAACCCCACCGTCTGTTGACCTGCGGAAATCACCGTTATAGAAGGACGCATACATTTTAAGGTCATTCGTGCGATCAATAAAACAATCCATACCGTCGCCGGCCATACTGGCTTTATAAGTAGTGCCAGTGTAAATATTGCTTCCATTATCCTGATGGCCTGTTATCCACAAGTTGGCAGTGAGAGAAGACAACCCGATCTTATAGATCTGCGCAATATTTCTGCTGCCAGTCCTGTCTGTCCATGAATTGCCTGTATACTCATAGATCCCACCGTCATTAGCGGCGTAAAGAACACCCGCATTATTATAGTCCGCTTCATGCTGATCGGCATGAATGAATGGTGGATTGAATCCGCCCGTTCCTATCCAGCATCCAATGTCTGTCCAGGTTGCGCCGGCATTGGTACTTTTCCAGACGTTTACTCCTCCCACCACAACTTCATTTTTATTTATAGGAGAAGCGGCGATCGTGAGATCATACCAGCCCTGTCCCCCGGCAGCAGAACCATTGCATGGATTGGCCAGCAGGTTAGGTGAGGACGCGACCAGGCTAAAATTAGTGGCACCATCTATAGAAGTATAAACACCCAGAAGCCCGTTGCTGTTTCCGTCAGAAGCGAGCACGTAAACATAGTTTGTATCAGCAGGAGTAACCGCAACACTCATGCGGTTTGAGCCATTGACAGAAATTCCACTGGAGATAGTTGTAAATGTAATTCCGCCATCGGTAGAACGTCTGAGGCTGGTACCGGCAGCATAGACCACATTTGGTTGCCCGGGTTTAAATTCAAGATCATACATATTTGCAGTGGATGTATTAGACCACGTTAAACCACCGTCGCTGGTGCGGTATACACCCACGTTTGTGGCCGCAAGCAGGATCTGCGGGTTCACCGGGTTTATTATTAATCTGCGCATCTGGCGGAGCTGGTTCACGGCGAACGTGAGTCCTGTTGGTGACCATGTAAGCCCCCCATCGGTCGATTTTAAAACTCCTATGCAATAGGTATCGCCACCATCCCCGTCACCTGTTGCCAGGTACATGATAGATGGATTGGTTGGGTCAATAGCAAGATCAGAGCAGCCTATCACACTTAAATTATCAGTGGTCGTACTCCAGGTTGTGCCGTTATCTGTTGTCTTCCATAATCCTCCAGCCGGAGCACCCACCCAATAAGTAGAAGGAGCTGTGGGATGGAATGTGATAAAGTTATCACGCCCTGCTTTACGCGGAAACCCTCCCGGTGTGCCTGTCATAGCACCCATCGGACCAACAGCTGTCCACGATGAAACAGAGGCCATGGATTTTTCTGCAGTTTGCGGACCTTTGAACTTTTCAAAATTCTTCAGGGTGTTCGAAGGTAATGACAGGTCGCCAGTCGGGTACACCCTTGGTTCCATAAAGTGCTCCCACCGTTTAAATTGTTTATACCCCTGGCCCTTAACAGTTCTATCTTTGTCTTTCCAGTATTCATTGAATGCGTCGCGGACTTCATAAAAATTTTTGTCCGGATCGGATAACATATTGGTCCACTCCTGCGAGGAAAGCTGGCCAAACAGTGCGATGCAACTTGCCGTGAGTAAGAAGTTTTTCATAGGAAAGAATATTTTTTTAAAGCTATTAATTTGAGCGAAACTTCTCAATCTTTTTTAGTTAAAAGGTTCAGAACGATCTATCTTTGAGCAATGATAAAAGAAAAAACGGTAGTAGTTCTGTTTTTTTTTATTTTGTGTGCTTGTGCACAAAATAAGAAGGTAACTGTTAATGTTACTGCGCTAAAGCCTTATTGCGGAGGCGCAAGACCAACGCCTGACATGGTAAAGGCTTCGGAAACACCTGTTCCTTTTTCACACAAAACCATGATACTGTTACGCAGTGATGGTAAAATTGATTCTGTTCGAACGGACGAGGGAGGAAAGCTGGATCTCAGGCTTAAGAAAGGAAAATATCAGCTTTTCGAAACATGGCGATACTATAAACTTGCTCCGGGGAACAGGGAGTTGACCGCGTTTAATAAAGAGTGCCTTACTGGCGAATGGAAGCAGCCTTACAAGGTGATCACGGTTTCTAAATCCGGATTTACTGTCAGGGATAGTGCTGCGATCATTCAATACTGCGATTGGAGGCTTCCCTGTATCACTGACGATGGAAATGGGCCGGTTCCCGACTGAGGGTCTTTCAGAAGTTGCTGATTATAAACTTCTTCCCAACATTTAATCGTCACTTTAACATATCGCTAATGTTAACATTTAGTGAACACCAATAAGTGGAATTTCATTATATTCGTTACGTCATTTAATACCATTAAGATGTTTAATCCAAAGAATCTGATCGCCCTGGGCGTAGTGACCTTTTTATCCGGCGCTATGTTTGCCCAAACTCCGAAAAAGTATGCTGAAGCAGCAGAGAAGTTTGTGAAAGCAAGCAGCTATGAAGAGGCTATCGAAAATTATTCTAAAGCCATAGAGCTTGATCCTCAATTCGAGAAAGCATACATCGCGCGGGCGGCATGCTACGAGAAGGTCAACAAAAAAGATCTTGCCGTGGAGGATTATAAGAAAGCAACTGCTTTTGATCCAAAGGAAAAAGAACATTATTACAATTCAGGGCGTTTGCTGGCTGATCTGCAGCGCGACAAAGAGGCCGACGAGCAGTTGCGTAAGGCTATTGACCGCGATAAGGATTATACGGAGGCGCTTGCTGCAGAGGTATCTGTGCTGTTCCGCCTGAAGGACTACACTTATGGAATGACGGTTACCCAGATGGCTATTGACAATAAAAAGACCGCACAGAATTATTACAATCATGCGGTGATGCTCGATAGTCTTAAAAACCTTGCAGAGGCTGAAAAATTTTATAAGTCTTCAAAATCAGCAGACTCGAAATTCATCCCTGCCTATGTGGCTCTGGCACTTACACAGGTAAAGCTAAACAAAGCAGATGAAGCGAAAAAGGTTTGTGAGGAAGCGTTGTTAAAGGAACCTGAGAATATGGAAGTATTCTACACCAGGAGTATTGTGATGGCTGCTAAAAAGGATTACCAGTCCGCTATTAATGATATCACCCGTGTTATCCTTACACAGCCTACGAAAGAGGCCTACATGCTGCGTGCTTCATTTTATGAAGTGCTCGGGCAGCATCATACAGCTGTGAGCGATTATTCGCAGGTGATCAAACTTGATGACAAAGACGTGAATGCTTATCTTAACAGGGCTGCGGCAAACGAGCAGATCCAGAATTATAAAGCGGCGTTATCTGATTACAATAAAGTGGCGTTACTGGCTGCCGGTGTCGACAAGATCGGCAATACAGTGGCACAGGCTAAAAGAAAGATCTTTGAACTGAACCGCGAAACAGTAAAGCCTGAGATCGGGATCACTTCCGTAAATACAGATAAAAATGTGATCAAAGTCTCAGCAGATAAAAATGAGATCGTGATCAAAGGTCGCGTTAGTGACGCCAGCCTGATCAAGAATATGAACGTGAATTCGGGCACTGCCGTTTTTTCAGCCGATTCCCTTAATCCTGAGTTTACTCTTAATATCACTGAAGTTGCCAAGCTTAGCGAGATCACTATAAGCGCTACTGACGTGTATAACAACACGCAGATCAGCCAGTACAAGATCGAAAAAACAGAAAGTGACAAGCCGATCATTGCAATCGAAACACCTATAGCTTCTTTTGAAAATGAGATCTATATCGACAATAATAACAAGGAGATCTTTTTACAGGGTAAGATCAAAGACGCAAGTCTTATCGAATCTATCCTGGTGGATGGGGTAATTGCATCATTTAATCCTACTAACCTGAACCCGGTTTTTTCAACGCAGGTAAAGATCGAGGAGAAGAGCAAGATCACTGTAGCCGTGAAGGATATTTATGGCAATGAGAATGTACAGGAATTTGCACTTAACAGGAGCGGAGCAACTGCCGGTCTTGATAATCCAATGGGGAACACATGGGTTGTATTTATTGAGAACAGTAAATACCAGAGCTTTCCAAGCCTTGAAGGTCCTGCGAAGGATGTAACGGCAATGAAGTCTGCACTTGCGAATTACAAGATCACCAAGATCGTTCACAAGAAAGATATGTCAAAAACAGAAATGGAAAAATTCTTCTCCATCGAGCTTCGTGACCTGGTGCGCAATAACAATATAAATTCTCTTCTTATCTGGTATGCAGGACATGGAAAGTATGTAAGCCCTACAGGTTACTGGGTGCCGGCTGATGGTAAGACAGATGATGAGTTTAGTTATTTTGGTATCAACAATTTAAAAGCGTCCATGCAATCCTATGCCGGAAAGCTTGTGCACACGCTTGTTATTACTGATGCATGCGAATCGGGAGCTACATTCCTGATGGCCATGCGTGGAGGTGATGATGAAAAACGTTGCGACAATTACGAACTTACAAAGGCAAAATCCTCACAGGTTTACACTTCTGCCGGTTATGAACTGGCATCGGATAATTCGCAGTTTACAAAGACGTTTGCAGCCTGCCTGAATAATAATGTTGAGCCTTGTCTCCCAATTGAAAAGATCACCAAAAAGGTGAACAGTGCTGTTTCGGCCGCGGGTAATCAAACGCCGAAATTTGGTAAGATCAAGGATCTTGAAGATGAAGGCGGTACCTATTTTTTCATTAAGAAATAGTCGGAGACCCTCATAAATTATATGCTTGGGAGAATAGGTATAAGATCTCTGTTATTTTTTTTACCTGTTCTGTTTAATGCGCAAACCTATCACTTTGCACATTATGGCGTAAGAGATGGTCTTGCACAATCAAATGTTTCCGGGATCGTTCAGGATAGCGCCGGTTTTTACTGGATAGCTACAGAAGGCGGCGTGTCGCGCTTTGATGGCCGTAACTTCATCAATTATACTACTGAGAATGGCTTAAGCGATAACAATGTCAGCGCAATCTTTCTTGATAAGGATCATCACATGTGGCTCGGTCATGAGAATGGCGCTCTCACAAGGTACGACGGGAAAACATTCACACAGATAAAGTCGCGTCTTCTGCCGCGTGATAAAAAGATCTACGGATTTTACCAGGACAGATCAGGAAGTTTATGGATTTCTACTGCAAGCGAGGGAGCGATCAAGATCATGGATCCTTCGCGCAATTTAAACGAGAATGAAAGTCTTCATATTAAGGTTTATTCTGGTCGCGATGGCCTGAGTCAGTATGTTTTTTCAACTACCGAAGACAAGGAGGGAAACCTGTGGTTCTTAACCGATATCGGAATAAAGATCTATTACAAAGCCACCCATCGCTTCGATTTTTTCCGCCCCGAAGAAATGCCGGTGGGCCAGATCACCAGCCTGGCGTCTGATAAAGACATGAATATCCTGGTAGGTACAAGCGCCGGAGCGGTTTCAAAATACAATCCGCAAACCCGGACATTTAAAACTATTATTGAAAAGCCCGCGACACAGATTCAGAATTCGGGAGCGGGTCCCAATGTGATCTATGCTATCCTGGTTGACCGCAATGGAAATATTTGGGCCTCAGGATCAAATCACGGTGTTTACAGGTACGAAAAGATTACTGGTAAGGTAACCGCGTTTAATACATCCAACGGTCTTGCAGTAAATAAGGTGAAAAACATTTTCGAAGACAGGGAAGGAAATATTCTTTTCAGCACCGTTGGTGAAGGTATCAATGTTTTTGCCGGAGAACGGTTTATCTCCTTCTCAAAAAAGAATGGACTGGTAGATAACCAGGTGTGGGCGATCTGCAAGGACCGGTACGAACGTCAGTGGTTTGGTACCAATGAGGGGATCACAATTTATGATCCTTCGCAGCCTGTAAACCAGGCTTACAGCAGTATTACTACCAGTGAGGGCCTTCCCTCCAATAATGTGAGAGCAATTGTTCAGGATGCAAATCATGATCTTTGGATCGGCACCTGGGGAGGCAAAGTGGTAAAGTACGATGTCACCGCAAAAAAGATCGTGCAGCTTCCGATGCTTAATGAAATTGTAAATAACCTGGTAAGCTGCCTGATGATCGATCGCAACAACAGGCTTTGGATAGGGACCTATGAAGGGATTGTGACCTATGAGCCGGAAACTCAACGCATCAAAACCTATCGCACTATAGATGGTTTAAGTGATAATGACATCTCATGCATTATTGAAGATGCTGACGGCAAGGTATGGATAGGTACCAAGCAGAAAGGGGTGAGTTTGTTTGATGGAAAAAAGTTTAAAAAATACAATCGCGAAAATGGCCTCACATATAGCAGTGTTTCTTCCATTATCCAGGATGCTAAAAAGAATATCTGGATCGGCACAGAAGGTGGAGGCGCTTTTGTGTTCAATGGGAAGGAGTTTAAAAACTATAAAACAAGGGACGGGCTCGTTTCAGATTATATCACTCTAATGCTTGCAGACAGAAAAGGTGATATCTGGATAGGAACAAATAAAGGTCTGAACAAATATATCTGGAAAGAAAGTGCGTTTGTGCCATACCTGCCTGGTGACGGATTTACGGGAGTTGAAACCAAGCCCCGTGCCGTTTATATGGATGACGTTAATAATGTGTGGTTCGGAACAGTTAACGGTGCATTCAGGTATGACCCCTGGCAGGATGTACCGGTAAGCGAAAAGCCGGTAACCAAAGTGCTTCAATTCAGGGTCAATCTTGAAGAATATCCTATCACATCAGAAACAACGCTTTCATATGAGCAGAATTCATTAACGTTCAATTTCATTGGCATTTCCCTTTCAAATCCCGAGGGTGTTACGTACAAAGTAAAGCTCGACGGCTACGACGAAGACTGGAAGCCGGTTTCACATCAGACTACTGAAGTGTACAGCAATCTTTCTCACAACAAGTATGTATTTAATCTTGTAGCCTGCAATAGTTCTGGTGTATGTGGTGAACCTGTGGTGATGCATATTAGCATTACGCCGCCTTACTGGAAAACATGGTGGTTCTATCTTATTGTTATCAGTGCCATCAGTGGCTCACTTTTCTTTTATATAAAGATCAGGGAGCGCAAGCTGATGCATGAAAAGAAGATCCTCGAAGATAAAGTGAATGAGCGCACTGCTGAGGTGGTGGAAAAGAACAAGGAGCTGGATGAGATCAATAAGGACATTACAGCAAGTATCCGCTATGCAAAAAGGATCCAGGACGCAATACTTCCGCCTGATGATTTTGTGAGAAAACACCTGCCCCACACTTTTGTTTTATTTAAACCAAAGGATATTGTAAGCGGTGATTTTTACTGGCTGGAAGAAAAAGATGGTAAGATCATTTTTGCAGCCGTTGATTGCACAGGTCACGGGGTGCCGGGGGCTTTTATGTCTATTGTTGGACATAATCTTCTCGACCGTGTGGTGGGGGAACAAAATATCAGTCAGCCGGCCAGGATCCTTGATGAACTGAATAAAAGTCTGGCAGATACTTTGCGGCAACGTGATCTTGAAGATAATACTGTACGCGATGGAATGGATATTGCACTGTGCACCTTCAACAGGGCAACTGGCATACTTGAGTTTGCAGGCGCATACAATCCGTTGTGGCTGTTACGGAATAATGAGATCCTTGAAGTGAAAGCTGATAAATTCCCTATCGGTAATTCACGCACCGGCGACGAAAGGCGATTCACTAATCATGAGATCCCGTTGCAGAAAGGTGATACCATTTACATTTTTTCAGACGGCTACTCCGACCAGTTTGGAGGACCTAACGGAAAGAAGTTCAAGTCCAGCGCATTTAAGAATCTTCTGCTAAGCTCCCAGCATCTGAGCATGAAAGAGCAGTATACTGTTTTGAACAGCACCATCGAAGAATGGCGCGGCAATCACGAGCAGGTGGATGACATTCTTGTGATTGGAACGCGGTACAATTAAAAGGGAGAATCTATCCTGTATATCACACCGTCTGCTCCCGCGCATTTATCATCCTTCCAGTATTTGAGACCGGATTTCTGTAATACCTTTATTGAAGCAGCGTTCGCATGCATCGCCCTTCCCACAATGGTCTTGAGTTTTAGTTCCCGGAACCCGTAATTTATGCATGCCACAGAAGATTCTGTAGCGAATCCCTTGTTCCAGTGTCGTTTAAAAAAGCGATACCCAATATCATGCTCATCTTGTTCAGGTGTGTACTTGAGGCCACACCAGCCGAGGAAATCGCCATCCGCTTTGCTGATCACTGCCCACCGGCCAAAGCCGTATTTACGATAATGATCGTAATTAGAAAGGAATTTGCGTGCATCTTCCACCGATGCGAAGGGAACATCGCCGGTATACTGAACCACTTCAGGATCCAGATTTAATTCGTAGGCAATTTGCGCATCGTCCGGAGTGATCTCCCGAAGCTTAAGACGCGTGGTCTCAAGAATGATCCTGTGTTGTTGATCCGTCAATCAAGTTTTAAATTGGAGTTGCCGATCACCGCACCATCACAAACAATCTCAATCATATAGTTGCCGGGAACCATTTCTCCTTCACCTTCGCAATAAGTTACTCCGCTTATTTCGGTATTGGCATAGTTAAGAGTTTCTTTCCCTGCAAAATAACCTACACTGTTATTGAACGTGAACTTATAATTGTCATCGTAATTGCGGGCCATCTCTTTGCCATCAGGCGTCATAATGCGGATAAAAACCGTTTTTTCTCCGGCTTTAGCGATCTTGTTTTCACCTAAAGAGAAGCTCACCTTTATTTTTTCCGCCTTCCGTGCTTTTCCCGTCTGAACTTCTTTTTTTCCGCCTCTTTTAAAGGCTACTGCCTGCGCGGAAATATTGAAACAGGTAAGTATACTTCCCTTTGCAATGGTGGTTTTTAATTCGTCCTTTTCCTTGATGAGTTTTCCCTGTTTTACCTTTTCCTCATCAAGCTTTTTTAAGACGGTCTTTTTTTCTGCAACAAGAGTCTGGTTCAGAGTATGCAGTGAATCAATTGTGTGCACGTAACCCTTCATTATTTCCCTCAGAGTTTCTGTTTCTTTACGGAGCTTGGCGATCATATATTTATCGCCTTTGTGTTTTTCTGCTTCCTTCAGAAGTTCTTCAATACGTAGCCTCTTTTCATTGATGTCCTGCTGCATCACCGCGTCATTGGTTTGCAGTTCAGCATAATCTTTTTGCAGAGCTACAAGGTCTTCCTGGATATTGTCACGCTCAACCATCACTTCTTTGGTAATGATCCTTTCCTTTACCCCCTGCTGTTTTTCCTGCATTAACAGCCACAGTGTTATACCGTTTGTTGTTACCAGCAAAATAATAATCGACCACCATACAATTGCCCCTCTGCGGCGGCGCTTGTCTTTTTCTTCGTTCATGCGCTAAAATTACCATTCAATTAACTATTTTAGTGTTAATTACGATGGCACTTATTAACGATTTAATGTCATTAATATACCCTCGCGCGTGTGAGGCCTGCAGTATAAATTTGTTTCGCCACGAACATTTTATATGTACGCAATGTCGTATCAGCCTTCCAAGAAGTAATTATCACCGCGACCCTGCAAATGAGCTTGCACGAACCTTTGCGGGCAGGGTGCCACTGGCACATGCCTGCTCTTTTTATACCTATGAAAAAAAAGGACGTGTTCAAAAGCTGCTTCATGCTATAAAATATCAGGACCAGAAAGAGCTGGGTGAATTTCTAGGCGTGCAATACGGTCAGGTGCTTAAGGAAGAAAATGTAATGCAGGATATTGATGTGGTGATCCCTATCCCGCTCCATAAAAAAAAGCTACGCGTCAGGGGATACAATCAAAGCGAGTGGTTTGCAAAAGGGATTGCATCTGCGCTTTCTAAAACAATGGATATAAGCGGTTTGACTAGGGTGAAAGAAACATCTACCCAGACTCGCAAAAAGAAGTATGAACGATGGGAGAATGTGGAGGGAATTTTTAAGATGCAGGACCAGCAGCAGTATCACAGCAAGCATGTTTTGCTGGTTGACGATGTAATCACCACCGGGGCAACAATAGAGGCGGCATGGATGGCCCTTAAGAATGTACCTGGCATCAGGCTTTCTGTTGCCAGTATTGCGTTTGCCGCAAAAGGTTTCTAAAGTTTTTTTCTGTTCTGCTTGTACCGCAGCAGCTCTTCGTTAGTATCGGGAGCAACAATGGTTCCTGTAAGTTTAAATCCGAGTTTTTCCAGCAGGAGAGCAGATTTTTTATTGTCGGGTGAAACAACAGCTTCCATTTCTTCCGTCTGATTGTCGAACATATCCTGCAGGCAACGTGCTGCTGCCTCGAAGGCATATCCATTACCAGTATATTCAGGAAGAAGCGCATACCCCAGGTCAGGTGCAGGAAGCCAGTTTCGTTTTATCAGGCTGCACATTCCAACTGCAACCTTCAGATCTTTCACCACTATCAGGTAGGAGCCAAAGCCATTAACCCCGTAACTTTTAAGAGGTCCATTTAGAAGATAGTTCTCAGCGTCTTTCTCGGTTTGTATTTTCAGATCGCCGATATAGCGCATCCAGCCCTCGCTGTTTACAAGCTGCAGGATAAAGCCTGCATCATTAATTGTGAAGCGCCTGAGCAAAAGTCGTGAGGTGATCAGTTCTGATTTTAAGGGAGTTTTTTTGATGTTTTTTATATTTTTTACCCTGCAAATTAAAGAAAATCACCAAAACTATACTGTAACTTTAAGTACATGTTATTTAAGTCGGAGGCTTTCGAACAATATTTTTCTGAGCGCGATCTTAGAAAAGGATATCAGCTTTATGAAAAGGGGCTGGTAAGTCTTTTGTCGCGAAACGGACCTTCGGAGACCCGGTATCATATTGCAAGCGAAGAGGGTGTCATCCGCAAAAGATCGGCTCATATTATCAGTTGGGAATGCGGTTGCGGGAAGGATTTCTGTCAGCATCTTGCGGCACTTATGTTCCATCTTCACCAGTCAGGACTCGAATTGCCGGCTAACCGGGCAAGAAAAAAAACCGTTGATATCCGTCATCAGCTGCCAGCAGGTTCCAGGGTTTTTTCTTCAGGACTTCAGAAGCTGGGTAAATTCGAAAGAATGATTCACCCGCTGTTGTCGCCGGTTCTTAAATTAAGGATTGTTGATTCTGCGGCCGCCGGCAGGCTTAGCCAGGGGATCAGGAACATCCAGGCGGCTCAAACGGGGGGTGGGAGCGCTAATAACAGGTTCTATTTCTCTCTTGCCGTGATCAGGAAGCTGATCCCTTTATATGCGAGGCTTGACCATAATGCGATCCAGGAAATTAAAATGCTTGAGGAAGAATTCTACAGGACGATCAGCCGATGTTTTCGCAAAGGTCTGCAGGAGGACCAGAAAAATGCATGGTATGCTGTAGCTTTCGATTCAATCCGAAATAACCGTGCTTTGTATTCACCGGCGTTCTCATTTTTTATTCCACGGATGTTGCTGCTGGCTCCCGACCACGAGGAACTAAAGGAAATTCGCTCCGCCCTGCACAAACGAAAATACCTGTTGAAGAATGCAGTGGATTTTGATCCCCTCGCTATCACGCGCCAACAGCTTAGGCTGACGCAGAATGCCGATTTCTGGGAGAACAAAGTGCTTTTACCCCAGGATGAACCGGAAGTTTATATTGCTTTAGGCGAGCTGTTCCTTGTTTCTGAAAACAAAAAGAAAGCCTTTGACATTTTTTCGGAAGGAGTGAGCCGGATCGATAAACTTAGCATTCAGTTTCAGGAATACCTTGAATATATTCTCCAGCGGGCCCGCGAATACAAAATGAATTCGGCAGAGAAAATGTTCCTCCGAGAGTTTTTTATTTTTGGTTTATTCATAAGGCCGGGTGAGCTTGATCGATTCCTGCATCTTGCCGGAGAACAAATGCGTGCCACAGAACTTCTCTCACTGCAAAAAAGTATCCGCCGCTCAGATCCCTATTATTTTGATAAAATGAGCATTCTTCTTATGGCAGGAGATCAGTTTGATGACCTTATCACTTTGATCTCGAAACAGCCGGAAAGATTTATGCTGCTTCATGAAGTGGCAATGAAAAAGGGTGGGATTCCTGACAGAAATTTCATCTCGGTTTATCGGAAACATTTGCTGGCTATCCTGCACAAGACCGACAATGCCGCAATGCACGAAAAGATCATTTCAAGATCCATGCAATTTTTCAGAAGCCTGCCGGTTTCGCAGGGAATGGAAATTTGTGAGGATCTGTTAATGCAGATTGGAAAAAACAAACCGGTATACAGGTACCTGGAGAGTGTTCTGCATACACTTAATCTTCCAGCATAAATATAGCTTCTTCAAATTCTCCTGCCGCTTTACGGTTTTTTTGAAGTATGGCTTTTTGGTGCCCCGCTTTAAGAGTGGTTATGGCTGCCGGAATTTCGTCTTTCAGTTCAAATAATTTCCCTAACTGGTAATAAGCTGCGAGATAATTTTCATCTTTCAGGATGATCGTTTCAAATAGTTCCTGCGCTTTGTCAATGGTTGCTTTATCTTTTTGATATTCCAGCGCAAGGGCGTAATTCAGAAAAATGTCATCTGGTTCCTTTTCAAGAAATTCAAGTAATTGCTGGATCCTGACCTGGCTCATGCGATCACGCCGAAGTAAACTGTTTTAAAAAGCGGATATCATTTTCGAAATACAGTCTCAGATCCCTTACCTGGTACTTAAGCATGGCAATTCGTTCAATACCCATTCCAAATGCGAACCCTTTGAACTTGTTCTCATCGATCTTACAGTTGATCAGTACCTGTGGGTCTACCATGCCGCAACCAAGGATCTCCACCCACCCGGTATATTTGCAAACATTGCACCCTTTGCTTTTACAGATCGTGCAACTGATGTCCATTTCAGCGCTGGGTTCTGTAAATGGAAAGTAGCTCGGTCTTAACCTGATCCTGGTGTCTGCGCCAAACATTTCTTTGGCAAAGTGCAGCAACGTAAGTTTCAGGTCAGCGAACGACACCTTTTCGTCAATATATAATCCTTCAACCTGGTGAAACTGGCAGTGGGCACGGGCGCTTACCGCTTCATTCCTGTACACTCTTCCCGGCGAAATAGTGCGGATCGGGGGTTTCTGATTCTCCATAATGTGAACCTGCACGCTTGAAGTTTGAGTGCGTAAAACCATTTCAGGATTAAGGCTCACATAAAATGTATCCTGCATGTCCCTGGCCGGATGATTCTCAGGAGTGTTCAATGCGGTAAAATTATGCCAGTCGTCTTCTATTTCTTTTCCCTCGCTTACTGTAAACCCGATCTTTTCAAAAATACTTATGATCTCGCTTTTTACAATACTGATAGGATGACGTGAACCAGCCTGAAAGGCAGGATAGGCGGGAAGCGTGAGATCTGATACAGCAGAATTCTCTGAAGTCTGGCCATCAAACTGTTCTTTGAAAGTGCTGATCTTTTCCTGAGCCAGCTCCTTTAAAGTGTTTAACTTCTGGCCTACTTCTTTTTTCTGCTCCCTCAGCACATCCTTAAAATCTTCAAACAGCAGGCTGATCTCACCCTTCTTACTAAGCCATTTTATGCGGTATTCCTCCACCTGTTCGGCAGAGCCCGGCGTAAAGGATTTTATTTCTTCAATCAGCTTATTTATTTTATCGAGCATAATAATATTTCACTAATGTAAAAATACACAAAAGGCTGTTAACCTATTTCCGTTCAAGCAGCACAACATTCTCAACATGCGCTGTTTGGGGGAACATATCCACCGGTTGTACTTTTGTTATTTTATACTTTTCTTCCAGCAGCTCCAGGTCACGAGCCTGTGTGCTTGGATTGCAGCTCACGTACACGATCCTTAGCGGGTCAGCTTTAAGAATAGATCTTACAACATCTTCGTGCATACCGGCACGCGGAGGATCGGTAATTATAACATCGGGCCGCCCATGTAAGGAAAAAAATTCTTCATTCAGCACATCCTTCATGTCTCCTGCAAAGAATTGAGTGTTGGAAACGCCGTTGTTGAGCGAATTTTCCCTCGCGTCCAGGATAGCATCTTCCACGTATTCAATTCCGGTGACTTTTGAAGCATGCCGGGCCACGTAGTTGGCTATGGTGCCTGTGCCGGTGTACAGGTCATACACGATCTCATTACCTGTCAATCCTGCAAACTCCCGTGTTATCCGGTAAAGAACTTCAGCCTGATCCGAATTGGTCTGATAAAATGATTTGGCGCTGATCTTGAATTTCAGTCCTTCCATCGTTTCAGAGATATGGTCCTTGCCATGATAGGTCTTCACCTCCAGGCCGTGCAAAGTATCGTTCCCTTTGTCGTTGTGAACATATTGAAGGCAGGTCACTTGCGGGAATTCGTTTTTAATGAATTCAAGCAATTCAAAAAGTTCTTTTTCAAGCCACTCAAAAACGGAAACAACAACCATCACTTCTCCTGTGCTTGTGCTGCGGATCATCAGTGTTCTAAGAAAGCCGCTCTTGTTGCGGATATCAAAAAACGTGAGATTCTTCCTGAAGGCATATTCCCTGATCTTATTTCGCAGCGAATTGCTTGGTTCAGATTGCAGGTAACAATTCTTAATATCGAGAACTTTGTCAAACAGGCCCGCGATATGATATCCCAGCCCGTTTTTATTTTCAACTATCTCACCGGATTGCATTTCATCCTGTGAAAGCCACTTTTTATTGGAAAATGAATATTCGAGCTTGTTACGGTAGAAATAAGGGGTTTTGTTTCCGACTATCGGCAGCAGCTCAGGAAAAGTTAGTTTGCCGATCCGTGTAAAAGCATCGTAAACATATTTCTGCTTGAACTCCAGCTGCTTTTCATAAGCCAGGTTCTGCCATTTGCAGCCACCGCAGGTGCCAAAATGCTCGCATACCGGGTCTACACGAAAAGGAGATAAACGAACGATCTTTTCGGTCTTTGCTTCACTAAAATTCTTTTTTTTCCGGTACACGTTAACGTCCACAATATCCCCTGGTACTGCACCATCAATAAAAACCACCATACCGTCGTGGCGGGCAATGGCTTTGCCTTCGGTGCTGGTATCAACAACCTCAAGGTTTTCAAGGGTAAAATTCTTCTTTATTTTCTGCATCAGGAGGCCGCAAAGTTACTAAAATCTTACCTTTGCCGGATGGCTCGGTACTTTTTAACGCTTTCTTACAATGGCTCTGGATTCAACGGCTGGCAGGTGCAGGACAATACGCCCAATACAGTAGAGCAGGTGCTGGAGGAGAAAGTGGCGATGCTTTTGAAAGAAGAGGTGAATTTTACAGGATGCGGTCGCACCGATACGGGTGTTCACGCGAGAGATTTTGTGGCGCACTTCGACAGTCACTGTGCCGACCTGATAAGCAATAAAAAACACTGGATCTACAAATTCAACACTGTGCTTCCCCCGGCCATCGCCGTAAGTAATATTCGAAAAGTGACCGATGATGCGCACGCGCGTTTTCACGCCACCCAGAGAGTTTATTATTATTATGTGGCGCTGCAAAAAAATCCGTTCCGGGATAATTTCACCTGGTACGTTTTTGGCGGACTGGATTTTGAGCTGATGAACCGTGCAGCAAAAATTTTGATGGAGTATGAGGATTTCACAAGCTTCAGTAAGGTTAATACGCAAAATAAAACCAACATCTGTCACATTACAAAGGCTTCGTGGGTTCAATGCGGCGAACACGAATGGAGATTCACTATAAGTGCTGACCGTTTCCTGCGTGGCATGGTTCGTGCAATTGTGGGAACACTTGTACTGGTAGGACGGAACAAAATCTCAATTCAGGATTTCAGAAATATAATCGAGACCAGGGACCGGAAAGCGGCCGGTAATAATGCTCCTGCCCACGCATTATTTTTAACTGGCATAAAATACCCTCATAAACTTTACATTGACTGACACAACGAAAAATAAAGGACTGAACCTGGGCCTCATCAGGAGGATACTTTCGTACACTCGGCCATACAGGCTGCAATTTTACGGTGCGGTGTTTTTTACGCTGTTGTTATCTGGTCTTGCAATAGTTCGGCCGCTGCTTATCAGTACTGCGCTCAATGAATTTGTGGCTGATACCCACGACCTGGGCACTCTTAATAAAATGTGCCTGCTTATTTTGTTTTTTCTGATACTGGAATGCGCCATTCAGATCTTTAATCTGCGCAATACAAATCTGCTTGGCCAGAATATTGTACGCGACCTCCGTAACCAGGTGTATCGCCATATCCTGCAACTGAAGAACACGTATTTTGATAACACTCCTGTTGGCACACTTGTTACAAGGGCGGTCTCGGACATTGAGAGCCTGAGTGACGTGTTTGCGCAGGGTTTTATTGTTATTGCAGGTGACCTTGTGATGTTGTCGATCTTCATAACGGTGATGTTCATAAAGAACTGGTTGCTGGCATTGCTGGCGCTTAGTACAATTCCTCTGTTATTTATTGCGACGGCCTTGTTTAAAAAAGGTGTCAAGACCACTTTTACTCAGGTGCGTAATGCAGTGTCAGCGCTTAATACGTTTACCCAGGAACATATAACAGGTATGCGTCTTGTGCAGCTTTTTAACCGCGAAGACAAAGAATACCGCCGCTTCGCAGAAATAAATGCTCAGCACCGCAAGGCAAACATCAGGTCCATCTTTTATTATTCTGTCTTTTTTCCGATCGTTGAGATCCTTTCGTCTTTTTCCATCGCTCTTATCATCTGGTTCGCCGGAGTTAAAGGCAACACCTATAATATAAACCTTGGCGACATTACCTTTTTTATCATGATGGTAAATATGCTTTTTCGTCCCATCCGTATGCTTGCCGACAGGCTGAATACCCTGCAGATGGGCATCGTATCGGCAGAACGTGTCTTTAAGGTGCTTGATACAGATGAACATATCAGCACAAATGGTAAGCTTGAATTTAATACTGTTAAACAGCAGGTTGAATTCCAGAATGTATGGTTTGCTTATCGGAAGGACCACTATGTATTGCGCGATATTTCTTTTACTATCCGTGCCGATGAGACCGTTGCCCTGGTTGGAGCGACAGGTGCAGGCAAATCAACGATCATTAATCTGCTCAGCAGGTTCTACGAATTTGAAAAAGGGAACATCCTGATAGATGGGGTGGGTATCCGCGAATACGAACTTGAATCACTTCGACAAAGAACGGGTGTTGTATTGCAGGATGTTTTTCTCTTCAACGACACTGTTTTCAATAATATAACTCTGAATAATCCGGCCATCAGTTTGGCACAGGTAGAAGAAGCAACTCACAGGATCGGTCTTTCTGAATATATTACTTCTCTCCCCGGCGGTTTTAATTACCAGGTTACGGAACGTGGGCAGAGCCTCTCGGCGGGCCAGCGGCAGTTAATTGCGTTTATAAGGGCTTACGTGTATAAACCGTCAATTTTTATTCTTGATGAGGCAACAGCAACCATTGATACACAGACAGAACTGTTGATCCAGAAAGCAGTAGAGAAGATCTCGGAAGGACGTACCTCGATAATTATTGCACACCGGCTCAGCACTATAAAACATGTGAATAAAGTGCTGGTATTCGACAAAGGTGAGATCATTGAACAGGGAACGATCTCTGAATTGCTGTCGAAGGAAAGCCGGTTTAAAAGGCTGCATGAATTGCAGAATAAATTTGAAATATTAGAATAACCAATGCCAAGTAAACTTGAAAAATTTGCAGAAGTGGACCAGTTTCCAAACTGTTTTACGTTCTTCTTCGACAATCTTCATCTGGGATTTGATCTGAAGGGAAAATGGAGATCCTCTTATTTTCAAAATAATAACCCGGTCGTGCTGGAGTTAGGCTGTGGCAAAGGGGAATACACCATAGGGCTGGCAACACAGCATCTTGAAAAAAATTATATTGGTGTCGATATTAAGGGAAACAGGATCTGGACGGGTGCAAAGCAGGCGCTTGATCAGGGTCTTCCCAATGTGGCTTTTCTCCGTACAAGGATCGATTTTATTGACCATTGTTTTGTGGCTGACGAAGTGGATGAGATCTGGATCACGTTCCCCGATCCGCAACCGCAAAGCACGCGGCAGAGAAAACGTCTTACACATATGCTTTTTATTGATCGTTACAGGAAATTTCTGAAGCGGGGCGGGATCATTCATCTGAAAACAGACAGCACTTCTCTTTACGAGTACACCCTGGAGGTTATCAGGGACAATAATCTGCGAATGATATGGCACACCAATGATCTTTATAAAAATTGCCCCCCTGACCGCACCGAACTGATCCGTATCAAAACCTACTATGAAGCTTTGTTTACTTCCAAAGGAGAGGATATCAAGTACATTTCGTTCGCATTGACGTGATGTTCTCTTGTTGACGGCAACGCTTAAGTTTTTTATAACATCCGTCTAATATCTAATTCGGATTTTATTTGTTACTTTAAACCAGTCGAATTGCGTGATATTAAAGCCTATGGAGAGTTTATTGGAAGTTAAGAACCTGGTCACACAGTTCAAAAAAGATGATCAGTATACACTTGCGGTAAACGACGTTTCCTTCACAGTAAATAAGGGAGAGATCATCGGTATTGTGGGCGAAAGCGGTTCAGGCAAATCAGTCACTTCCTTGTCAGTTATGCGCCTCATTCCTAATCCTCCGGGAAAGATCACTGGCGGTTCAATTTTGTATACCACCAGGAATGGCAGGCAGGTAGATCTCACAGCTTTAAGTGAGGAGGAAATGCGTTCGCTGCGTGGTAGTGAGATTGCTATGATCTTCCAGGAACCCATGACCTCGTTAAATCCTGTGATGCGTTGCGGCAGGCAGGTGATGGAATGTATCATGCTTCATGAAAAAATAAGCAGGCAGGAAGCAAAACAACGAACGCTTGATCTGTTCAGGGAGGTTCAGTTGCCCGATCCTGAAGCAATGTTTACGCGGTATCCACACCAGCTTTCAGGAGGTCAGAAACAACGCGTGATGATAGCAATGGCTGTTAGCTGCCGCCCGCAGTTACTTATCGCCGACGAACCTACAACTGCTCTTGACGTTACGATTCAAAAAACAATTCTTGAACTTCTGAAGAAATTGCAGCAGCAGTATGGAATGGGCATAATGTTTATTACACATGACCTCGGCGTTATTGCAGAGCTCGCCCATAAGGTGGTTGTTATGTACAAAGGTAAAGTGGTTGAGCAGGGAAATGTTTCAGAGATCTTTGCCATGCCTTCACATCCATACACAAAAAGTCTGCTGGCCTGCCGCCCGCCGCTTGATCACAGGATCCGCCGGTTGCCGGTGGTTTCCGATTTCATGGTGCGTGAAGCGGATGGTACGATCGTTGAAAAAATAAGAGATCAGAAAAACAATGTAAGGATCACTGCAGAAGAAAGAACGTCTGCTCACCGTGACTTATACTCACGCAAAAAGATCCTGCAGCTGCAGAATGTGAACACCTGGTTTCCTTCAAAGCGCACAGTGTTCGGCAAAGTAATTGATTACACACGCGCAGTAGATAATGTGAGCTTTGATGTGTACGAAGGCGAGACTCTTGGACTGGTGGGTGAAAGCGGTTGCGGTAAAACCACGCTGGGACGCACGATCCTCCGTTTAGCTCCTGCGCGCGACGGCAGGATAATTTATGAAGGCACAGATCTGCTGACTCTCCGCGAAAAAGAGATCCGCGAAATGCGCCGCGAGATGCAGATCATCTTCCAGGATCCTTATTCTTCACTCAATCCACGTATTACAGTCGGGAATGCGATCGCTGAACCATTAGCAGTGCATGGCATTTATCCGACCGCTACCGAGAGAAGAAGAAAAGTGCAGGAATTGCTCGTAAAAGTTGGCCTGGAAGCGGGGCATTATAATCGTTATCCACATGAATTTAGCGGAGGGCAGAGGCAAAGGGTCTGCATTGCGCGCGCGCTGGCGCTCAATCCCAAATTTATAATCTGTGATGAAAGTGTGAGCGCGCTCGATGTAAGCGTGCAGGCACAGGTGCTTAACCTCTTGAATGATCTGAAAAAAGAATTCCGATTCACTTATATTTTTATCAGTCACGATCTTGGAGTGGTGAAATTCATGAGCGATCGTATGGTGGTGATGCAGAAGGGCAGAGTAGAGGAAATGGGAGATCCGGATGAAATGTATCTCAATCCTAAATCTGACTATACCCGCCGGCTGATCAGTTCCATACCCCAGGCTGGACGAATCGGAAATATAAATTAAGGGATACAGATCATATGCTCGATTTTCTCCATAAGCTCACCGATCCAAACAGCATTATTGAACATGGCGGTTTATGGCTGCTGTTATTTGTGATCTTTGCTGAAACCGGTTTGCTGGTGGGATTTTTTCTTCCCGGCGATAACCTTATTCTGCTTGCAGGAATTCTTTGTCAGGCTGAACCTGAACTCATGCGGGTCGATTTTGTTGAAATGCTCCTTCTCATGATCACAGCAGCGGTACTTGGTAACACTGCCGGATATTGGTTCGGCAGGACAGCAGGTGAAAAGCTGTATGCAAAAAAAGACAGCTTGTTCTTCCGAAAAAGACATATTGAAGTAACAACTAAGTATTATAACAAATACGGGGGCAATATGACTCTTGTGCTTGCTCGGTTTCTGCCGGTAGTGCGCACCTTTGCTCCTATTGTCGCAGGTGTTATTAAGATCGACTTTTTTAAGTTCATGTTTTTTAATTTACTCGGGGCTGTTGCGTGGATAGTAAGCCTCGCAAGTATCGGCTATTATATGGTGCAGCTGTTTCCCGGCATCCGCGATCATATGGGCTGGGTATTCCTGGCGCTTATTATCATCACGGCCATCCCTATTATCAGGATCATCCTTGTGAACCGCAGAGAAATCAAAAAATCTAAAATGTAAGCGGCTTGCCCTGGTAAAAATCCAGGACTTTTAATTTAAATACGTAATCGTACTTTGCCTGCACCAGGTTGCTTTCGGCTGCAACAAGGCGCGTCTTTGCAGAACTGAATTCAAAGGAACTGATTACCCCGGCATTGAATTTCTCCTGGGCATATTCGAATGAAGCCTTGGCAGCTTCCGCACTGATCTTTGTCGCATTAAACCTGTTGAGCGCAGCTTTTGCATTTGCCTGCGCCTGCGCAATGTTCTTGTAAAGGTTCTGTTTTTGCAGATCCTGCGCAAGTTTAACGTTGTACGTATTTAATTTTGCGTTTTTGATCTGTGTGTGCGTTTGTAAACCATTGAATAAAGGCACGCTTAAAGTAACACCAAAGCTTTTGCTGACGTTCTCCTTAAATTGTTCTGAAAAAGGCAGAGGTCGCGTTTCATAGACAGGTATATAAACCAGTTCTCCTTGTGAAGTGGCGGCAATGGGGCTAAATCCTGTGATATTACTGGTCTGTTCCGACGCAAGACCTGATGTACCTGTTCCTATGTTCGCGTTAAAAGTTAATGATGGACTGATGCGTCCTTTGCTGGCTGCGAGGTTGCTTTCGGCGCTACGTATGGAATACTCCCCGCTTTTGATGATCGGTTGGGTCTTCAGGCTGGTTTCATACATCTGGTCGGTGGTGCTCATTAGCAGCACGCTTTCCTGTGATTCCAGGTCTGGGCGTACCACGTTAAAGTTGGAAACGCTGTCCAGGTTCATCATTTGAGTGAGCGTTAGCAACGCGATGGAGTAATTATTATCAGCGGTGGTAACGTTTACTTCTTCATTGGCAAGTTGTGCGCGGATATCATATTCCACACTCTTGGCCATTGCTCCTGCGTTTACCATATTGGTTGTGCGTCCGAGCTGTTCTTCGGTTATTTTGAACTGGTTTTGTGAGATCTTCAGAAGTTCTTCGGTGAAAATAACGTTGATGTACGCGTTTGCAATGGACAGGGAAAGGTCGTATTCCTGCTGTTTGAGCTGTTCCACACCGCTCAGGTACTGGTAGCGGTTTGTTTTCATATTATTATACTGACTGAGTCCTCCCCATAATACAAAACTGCTGCTGAGAAAAAAGTTCTGCGACAGCACCTTGCTTTCTGCAAATTCATTTGTAAACCGGTCGATCGACTTTCCGATATTGTAAACGTGCTGTGCATTCGCATTCAGCGATGGCAGGGCATCCGCGATGGTCTGGTTTGTATTGTTGAGCGTTGTCTCGTTGCTAAGCGCTGCCTGTTTCAACTGGATATTGTGTGCAAGGCCGTATTTAATGCATTCTTCAAGTGTCCACCTGTGTTGCGGCGTTACAGTTAAATAGCAAGAAAGACTGAGAAGGATGAATAACTTTTTCATGGTCGGGAATGATATCCAAAAGTAAAAAAATTTATTCGCGGCCTGCAACCGCACATCCGATCCTGCGAAAATTCAGGAATTGCTGCGAACCTCTGTGACCCGGGGCTTGCTTTTTTTCCGGTTGAGACTCATCACGATGGAAAGAAATATGAGCGAGCTTATTACCACCGTTATAAGACTGTAAGTGGGAACCGAGAAAAAGTAGGTGAGTATGGAAGCACCAATTGTAAAGACCGAAAACACATATATAATTATCACCGTTTTGGTGTGACTATACCTGCAATCGAGCAATTTATGATGAATATGATTGCGGTCGGCAGTGAATGGGGACTGGCCTTTAACTGCGCGGATAATAAACGCCCTGAGTGTATCCATCAAAGGGTAGGCAATGGCTGATATCGCATATACCGGCTTGCTCACATGTACCCAGAAGTTGTCGAGCTGCTGTGTGGGATATTCTATCATTTTAATTGCGAGAACACAAATGAACATTCCAATGACCAGCGAGCCGGAATCACCCATAAAGATCTTCGCAGGCGAAAAGTTAAAGATCAGGAAGCCGCAAAGTGCGCCTGCAAGCGCAAAAGACAGGGCCGCGTAAGGAAATTCATCGGCGTAGATGAACCACGTTCCAAATGCACAGCTGCTTATCAAACCGATACCTGCCGCCAGCCCGTCGACACCGTCAATGAGATTAAAGGCATTAACAACTACCACGTAAGTGAAAATGGACAAAAAAACGCTTCCCCAGTAAGGGATCTCCGAAACACCAAAGATGCCGTGTAGTCCCGTGATCCGGATGTCGCCCATCAGAACCAGGATCAGTGCTACCACTATATGCGCGAATAACTTTTTTACCGGGGCAGTGCCAATGATATCATCCTTTACACCTACAAAAAAGAGAATAAGACTTGTGGCAATAATGAGCTTGAATTCGGTAACTGACTGAAAGATCTTATCATAAAACACACGGTCCTCTACATTATACCACACGGCATAGGCGAAAAGGGTGCCTGCGTAAATGATAATTCCACCTATAGTTGGAACCGAACGCTTATGGATCTTGCGCTCCTCGCTGGGACTGTCAATGAGTCGTGTAAGTACGGCTAATTTAATCAAAGCAGGCGTAGAGTACAACACCACAAAAAAAGAAGTTAAAAAAACAAGGATTAAAAAAGCCATCTAAAAATCGTAGTACAGGTTATATAAACTTGTTCGGAAGGCTATATATATATAGTTTGACCTGGTATTCAAGGTGCCAAAGTTAGGAAAATTTTGGCTTCTCGAACTTACTCCTACAGCCACATTGAGATTGTACGAGGGATTAATTACAAATCCCAGCCTGCCCTGGATAACCTGCACTTTCGAAACGGCCTGCTGGTTATAAAAATGATCCTGCAAGTTTAATCTTGCGTGAGCAAAAAACCGTTTGTATTTGTAGTCAGCAATAAATAAAAGTTCATTTCCCTCGCTGGGGGTATAAGCGATCGTCTGGTTATAATGCGAATACGACTGCGACGTAAGCAAAGAGTCTGGTGCCATGTACGACCCTTCGGCAACCCTGTTGTATTCAGCCTGGAAGAAAAAATTCCTGATCCCCAGAAGATCAAATATTTTTAAGCCTCCCTGGAACCCTGTTTTTTTATTTTTAATGTCATCCGCCATCACCTGTCCGTAAACGGATATTTTGTTATTTATTTTAACCAGCGCGTCTGCACCTACCAGCACGTTGTTCGCGTCCTGGAGTCCGAAACTAATCAGCTGACTGTATATGATGGGATTAAAATAACGAAAGTCCAGCGACTGGCGGTTCTTATTATCAGCGGCCTGCCAGATAATACCCTGGAAAAAAGAAATATTTATGCTCCGGCTGACATTAACACTCATATATTGAAAAGCGGAAGATTTTTTCTGGAACAGCTTCTCCGTATTTGCCGGCGCGGCAGAACGGACCAGGTTCATAAAGGAGGCGTACAGGTTGGAATACTGAACTCTTCCTTTAAACCACTGCTGCGTGAAACGGGCATACGGATAATTAAATGCGTTGTCGCTGAGCAACAATGAACGATATCCGTTTCCGATTTTTTGTTTGCCATGGCCAAGCTGGATATTAAAATTTTTAAGTGCTTGCACAGAAACAAATCCAGTGGCAAAAGCGTAATCAAAACCTGACACTTTAAATGATTTCCACCTCGCTTGTCCAGGTACTACCTCGCTCCTTATCGCTTCCTGTGCAATATACTTCGGAAAAAAACTCTGATTTTCCGACACCATGGTCTCAAAATAGACGCGATCGCCGATTTGCGCACTTCCGATAAAACCTCTGGTATTGGTGTACAAGCGCAACCCGGATGAATCGGCCATATCCCTTCCGGTTTCAAGATTTAGTAAAGGATCGAGCCTCAGGCTGAATTTTTCTTTTTTTGGTTCCACTCTCAGGAAGTGTTTTCTGAACAGCATGTTCATTGCACGGCCGTTCTTTGCAGGTAACAGCATGTGAGAGTCTCTCACAAACTCATATTTCCTGGAATAAAACGGGATGTACGGCTGAATGGAAGCATGCGTCGCACTATCGCGCGCGGCCAGTTCCCGCTGGGTCAGCAGCGAAAAAGCATAATCTGAAGGAACATTATAGAATTGCGCGCGAAGTGTATATAAACTGAAACAAATGAAAATGCCCAGGTAAATTTTCCGCAACTGCATTAAAATAATATTACCAGACCTTTACGTTCTGCTTTTTTTTGAAGTCTTCGTATACTTTACGAATCCCTTCTTCAAGATTGATCTTGTGTTTCCATCCCAGGCTATGCAGGAAACTCACGTCCATTAACTTTCGTGGTGTACCGTCGGGCTTGCTGGTGTCATTTTTGATTTCGCCTTCATAACCCACAATCTTTTTGATCAGCAATGCGAGTTCTTTTATTGAAAGGTCAACCCCGGTTCCGATGTTTACATGTTTTTCCCCGTTGTAATTCTGCATCAGGTATACACATGCATCGGCCATATCATCGCTGTGAAGGAATTCGCGTAATGGCGAACCTGTGCCCCACATTTCAACAAACGCTGCCTTATTTTCTTTCGCATCATGAAATTTCCTGATGAGGGCTGGCAGCACATGTGAATTATTCAGATTATAATTATCGTTAGGCCCATAGAGGTTGGTTGGCATCACTGAAATAAAATTGCAGTTGTACTGCCGGCGATAACTTTCGCACATTTTTATTCCGGCAATTTTTGCAATTGCATATGGTTCATTGGTTTCCTCCAGCAACCCGCTCAGGAGGTACTCTTCTTTCAGCGGTTGTGGCGCAAGCTTGGGATAAATACAGGAAGATCCCAGGAACATCAATTTCTTCACCCCTGTTTTGTATGACTGATGGATCACGTTATTCTGGATCATCAGGTTCTCATACAGAAAATCGGCGCGATAAGTATTGTTTGCCTGGATGCCGCCCACTTTTGCTGCTGCCAGAAAAACATATTCAGGACGTTCCTTTTCAAAAAAGTTAGTGACCTGCAGCTGATTTCTCAGATCCAGTTCCTCTGATGAAGTGAGAATAAAATTGGTAAACCCTTTCGACTGGAGATTACGCAAAATAGCGCTACCCACCATCCCGCGGTGCCCGGCAATGTATATTTTTGAATTAAGATCCATGTTCGGCTGCACTCTCTACTCTTTGTAATTGAGAACCTTGTGTCCTCCCTCGAGAAGATATTTATCGCGTTTAAAAAGTTCAAGATCGGCCTGCACCATTTCGCGGCAAAGTTCCTGCACAGTATACGTTGGTTTCCAGCCTAGTTTTTGCCTTGCTTTTGTAGCATCGCCAACCAGCAGTTCCACTTCGGCAGGACGATAATATTTTGGATCGATCTCCACTAGTACCTTGCCATTTGCAGCATTGATGCCCTTTTCCTTTTCCGCTTTACCTTCCCATTTGATGGTGATACCGGTTTCTGCAAAAGCCATATTGATAAACTCGCGCACGGTGATCTTTATCCCGGTAGCAAGCACAAAATCTTCGGGTTCGTCGTGCTGAAGCATACGCCACATCCCTTCCACATAGTCCTTTGCATGACCCCAGTCGCGTTCTGAATCGATATTACCCATAAACAGCTTCTCCTGCATACCCAGGCTTATCTTGGCCACACCCCTGGTGATCTTTCGCGTAACAAAAGTTTCACCGCGCAGAGGACTTTCGTGATTAAAAAGGATCCCATTGCAGGCAAACATGCCGTAACTCTCGCGATAATTTTTGGTGATCCAGAACCCGTAAAGTTTTGCAACACCGTAAGGACTGCGGGGATAAAAAGGAGTAGTTTCCTTTTGAGGGACCTCCTGCACTAAACCATAAAGCTCGCTGGTAGATGCCTGGTAAAAGCGAGTTTTCTTTTCAAGCTTTAAGATCCTGATCGCTTCGAGTATGCGCAACGTGCCCAGGGCATCAGAGTTGGCAGTATATTCAGGAGTTTCAAAACTAACCTTTACATGACTTTGTGCGGCAAGATTATAGATCTCATCAGGTTGAACTTCCTGCACGATCCTGATAAGGTTGGTGCTGTCGGTAAGATCACCGTAATGCAGAATGAAATTCACGTTTTTTTCGTGCTGATCCTGGTACAGGTGATCAATACGATCGGTATTGAACATTGAACTGCGCCGTTTTATGCCATGAACAATATATCCTTTGTTTAAAAGTAATTCGGCCAGGTAAGCACCATCCTGACCTGTAACACCTGTAATAAGAGCGACTTTCGACATGATTGAAACGACAATATTACGAAAAAATAATGGATAGGGACGGCCGCAGGAGAGGTTCCTTCCAAACGAATTTCCTTATATTTGGAACCTTATTCCCGGTTAGAAATGAAGCAGACTTTTTCAAAAAAAAATTACTATGTTCTACTGGCTGGAATTGCCTGTATTGCGATCGGTTACCTTTTAATGATGGGTGGTGGCAGCGAGGATCCGAATCTTTTTAATCCTGAGATCTTCAGTTTCCGCCGCATCACACTGGCTCCGATGGTCTGCCTGATCGGTTTTGTGCTGATCATTGTTGCAATCATGTGGCGTCCTAAAACTACTGAGGAAATTGTAAAATGAGCGAAGTAACAGCCAGTCAGAATCCGCGGACCGGTGGCCGCTTTAAAAAGTTTATGATCATTTCATTGCTGGTGATCATTGTTGGTCTGGTTGCTTTTTATTTTATCGCTGGTCTCTCCTACAGTGAAGGCACTCGTTCGGGCATCCTTACCAAAGTAAGCAAACGCGGTTATGTGTTCAAAACCTATGAAGGAGAGATCCTCATTGGAGGTATCAATGAAGGAGAGGGTACCATCAGCAACACACAAACATTTCGTTTTTCAGTGCCTGAGAAAGCGGTATATGATAAGCTTGAATCACTGCAAGGGCATAAAGTGGTGGTGAGGTATAAACAGGTCTTAAAACCTTTTTTCTGGCAGGGTGATACGGATTATTTTGTAGTGGAAGCCGGACTGGCAAAATAGTATGAGTTATTTCCAGGCATTTATTATTGCTTTAATTGAGGGGTTAACTGAATTCCTGCCCGTTTCCTCAACAGGCCATATGATCCTCGCCGATTCGTTAATGAAGATCCAGGATCCTGAATTTGCAAAAACCTTTGAGATCGTGATCCAGTTAGGCGCTATTCTTGCTGTGCTGCTCTTATACATTAAACGTTTTTTCGTCAGCATCAACATTTATCTGAAATTGCTTGTGGCTTTCCTTCCTACGGGAATGATAGGTTTGCTCGCATATAAAACAATTAAATATTATTTGTTTAATCCTGTTACAGTAAGTATTTCGCTTATTGTGGGAGGTGTGATTCTTATTTTGCTTGATCGCTGGAGCGCGAAAACAGAAAGTAAATACCGTAACATTGAAGATGTAAGTTATCGCGGTGCTCTCACCATCGGGTTTATTCAATGTTTCAGCATGATCCCTGGCGTTTCGCGGGCTGCGGCCACTATATTCGGTGGTATCTTCGCTGGTTTCGACCGCAGGCAGGCTGCCGAATTCTCTTTTCTTTTAGCTATCCCCACAATGTTTGCCGCTTCTGGTTATGATCTTTTAAAAGAAAAAGATAACATTCATAGCGAGCATATCCTGGTTCTGTTGTTTGGCGCCGCGATTGCCTTTATTGTGGCTCTGTTCGCTGTGCGCGGATTCATCGCATTTCTGAACCGCTATGGGTTTAAACATTTTGGGTATTACCGTATCGCCATCGGCCTTATCTTCCTTGTCCTCATTTTTGCAGGCGGACTGCACATTGAACCTTAACTAACATATTTCTGTTAGTTAATACACACGACACAAACCTGGCAGTGGACCAAATCCTCTAACTTCGCAACATCAACATTAACACGTGAGCGACAGGTTAACAAAAAAGAGTTTGCGTACTTCCGGTGTAACGGTCATTATCAGCCTGTCACTGGTTCTTTTTATGCTCGGTTCGCTGGGATTGCTGGTTATCAATGCCAACAAGCTTTCCACACATTTTAAAGAGAACGTGGGTTTTCAGATCTACCTTAAAGATACGGCCACTTCCGCGCAGACAGATATTCTGATGCAGGAATTGAATGAGGCGCATTTCACAAAGTCGGTTAATCTCATCACGAAAGAGATTGCCGCGCAAAAGCTGAAAGAGGACCTTGGTGAAGACTTTGTTTCGTTCCTGGGAAGTAACCCCCTCTTGAATTCCATAGAAGTCAAGCTTAATGCAGACTTCGCCGATTCTGACACTCTCCAGGTAATTGAAAAGGCCCTGATGCAAAAACCATTTGTGAAAGAAGTTGTATATCAGAAAATGATGATCAACAAGCTGAAAAAAAACAGCAAGGCGGCCGCTTTATTTATTCTGATCTTCAGCGGAGCATTGCTTATTGTGGCCATCGCCCTCATAAATAATACTATCCGTCTCTCTATTTACTCGCAGCGTTTTCTTATCCGTACCATGTACCTGGTGGGAGCAACAAGGACGTTTATCAGCAAGCCATTTATATTCAGGGGATTACGGCAGGGTGTAATTGCCGGTATCCTGGCAGGCGCAATGCTGGCGGGTTTCCTCGCACTAAGCACACGATTTATACCTGATCTGCTTCAGTTGCAGGATGAAAATGTGCTGTTACTTCTTTTCTCAGGGATCATCCTTGTAGGTGTTATTATTTCTGCGTTCAGCGCCTTCCTGGCAGTGATGCGCTACCTGCATCTGAAAACAAGCGACCTTTATTTTTAGAGTATCTTAACCACCGGAGTCGGGACTTTTCGCTACATTTATCCCACTAAAAATCTATGGAAAACAATTTAAGAAATACCAACATTGACAGTATCCAGTATGCTACTGTTGTGAGTGACAATAAACTTCTTCGCGCATCCTTTTCGTGGATGTCGCTGGCAATGCTGCTAACCACGCTTACGGCAGTAATGTTTGCGTTTGTGCCGGGTCTTACTACATTATTAATGGAACCGGGCGAATTCGGACCCCAACCTACCACGATGGCGTACATAGTAATGTTCGCTCCCCTGATCTTCGTAATGGGTATGAGCTTCGGTCTTAATAAACTGTCGTATGGAGCTTTGGCCGGCCTGTTCATAGCCTATTCAATTGTGAACGGGATAAGTTTCAGCCTGATCTTTTATGTATACCAGATAGGTTCGATTGTAAAAGTATTCTTTAGCACCGCCGCTTTGTTTGCTGTGATGGCAATTGCGGGTTACACTACCAAGACTGACCTGACAAAACTTGGCAGCATTCTTTTTATCGGCCTCATTGGGATTGTAATCGCCTCCCTTATCAATTTCTTCACTAAAAGCGCGCAGATGGATTACATCATCAGCATTCTTGGTGTCATCATATTTACCGGTCTTACGGCTTACGATGTTCAGAAGATCAAAAATATGGGTGCATTTGCAGAAGGTACGGGGATTTCAGGTAAACTGGGAATTATGGGTGCATTAACACTGTACCTCGATTTCATCAATCTTTTTCTTTTCCTGCTGCGTCTTTTTGGCGCAAGAAAAGATTAAGCAGTAATTATATTACGCTTAGAAGCCGCAAATTCTGCGGCTTTTTTTATTTCCTCAGTTCAGAGCCACCGGCTTTGAATATTTGCAATTATCTGTAAATCCTCGTTAAAGTTCGTAAAGGAGGCCGTTGGGTGAGTGAAAACCCTTTTATATTAGACCTCAAAACCCTAATTTTATATTTATACAAAATCTGCCATGAAAGTAAAGTCTACGTTAGCAATCCTCATTTTTTCGTTTTGCACCATCCTGAATGCACAAACTGACAGAAATTCTTCAGCGATTAATGGAACGGGGAATGTCAAAGATCGTTTTGTTAGAAATCAGGACTACCTGGCACCTACTACAAGAGATTATAAGAATGTTTACGGTGACTCATTAAAGGGATTTGATGAAGCGGTTATTAAAGCGCGCGTTGCTCATTCCAATGTTTATGGTACCGAGTACCAGCTTTATCTGCAAACGCAAAAACGTGCTTATATTGATAAAAAATACTCTATCGGTCAGTTTGCACCTAAACCTGCCTTAGTCATTAATAACGCACCATCTAAAGGAAAAGGGAATACCAATCTGGTACTTAGCGGACCTTGTGTTAATGAAGGATTTGAAGCTACAACTCCGGGTGCGTACACCGGTTCTACCAACTCTCTGGCCATTAACGGCTGGACAGTTGAAAGTCAGTCTACCAGTGCGGGATGCGGAATTGGTTCAACCTGGAATCCAGGAAGTCCAAAATGCTGGATCCTCACAACTCCATTATCTTCAACTGGTCTGCCAGGTTTAACCACTTTAGGTCAATCGCCCCTGGGTGGTAGTAATATCATCCAGATCAATGATGACATCACTCCATATTATTTAAGAACAAAAATCTCGCAAACTTTTCCAGTTACTCAGCAAAACACACTCTTTCAGTTTGCTTATGCCGGAGTATGGGATGATGGCGGTCACAGCTGCTGTGAACAGCCCGCTCTCCAGATCGCTATGCAAACCTGCAGTGGAACAGTTCTTTCCTGCTCTTCTTTAAGTTTAAATGCATCAGGTACTGGTTGTCCTAATGGTGCTAACGGTTACTCCATTACTGGGAATGTATCCTGGACAAACTGGGTTGTAAAGTACATTGACTTAACGCCTTATCTTGGAAGCTGTGTTACTATTGAGTTTATCAATTCCGATTGTATTTATGGTGGTCATTGGGGCAGTGCATTCTTTGATGTGGCTTGCGGTGGACAGTTAGTAGGTACCGGTATCGGTGGTGCTGGTGGCGGAGTTGCCGGTCCTGTTAGTTTTTGCGCTGGTTCCAACCAGGCTATGATCAGTGCTCCATTCGGCTACTCCACTTATCAGTGGGTTGCTCCTTCAGGAACAGTTGCCGCACCTGCCGGAACAATGCAGGTTTTAACGATTACAAATCCACAACCTGGTTCAGTTTACACAGTAAACATGACAAGTCCTTCAGGTTGCCAGTTTGTTTCCACTAATACTCTTTCTTTCTCTAACGTAAATGTGGCCGGTATCGGTTCCAGCTCCACCTGTCCTAATGGGGCCAGTGGTCAGGCTACCGTCGTCGGTAATGGTAGCGGTACGGGGTATAATTACACCTGGACAGCCGTCAGTAGCGGAAGCGTCGTCGGTAACTCTTCGGTGGCCGTCAACCTGGCTCCGGGAGTTTACAGTGTCGTCATAAATGGAGTAGGTGCTGCAGGATGCGGTACGGCTGGCGCTACCACAACAGTGGGTGTGGCCTCACCGAGTGTGACGAGTTATCTTAAACCTTTTTGTAACAATGAAGCTTATCTGCAATCCACAGGAGGGTTCGGTCATAAGTGGTATGCGGGTACCAGTTTAATTACCGGCAGCATAGGTACTCTGCCAAACTTTACAGTGTCGCAGGCCTATTCAGGTATTTCCCCGGTGGCTAATGCCGTGTACTGGCTTTCCTATACAACCCCTCAGGGATGTAAGGATTCTATTAAATTTACTCTTGTTCAGTCTGCACCAGGTTTAATCGTGGTTCCTCCGCCTAAGGTAATCTGCGTGGGCGCTACCAATGGTACAGCAACTGTAAATATGAGTCCTGCACCTGGTGCTCCGGGTGGATTTAACTACTTTCAAGTTTCTTCTACAGGAACCATGACTCCTTACACGCAGTCTGTTAATCCTACCTCGGCCACAACCTTTACAGTTAACGGCTTGCAGAAAGGCCAATATTCAGTTACAGCGTTCGACGGATCCTGTAAGTATAACACAACATTTAATATCACTGAGCTTGTGTGGGATTTTGCACTCGGACCACAGAATACGATTTTATGTCCGGGAAAAAATGTTCCTGTGGCTGTAACTTTCCCTACGCCTCAGCCTGGCGGTCCATGGACTTACAAGTGGACTCCAACCAACTGGCTGGTAGGCGGTAATGGAACGTTGCCTAATACTATCGTTACGCCAACCGGTATCCCTCAGGGTACGTTTTCAACTGTGATCCATACCGTTCAGGTAACCCCTACAGCTGCAAACTGTCCTGTCACGCATACTTTCGTCGTTACGGCGGTAAATCCACCGACTCCGCAATTTGAACCTATTAATCCATTGTGTAATACTTTTGCACCTGCGCAAATAACTGTGGTTCCTACGGGTGGAACATTTGTAAACGCATCTGCTACTCCAAGCGTTGTTAATTCAACTGGTCTCATCACTCCGAGCCTTGGTGTTTATGGTGTGAATTCGGTTACTTACAATATCGTTTATAATACCTGTCCTGCGACGAATTCAACCACTTTCCAGGTGTCAAAGTTTAATACTGCAGCTTTAACATCAACGGTGCCTGATCAATGTGTTACAAATGCACCGTATAACCTTATGAATATTGTTCAGAGTGCTGCCAACGGAACATGGTCTGGTACTGGTGTTACAGGTGGAACTACTTTTAATCCTGGTACTCCGGGTTTAACCACTCTTCAGTATCAGCTGGTATATAAAACAACCTCCAGTCCAAACCCGGCCACGTGCCCGGATCAGGCTATTACCTCTGTGAATGTTACCAATACTCTTGTTCCGGCTATTTCCAAGACATCAGTATTCTGTAACAACGCCGCTCCTTTTACAATGACGGTTACACCAACAGGAGGAGGATGGTTTGGCTCTAATATCAGTCCTTCGGGGGTTGTTACGCCAAGTACTATCGCAAATGCGGGTGTAAACAATGTTACATACACAGTAAAAATCGGTCCTTGTCTGAATACAGCAGTTGCAAGTTTTGTGGTTGAGAAGTATAACACTGCTAAAATCATAAGCAAGATCCCTGAATTGTGTGAAAACAGCAGCAATCCGTTCAACCTCATGACCGTTGTTTCAAATACTACGGGAACCTGGTATATGTATATTGGTGGAAACAAAGTGAAGGTTCTGGGCGGTATTCTGGATCCTAAACAAAAGGCAACTGATACTTATACTCTTTCCTACGAAACCAAGTCAACTCCAAACGGAGATGGCGGATGTAACGAAGCAGATCAGGCAACAGTATCAGTGCTGAATCCTCCTACACCTGTAATTACGGCTATTGGACCTTTGTGCAGCGCAGACGCACCTGTGCAGCTTTCAGTAACTCCTAATTCGGGTAACTGGAGTACAACTCCGTTCTTGAATTCAAATGGATTTTTCTCACCGGCCCTGGCTTCTGTTGGAAACAACGTAGTTCAGTATGTTATCGGCACATCCACTTGTTTTGCTCAATCAACCCGTTTTATCAATGTGGAAGCTTTTGTTCCTGCAACGATAACGGTACCTAAGCTTCCTGATGTTTGTAACACAGGAGCAGGTATAAACCTGACACCATTTACGGTGAGCAGTCTTGGAACATGGGTTGGTCCTGGTATCTCAGGAACTAATTTTAATCCTGGTGTTGCAGGCAAAGGTGACTTTGTTCTTACACACACCACTGCATCTTCTCCTAGTGGATTATGTCCTGATCAGGCAACAGTGGCAGTATCTGTTCACTCCCTTGCCGTACCTGTGATATCAACTGTGGAAAGAGTTTGTAACAATGCCAGTCCGGTTCAGCTTCATCCAACACCTGTTGGCGGATCCTTTGGCGGAGTCAATACTCAGGCAATCGATGAGAAAGGATTATTTATTCCTCCATCAGCGATCATCGGTGATAATATTATCAGTTACAGCATCAGCGCAGGCCCATGTGTGGCTTACGCACAAACAACACTGGTAGTTGAGAAATTTGTATCCGCAGATTTTGATCATTATCCTTCTGCTTTCTGTGATAAGGCAAATCCTGTTAATATGAATTCTTTTGCTCAGAATCCTGGCGGACTGTGGATTGGTAAAGGCATCGTTCCCGGAACCAGCATGTTTGATCCAAAACTCGCCGATTTAGGAGATAATAACGAGATCACATACATCACAAGCTCAGAAACAAAAACTCTTTGCCCTCATACCAATAAGGTACGCCTGGTGATAGTGGATATGCCAAAAGTTCAGCCGGTGGCTGAGTATGCGCAAAGCTGTGCTCCTGTTATTGTTAAGTTCAATGTTCCAAGCACTATGGCCGGCGATCGCGAATGGATCCTGGGTGATGGCTCTGACTCAAAAACAGGCATGTTCGTTGAACATGTGTATTCAACTCCTGGCAGTTACACAGTGGCTTTGAACTTCAGATATGAAGGTTGTACAACTCAGGTGGCTCTTGCTAATCCTATAGTTGTTTATGAAGTTCCTAAGGCAGATTTTACAATGCCTGATGAGCTGCTGATCTCTTCTCCTGAACTGCAACTGACCAACCTGAGCTCAGCGCTTGGAAATAATAAATACTCCTGGTTCATCTCTGGTGGTGTGGGTACAATTGATGGAGAAGTTAATCCTAAAGTGACGCTTCCAAAAATCGGTAAGTACCAGGTCACACTGACAGCTGAAACAGAAAATCAGTGTAAGGATGAAGTAACCAAAACTATTGAGGTGAAGAACCATTTCAATATTTTTATTCCAACTTCCTTTACTCCTAACTACGATGGACTCAATGATGACTTCAAACCGGTTTTCTCTGAGTTCGGACTTGATCAAAGGCAATATGAAATGGAGATCTTCGATCGTTGGGGACATGTTCTCTTCCACTCAAAAGATCCTAACAAAGGATGGGATGGTTCGGTGCAGAATAAAGGCGAGCCGTTAAAAGAAGAAGTGTATGTGTATCGCATCAAGTACAAAGACATGGACGGAAATGCCTACACAAAGATGGGCCACGTTTCTCTCGTGAAATAATTATCAAAACTTACTTTAAAAGCTGCCTTGAAAAAGGCAGCTTTTTTTTTGATGCCACCTCAAGTACCACACATTATCAACCTGCCGCCTTTATCTTAGGGGTGGCGTTGCAGAAGCAGATCTAGCTAGTAAATCCTCGTTAAAGTTCGTAAGGAGGTTGAATGGGTGAGTGAAAACCTTTTATTTTGGGCCTCCGTACCCTAATTTTATGTTATACAAAATCTGCCATGAAAGTAAAGTATACATTAGCAATCCTGAGTTTTTCATTGTGCACCATCCTGAATGCACAAACAGACAGAAATTCTTCAGCGATTAACGGGACGGGGAATGTTAAAGATCGTTTCGTTAGAAATCAGGACTACCTGGCACCTACTACAAGAGATTATAAGAATATATACGGTGACTCATTAAAGGGATTTGATGAAGCGGTTATTAAAGCGCGGGTTGCTCATTCCAATGTTTATGGTACCGAGTACCAGATCTACCTGCAGGCACAAAAACGTGCTTTTATCGATAAAAAGTATTCTATCGGTCAGTTTGCACCTAAACCAGCAGTTGTCATTACTAATACACCAACTAAAGGTAAAGGGAACACCAACATGGTTCTTAGCGGACCTTGTGTTAATGAAGGCTTTGAAGCTACAACTCCGGGTGCGTATACCGGTGCTTCTAACTCACTGGCCATTAACGGCTGGACAGTTGAAAGCCAGTCTACCAATGCGGGATGCGGAATTGGTTCAACCTGGAATCCTGGAAGTCCAAAATGCTGGATATTGTCAACACCATTGTCTTCAACCGGTCTGCCAGGTTTAACCACTTTAGGTCAGTCGCCGCTGGGTGGTAGTAATATTGTTCAGATCAATGATAACATCGCGGTTAATGGTGCATATTATCTGCGTACAAAAATTTCTCAAACCTTTCCGGTTACACAGCAAAACACTCTTTTTCAGTTTGCTTATGCCGGTGTTTGGGATGATGGCGGTCACAATTGCTGTGAACAACCCGCTCTCCAGATCGCCATGCAAACCTGCAGTGGAACAGTTCTGTCCTGCTCTTCTTTAAGTTTAAATGCGTCAGGTACTGGTTGTCCTAATGGTGCTAACGGTTACTCCATTACTGGGAATGTGTCCTGGACAAACTGGGTTGTAAAATATATTGACCTTACACCTTATCTTGGAAGCTGCGTAACTATTGAGTTTATTAATTCCGATTGTATTTATGGTGGTCACTGGGGCAGTTCATTTTTTGATGTGGCTTGCGGCGGTCAGTTAGTAGGTACCGGTATCGGTGGTGCTGGTGGCGGAGTTGCTGGTCCAGTTAGTTTTTGTGCCGGTTCCAACCAGGCAATGATCAGTGCGCCATTCGGCTACTCCACTTATCAGTGGGTTTCTTCTTCCGGAACTATTGCTGCACCTGCCGGAACAATGCAGGTTTTAACGATTACAAATCCACAACCTGGTTCAGTTTACACAGTAAACATGACAAGTCCTTCAGGTTGCCAGTTTGTTTCCACTAATACTCTTTCTTTCTCTAACGTAAATGTGGCCGGTATCGGTTCCAGCTCCACCTGTCCTAATGGGGCCAGTGGTCAGGCTACCGTCGTCGGTAATGGTAGCGGTACGGGGTATAATTACACCTGGACAGCCGTCAGTAGCGGAAGCGTCGTCGGTAACTCTTCGGTGGCCGTCAACCTGGCTCCGGGAGTTTACAGTGTCGTCATAAATGGAGTAGGTGCTGCAGGATGCGGTACGGCTGGCGCTACCACAACAGTGGGTGTGGCCTCACCGAGTGTGACGAGTTATCTTAAACCTTTTTGTAACAATGAAGCTTATCTGCAATCCACAGGAGGGTTCGGTCATAAGTGGTATGCGGGTACCAGTTTAATTACCGGCAGCATAGGTACTCTGCCAAACTTTACAGTGTCGCAGGCCTATTCAGGTATTTCCCCGGTGGCTAATGCCGTGTACTGGCTTTCCTATACAACCCCTCAGGGATGTAAGGATTCTATTAAATTTACTCTTGTTCAGTCTGCACCAGGTTTAATCGTGGTTCCTCCGCCTAAGGTAATCTGCGTGGGCGCTACCAATGGTACAGCAACTGTAAATATGAGTCCTGCACCTGGTGCTCCGGGTGGATTTAACTACTTTCAAGTTTCTTCTACAGGAACCATGACTCCTTACACGCAGTCTGTTAATCCTACCTCGGCCACAACCTTTACAGTTAACGGCTTGCAGAAAGGCCAATATTCAGTTACAGCGTTCGACGGATCCTGTAAGTATAACACAACATTTAATATCACTGAGCTTGTGTGGGATTTTGCACTCGGACCACAGAATACGATTTTATGTCCGGGAAAAAATGTTCCTGTGGCTGTAACTTTCCCTACGCCTCAGCCTGGCGGTCCATGGACTTACAAGTGGACTCCAACCAACTGGCTGGTAGGCGGTAATGGAACGTTGCCTAATACTATCGTTACGCCAACCGGTATCCCTCAGGGTACGTTTTCAACTGTGATCCATACCGTTCAGGTAACCCCTACAGCTGCAAACTGTCCTGTCACGCATACTTTCGTCGTTACGGCGGTAAATCCACCGACTCCGCAATTTGAACCTATTAATCCATTGTGTAATACTTTTGCACCTGCGCAAATAACTGTGGTTCCTACGGGTGGAACATTTGTAAACGCATCTGCTACTCCAAGCGTTGTTAATTCAACTGGTCTCATCACTCCGAGCCTTGGTGTTTATGGTGTGAATTCGGTTACTTACAATATCGTTTATAATACCTGTCCTGCGACGAATTCAACCACTTTCCAGGTGTCAAAGTTTAATACTGCAGCTTTAACATCAACGGTGCCTGATCAATGTGTTACAAATGCACCGTATAACCTTATGAATATTGTTCAGAGTGCTGCCAACGGAACATGGTCTGGTACTGGTGTTACAGGTGGAACTACTTTTAATCCTGGTACTCCGGGTTTAACCACTCTTCAGTATCAGCTGGTATATAAAACAACCTCCAGTCCAAACCCGGCCACGTGCCCGGATCAGGCTATTACCTCTGTGAATGTTACCAATACTCTTGTTCCGGCTATTTCCAAGACATCAGTATTCTGTAACAACGCCGCTCCTTTTACAATGACGGTTACACCAACAGGAGGAGGATGGTTTGGCTCTAATATCAGTCCTTCGGGGGTTGTTACGCCAAGTACTATCGCAAATGCGGGTGTAAACAATGTTACATACACAGTAAAAATCGGTCCTTGTCTGAATACAGCAGTTGCAAGTTTTGTGGTTGAGAAGTATAACACTGCTAAAATCATAAGCAAGATCCCTGAATTGTGTGAAAACAGCAGCAATCCGTTCAACCTCATGACCGTTGTTTCAAATACTACGGGAACCTGGTATATGTATATTGGTGGAAACAAAGTGAAGGTTCTGGGCGGTATTCTGGATCCTAAACAAAAGGCAACTGATACTTATACTCTTTCCTACGAAACCAAGTCAACTCCAAACGGAGATGGCGGATGTAACGAAGCAGATCAGGCAACAGTATCAGTGCTGAATCCTCCTACACCTGTAATTACGGCTATTGGACCTTTGTGCAGCGCAGACGCACCTGTGCAGCTTTCAGTAACTCCTAATTCGGGTAACTGGAGTACAACTCCGTTCTTGAATTCAAATGGATTTTTCTCACCGGCCCTGGCTTCTGTTGGAAACAACGTAGTTCAGTATGTTATCGGCACATCCACTTGTTTTGCTCAATCAACCCGTTTTATCAATGTGGAAGCTTTTGTTCCTGCAACGATAACGGTACCTAAGCTTCCTGATGTTTGTAACACAGGAGCAGGTATAAACCTGACACCATTTACGGTGAGCAGTCTTGGAACATGGGTTGGTCCTGGTATCTCAGGAACTAATTTTAATCCTGGTGTTGCAGGCAAAGGTGACTTTGTTCTTACACACACCACTGCATCTTCTCCTAGTGGATTATGTCCTGATCAGGCAACAGTGGCAGTATCTGTTCACTCCCTTGCCGTACCTGTGATATCAACTGTGGAAAGAGTTTGTAACAATGCCAGTCCGGTTCAGCTTCATCCAACACCTGTTGGCGGATCCTTTGGCGGAGTCAATACTCAGGCAATCGATGAGAAAGGATTATTTATTCCTCCATCAGCGATCATCGGTGATAATATTATCAGTTACAGCATCAGCGCAGGCCCATGTGTGGCTTACGCACAAACAACACTGGTAGTTGAGAAATTTGTATCCGCAGATTTTGATCATTATCCTTCTGCTTTCTGTGATAAGGCAAATCCTGTTAATATGAATTCTTTTGCTCAGAATCCTGGCGGACTGTGGATTGGTAAAGGCATCGTTCCCGGAACCAGCATGTTTGATCCAAAACTCGCCGATTTAGGAGATAATAACGAGATCACATACATCACAAGCTCAGAAACAAAAACTCTTTGCCCTCATACCAATAAGGTACGCCTGGTGATAGTGGATATGCCAAAAGTTCAGCCGGTGGCTGAGTATGCGCAAAGCTGTGCTCCTGTTATTGTTAAGTTCAATGTTCCAAGCACTATGGCCGGCGATCGCGAATGGATCCTGGGTGATGGCTCTGACTCAAAAACAGGCATGTTCGTTGAACATGTGTATTCAACTCCTGGCAGTTACACAGTGGCTTTGAACTTCAGATATGAAGGTTGTACAACTCAGGTGGCTCTTGCTAATCCTATAGTTGTTTATGAAGTTCCTAAGGCAGATTTTACAATGCCTGATGAGCTGCTGATCTCTTCTCCTGAACTGCAACTGACCAACCTGAGCTCAGCGCTTGGAAATAATAAATACTCCTGGTTCATCTCTGGTGGTGTGGGTACAATTGATGGAGAAGTTAATCCTAAAGTGACGCTTCCAAAAATCGGTAAGTACCAGGTCACACTGACAGCTGAAACAGAAAATCAGTGTAAGGATGAAGTAACCAAAACTATTGAGGTGAAGAACCATTTCAATATTTTTATTCCAACTTCCTTTACTCCTAACTACGATGGACTCAATGATGACTTCAAACCGGTTTTCTCTGAGTTCGGACTTGATCAAAGGCAATATGAAATGGAGATCTTCGATCGTTGGGGACATGTTCTCTTCCACTCAAAAGATCCTAACAAAGGATGGGATGGTTCGGTGCAGAATAAAGGCGAGCCGTTAAAAGAAGAAGTGTATGTGTATCGCATCAAGTACAAAGACATGGACGGAAATGCCTACACAAAGATGGGCCACGTTTCTCTCGTGAAATAATTATCAAAACTTACTTTAAAAGCTGCCTTGAAAAAGGCAGCTTTTTTTTAACATAAAAAAAACCCGGACATGTTCCGGGTTTTAATTTCTTGTGAGTTTAGATTATTGATTAACCAGCAGCTTGAAGCCTTTACCGTGAATGTTGATGATCTCAACCTTAGAATCTTCTTTCAGATATTTTCTCAACTTGGCAATATAAACATCCATGCTACGTCCATTAAAATAATTGTCGTCGTGCCAGATGGATTTTAGAGCAAAGGTGCGATCAAGTACATCGTTTTTATGTATGCACAATAAGCGCAGGAGCTGACTTTCCTTGGTGGTGAGTTTTTGCTCAGTGCCGTTATGCTGCAGGATCTGTTTCTCTGAATTGAACTGGTATTTACCGATCTTAAAGTTGGTATCTTCCCCTTCAGTTGAACGTATCTTATTGGTACGTCTCAGAACCGCCGTTACCCTTGCCATTAACTCTTCCATGCTAAATGGCTTCGTAATGTAATCGTCTGCCCCGGCGTTAAAACCCTCAATAGTATCTTCCTTCATGCTTTTGGCAGTAAGAAAAATAATCGGAATATTTTTGTCCACTACGCGGATCTCTTTAGCCAATGTCAGTCCATCCTTTACAGGCATCATAACATCCAACAATAATAAATCGAAATTCCCCTTAAAAAAGAGGTCTCCGCCTTTCTTGCCATCGTCCGCCAGCTTCGTCTCAAAACCCTTGGCCTCCAGGTATTCCTGTAAAAGCGGTCCTAAACTCGGATCGTCTTCAACTAATAAGATTTTAGTTTTAACAGTTTCCATAATTGTTTTATGTTAATTTATAAATTAAAGATAAGTACTTAAGTACCCATTTTTAACAAATTTAACAATAATTATCAAATAGGAAGATGCACATTGAAGGTGCTGCCTTTTCCTGGCTCGCTGTTAACGGATATAGTGCCATTGTGCTTCAGAACTACTGCAAGAACGTATGATAAGCCAAGTCCGAAGCCTTTCACGTTGTGAACATTCCCGGTTGGTACACGGTAAAACTTATCGAAGATCTTTCGTTGATTTTCCTTCGAAATACCAATGCCATTGTCCTTTACCTGGATCATGATGCCTTCTGCTGTATTAAAGGTTGAAATGCTTATTTCCGGCATGTCGCGGCTGTATTTAATAGCGTTGTCAATGAGGTTAAAGATAATATTGGTAAGATGCACACGGTCGGCCTGGAGCTTGAATTTTTGAGCTTTGAGGTAAGTATGCACCGTGCCTTTACGTTGGCTGATTAGCAACTGTGTATTGTTTATTGCGGTATTGATGATATCGTGCACGTCCACCTCGCTCAGCTTAAGTTTAAATTCCCCTTTGTCGAGGATCGAGGTTTGCAGGATGCTTTCTACGAGAACGCTCAGCCTTTTATTTTCATCCCTGATCATTTGCAGATAGCGCTGTTGTTTTTCAGGCGTCTGTGCAATTGAACTGTCTCCCAGCATCTCACTGGCAAGCGAAATGGTACTTATGGGAGTCTTAAATTCGTGGGTCATATTACTGATAAAGTCGTTCTTGATAACCGATAGCTTTTTCTGCTTGAGATTATTAACCATTATATAATAGAACGAGAATATCAGGATGATGATCACAATAATAGAAGTGATAAGGAAGGGCCACATCTGTTTAAAAACATCATGGTCCTGCGCGGGAAAGAACACAAGCAGGAATTCAGGCTCAATAAAACTGCTGGAAGGGGCAAGGTTTATCTTGTAGTGATCTACGCCCAGGGAATCGCTCAGGCGGTCGGCGTCTTCAAGACTTAAAAAATGCGTGCTGCCAGGATACAATGAGGTAAGATAATAGAGAAATTTACCGGTGATCTTCGATCGTTTTATCTCCGAGCGTAAGATGGAATCCAGCAACAAAGTGTCTACTTTTTGTTTCAGGTCATCATAGTATTCTTCTCTTACGGTGAAATTAAATACATGATTTCCAAGCACGGGATTTTGAAGATCTGTGTTCGGTGACTTGAGATCCGCCTGCTTTTCGCGAAATCTTTTCAGCAGGTTGGAATTCATAAGCTCTATCGAATCGGCGCTTACAAGGTCTTTCTGAGTATACCTGCTGCTTTGGTGTCCGTTACTGTCTGTGCTGAGTTCTGTACTTACAATTCCTATTGGCAATGATCCTTGTCCCGGCAGGTTGGGATACAGAACCCCTTGTGTCCGTTTGGTGATCTTGGTGTATTCGCCACGATGATCAAGTCTTTCCAGTTTGGAGGCAGTGTTCGTTAACGCTTCGTCCACTTTTTCCTTGAAAAGATCTTCGCGAACTTTAAAATCATTTCTGATCCAGTAAACCTGGAAGGAAATGAGAATAAGCAAAGCCACTGAAAAGGAAATGGAAATAAAAGTGAGGATCCTTTTGTTCATTGCGCCAAAGTTAATTTTTTAAGCCATGAGCTGAGTTTAAAAAATGTAAAATGCCGGTCATTCACATTTATTATGCCAGGTTCCAGATTGTCACGCCAGGTTCTCGATCGGTGTGCAAACGCCGTTTTCGCAAACAAAGCACTTCAACCTGTCGGTAAATACATAGGGTTTATAAATGCTCTTGTTCAAAAGCATCCTCAGGCATTCCTGCACTCCCTCTATGATACTGGGATGCGGATGTATCATGTCGGCAAGGTCACGGATGCCCTGGTTGGTATAAATTAGGTAAGCCACACTCTGAATTGCGCTGCTGGCGTGCTCTCCCACAACACGCATGCCCAGGATCCTCATGCCATTGTCGTTGGTCACAATTATTTTGAAAAAGCCTGTCGTCTTCCGCATTGCGATGGCCCGGGCATTGGTGGTGTAATCAAGACGCACAACCTTATGCGGGATATTCTGGGCCACGCATTCCTGTTCGCTCATACCAACAGCCGCTACTTCCGGATTAAGGAACATGATAGTGCTGATATTCTTATAGGAAAGAGGTTTTACGGTGGGACCGAACATTCGCACTACAGCATGCCTCGCTTCCCTTTCACCCACGTTTACCAGCGCAACTTCAGTGGTCACGTCGCCGGCAGCCCAAATATTACTGATATTCGTTTGGGTGTCGTTGTCCCAGATGCCTCCACGCTCGTTTAGCATTACACCCGCATTTTCCAGACCGAGATACTCCACATTCGGCACACGGCCAATGGAAACGAGAGCTTTGTCAACTGTAAGGATCTCGCTCGTGCCGTTGTCATACAATAATTCGTATTCTACTTTACCGTTTTTGATCTCCATTCTCTTCAGTGACGCACCATGGTGCACTTTTGCGCCATGTAACTCGAGATTGGTTTTTACTACGTCGGCTACATCTTCATCCTCAAAAGGAAGGATCCTTGCTGCCTTATCAATAAGATAAACCTTTGTTTTTCCGAATGCGGAAAATATGGTCGCAAATTCACAACCGATAACACCTGCACCGAGAACTACAAGGCTGGAAGGAAAAGAGGTTAAATTTTTTATACCATCGCTTGTCACAATGGTTTGCTCATCTATTTCAATATTGCCCGGGATCCGCGGTCTGCTGCCCGTGGCAATAAGGATGTTATCTGCACTAACCTTTTTTTCCGTGCCGTCGTCCTTGGTTATCTTTATAGTATTCTTATCAAGGATGTAAGCCGTGCCTTTCTCATAATAAAAAAGTTTCTTAGGCATTTTCTGCAGGAGCTGCAGGTGAATGGTCATTTGGGTCTTGCGTTCAAAAACCGCCTCATTCACAATTTTGGCGATCCCCTCGAAAGAGGGTTCGTATTCGGGGATCATTTCACGGATAGATGCTACCTTCAGCGCCTGTTCCCACAGAGCTTTTGAAGTAAGAACACCATCGAACACAGCAGCGCCCCCGATCCGTTTTTTTTCGATCAGAAGCACCTTTTTTCCAAAATCAATAGCCCGCATAGCACCTGCATATCCGCTCGGACCGCCGCCTATTACAACCAGGTCAAAATGCTCCATAAATGATTGTGAAATTACAATTTTAATTCAAGTGCCTCGCGTCACAGATTCTCCACTCACATGCAAACAAAAAAACTGGTTTTAGGCGTGTATTTTACACTGTTTAAAGGATCTGACATTCGCTGCTTTTTTTAATAAGTAACCACCTGTTTTTCAATAGGGTGAAAAAATTTCCGTATTCCCGTAAAATTCCTAATTTTGCAGCCCTATATAAAAAAATATGAACGAAAATGTAATTTATTTAGTGCCCATTCTTGGAGTTGTTGGACTAATTGTAATGGCTGTTAAATCGGCCTGGGTGAGTAAGCAGGATGCGGGTGACAGTAAGATGCAGGAGCTTGCAGGATATATTGCTGCGGGTGCAATGGCTTTTTTAAAGGCTGAGTGGAAAGTGCTTAGCATTTTTGTGGTTCTGGCGGCTGCGCTGCTGGCGTATTCAGGAACAGTTGATGAAGTTAATGGCATTGCCATCCATTCCAGCTGGATAATTTCGATTTCGTTTATTATAGGTGCTGTATTTTCTGCAACAGCTGGTTACATTGGTATGAAAGTAGCCACTAAAGCCAATGTGCGTACAACGCAAGCTGCGCGTACAAGTTTAAAACAGGCTTTAAAAGTTTCGTTTACCGGTGGAACTGTAATGGGGCTGGGAGTTGCCGGCCTTGCGGTATTGGGACTGGGAGGATTATTTATTGTTTTTCTTAAGATATTCGACGTTATAGGAACCGATGGTATAAACCCAGTTCATATGAAAACTGCAATTGAGGTTCTCACAGGTTTCTCCCTTGGGGCTGAATCCATTGCCCTGTTTGCGCGTGTGGGTGGCGGTATCTATACCAAAGCGGCAGATGTGGGTGCTGACCTTGTAGGTAAAGTTGAAGCCGGTATCCCTGAAGACGATGTAAGGAATCCTGCAACTATTGCCGATAACGTAGGTGATAATGTGGGCGACGTTGCAGGTATGGGCGCTGACTTATTTGGTTCTTATGTAGCCACCATTCTTGCCACAATGGTTCTTGGACAGGAAGTGGTGGTAAAAGATAATTTTGGTGGAATGTCACCGATCCTTCTCCCAATGGTTATTTGTGGTTTAGGAATTTTGTTCTCCATTGTTGGTACCTGGTTTGTTACCATTAAGGATGAAAAATCAAATGTTCAGAATGCTTTAAATATGGGCAACTGGGCGTCAATGATCCTTACTGTCATCGCGTCTTACTTCGTAGTAATGTATATGCTACCTGACGGTGATATCGTTCTGCGTTCTGTAACCTTTACAAAGCTGAATGTTTTCATGGCTATTCTTGTTGGTACTGTGGTTGGCGCCATCATGAGCATCGTAACGGAGTACTATACTGCAATGGGTAAGAAACCCGTTCTCTCTATTATTCAGCAATCATCAACAGGGCATGCTACTAATATTATCGGTGGATTATCTGTTGGTATGAAATCAACTGTAATCCCTATCCTTACTCTGGCTGCAGGTATCATGGGATCATATCATTTTGCAGGTTTATACGGGGTGGCTATTGCCGCTGCTGGTATGATGGCAACAACAGCTATGCAACTCGCTATCGATGCTTTTGGTCCAATTGCAGATAACGCCGGCGGTATTGCTGAAATGAGCCAGCTTCCTCCTGAAGTACGTGAACGCACCGACAACCTCGATGCTGTTGGAAATACAACTGCTGCTACAGGAAAAGGATTTGCAATTGCTTCTGCTGCTCTTACTTCACTGGCGCTTTTTGCGGCATTTGTGGGCATTGCGGGAATTGATTCAATTGATATTTACAAGGCACCGGTTCTCGCTGGTCTGTTCGTAGGAGGAATGATCCCTTTTGTGTTCTCAGCATTGTGTATACAGGCTGTTGGACGTGCTGCCATGGATATGGTGCAGGAAGTTCGCCGCCAGTTCCGCGAGATCCCCGGTATCATGGAATATAAAGCTAAACCGGAGTATGAAAAATGCGTGGCTATCTCAACTACTGCTTCTATCCGCGAAATGATGTTGCCTGGTGCTATTGCACTGATCACCCCGGTAATTATTGGATTTATTTTTGGTCCTGAAGTGCTTGGAGGTTTACTCGCTGGTGTTACTGTTTCTGGTGTTCTGATGGGTATTTTTCAGAGCAATGCAGGTGGAGCCTGGGACAATGCAAAAAAATCTTTTGAAAAAGGTGTTGTGATCAACGGAGAAACCTTCTTTAAAAAATCGGAACCGCATAAGGCTTCAGTAACCGGTGATACTGTTGGAGATCCGTTTAAAGATACTTCCGGTCCATCCATGAACATTCTCATTAAACTAATGAGTATTGTGTCTCTTGTTATTGCCCCTTACATTGCTGAAAACACTACTGCACATGCAGGTAAAGAAGCTGGTTTGGTGAACGTAGCTCCTGCTAAAAAAGAGAGCGCCGACATCGCAACAATTAATGGATTATACCTGGTTGACGTTGCACACAGCTCGGTGAACTTTAGTGTAAAACATGTGATCAGTAGCACAAAAGGAAACATTGCTATTGATAGCGGTTACATAAATCTTCAAAACACCGCTGGTCCGAAAATTTTCGTTGAACTTGATATGAATAGTCTCAACACTCAGAACTCTTACCGCGACGGTCATCTGAAAGACAAGCCTGACTTTTTCGAAGTGGCAAAACATAAAACTGCTGTATTCCAGGCCAGTTCTGTTTCAAAAAATGAAGAAGAGGGTGAATATGAATATGTTGCTGATGGTAAATTAACTTTAAAGGGAGTAACGAAGGACGTGAAAATGTATTTCAACTTTGAGGGAAGCGGAAAGCAGGAATATACCGACGAAAAAAATGTTGCCCATAAAATGGAAGTACTGGGATTTGAAGGAGAAACTATAATTAACCGCCAAGACTTTGGTATTACAGGCTCAACAGTTTCAGATGAAGTGAAGATCGAGATCAACCTGGAGGCATTCAGGGAGCGCAGCGACTGGTAATTAATTACTGATTTATTAATCTGACCCCGGGCTTTTACCCGGGGTTTTTTTATGAAATTTTAGGTCATGTGCAGAAAATTTGTATTTTTATCTCTATAACTAAAAATCCCCGTTATGAAAAAATCTCTACTTCTTTTATTTTTTACGGTCGCTTTTGCATCTGTACGGTCTCAATGTGTGATCAGTTGTTCAAATTACGCGGTATCATCAATTTCTTTTTCGCAGTTTCCTACTGGGGGGACGGATGTAAGCAACAGTTTTATACCTAATAAGGACGATGGTTCTACAGGCGCAGTTCCTATCGGCTTTACCTTTAATTTCTATTGTAACAATTACACTGATGTTTATATCTGTTCAAATGGCTTTATGCAGTTTAATTCGGTTAGCTGGGCGCACGGAACGGGTGTACATCCGGCATCCGGAATTCCGAGTACTTCCGAACCCAATAATCAGGTTGCTTTTAACTCCTGCGATCTTGATCCTAACGGTGGCGGAACGATCACTTACACCACCATTGGTACAAGCCCAAACAGGATGTTTATTGTCTCATATAACGGTGTGCCAAATTATGGACAAACCAGCCTGAACACCGGCCAGATAGTTCTGTACGAAACATCCAATATCATTGAGATTCACACAACCGCCGCTGCGGGGACAACAGCGCAGGCTCAGTCCGGCACTGGTACGCAGGGTATAGAAAATCAGAGCGGAACATTTGGAGTGCCGGTTCCCGGCCGTAGCAACAGTGCATGGTATCCGGGAACCAATACCGCCTACCGCTTTGAAAGAACAACTTATACACCGATGGCTCCAGCCTTGATAATGGGAGATTCTGTTATCTGCCAGGGTACTTCAACCACCTTTTCGATCAATTCGATTCCTACCGCTACCGCGTACAATTGGTCAGCTCCGTCCGGCTGGCAGGGATCCAGCTTTTTAAACAGTGCCAGTTACACTGTACCATCAACGGGTATTGTGTCCGTTTCCGCCACTTATAGCTGCGGTACATCGCCGGTAAAAACCATTTTTGTCACCATCATACCGGGCCCTTCAATTTTTGTTAACGCCTCCCCTAAAATCATTTGTTCGGGAACGCCCATCACATTTACTGTTTCAGGTGCGGACACTTATACTTTGGACCCGGGCAACCAGACAAGTCTGCCATTTACGGATGTTCCGACGGCAAGCACTACATATTCAGTGGTCGGAACCAATACCGATGGTTGTGTATCTTCACAGGCCGCAACAGTTTTCATAACAGTCAATACCACTCCTACGGTTACTGTTAACAGTGGAGCAGTTTGTCCGGGAACACAGTTTAATTTCGTTGTATCTGGTGCACAATCATATTCATACCAGACTCCTTTTCCTTCTGTTACCGAAACAGTGCCTGGTTTTTATAGCTACACAGTTGTTGGCACCAGTTCAAGTGGCTGTAAAAGCGCGCCGGCCACGAGTTCACTGCTGGTGCATCCTCATCCTACAATTACCGCAGTGGCAACCAAAAGCCTTATTTGCAAGGGAAATACAACTACACTCACGGCGGGTGGGGGCACGGCTTATGTATGGACACATACCACTTCCACAAGTAATACCTTAATAGTAAATCCAGTTGTAAGTAATAACTACTCGGTGAATGGAACGGACGCGAACGGCTGCGTGGGTGGTAGTAATCTTGTAACGGTGACTGTCAGCGCATGTGCTGCTGTTTCAGAATACGAAATGGCGCCCGATCTTTTTAATGTATATCCTAATCCTTCAAACGATAAATACACAATTGAAAGTAAGGAAAGTATCAGCTTTATTATTTATGACGTCACCGGAAAACTCGTGAGAACCGGTAATGTGACGGCAAATGAAAAAACAGAGGTCGCTCATGATCTGCCACCGGGTCAGTATTTGTTCCGGGCCACGGCTGGAAACGCTCAGCGGAGTTTGATCCTCATTAAAAATTAGATCTTCTTTAAAGAAACCGGGACCTTCCCGGTTTTTTTTTAGTTCCTTGATGGGTTTTTTCCGCAGATATATTTCTTAACTTAGGGGAAGAGATGTTGATGAAACGTACTTTATTTGTGTTCTCCTGTTTGATCAATCTGTGCCTCCGGTCACAATGCTCCTATTCATGCTCAAGTTACAGCGTTTCACCTATTACGTATTCCTTTATTGAAGTGGAGGGTAATCCTGTTTATCTTCAGGATGACGATATTTCGACGACCGTCCCTCTCAATTTTAATTTTGATTTTTACTGCACCACTCAAAATCAGGTCAGGATAGGTTCGAATGGTTACATTACATTTGATTTTGGTCCTATAAATTTATCGCTCACGCCAATGGCTCAGAAACTGCCTGATGCGTCGAAAATAAACGACCTGATAGCTTGGAACTGGAACGATCTAGACCCATCAACTTTTACAGGCGGCGGATCTATTACCTATACAACCCTTGGAGTTAGTCCAAATCAGAAATTCGTGGTAACGTACAGCGCTGTTCCCATGTGGACGAATAACGCGGCGCCATCGCAGCTTATAAATACCGGGCAGATCATCCTTTACGAAACAAGTAACATAATTGAGATCCACTTAAAAGAAACCAACAACAATGGTTGGCTGACACATACCGAAGGAATAGAAGATGTTACCGGAACTCTCGGGGTGCCGGTCCCGGGACGAAATCAGACGTTGTGGAAAGCCAGTCATTCAGCTCACATGTTTGCGCCATTTTCAGTGAGTTCAACTGTATCTGCCTCCGGCACTCCCAGTCTGTGCCAGGGCACGCAAGGCCAGTTTTCTGTTAATGCTTCACCGCCCCCGCAATATTATACCTGGATATTTCCGACAGCGTGGAGTGGTGGTGGGAACGGTTCCACGGTAAACGCAACCGTCGCTTCGGCTGGTGTGGTGTCGGTGGTAGCTAACTATACTTGTGGTGCATCTGAACAGGCAACTTTATTTGTAAATGCTGCACCCGCTCCTACAATTGCATTCAGCGCTGTGAGTCCAACAAATCTATGCGCGGGAACTCCTTTCAATATAACAGCTAACGGAGCTTTGACTTACTCGCTTAACCCGGGAAATTTTAGTGGTGGCTCAACTTTTACAGCCATGTCAACTACTTCGGGAGTGTACACTCTCAGTGGCACAAACAGTGCCGGATGTCGCGCTAATAACAAACCTACGGTAACCATAAATGTCAAACCCGCACCCACGGTAACAGTCAATAGTGGAGAGATATGTCTGGGCGGCTCTTTTGTGATCACTCCTTCTGGCGCATTCAGTTACGAGTATATCAACGGATTCCAGGTTATGTCTCCAACTGCGCCGGGAATCTATTCAATTTACGTGGTGGGTACCGGCACAAACTTCTGCAAAGGTCCCCCTGCTGTAAGTGTTTTAACCGTTAACGCTCTGCCGGTGATAAAGGTCGTGTCTACCAAGAGCCTGATCTGTCGTGGCGAAAGCACTACGCTCACAGCGTCGGGAGCATTAAGTTATCAGTGGCAGCACAACGGCTCAGCCATTAATCCAACTATAGTTTCACCCACACTGATGACAATTTATGCAGTGTCCGGTACCGATACTAATGACTGTGTTAACAAGGGCAGTGTATCGGTGCTTGTGAGTTCCTGTGTAGGAATTGAGGAGGCCGGTGTATCAAGGCAGGAAATAAACCTCTATCCTAATCCCGCATCAAATTCGATCACGATACAAACTGCAGACAATAGTTTCTCCCTTGAACTACGAGACATTCTTGGAAGAATCATACTTTCAAGAAACTTCGAACAGTCCTTCGCAGATGTTGATGTCAGCGCACTTCCGTCGGGAACTTATTCCTACAGCATTAAAACACCCGGGGGCTTACGCCAGGGGAAACTTATCAAAAGATAGCTTCAGCAGATCTTCATAATTTTGATCCGGCAGTAGTGTCGTTGTGATTATATTTAGCCATGCGTATTGTGACCTATAATGTAAACGGTATTCGCTCCGCCATCAGCAAAGGATTGTTCGATTGGATCAGGAGCGTGGACCCTGATGTGATTTGCCTGCAGGAAATTAAAGCCAGCCCTGAACAGGTTGGAGTATTTGAACTCGAAGAAATGGGCTACCATCACTACTGGTATCCGGCCCAAAAAAAAGGATACAGCGGCGTTGCATTATTTAGCAAGACAAAGCCTGATCACGTACAATACGGGTGCGGCATTAAGACGTACGACGAGGAAGGTCGTATGCTCAGGGCAGATTTCGGAAATGTTTCCGTTATGAGCGTTTATCATCCAAGTGGCAGCAGCGGCGACCTGCGACAGGCATTTAAAATGCAATGGCTTTCTGATTTTGACAGCTATATCCATGAGCTGAAGCAGAATGTCAGTAATCTTGTATTGTGCGGGGATTTTAATATATGTCACAAACCTATTGATATTCATAACCCGGTATCCAACGCGAAGAGCAGCGGGTTTTTGCCTGAAGAAAGAGAATGGATGGAACAGTTCCTTGGGTCAGGATTCATTGACACTTTCCGTCATTTTAATTCCGATCCACACCATTACACATGGTGGACATTCAGGGCAGGAGCCAGGCAAAAGAACCTGGGTTGGAGAATAGATTATCACCTTGCTTCACTCGATCTTAAAGACCGGCTCAGGAGTTCAGCTATTCTGCCAGATGCGGTGCACAGCGATCATTGCCCCGTTTTACTGGAAATTGACTAGTAAAAATTACTGCCGGAGTTTACTTTTATTATGCGGGAACATTATATTTGTTCGTACACAAGCGCTCCTTGCCTATAACCGGTAACTCTTTTTTATTTCGATAAGTTTGATTTTTTGCAGCAATATGTGATCATAGTCGCAGGTGGCATCGGCACGAGAATGAAAAGTGACCGCCCCAAGCAATTCATTGAGTTGTTGGGTGAGCCTATCATTATCCGCACCATCCGCTGCTTTCTGGCATACAACAGTGAAATGCAGATTATCATTTGTGTGCACCGCAATTACAGGTCGCACCTGGAAGGTCTTTTAGATAAATTTAATCTGAAAGACGCCGGTATCAAAATAACTTTTGGTGGAGAAACTCGTTTCGATTCTGTTAAGAACGGACTAAAGCTCATTGAGAACGGGCACGGGATTGTAGGGATCCATGATTCGGCGCGGCCATTCGTTTCTACAGAAACAATTGGCAACTGTTATGACACTGCCCTTCAGAAAGGCAATGCTGTGCCCTGCCTTCCGGTGCACGATAGCCTGAGAAAGATCAGCAATAATGTGAATAGCTCTGTTAACCGTAATGAGTTTAAGATTATTCAGACTCCGCAGTGTTTCCAGGTTGATAAGATCAAACGTGCTTTTGAACAGGCCACTAATACCGGATTTACGGATGATGCTTCTGTTCTCGAATCAGCAGGTGAAACAATATTTCTGGTTGAAGGCAACGAGGAAAATATAAAGATCACCTCGCCGCATGATCTTCTTATCGCCAAAGCCATCCTCCAGAAATGACCAACGAAGAGATCATTGAGGCTCTTGATATCACGGGCAAACTGATGGAACTTCATAACGAAAATCCATTCAAGTCAAAGGCATATCTCAGCGCCTCATATAGACTAGGTAAATTACGTTATAACTTCAATGGTAAAACTCCGGAAGAGCTCTCAGCCATTGAAGGAGTAGGTAAAACAATTTCAAAGGCCGTAAGCGAACTGATGCAGCAGGGCACAACAAAAGATCTTGCTGACCTTCTGGAACGCACACCGCCGGGCGTTATCCAGATGCTGTCGGTCAAAGGACTCGGCCCGAAAAAAGTGAGGCAGCTGTGGCTGGAGCTTAACGTTGAAAGTATTGGAGAATTATTATACGCCTGCAATGAGAACCGGCTCATTACCCTGAAAGGTTTTGGTGAAAAAACCCAGGCACAGGTAAAACAGAATATTGAATTCAAGCAGTCGGTGCAGCATAAATTTCACTACGCCACCCTCGCCACCATTTCAGAAGAGCTTGTGGAACTGATCCGCACAAATCAGCCAGGCTGCATGGTTGCAGTGGTGGGCCAGCTCGCCCGTAAATGTGAGGTGATCGATAAAGTAGAGGTGCTTCTCAGTGCGCCGCTAGCAACTGATCTGTCAGCAGTGGAAGCGTTTATTCCCTTACCTGTTAATTATATTTATTGCGCTCCTGATGAGTTTGAATATAAGCTTGTGGAGCATTCTTCCACACCGGAGCACTTAAGGAAAATTGGGTTCTCATCTATACGCCCCGGCAGGTTCAAGGATCAGCATGAAGTGTATGCGAGCCTTAAATTGCAGTATATAGAGCCGGAATTACGTGAAGGTTTATCCGAGGCAGATCTGGCCAGGGAAAAAAAGATCCCACAACTTATAGAGTACGGAGACCTTCGTGGTATCCTTCATAATCATACTACATACAGTGATGGTATTCATACGCTGAAAGAAATGGCAGATCACTGCCGGGGAATGGGTTTTTCATACTTCGGGGTTTGCGATCACTCCCGGACAGCAGCTTATGCAGGCGGTCTGAGTATTGAAAAAGTAATAGAACAGCAAAAGGAAATAGAAGAGCTGAATAATAAATACAAGGATTTCCGGATCCTGAAGGGAATTGAAAGTGATATTCTCGGAGATGGTTCACTTGATTACCCCGACGAGATCCTTAAAACATTTGATCTTGTTGTTGCTTCGGTGCATTCTAACCTGAAGATGAGCGAAGAAAAAGCCACCGCCAGGTTACTGAAGGCCATTGAAAATCCCTATACTCATATCTTAGGTCATCCATCGGGTCGTTTGCTGCTTGCGCGGAACGGATATCCCCTCGATTACAAAAAGATCATCGACGCCTGCGCCGCCAACAAGGTGGTTATCGAGCTGAATGCTCATCCCTACAGGCTTGACATTGACTGGCGCTGGATACCCTACTGCGTTGAGAAAGGTGTTATGATCTCTATTAACCCCGACGCCCATCACAAGGACGGTTTGCGCGATATGTACTATGGTGTTTGTGCCGCCCGGAAGGGAATGCTCGATAAGTCGAATTGCCTCAACGCCCTTGAACTTCCCGACCTGCTTGCCAGGCTGAAAAAGTAACCACCTAAAATTTGTGAAAATGCGCTGCCCGGACTACCACTGGGTGCTTTTAACAATACCTTTATTCCGACTCTAAAGTCGAAAAAAAACTTTATGCCGATCTTAAATTCTATAGCGAGCTGGTTGATGAAAAAAAGGATGCACCAGATCGAACTATTCATAAAATATCCTGCCGATGTTCAGCAGGAATGGTTTCATAGCCTTCTGCGCGATGCTGCGGAGACGGAGTACGGCAAAAAGTACAATTTTGGTGCGATAGAAAATTACAGGCAGTTCAAGGAAAACGTACCCCTTAACGACTACGAAAGCCTGAAGCCCTGGATAGAACGTACCCGTCGCGGCGAACAAAATCTTATCTGGCATTCAGAGATCCTCTGGTTTGCTAAAAGCAGCGGAACCACCGACAAAAGCAAATATCTTCCTGTTAGTAATGAAAGCCTTGACGGCTGTCATTATAATGCAGGACGTGATATGGTGACGTTATATTGTTATAACAATCCAGATACACAGATATTTACCGGTAAGAGTCTGGCCCTGGGCGGAAGTTTTAAGGAAGACGTTTTTGGAGAACACCATTCATTTCATGGTGACGTAAGCGCCATTATTATTCAAAACCTGCCGATGTGGGCAGAATTTTTCCGTGCACCCGATGTCAATATTGCCTTGATGGATGAATGGGAAAGCAAACTCGAACAAATTGCCTTAAGCATGATGGACGAGAACGTAACAAGCATTGCAGGCGTGCCCAGCTGGATGATGGTGTTACTGAAACGGATAATGGCTAAGAAGAATGCCTCGACCATTACAGAGGTCTGGCCAAACCTGGAAGTGTATTTTCACGGGGGCGTGAGTTTTGCTCCATACCGTGAACAGTTTCTGAAACTCTGCGGAAATAAGAAGATCCATTTCATGCAATTGTATAATGCATCGGAAGGTTTTTTCGGGATCCAGGATCAGCTTGAAAGCGACGAAATGCTGTTAATGCTTGACTATGGTATTTTTTATGAATTCATCGAGCTGGGAGATCAGGCTGCGGGAAAAACAGAGCGTGTAATTAATCTTGAAGATGTAAAAACAGGTATTGATTATGCCATGATCATTACAACAAATGCCGGACTCTGGCGTTACCAGATCGGAGATGTGATCCAGTTTACAAGCACCAATCCATACAGGTTTAAAATATCGGGTCGAACAAAGCAGCATATCAATGTTTTTGGTGAAGAGCTCATGGTTCATAACACCGATGCCGCTGTTAGCGCGGCCTGCGAGCGAACCAAAGCCATGGTAAAAGAATATACAGTGGCACCCGTATTTATGAGCAGCACTTCGGGTGCTCATGAGTGGCTCATCGAATTTGAAAGGGAGCCTAACAATTTTGAGTTTTTTGTCTCGGTGCTCGATGAGGCGCTCAAAAAACAAAACAGCGATTACGAGGCAAAACGGTATAACAATTTCGTTTTGCAGTTTCCTACGGTTAAAAAAATGCCGGTCAACAGTTTTTATAACTGGTTGAAAGTGAACAACAGGCTGGGAGGACAATACAAGGTACCCCGGCTGAGCAATGATCGTAAAATACTGGAACAGATACTCGAACTCAATAAATAGGCCTGTTTTCTCTATCTTAGTGATGTTATCCCACGTAAATGCACAACCTTCTTTTAGTGTTCTTTTTTCTCAGTTTCAGCTGGTTGAACGGTCCGCAGCCTGTCATCAGGGGAAATTTTGATTTTTTCGAAGCTGATAATTTCGGAAATGTCTATACGGTAAAAAATGAGGAGCTCTGCAAATACCTTCCCAGTGGTAAACGGCACGCGCGTTACAGTAATTTGAGATATGGAAATATTACTTCCCTCGATGTAAGCAATCCCCTGAAGATCCTTCTGTATTACCGTGACTTCCAGCAGATCATCTTTCTCGATAACCAGTTATCGGTAAACAGCAATCCTGTTTCTCTTGAGTTGCTGGGACTGGAACAGGCTCACCTGGTATGTATCAGCGCTAATAACAGTTTCTGGGTATATAATAAACAAAACAATGAACTTCTTCGTTTCGACGAAACAGGAAAACGGATCGCATCCACAGGAAATCTGAAACAGGTGCTGCAGGCAGAACTTTCTCCCGTTTCAATGGTGGAACATAACGGCTACCTGTTCCTGAATTCCCCCGCAACAGGTATATATGTGTTTGATATGTTTGGCGCCTTCAGCAAGGTGATTTCTTTGAAGGGACTCAGGTATTTCCAGCCGCAGGAAGACATTATCTTTTTTCAAAAGGATTCCGCGTTGTGCAGTTATAATCATAAGCTCTTCGATGAAGTGTGCAGAACCGTCCCGGGAATCACTTACCAGGCTCTACGTGTACGCAATAAAATAATTTATGCCGGAGGTAGAGATTCCATTTATTGTGTGCAAATTGATGACAACGGAAAATAGCCGCCTGTAAGCCGTGCTTACAATCTTTAACAAAAATCCACTGAGGCACAAAGCGCCAATTCCTATATTTGAATAAGCGTGTCATGTGAACGCCAGTCTTAAATCACCTTTCAATTACCATGCAGAACCAGGCCAACATCCTTATCCGAAAACTGGATGAATTTATAAGGCGTTATTATAAAAACCAGCTGATCAAAGGAAGCATTTACGCGAGCGGAATTCTGGTGGCTGCTTTTTTCACTGTGGTGGTGCTTGAGTATTTCGGTGAATTTAATTCTGTAATGCGGGGTGTTCTTTTCTTCGGTTTCCTGGGTGCCACACTGTTTGTGCTCTCCAGGTACATTGTTGTACCACTGCTTAAATTAAACCGTATAGGGCACATTATCAGCTACGACCAGGCCGCTCTTATCATAGGAAATCATTTCACCAATGTTCAGGATAAGCTTCTGAATGTTCTTCAGTTACAAAATAACAGGATGCTCAACGGCTCTGATGAGCTTCTTCTGGCAGGCATCAACCAGAAGATCAGCGAGCTTTCGCCGGTGCCCTTCACAACAGCTGTAGACCTTAATGAGAACCGGAAATACCTGAAGTATGTTTTACCGCTGTTTCTGTTTACCGGCACAATTTTTATCATCTGGCCGCATGTGCTCAGCAAAAGCACCAACCGGCTTGTGAATTATGAAACCTATTTTGAGAAAGAGCTGCCTTTTAAATTTTCCATAGCCAACAAAAAATTGCAGGCACTACAGGCTGAGGATTACAGGTTGGATATTAAGGTTTCAGGCACTGAGATTCCCGACGAGGTTTTTGTTGACATTAAAGGAATTGAATACCGGATGGAAAAGGACGACAAGTTGAATTTCCATTACACTTTTCCCAATATCCAGTCAGGACTGAAGTTTCAGCTTGCAGCGGCAGGGCATTTAAGCCGTGAATATGAGCTCGAGGTGCTTCCACGTCCAACCCTGCTTCATTTTAACCTTGGACTCGTCTATCCTGCTTACACCGGTAAGCCGAATGAGACAGTTTCAAATACTGGTGATCTTGTTTTACCACAGGGCACTAAAGTTAACTGGCAGTTCAATACCCGAAACACTGACGATCTGCAACTACTGTTTGCCGACAGCAGCGCGGCACCGGAGCGTGATGGCGCAGACCACTTCTCATTTTCAAGGAAATTCATGCAAAGCAATCGCTACATGATCCGTGCGAGGAATAAATATGTAAATGACTCTCCTGATTCCCTCAGCTATAACATCAGCGTTATTCCCGATCAGTTTCCGTCTATTATGGTGGAAGAAAAACCAGACTCGCTTAATCCCCGTAATGTTTATTTCAGCGGGCAGGTGAAGGATGATTATGGCTTTAGCAGGTTAACGTTTCATTATCGCCACTATACTACAGACAGCACAGGCAAAACGATTGAGGTTGCCGGGAGCCAGCCTATACATATTGCAAGAGAACAGGTGTCGCAGACATATTTTCACTTCTTTGATCTGTCACAGTTCCAGCTCAGGCAGGGCGATAAGGTTGACTATTTTTTCGAAGTGTTTGATAATGATGGTGTCAATGGGGCCAAGTCTTCCAAAACGCAGATGCTTTCTTTTAAAGCGCCTTCACGCGAGGAGCTGAACGAGATGACGGCAAAAAGCAATTCAGAGATCACCAAGGATCTTGAGGAAAGTATTAAGAAAGCACGCGACCTGCAGAAAGAAGTGAATGAACTTGCGAAGAAGATCAATGACAAGAATCAGCTGGGCTACGAGGAAAAGAAAAAGATGGAAGACCTGCTGAAAAAGCAGAATGAGCTTCAGAATAAGATCGAACAGATTAAACAGGAAAACGAGTTGAAAAATCAGCGTCAGAATGAATTCAGTGAAAGCGATGAAAATATTCTGGAAAAACAAAAGCAGCTTGAACAGCTGTTTGAAAATGTGATGACTCCTGAAATGAAAAAATTGTTCGAAGAGCTTCAGAAAATGATGGACAAGCTCGATAAGAACCAGGTGCAGGAAAAGCTCGAGGAATTAAAGCTCAGTAATAAAGACATAGAAAAAGAGCTTGACAGGAATCTTGAAGCTTTTAAACAACTTGAAGTCCAGCAGAAAATGCAGGAGGCAGTTGACAAGCTGGATGAGCTTCAGAAAAAAGAGCAGGAGCTTGCGAAAAAAACTGAGGAGTCGGCAAAAGACAAAGAAAGTAAAGGCGACAAACAACAAGCCGATGAAAAAAATAAAGAGCTCGAAAAAAAACAGGAGGAAATAGCGAAGGAGTTCAACGACCTGAAAAAAGATCTGAAGGAACTGGAAGAAAAAAATAAGGCATTGGAAGAGCCAAACAAAATGCCTTCAACTGAAGAAAAACAATCGGAGGTTGACCAGGAAATGAAGAAAAGTTCAGAGCAGCTCAGCCAGAAAAATAAAAAGGCCGCTTCACAGTCTCAAAAAAATGCCAGTCAGAAAATGCAGGAGATGAAGGAGCAAATGGAGCAGGCCATGCAGGAAGAAGAAGAGCAGCAGCAGGAGGAAAATGCGCAGGCTCTCCGGCAGATACTGGAAAATCTTCTGAACCTGTCTTTTTCGCAGGAAGAACTTATTAAGGATTTGGGGAAAACGCGAATTGACAATCCCCGTTATGTCGATATTCCTAAACAACAAAATAAACTTAAGGACGACAGCAGGATCATTGAAGATAGTTTGCTGGCACTTAGTAAACGGGCACCACAGATCAGCGCCATTGTGAATCGTGGTATCAGTTCTATTAATATGAATATGGATAAAACCGTAAAGTTGCTGGCGGAACGCAACAGTGGGGAGAGTACTATGCGAATGCAAAGTACAATGAAGTCGGTGAATGATCTCGCTTTATTATTGAACGAATCTCTTGAGCAGATGCAACAGCAAATGAAGCAGCAGCAAAAGCAGGGTGAGGGTAAAAAAGGCAAATGCAAGAAGCCGGGAAGCGGAAAAGGAAACAATCCAAATTCTGATGGTCCTCCCGCCAGTAGTATGCGAAAACTCCAGGAGCAGCTTAACAAACAATTGCAGGAATTAAAGGATGCTATTGAAAAAGGGCAGAAACAAGGTGGCCAGAAACCCGGAGACAAGCCAGGTGATAAACCGGGTCAGAAACCAGGGGGCACCCAGGGGCAGAACGGAAGTCAGGGACTAGGTATGCCCGGAAGCAGCGAGCAGTTCGCAAAAATGGCGGCTCAGCAGGAAGCTTTACGCCGGCAGATGGAGCAATTAATGGATAAGCTTAAAAATAAGGGTAGGAATCCGGGAGGAGACATTCAGAACATGATGGAACAAACTGAAAAAGAGCTGGTAAATAAGCAGATAACAAATGAAACCATGCGCCGCCAGCAGGAAATTCTAACCCGCCTTCTTGAAAGTGAGAAGGCAGAAAAGGAAAGGGAGCAGGATGAACAGAGGAAAAGTAATGAGGCAAAAAATGAAATTTTAAGCAACCCTGAACAGTTTTTAGAGTATAAGAGATTAAAAGAAAAGGAAATGGAATTGTTAAATACGGTTCCCCCTAGTTTAACCCCGTACTACAAGGAAAAAGTGAATAATTACTTTAATAAACTGGAGAAGTAAATGATACCAGCTAAATACCAGACATTGAAAATTAACTCTAATACACAAAGCCTCAGATTAGTTGAAAGACTGGTGGAGGATGTGTGCCAGATATATAGCGTAAATGAAGATTGCTACGGCAACATGCTTATTGCGGTTACTGAAGCAGTGAATAATGCCATATTACACGGCAACAAAAATGATCCTGATAAATTTGTAAAGATTGGTTTTGAATCCGACGATCAGAAATTGGTTTTCTCGATCACTGATGAAGGCGAAGGTTTTGATCACACAAATCTGCCTGATCCTACTGATCCTGTTAATATCGACAAGATCAGCGGCAGGGGTGTATTCCTGATGCAAAGCCTGGCCGACAGCATCCACTTTGAACAGAATGGCAGCAAAGTCCTGCTGGGATTTAAAGGTTAAAATCTCTTAATCATACTCTTACTTTCCACAGTCCGTTTTTTAACGGACTTTTTTTATGCCCTTCCAGGATCTTTTCAACAATCTGTTCATAACCTCCGTTATAGCCTCTAAGAACTGTTAAACATGTGTTGCAGCGATGAACCCCGAAAAAGAATCGCCGTATAAGATAATATTATCGCCAGAAGCAGTTTTTTCATCGCTGGCGATCCGGCTATTCGGGCAGCACTATTAACGGAGTACTTAGACACATGAACCACTTCCGCTTTTTCTACGGGCCAAGATCCCTGGTCCTGATCTTTTCATTGTTGATCTCTTTTTTAAGGGCGCAAACCATCCAACCTTATTATTTTGGAGTGAACGCATGGATGACTGACACCATCGGTAATGCTTCTAATTGCACAGATCCACCTTGCATCCTTAATGGAAAGCTAAACGGCAACTGGCAAAAAGTGAAAGATAGTAAAACACAAGTGGTTCGTTTTGGCGGGATCACTCCCGATAAAAATATGCCTACGAACTTTCAGTACATCCGGATGATCGATTCTATAAGATCTAATGGCATGGAGCCCATCGTACAGGTGCCGTATTATAACGGGAGATATACCGCCCAGCAGGCTGCCGCCATCGTGACTTATATTAATGTGACGCGTAACAAGCATGTGAAATACTGGATCATTGGTAATGAACCGGATCTTAAATATGCTGCTACAAGCGCATCACAGGTAGCATCGTACATAAAACCATTTGCAAGCGCCATGAAGGCGGTTGACTCTACTATCAGGATCATCGGTCCTGAGACCGCATGGTTCAATAAAGCGATTATCGACGGACTTACTAATCCTGGCGGTACATATGATATTACCGGTAAGGATAACAATGGCAGGTACTATGTGGACGTGATATCTTTTCACACATACCCTATGGGGGATAATAACGCAACGTTACCAACGCGCAGCCAGCTTATTGCCAAACTTACAGGGACCAATTCATTCGAAAGCAATCTTACATATTTAAATACCCGTCTTACAGCGGCCAATAATTATCATTCACGCGCGGGTACCGACGCTTTGCTTGGTGCCGTAACTGAAGCCAACGTTGTTTACGCAAACAGCTCGACAGATAACGTCTATGGTGTTGGGGCCAATAGTTTTTTAGGTGCGCAGTTTGTTGCAGAGCTTTATGGGATCGGACTAACCCAGGGGCTTGCATTTATGAACCTGTGGAGCACTATAGAAGGTAGCAGCACTACAAGTAATATTGGATTCATTGATAAATCCACAGGAAACAAAAAACCTCTCTTTTACCATTATAAGATGATGGCTGAGCACTTTAGCGGAAACTCTGTGAGCGCCAATGATAACCAGGCTAACGTAAAGGTCTTTGCTGGTAAGAATGGTCAGAAAACTACGGTTATGATCATGAACCAGGAATCCACAACAGACCACGCTTATAGTCTGCGACTTAATAATGCGACAGTAACCGGCACCAACAGTCTTAAAATAAATGTAAATGCTGGCATTGCAGCTCAGTACAACGATACCATCCGTAACCAGTCAACATTAGTTCTGCAGTTTGATGGCTCGGGAAATATTACAAGGAAAGCCGTGTATTCTCTTTCAGTTCATGCTGCTAATAATCTGCCTCCAACATATATCGACTATCCGGTGATCGACCTGGTAATTACGTCGGCATCTGTTTCTGCGCAGTCAGGAACCGCCGGCACTGCTGTTAACGTGCAAGCTTCCATTTATAATAATGGAAGTTCTACAGCTTCTGTGAGCAATGTTGGTTATTATCTTTCTGCCGATTCTATCTTCGGTAGCGGTGATGTGTTGCTGGGTTCTTCTGCCGGTACAGCATTGCAGGCAACTACTTCGGCATTGCGTCAGAGTTCGTTGGTGATCCCGACTAACATCGCTGCGGGTAATTATTATATTCTTTTTAAAGCGGATTATAATAATGTTGTATCAGAAGTTAACGAAAATAATAACGTGGCCTCAAAACCGTTTACTGTTGATCCAACACCGTTGGTGGACCTGGTGATCCAGAATGCTGTTGGTACTCCAACCAATGTGCTGGCCGGAGGTGTAATATCTCTTACATCCAACATTGTAAATACAGGCACTACAACTTCGTTTGGTGGAAAAATAGGATATTATATTTCATCAGATACTCTGCTTGATAGTGGTGATGGATTCCTCGCGTTTTCGAGCCCTGCCACCCTTACCCCGAATAGCAATGCGCAAAAAACAAAAACTGTTACTATTGCATCCACTATGCCTGCAGGTATTTTTTATATTCTTTTTAAGGCCGACTATGCCCAGGAGATCGCTGAAACGAATGAATTAAATAATCTTTCAAGGGTAAAGATCAATATCAGCCAGCCGGCTTCCGTTGACTTGGCTATAAGTAATGCTGCTCTTTCTGCGTCTGTATTATTACAGGGTGCTGCTTTCTCAGTCTCCGCTACCATCGCAAATACCGGAAGTACCAACGCTGCTTCAAGCAAGGTCGGTTATTATCTTTCGTCCGACACACTACTTGGTTCAGGGGATAGTTTCCTGGGGTTCTCAACAGGCGGTCAGCTGAACGCCGGCGCAAACTCTTCGAAGCAGGCAACTCTTCAATTGCCTTCCGGAACCGCAGTTGGTCAGTACTATGTCCTCATAAATGCTGATTACGATCTTGCGGTAACAGAGACGAATGAAAATAACAATACCCGGTACGTGGGTCTTGTTGTGAATCCGATACCGTCAGTCGATCTGCGGATAGCGTCGAAAGCGATATCTTCTGCCAGCATTTTAGCGGGTGGATCATTATCCTTTACCTGCACTGTGATAAATTCTGGTTCAACGTCGGCGGGAATCAGCAAAGCGGGTTATTATCTTTCGGTAGATACATTGCTTGACAACAGCGATATACTATTGGCGAATTCGGCCACCTCGACACTCAGCGCTGGTAGTTCTGTATTGTTGAATAAATCTGCAAGTCTTACCGCTGTGCAACCGGGAATCTATAATCTCATTTTTGTGGCCGATTATGCTGCAGAGGTTGGTGAGACCAATGAAAGCAATAATACTGCACGCCTGACATTCACAATTGCTGCGCTTCCAAAGTTTGCCGATCTGCAGGTTCAGAATCAAGCGGTGTCGTCGGCAACAATTACAGCTGGAAATAAGTTCCTGGTAAACTCCAAGCTTGTAAATGCGGGAAATGCGAATGCATTATCTGGTAAAACCGGATACTTCCTTTCGCAGGATACCAGCTATCAGTCATACGACATTTTTCTGGGATCCAGTTCAGTGGGTTCTCTTTCGCCGGCTGCGGGGATATTAAAAACCTTCAGCGGTAAGGTGCCTCTTAACCAAAATGGTGGGAATTATTATATTTTATTTTTTGCCGATTATGATGGTCTGGTAACAGAAAGCAATGAAAATAATAATATCCGTTATGTGCCTGTGAAGGTGGTAGCCAGAAAGATGGATCTTAGTGTTACCAGTCTTAAAGGAAGTCGCAGCATTTCCGGCACCGAACCAGTACAGCTTTCCGTATCCCTGTTAAACAATAGCAGTGATCCGGTAATGGGGTCAGTTACTTACTATTTTAGTGGTGATGATCGCCTAGATCAGTCCGACATTTTGCTGGATGAAAATAATGCGGGAGAATTATCAGCAGGTGAAAACCGCGCACTGGAGGCTCATTTATTGCTGCCCGATAATACTCTTCCCGGCACATACTACATTTTTGCTGTTACCGACCGCAGCGGGCAGCTAACGGAGAGTGACGAAATGAACAACCTTCAAAAACATATGATCGTGGTAAGCCCCGTGGCAACTGGACTTGAGCAAGCTGATATGGTTTTGGGAATTAAGTTGTATCCTAATCCTTCAAAAGGTCATTTTACAGTTGAGTCCGATCTTCAGAACGATGCGCTTCTTGAAGTGCTGGATGTGAGTGGTCAGGTGGTGTATAGCCGAAATATTGAGCGCTCGGCCATAAAACATGAAGTTGACCTTTCCGGTTCTTTGCAGGCTGGCGTGTATTTTGTTCGATTGCAGTCTGCCGCGGGCTCCGTTACAAAGAGCATACTATTAACCAGGTAAAAACAGGCGCATCCTCAAAAGGGGTGCGCTTTTACTTTTTACTGGAAGTGAAAAAAATACAAATTGGAACATTTACTTAGAGGGTTAACTGGTCTTATGCTATATTTATAGTAGTAAATAGCAACTCTGTGAACATCCGCTTTTTCCTGATTATATTTTTTTTAGCAACTCTTGCAGGGTTCTCTCAAAAGCCTGGTTCAGGCAATGAAAAACTGGCGCTCCAGTACTTTGAGCAAAAGGAGTATGAGAAAGCAAACTTTTATTTTGAAGATCTCTACGACAAACAACCTGCAGAATTTTTTGCTCCCTATTACCGCAGTCTCCTGGCTGCAAAGGAATATAATAAAGCGGAAAAGTTAACCAGGCGCCATCTCAAGGCCAACCGCCAGGAAGTTTATCTCTATGTATATCTCGGCCGCATATACAAACTTCAGGGCGAAACCAAGAAAGAGAAAGAATCTTACGACAAAGCCCTGAAAGAACTTTCGCCTGTGCAACCATACATTCAGCAGCTGGCGCTGGCTTTCATGGAAGATAAAAATTATGAATATGCTCTGGCAGTTTATAATGCAGCCAGGAAAGATAGCCCGGACTATCCATATTTTTACGAGCGCGCCGACATTTACAAGGCGATGAACGATGTGACATCGATGATCAATGAATATCTGGACGCGCTTGAATTCAGGGAATCCGAACTATACACAATTCAGAATAACCTGCAGAACTCGCTTGGATACGATGATGAAGAAGGGGGCATAAAAAATCCTATCCTTAAGCAGCAGCTGCAAAAACGGATCCAGAAGAATCCTGAAAAAGTGGTGTTAACTGAGTTCCTGATATTTATTCAAAAGCAACAGAAAGATTTTGAAGGTGCATTTGTACAGTCGCGTGCGCTCGATAAGCGTCTGAAGGAGGAAGGTCAAAGGATGTATGAGCTTGCAAAGATCTGTGTAAGCAACGAGCAATGGTCTACGGCCAAACGGTGTTATGACTATCTTATTGAAAAAGGTCCGTCATCTGTTTATTTCGATGTAGCGCACATCGAGGGATTGAATGTTGAGTACCTGGCGCTAACCGGTCAGGCTCAGCCCAAGATAGAAGAGTTGCAATCTCTCGAGCAGAGACTAGAGGCTGCCTATATTAAGTACCGACAGAGTACAATGAACTCGCAGCTATTAAAAAGTCTCGCTTCCCTGAAAGCATTTTATTTGCAGAAATCAGGAGAAGCTATAACGCTTTTAAAAGATTTTGTGAGCCAGGCCGGTATTGATCCTGTAGTGAAAGCAGAACACAAACTTATGCTGGCGGATATTTATCTAGTGAGCGGTGAGATCTGGGAAGCCTCATTGCTCTATTCTCAGGTAGAAAAGGATTTTAAATATGAAGCTATTGGCCAGGAAGCGAAGTTCCGTAATGCCAAGCTAAGCTTCTATGCCGGCGATTTCACCTGGTCGAAGGCCCAGGCAGATGTGCTGAAAGGTGCCACATCAAAACTTATTGCCAACGATGCTCTTGATCTTAGTTTAATAATAACAGATGCCATAGGTGTGGATACAAATGATCTCCCCCTGAAACTATTTGCAAGTGCAGAGTTAATGATCCTTGAACACCGGTACAACGAAGCGGTAGCGAGACTCGACAGTATAAATCTTCTTTTTGCAACGCATACACTGGGCGATGATATTAACTACAAAAAGGCGACGATCTTCAAAACGCTGGGTAAGTTTGAAGAGGCTGCTACGATGTATAAAGATATACTTCAGTATTATCCTTCGGAACTGTATGGGGATGATGCACAGTTCAGGCTTGCAGAATTATATGAGATCAATCTGAACGACCCGGTGAGAGCCCGGCAGGCATACGAAGAGGTGCTTACGAAGTATCCGGGCAGTATTTTCACTGTTGAAGCCAGGAAACGATATCGTTTACTGCGAGGCGATTCATTAAATAACTGATCCTGGTAACGTACGATCCGATAGTGCAACCTTTGCAGGTTGAATCCCCCTATAAAGTGGACGTGCTGAGGCTGGACCTAATAGATGGTGAGGTCAGTGGTAATAAATGGTTCAAATTAAAAAAGAATATCGACGCTGCTTCTGAAAAGGATAAAAAATTGATCCTGAGTTTTGGTGGACCTCATTCAAATCATATTGCTGCCCTTGCTGCTGCCTGCAGGAAAAAAGGGATTCCATCGGTAGCTGTTGTCAGAGGTGAAGAAACATTTTCAAATACCCCTACGCTGGTTAAAGCTTTAGCTGATGGTATGCGTCTGAAATTTGTTTCACGTGTACAGTATGCGCAAAAGGATACACTAGAATTTTTGGATCGGCTCAAAAGTGAGTTTGGGGATTTTTATCTGGTTCCCGAAGGAGGCAGCAATGAAGAGGGATTGAAAGGTTGTGCTGAAATTATTCCGCCCGGTATTGAATACGACGTAGTGTTTTGTGCCTGTGGTACGGCCACAACCTTTGGCGGCCTGATGGCATCAGCAATAGGCAGGTACTCAGTAGTGGGGATCAATGTGGTGAAAAATGACACTACATTACCAGCAAAGATCTCCGGGGTGCTTGCTAAAGCATTTCCTGAAGTTTCCTTTCCCGCGATCGGAAATCGGTTATCTCCGGATGAAACGGGATACCAGTATACAATCATTAATGATTATGCATTTTCAGGATTCGCCAGTTTTGAGGAACAGTGGTATGAATTTAAAACGGACTTCGAAAAACAATTCAATATTCCATTGGACTATATTTATACTGCTAAATTATTCTTCGCAGTTTTTGACCTTATGCAGCGCAGAATATTTAAAACGGGAAGCAGGATACTAGTTGTTCACAGCGGAGGATTGCAGGGAAACAGAGCATTTGAGGAACGCTACCAGTTGAATGCCAGACGGTAATTTATACTGAACCAGCTAAAAAATTGCCCGCTTTGCACCATTGCACCGGCAGGCGGTGTCAGGATGCCGGCTACACCAAATCCAGCTGACAGGTGTTGTGAGAATTTCCTGTCGGTTTTTCCAAAACGATAACCTATTTGTGTCTGGATTGTATAGCCTTCAAGGTTACCTAAAAACATATCAGTTCCATACCTGATCCTGGGCCCGATAAAAAGCCGGGAGTTTTCTTTTTCCACAATGTAAAAAAGGACATCAAGGCCAGTTATAAATTTCACGCCTGGTATCCTTTCTATAAACAGTGAGCTGTCCTGCTTTATGAGACCACCCACGGGATCAAATGTCAGGCTCAGGGGAAAGGCTACACCAATATTACCCGAGCTGTTAAGCCTTTCATAAACAAATGTGATCCTGCCCGTGAATATATCAACCGGTTGCATTCCGAGCGAGTTTCTTTTAATGTTCTGCGGCGCCAAACTACCTTTCTCTTTCCTGGCGCTTTCCTTGCCAAAAATATAACGGTTTCCGCGCGCGGCATCTATCAGCAGAACATCTTCCTTTTTAAACTGCTGCAGGGCTGAAGTGTCGTTTAGCCTGAAATAGACAATTTCATTTGAAACTGATACCACGATACCGTTCAGACTTTTTCCGTTTTTTAAGAACACCTTGTCCTGTGCAAGACCGCCAAAACATGGTATTAAAAATATGAAAAACAAAAACCGCATCAGAAGTTGTATCCTATGTTTAAAGCGAAGTATACCTTTGGGAGAAAAGTTACCGAGATCCAATCAGCGGGATCTGTATTCCGGTTGATCATGTAATTGAATTGCTGGTGGAAATCGCCGCGGAGATTAAATCCTCCTAGTCCATACAAGGTCTTGATGAAAATATTTTTATTGATAACATAATGAGACCCGATAGTGAACAGGGTGGCCAGCTGATATCCTGAGGAAGGAGCGTAGCTGATAGTGATGCTTGGTTGCCCGCCATTCCACGCTGTGTCTTCCCTGAGGTAGCTGAAATCAAATGATGTATACTTAACAAGTATTCCAAGATGCAGGTTCTTTTTCCTGCTAAGCTTGCCCGGATAATAGTTTAAGAAGACTCCTGCATCCATCTTTTTTTTTGCGTTGGCTAGCAGGTATAAAAAAGAGTTGAACTGGATGACGTATTTATTAAAATTGTACGCCCCCATGGCTCCGTAACCGAAAGCTTTGTTCCGCGACAGTCTTTCATAAAACAATGAAATATCGGCGTTGGTAAATGCCAGCGTATTCACTGAAAGCATATTCAGGGTTTCATTTGCAGGAGGACCAGGCTTATTCACAGTGTGATTTCGCGACGACTGAATGGTTACGCTTTTTTCTGCGTCATTGACTTTCTCGAAATAGCCGTTTCGGAATTCGATGAGAAGCAACTCACTTTTTAATATATTTTGGGATTCCCCGTCTTTTTCCAGCGTTATATCTTCAGGGTTGACCTCAATCACTTTACCCTCCAACACCTCGCCGTTCAGCAAGTAGATCTTATCCTGCCCTCTTAAAAAAGCTGAAAGAAAAAGAAAGAATATTATTGTGATCCTCACGGTTCAAAGATATGAAAAGTATAGACTGCGGGATGTAATGTGCCTTGCGTGGCTATTCATTCGGCGTCGTTGCAGGGAACAGCGAATCTTCTTATCTTTAAGCATAAATTAGAGAATTATGGGATGTGGAAGCGGATGCGGTACCGGCACTAGTGGGATTCCGGCAGGTTGTAATAACAACGGGTCCTGCGGTACTGTTGATGGCTGTAATAAACTGACTGTTTTTGACTGGTTAGGCAATATGAGCCTGCCTGCAGGTCAAAAACCCTTTGACGTGGTTGAAGTTCGTTTCAAAAATTCGCGGAAGGAGTTTTTCAGAAATGTAAATAATCTGACTCTTAATGTAGGTGATCCTGTTGCCGTAGAGGCAAATTCAGGTCATGATATCGGGACTATCTCCCTTACCGGCGAATTAGTGCGTCTGCAGCTGAAGAAAAAGAATGTAAATATTAATAGCGAAGAGATCAAGAAGATCTATCGTAAAGCCAAACAGGCCGATATCGACAAATGGAAGGAAGCTCAGTCGCTGGAGGTTGCTACAATGTACCAGGCAAGGACAATTGCTTTGCGACTTGGACTTGAAATGAAGCTGAGTGACGTGGAATTCCAGGGAGATAAATCAAAAGCAATCTTCTATTATACGGCAGATGCTCGTGTTGATTTTCGCGAGCTGATCAAGGTACTGGCCGATGAGTTTAAAGTAAGAATAGAGATGCGCCAGATCGGCTCCCGGCAGGAGGCCTCGCGTTTAGGAGGGATCGGCTCGTGCGGAAGGGAACTTTGCTGTAGCACATGGCTGACTGATTTCCGCACTGTAAACACTAGTGCCGCTCGATATCAGCAGTTATCATTAAACCCCTTAAAATTAGCGGGTCAATGCGGTAAGCTTAAATGCTGCCTCAACTACGAGCTCGACAGTTACGTAGATGCACTAAAGGAGTTTCCCGATATGGAAGGTAAAAAGCTCCTCACTAAAAAAGGTGACGCATTTTTGCAAAAGACAGATATTTTCAGGCGCATGATGTGGTTCAGTTATCGCAGTGAGCCCGGTGTGTTCATTCCGATGCATGTTGAGGTCGTAAATGGTATCCTTGAAGCCAACAGCAAGGGAGAAGTTCCCGAAGCTCTTATTCCTTCTGTAAAGGCAGTGGAGAAGATCCTTAATGTTGAACCGAATTTCGAAAATGTTGTCGGGCAGGATAGTCTTACACGTTTTGATCGCAGGGGAGCGAAGCCAAAAGGTGGTTCGCGTCCAAACAAAAGCAGGAACAAACAGGGACAGAATGCAGGACCTGGGCCTGAAAGGCCAGTTGCCACCCAGGTGAGCCGTCAGCGTCCTCCACGGGAGTCAAATGAACAGAAGCCGCCAAGGGAAAACCAGGCTAACAAGCCTGCTCAGCAACCACGCCGGGATAATCAGGACAGGAATAAACAGCAGCAAGCACGACCTGAAAACAGGAATAAAGGTCAGCAATCTGCACCGCAGAACAAGCCCAACCAGCGTCCACAGAATCCAAAAAGAAATAATAACAACAGACCAAATCCGAATAACCCAAATAACCCTAACAAAAAACCAGATGCGCCAGGTAGCGAACCAAAGAATGAGCCGGGGAATTAAAATTTTTGCATCCTTCGCTTTAATGATCATGATGGTATCGTGCAATAAAAATATTGTGTATAGCGAGTACCGTAAGTTTAAAGATTACGAATGGTTTGCGAAGGACAAAGCGGTGTTTGAAGTGGAAATCAAGGATACGCAGTCTTTAAACAACATTTCATTGATGATCAGGCACGCTGATTCCTATCCCTTTAATAATATTTTTTTGTTTGTCACTACTAAATATCCTGATGGAAAGGTTTTGACAGATACAATGGAAGTTGTGCTGGCAAACAAAAAAGGGGAATGGCAGGGTAGTGGAGTAGGTGATATTTTTGATTTTAAGGTTCCGGTTAAAAAAAACGTTCGATTTGCCCAGGCAGGAAAATATGAATTCAGTTTCGAGCAGGGCATGCGCACCGATCCTCTTCCCCTCATCATGGATTTCGGTATTGAAATTGAAAAAAGCGAGTAAACGGTAGTTCTGCGTTTTGGTTCCTTGTTTCTGGTTTAATGCATTAGTAACACGAAACCCGAAACACGAAATGAATAACTATTTCTTAAGTAGCGCGTTCCATCCCTGCGCTGTGAGTTCGTGCACGGTACCTGCCTTTGCCACCATCAGGCGGCCCTTCTTTTCTTCGGTGATATGACCTATGATGGAAATATCCATTGAATTTTTAATCTTCTCATAATCTCCGATATCAACAGTGAACAGCAGCTCGTAATCTTCACCTCCGCTTAGCGCGCACATGGTGGGATCAAGGTTAAATTCCCTGGCAGTCTCAAAGGTAAGAGGATCAATAGGGATCTTTTCTTCGTATAGTTCTACTCCGACTTTTGATTGTGTGCAAAGGTGCAACACTTCCGACGAGAGTCCGTCGCTGATATCGATCATTGAAGTTGGAACCACGTTCAGGTTCTTCAATAGTTCCGGAATATCTTTTCTCGCTTCAGGTTTTAATTGTCTTTCAAGAATATAGTCTTTGCCTTCAAGATCTGGCTGCAGGTTCGGGTTCTCCCTGAATACTGATTTTTCGCGCTCAAGGATCTGCAGTCCCATATATGCGCCTCCAAGATCACCGCTAACACACAGGAGATTGCTTTCTTTCGCTCCGTCACGGTAAACAAGGTTTTCCTTTTTCGCAGCGCCAATGGCTGTAACACTTATAACCAGCCCGCTCATGCTTGAAGTAGTGTCTCCGCCCACGAGGTCGACATTGTATTTTTTACAGGCCAGTAACATGCCGGCGTACAGTTCTTCAATTGCTTCAAGGCTGAACCGGCTCGATAATGCCATGGAAACCACTATCTGTCTGGGCTCGGCATTCATCGCGTAAATATCACTTAGATTTACAACCACGCTTTTATACCCGAGATGTTTCAGAGGCACATACGTAAGATCAAAATGCACTCCTTCCACAAGCATATCAGTGGTGACTACGATCTGTTCTCCTGAATACTGTATCACAGCTGCATCATCTCCCACACCCTTAACAGTTGATTCATGCGTAAGCTCAATGTGCTGGGTGAGGTGTTTTATCAGGCCAAATTCTCCAAGCTCTGAAAGCTCGGTGCGTGAAGGATTATCGAAGTCCATGGGAGGAAATTTTATCAATAAAGGTGGCAAGTTTTATATCAAGCTCGGTAATTCCACCTGCATCATGTGTGTTTAATTGTATCCGGACACGATTATATACATTGCTCCAGTCGGGATGATGGTCATGTTTTTCGGCTTGCAGCGCAACACGTGTCATGAATGAGAATGCCTCGCTGAAATTTTTGAAAAGAAATTCTTTTTCAAGACTTTTTCCGTTAAAATTCCAGCCATCCAGGTCTTTTATTTTCTCCTGCACTTCGTCGTTGTTATATGCTGTTGGACGCATTAACCGCAAAGTTAACTGAAAAAAAGTCCCACGCGCAAAAGTGAAGGTATTATTCGTTCATTTCCACGCTTACCCGCTCCACATCGCCATTCATGGGTGGAACCAGCTTGGTTACTTTAACATTAAGTTTTGTAATACGGGGAAAAGTTTTTTTAATGTCGTCGAAGATCCTCGCGCATACACTCTCAATAAGCTTGCTGCGTATGGCCATCTGTTTTTTACTGATCTCGAAAATGGCGCAATAGTCAATAGTTTCCTGGAGATCGTCGTGTGTGGCCGCGCTGGTGAAGTCAACAAGCATCTTTACATCCACAATATAATTTCCGCCTATCCTGGCTTCCTCTTCCAGGCAGCCGTGATAACCGTACAGCCTGATTCCTTCTATGTTAATGATGTTCTGCATTATCTTCCAAAATCAAGTCCGTCCTGGTTTCCCTGGTTGTCATTTCCAGCGCGGTTTTGCCTGGCCCGCTTAAATAAGGAGGCGTCCATTTTGCCAAACATATAGGTGACCGAAAAACGCAGGTAGCGGGTTTCTCTTCGTCTGCTAAGGTCCTGCACATAATAAGGTGTTTCGTAATGTGTGCCCATCCTGCGGGTATTAAACACGTCGCTCAGCATAAGATTCAGGGTCCATTTTGTTCCGATCATTTTATTTAAGGATATGTCCGCTGAATAAACAGGTAGTGTTTTGCCCAAAAGCAACACGCGCGGCGATTCGTAACTACCATTGATCTGAAGGGTTAGCTGTTTTGGAAAACGATAATTAAAAATGGCCTTGGTGTTGTACGCTACACCTTTGGCCGTAACCTGTGGTTCAGTGGGAACAACATACCCCCGCATGGAAATATAAAACACATTGGCATTTAATGTTATATCCAGATTTTTAAAGAAGGTATACTTGGCGCTATGTTCGGTGCCGTAACGCCATCCATCTTCACCATTTATAGTGGTGTTCATCAGCACGTCGGGATTCGTGAGTGACGGAAGCGCTACATCTGTTATTGGCTGTTCATCATATCTGAAATACAATGACCCCAGGTAATTTCCTTTTGTAAATACCTGGTTATAGTTCATCTCAGCCATGTTCCTGAACTCCGGTTTGAGCTCCGGGTTACCTATCCGGTAATTGAGGGGGTCTGCAAACATTACCACGGGCATAAGCTGGAAGAAATTAGGCCGCTGGATCTTCCTGCTGAAATTCACCTGGCATTCACGGTTCTTGCTGAATTTTTTGCTGAAATATAATCCGGGAAATATTGATTTCAGAATATCTTCTCCGCTTGAAGGATAATTGTAAGAAAACGTTTGCTGCTTGTCTGTGATATTCCCGTAGTAGTACGACTGTTCGAAACGAAGACCTGCCTGCATTCCGATACCGGACTTCAGCTGGTCGCTGTAATTTACATAAGCAGCATTTACGATGTCATCAATAACATAACTGTTGCTCATGTTGGTATCACGTGTGTAAATGTCCTGCGACTGAGTGGCGTTGCTGGTGGTGTTCACACTGGTAGAATTTTTGTAGAAGCCTTTTAGCCCGGCTTCAAATTTCCTGGTTTCGCTCAGGGGATTAATATAGTCCAGTTGGAAAACATATTGGTTTGCACCGGATGTCCCTGTATTTTTCTTGTAAACGTTGGTGTCCATATATGTGGTGAACAGGTAACCATTGCCCGACGTATTGTAATTATAATTAAAATCTGCCGTGAGCTCCTTGCCAGGTTTAGGGAAAGTTTTTTTGTACTGCAATTGTGAATTGAAGTTCTGGAAATGTGCTTCCTGGTCGTTTACCTGCAGACCTTCTGAAACCTGTGCGCCTTCTTTATCCAGCACTGAGAAGCTTTGGTTGTCATTTGTCAGGAATTTCCCTGCCACCAGCATCTGATTAAAAGTAAGAGTATTGCGATTGTTCAAAGCGTAGTCAACTCCGATCTTTGCAAAATGGAACTGACGCATCATTCTTGTGTTTGATTGCTGATCAAAATAACCTCTCACATTTTTGGCACTGTCGTACTGTGTGCGCTTGGTATAACCATTCACGTCATTTATAGCCTGATTATAATTGTACATTGTGGATAGGTTCCAGCGACCCTGCTTCAGGTTGAAGCTCAGCATTCCTCCGTATCTGTCGCCTGTGCCGGCGTACGCCATAGCCATTCCATTATAGCCTGGCTTGAGGTTCTTTTTCATTATGATATTCAGGATGCCGCCTGTAGCACCGGCATCATAACGAACCGAGGGATTGGTGATGATCTCCACCCTGTCGATCTGGTCGGCAGGGATCTGCTGCAGGGTAAGGTTGGTAGGTCTGCCATCAACGAAGATGGTGGGCGCCTGGTTTCGCAGCTGTGCATTGCCTTCGCCGTCTACCGTCACTCCTGGCACGTTCTTCATCACATCAACCGCTGTACCTCCTTTAACGGAAATGTCCTTGTCCACATTATACGTTCTTTTGTCGATAGACATTGTAACGGTGTTTTTTTCCGCCGTAACTTCCACCTCGCTCAATAATTTCTCGTCTGGCTCCAGGGCAATATCTCCAAGGTCCTGCTCAAGTTTATTTGGTATCTGGATGTATATCTTGGTGAGATAAGGTTTATAACCGATCTGGGTAGCTTTTAAGCGAAAAGTTCCCATTGGTGGCAGATTTTCGATATTAAATTCTCCGTTCTCCTCTGTTAACCCTCCTCCCATAAGGCTGTCTTTATTGAACCAGAGCACAACAACTGAGGCAAACTCTACAGGCTTTTTCGTACGCGCGTCTATCAGTTTCCCGTAAACACGACCCTTTATATCTTTCATAGCCTTCATCATATTGTTATTAGCTGGGGGTGACTGGCTAAAACCTGGTGAAAAAAACAGGGCTAAGTATGCTAAAAGGAGGAGAGTTCTCATTGGTGATGCAAAATTACTGTAAAGTACAGAACCCCGGAAGTTTTTTTACGATTGGCTGCAGGCATTGATAACAGGCAGTTTTTTACATACCTCCCTTAACAACAAACTTTGTTTGTTATATTTGCACATGCACAGCGGAAAACTCATCATATTTTCAGCCCCCTCTGGCTCGGGCAAAACCACGCTGGTAAGGCATATCCTTAAGCATTATTCCGAACACATTGCATTTTCAATTTCAGCTACCAGCAGGCCCAGGCGCGGAGTTGAGGAGAACGGAAAAGATTACTATTATTTAACTGTAGACGAGTTTATTGAAAAGATCAATAACAACGAATTCCTCGAATGGGAAGAAGTGTATGCGGGCACTCATTATGGGACCCTGCGTTCTGAAGTAGAACGCATCTGGGCAACGGGGCGAGCTGTTATCTTTGATATAGATGTGGAAGGCGGTCTGAACCTTAAAAACCAGTTCAAAGAAGCCGCGCTTGCAGTTTTTGTAATGCCTCCAAGCATAAAGATCCTCGAAGAGCGCCTTCACCTTCGCAGCACTGATAGTAAGGACAGTATTGCCCGCAGGATCGGGAAGGCTGAAAAAGAACTAAAGACCGCAGAACTTTTCGATGTGTTCATTCTAAATGAGAACCTGGAAGAAGCCTGCGCCAAAGCCGAAGAGCTGGTTACTACTTTTCTTGGGATCCCAGCCCCAAAGGAGGTAAAATAAAGGACCGTCCTGATATTTCCGCGTCCGTTTATTTCTGCCGCAGCTTACAATTCACTTTTTCTTCTGTTCCCCAGGCTGAAGCGCTGTCGCTCGCGCCCTCACATTTTTTCCTGGCAGCTTCCACATTTTTCTCTCTTATTTTCGAGAGGGTTACAGAGGTGGATGAACCCGTAATGTGTTTTTTATAGCGCGTGCATTCACACTCGTAGGTGGTTGTGCAACGAATTGATACCGTCAGAAAAAACAGTGAAAAATATAAAAGGGGATGAACAAAAAAACGATATGATTTCATCCCTGCCATAACGGGGAACTACGCTTCCGCTTTTGCCTTGTCCGATTCACGCAGGCGTGCGAGTTCGTCGCTGATCATCTTGCGTTTTGCGGTAAGATCAGCGATCTTCGCTTTTTCCGCATCGATCTTTTCCTCTATCTCTTTCAAAAAGCTGTTATTGCCTTTCGATGTTTTAAAGAATCCAAGATTATTGTCGTATGTTCTCATCCTGGCATTGATCTCGTCACTTTGTTTCTTAAGATGATCAGACTCTTTTCTTAAAAGATCAAAACCATTTTCGGAAGCCGCGAGGCGTTCAATCTTTGTCCTGAATTGCATGATCGCTTTTTCATGTTTATCAACATGCATCTGGTCGTACAGTTCATCAAGACGGTTATAAAAAGCATCGTTAATGCGTTTTTTATCTTTCATGGGAACCATGCCTGCCGCGTTCCAGTCATGGCTGAAAGCTTTTAATTGCTCGCGGTTGGCATTCATGTCATCGCTGATCTTAAATTCATTCAGTCGCGCAATGATCTCTTCTTTTGCATGTAGATTTTGTTCATACGACGCATCTACATCTTCGAAATGTTTTTTCCGCGCATCGAAAAAAGTATTGCAGGCTTTCCTGAAACGCGCAAAAAGTTTCGGTTCTTCTTTGTCTCCGTTAGCAGGATGCTTTTTCCAGTTTTCCTGGAGTTTCATGAGCTCGTTGCCGGTTTTTTGCCAGTCCGTGCTGTGCTGCATCGATTCAGCTTTTCCGATAAGTTCTGATTTGATCTTACGGTTTGCCGCAAATTTTTCGTTAAGTCCCGCAAAGAATTCCTTTTTCTTTTCGAAGAAACTGTCGCACGTGGTGCGGAATTCCGCCCAGATCTTTTCGTTATCCTTTTCACTGGTTCTGCCCACAGTCTTCCATTCTGCCTGCAAAGCGATCAGTTTTTCCGTTGCTTCATTCCACTTTGATGCACGAGCATCATTCATAGAATCCACCAGTTCTCTTGCCTTTGCGATCAGGGTTTGCTTTGACTGAAGATTTTGTCCCTTTTGCTCCTCAACAGAAGTATAGAAGGATTTTATCTTGGCATATGTTTCATCCAGAACAGTTTTGAAATCGTGCTTAAGCGCGTCCCACTTCCCGTTTGGTACAGGTCCTATTTCATCCCATTCGTTACGGTAGATCTTAATAAGTCTTTCGGCCTCTTTAATGTTTTCAAGCGACTGGATGCTGCGGAGTTTTTGAATGATCTCGGTCTTATGCTCAAAATTCTTTTTCAGATCATGTTCCTGCAGATCACGGAAGATCTTGAGGTTGTAGTAAAAATCTTCAACAGCGCGACTGTAATCAGCCTGTACTTCCTTGTATTTATGCGGGGAAACCTGGCCGGTCTCTTTCCATTGGGTCTGCAGCTCCTGTAGCTTGCGAACTGCTGCACCTACATTTTCACTTACGTGACTCAGGTCTTTTATTTTAGCAATGATCTCTGTGCGGATCGTAAGGTTCCTGGCCTGTTCAGCGGCGATCTTATTATCACTTTCTTTCTTAAGCTTATTGTATTTCTCGATCAGCTCTTCAAAGCGCAGGTCCTCAGGCCCTTTGGCATATTCAAATTCCTTCGATTTGCCGCCTTCGTCCACAAAGGCTTGTTTGGCTTCTTCGAATTCTGAAGTCCAGATCTTTTGAAACTCTTTCTGCAGAGCACGCACATCGTTGGCAACTTCACCTGCGTCCTTCAACAGCAGTTCTTCCATTTTTGAGATCAATTCACTTTTCATTTCGGTAATCTTAAGTTCTTTTTTTTGTCACCTTCCCGGCCCCTGTAATAATGCAAGGAAGAGCAGGCATTTTGTAAAATTTAGGAACTCAAAAATAACGTAATTCGTACATTTGACAAACGAAATGATGGTTTGTTTTTTCATAAATATTTTTGTAAATTGTAAATTCCCCGGCTTCCATGATTGACGGGAAGCACCTGGAACTTCTGCAGTTCCATAAGATTACCGACCTGGTGAGGGAACGTTGCTTCAGCAAACAGGCACGAGCACTTTGTGATCTTATCCTGCCTCAAACAGACCGCGAAAAGATTTTAGCTGAACTTGAACGTACTGCAGCCCTTAAACATATCCTCGCTTCGGGTGGGTATTTTCCCGGCGTTGAGCATGAGGATGTGCAGCATGAGCTGAGACTTCTGGCTATGGAAGGTTCAATGCTGCATGAGGCTGCGCTTTATAAGGTGGCACGCACAACAGAAGCCACTAACACCATGATTCGATTTCTTAAAACAAAGAGATCGTCTTATGCTGTGCTGGCCGCACTTGCAGACGATCTCGAAACAAATGAGTTTGTGGTGACGGAGATAGACCGGATCATTGACCCGGAGGCTACAGTGAAAAATACCGCTTCACCAGAACTTGCCAGGATCAGGAGGCAGGTGATTGAAAAGCGCCGCGAAAGTGACAAGCGTTTTTATCATTATGTGGCGGAAATGCGTAAGCAGGGTTATCTGCGCGAGAACGAAGAGGGATTTTATAATGGAAGAAGAACGCTTGCAGTTCTTGTGGAATACAAATCCGAAGTACCGGGGTTTGTGCACGGTAAAAGTGAGACGGGAAAGACCATTTTTATTGAACCCGGCGCCACCATCGCTATCAATAACGATATTGCAGAACTGGAAATTGACGAGCACCGTGAGATAAACCGGATTCTCCGCGAGCTTTGCGCACAGCTGCAGCCCTTTGCAACCTCCCTGCAGCTTGCTGTTCAATTGCTGATACTGATCGACTTTATCAAAGCCAAGGCAGTACTGGCTGTCGAGCTGGGAGCTGTTCTTCCGGATATCGGCCCCGCGTTCGATCTCTCGGTTAATGAGGCTTATCATCCATTGCTGTATCTTCAGAATAAAAAAGCCCGCAAGCTGACCATTCCGCTAAGCCTGAAATTGAACAGTGATAAAAGGATCATTGTCATCAGCGGGCCGAATGCCGGAGGGAAAACTATCGCTTTAAAAACTATCGGACTTCTGCAGGTGATGTTGCAAAGCGGACTGCTTATCCCTGTTAAGGAAAATAGCACGTATTGTTTTTTCGAAAAAGTGCTTGTAGATATTGGTGATACGCAGAGTATTGAAAATGAATTAAGCACTTACAGCGCCAAGCTGAAAACCATGACGTCGGTGCTGGATCAGATCAACGATTCAACCCTGGTGTTAATGGATGAGTTTGGAAGTGGAACTGATCCCGAGCTGGGCGGTGCTATTGCAGAAGCAGTTCTCGAAAGCCTCGTAAGTTCCAAAACCCGCGGCATCATTACTTCACATTTCGGGAATGTAAAATTGCTCGCGGAAAAACTCGACGGGGCTGTTAATGCCAGCATGTTATTTGATATTGATACACTGGAGCCAAAATATATTTTAAGTGTTGGTGAACCCGGCAGCAGCTACACCTTTGAGGTCGCAGAAAGAATCGGTTTCCCTAAACATCTAATTGAACGTGCAAAACTGAAAGTCGATAAGGACAAGTTAAAGCTTAGCAAATTACTCGCGGATGTGCAGGGCCAGAAGGCCAAGCTGGCCGAGCAGATGCAACGTTCAGAGCACGAGGAATTTTTAAGAAAGATCGCAAAGGAAAAGTATCATACTCTTTTTAATAATTGGGAAGAAAAGATCAATAAAGAGCGTGAAAGGAAAATTGAGCTCGCGCGCTTAGCTGAATACGGTCAGAAATATCTGAGGCTAATGGCTGACTGGAATGAAAAAAAGGACAAAAAGGACGTCATCAAGCGTTTTATTGACGGTATTACCGCAGAATCCAAAAAGCAGGAGCTACTTCGCAGGCAAAAGAAGCTCGATGTGCATGCTGAAAAGAAAATAGCGCGTATTAAAACTGTATTAAAGGTCGGCAGCAAAGTAAAAATTCTGAACGGGAAAGAGATCGGTGTAGTGGAAGATATCCGTGACGAAAAAGTGTATGTGAAGTTCGGGATCATGAAAATGACAGTGGGCATGCAAAACCTTGTGCTGGCAGAGGAGTAAGCGCAGACGACGTTAAGGATGAAAATTACACACAACATTATACGCGCAGAATTCGCAGATCTTTCTGTCTGTCGTCTGGTGAAATGGAATTTCCATTTCAAAAATACCGGCAATAAAAGCACTTAGAGCTTTTTCGAAATCCTCAAGAAAGCTCGTTGAGAAAACGAATGGTTTTTTATCCGCTCCAAGGATAAACCGGGGCTGTTCGCTGAAAACTTTAAATGGTACAATAGCAGGTTGAAGCTGCCATGGCTCGCATAAATTGTTTTTATACAGCAACCACGCATAGATCAGCAGCTGTAGTTGCTTGTCATAATTCTTGTCGTGAAAAAGACTGTCGAAATCAGTAAAAATGAATTTGTCAGTGTCTTTCACTGAACTTTTATAGTCAATGATCCTGTAATTTACGTTACTCAGATCTAAACTGTCGATCTTACCTTTTATAAAGAAGTTTTGTGATCCCTCCGGCAACGGGACAGTCAGATTCGCGGAAACA
>CBIHOL010000002.1:0-180931 GCA_966211905.1 uncultured bacterium
AGATCTTCTCTATAATATTTTGAGCGGTATGGGATTTTTCGGCTATCATTTCTTTAAATTTTGAGTCACACACGTTACTGTTTCGGGTTTCTCGTTTCGGGTTCCTGGTTAGTATCCGATCGCACAATAATTTGTGTAATTCTTATTAATTAGTGTTCGTTTTCAATTAGGGTAATTCGTGTAAAACAATCGTACGTCGTAAATCGTACATCGTAAATTATACGGATTCTTTCTCGAATTGTTTTTTTATCTCCTCGTACCCCTTTTTCTCAAGTTCCAGCGCCAACTCTTTTCCGCCAGATTTCACGATCTGCCCGTTATAAAGAATATGCACAAAATCAGGAACGATATAATCAAGCAAACGCTGGTAGTGTGTGATAACGATAAAAGCGTTGTCTTTGCTCTTTAAAGTATTTACACCGTTGGCAACGATCTTCAATGCGTCGATATCAAGACCACTGTCAGTTTCGTCGAGGATAGCAAGCTTTGGTTCAAGCATGGCCATCTGGAAGATCTCATTACGTTTTTTCTCTCCCCCGCTAAATCCTTCGTTAACGCTCCGGTTGGTCAGTTTCACATCGAGCTCCACCAGTTTCTGTTTTTCTTTTACCATTGCCAGGAAATCCTTCGCTGCAATTGGTTCAAGGCTTTTGTATTCGCGAATCTCGTTAATAGCCGTTTTCAGGAAATTAATATTGCTTACTCCCGGGATCTCAACAGGATACTGGAAAGCTAGGAACAAACCTTCGCGGGCCCGGTCTTCGGCTTCCATTTCAAGAAGGTCTTTTCCGTTAAAAATAACTTCACCTTCTGTAATTTCATATTCGCTTTTACCCGCGAGTACACTTGACAGCGTTGATTTACCGGAACCATTGGGCCCCATGATGGCGTGGATCTCTCCTGCTTTTACGTCAAGATTTATTCCTTTCAGAATTTCCTTGCCTTCAACCGACGCGTGCAGATTTTTAATCGTGATCATATTGTTCTATTATATTCTATCCAACTGAACCTTCGAGCGAAACAGCCAGTAATTTCTGTGCTTCCACGGCGAATTCCATTGGTAACTTATTTAATACTTCCTTGCAATAACCATTTACTATCAGTGCAATGGCTTTTTCCATTCCTATACCGCGCTGCTTGCAATAAAACAGCTGGTCTTCACCGATCTTGCTTGTTGTAGCTTCATGCTCCACTACCCCGCTCTTATCTTTTATTTCGATGTACGGAAAAGTATGTGCCCCGCATTTATCTCCCATCAGTAAACTATCGCATTGCGAAAAATTCCGGGCGTTGGTGGCACCTTTACGGATCTGCACCAGGCCACGGTAACTGTTGTTGCTCACACCTGCGCTGATACCTTTTGAAATAATAGTACTGCGTGTGTTACGGCCTATATGGATCATCTTTGTGCCGGTGTCGGCTTCCTGGTGATTATTGGTAACTGCCACGGAATAAAATTCACCAACACTGTTATTTCCTTTTAAGATCACCGAAGGATATTTCCATGTAATGGCCGAACCGGTTTCTACCTGTGTCCAGCTGATCTTGGAATTGTCTTCGAGACAGATACCGCGTTTTGTAACAAAATTAAAAATACCGCCTTTGCCGTTCTTATCACCGGGATACCAGTTTTGTACTGTACTGTATTTTACTTCTGAATCCTTATGTGCAATGATCTCAACAATGGCAGCGTGCAATTGGTTCTCGTCACGCTGGGGAGCAGTACATCCTTCAAGATAGGAAACGTAACTTGCTTCATCCGCTACAATCAAAGTTCGTTCAAACTGACCGGTGCCGCTGGAGTTGATGCGGAAGTAGGTCGATAATTCCATAGGACAACGAACGCCTTTTGGAATGTAGCAGAAGGAACCATCACTGAATACTGCGCTGTTTAAGGCAGCATAATAATTATCGGTATAAGGCACTACCATGCCCATGTATTTTTTTATCAGGTCAGGATATTCCTGCACTGCTTCACTGAACGAACAGAAAATAATTCCCTTTTCAGAAAGAGTTTCCCGGAATGTTGTTTTTACAGAAACACTGTCAAATACGGCGTCAACTGCTATGTTTGACTGCACACCTGACAAACGTTTTTGTTCTTCAAGCGAAATTCCAAGTTTCTCGAAGGTTTTTAATAATTCAGGATCCACTTCATCAAGGCTTTTTAATTCAGCCTTCTTTTTTGGAGCTGAATAATAACTGATGTCCTGGAAATTAATTTTCGGATACGGAATATGTGCCCAATGATCCGGCTCTTTCATGGTGAGCCAGTGCCTGAATGCCTTTAAGCGGAATTCGAGCATCCATTCCGGTTCATTTTTTTTCTTGCTTAAAGCACGAACAACATTTTCATTAAGTCCTTTGGCAAACATTTCCGACTCAATGTCGGTAACGAATCCCCACTCGTAATCCTTATTTATATGCTCTTCTAAGATCTCGTTACCCATTGTCTTTTTCCTTTACACGCTAAAGCTTTCGCCGCAACCACAGGTTCTGTTTGCGTTCGGATTATTAAAAACAAAACCTTTTCCGTTAAGTCCACCAGTATACTCCAGCTCTGTACCCACGAGATATAAAAAGCTTTTCCGATCAACAACCACTTTTATTCCTTTATCTTCAAACATCTGATCGCCCTCTTTTAACTGGTTATCAAATTCGAGACGGTATGATAATCCGGAGCATCCACCACCATCAACTCCAACACGGATAAACGTATCGGCAGGACGGTTTTCATTTTGGATCAAATCCAGGGCATGTTTTTTCGCGTTTTCTGTTACTGTGATCATAACAAATTGATTTTAAATACTTTATAGGCTATTGTTAATTAGACTAAATCTAATTTAGCATACAAAGGTACCATTTTTATGGTATAAAATCAAATATACGGGGGGTGGATTTGGGTTTATTTAATGGTTATCCCTGAGCTCTTTTCGCCGGTCAAGGGCATAGTATAATTCCCTAATTTTAAATGCCTCTGTTGTTACACCTAAAAAATCAACACCCATGAAAAAGCTTTTATTTAAGAATTTCATCATATTTATTTTTTGTGCTCACCATTTGTGGATGAATGCACAATGTGGACCTGTCAACTTGCCGATCTATGAAAGTTTTCAGGGGATTATCACAAACGATCAGTTACCACCCTGCTGGGCGGCCAGTGATTTAGGAAATGCATGCAAGACCTATACAAACAATGGCGGTTTTGGCGGAAGTGCCTGCGCCGCATTTTACAGCGGGCCAGCGGCCACGAACTATTTTTATACACAGGCACTTTCTCTTTATACTGGAATTACTTACTCTGCTTCTGTTTGGAAAAGAGTATCACCCGGTAATACCGTTAACTGGAATTTTGGTCTAATGCTTGGCACTTCTCAATCCACAACAGCACTTACAAGCATTTCTGCGATGGCGGTTGCATCCAATACTATGTATACACCTACCAGCAATACGTTTATTGTGAGCACTTCAGGAACCTATTACATTGTCGTAGCAGCCATTTCCTCAAATAGTGCCACGGGAGAATTTCTCATTTTTGACGACCTCAGCGTAAAAGCTCCATGTCCTTATCCCGGAAACAGCCCAACCATCACTATTTCATCTTCCTCCCCTACTCTTTGTGCCGGTCAGACTCCGCCAACATTAACGGCTTCCGGCGCTCACACTTACACATGGGGAGATGGCAGCCAGGGACCGACATTCACAGTCACGCCACAGGTAACTACAAATTTCCAGGTCACCGGAACTAATACTCTTAGCGGCTGCACTGCAATCGGCTCCTTCACATTAAAAGTGAATCCCTCTCCACAGGTAATTGTTATAAGCAGTAATCCCTCCGTATGTGTTGGTCAGAGTGCGACTTTAACGGCAGGTGGCGCGCCCTTCTTTTCCTGGAGCACCGGAGCCACCTCCTCATCCATTATTGTTAAACCACAAACAGCCACTTCGTACACTGTAACCGGCACGAATCAATATGGCTGTTCCGCAACAGGTTTTGTTTCTATCGGAGTTTTACCTCTTCCAGTAATCAGCATTCATCCTTCTTCTGCTACCCTCTGTCCAGGAAGTGATATATTAATTTCCGCCGGCGGAGGTTCAGCTTATCAATGGTTCAATGTGCCTTCAGCCTCTGGCTCGCTGGCCTCTTTTACACCTACTGCCAGTTTAACGTATACTGTTAGTGGAAGCGATCTTAACAGTTGTATTTCGTTCACTACAGGAACTGTAACTATCGATGAATGCACTGCTATCAATGAAACACCAAAGCAAAACCGGTTTACTATCTTTCCAAACCCTTGTCACACGCATTTAAATTTCGGAGATATTTCACCAAAGGAGATAATTGTTATTTATGATTTGATGGGCAGAGAAATACTAAAAACTGAGATTACTGAAGTAACCTCAATTAACGTGAGCTTTCTGCCGGCTGGATTGTATACTGTAATGGTAGCAGATAGAATATTGAGGTTTGTGAAAGAGTGACCACGAAATGCGGAATCTTTCCCGCAAATTTCCGCAGATTATTTCGTTTTCACACGCCTCCGCCGATTACCGCAAAATGTTCTAATCTGCGCCTAGTCTGCGCTTTATCTCCGTCATCTGCGGGAAGTAGAACGGAATGCACGACAAGCCAAATCGTACATCGTACATCGTAAATTCTTTAAAACTCGCTTTTGACGTGAAATTTAATATCCGGAAATTTTTCCTGTGCCATCTGAAGTACCCAGGCACTTTCAGCTAAAAATACAGGACGTCCTTCTTTATCATGCGCGATATGCGCGTTGCGATCCTGCATAAAAGCGTCCATTTTCTTTTTATCATCGCAGCTGATCCAAAGCGCCTTGTATAAATTTACCTGGTCGAAACTTGCAGACGCGTTGTATTCGGATTTTAGACGGTGCTGGATCACCTCAAACTGAAGGGCTCCAACGGTACCTATCACCTTACGACCATCTACTTTCCTTGTGAACAATTGCGCTACGCCTTCATCAGTGAGCTGTTCAAGGCCTTTCTGAAGCTGCTTGGTTTTCATCGGGTCCATATTGGTAACATACCTGAACAGTTCAGGAGAGAAACTCGGGATCCCTTTAAAATTAAACTGTTTGCCTTCCGTTAACGTGTCGCCGATCTTAAAATTTCCGGCATCGTATAAACCGATCACATCCCCGGGATAAGCCTCATCGATCACTGATTTTTGCTGTGCCATAAAGGCGGTAGGATTGCTGAAACGCAGATCTTTCTTATCACGAACGTTCGTGTAGTATTTATTCCTTTCAAACTTTCCCGAACAGATACGCAGGAAAGCGATCCTGTCGCGGTGCTTGGGATCAAGGTTAGCATGGATCTTAAAAATAAAACCGCTGAACTTAGGGTCTTCCGGTTTCACGATTCCGTTATCGGTTTCACGTTCCTTGGGAGAGGGCGCAATTTCCACGAAACAATCCAGTAATTCGCGGATCCCGAAATTATTTACCGCGCTGCCAAAAAACACAGGACTGATCTCTCCGTCCAGGTATCGTTGCACATCGAGTTTATCGTATACCCCGTCAATCAGGTCAACGTCGGCGCGGAGCTGAGAGGCAAAATCCTCCCCCACAGCCTTATCAATGCGGTTATCCTTAATATCAGTAATGGTGAGGATCTCCTCCACAGTGGTCTTGCTATCACCCTGGAAAAGATTGAGGGAATGTTCGGTCAGATCATATACTCCTTTGAAGGACTTTCCTATTCCAATCGGCCAGGTAAGCGGCCGCACCTTTATTCTTAGTTCCTTTTCAATTTCATCAAGAAGGTCAAATGGATTCTGTCCTTCCCTGTCGAGCTTATTGATAAAAACAATAACCGGGGTGTGACGCATGCGGCAGACTTCAAGAAGCTTGCGGGTCTGAGGTTCCACGCCTTTAACGCAGTCAATAACCATGATCACACTGTCCACAGCACTCAGAGTGCGATAGGTATCTTCCGCAAAATCCTCGTGGCCGGGAGTGTCGAGAATATTTACCTTGTAGTTCCTGTAATCGAAAGCCATTACCGAGGTTGAAACCGAGATCCCACGCTGTTTCTCAATTTCCATAAAGTCGGAAGTGGTAGCTTTTTTGATCTTGTTCGACTTTACCGCGCCTGCAGTTTGTATCGCACCCCCGAAAAGAAGGAGCTTTTCTGTAAGAGTGGTCTTTCCCGCATCGGGATGTGCAATAATGGCAAACGTACGGCGACGCTTAATTTCTTCTGTAACGGTCATCGGTTAAATTGGGCGCAAAGATACGCAAATTATAGCTTTTTTGAGGGGATCTCAGGCTTAACACAGTTCACAATGGCATTGTGAATACTTTTAATGGCTCCTGCCCCGGCCATGCTAAACATTCGGTTAATTTTGTTACGACCTCACAGTGCCCTGCACTCACATTCAAACCACTCCACCTGCATGAGAATTTTAGTTGTTTTTATTTTACTTATAATTTCATTTGCGCTCCCTGGGCAAAAACCCGCAACCTATAAAGATTACTTCCAGGAAGGTGTTTATCTGCTCATCGAAAATAATGTGAGCAAGGCGCAGGAGAATTTTGAAAAAGCTTATCTCCTTGATTCGTCCTCAGCCAACATTAATTACATGATGGGCTCCTGTTATCTTCAATCAGCGCTTCAGAAATCCAGGGCAGAATATTATCTCGAAAAGGCCGTTAAAAATGTTTCAAGCACTTACCGCAGCGACGACGCCCTTGAAAAGGCAGCAGCTCCGGTAGCGCACTATTATTACGGACAGGCTCTTCACATCAATTACCAGTTCGATGCCGCCATCGAACAGTTTGAGAAGTTCAGAAAATTTATCGAGCCCAAGGACGAAGAATACAGGAAAATGGTGGACAAAGAGATCGCTACCAGCAAACGCGCAAAGGAAATGGTCGATCATCCTATCAACGTTATTATTTCTAATCTTGGTGACAGTGTAAACAGCGAATATCCTGAATACAGCGCAGTTTTCAGCGCAGATGAGCGCATGCTGATCTTTACCACCAAGAGACCAAATTCAACCGGGGGTATGAAAACCGACGATGGTTACTTTTTTGAAGACATCGTGGTATCGTACCTTGATAACGATAACAAATGGTCGAAGCCTGCTCCGTTAAGCCCTAATGTAAACAGTACAGGTCACGAAGGTTCCATTAACCTTACCCCTGACGGGCAAACGCTTATCGTTTTTAAAAATGACGCCGGGAAAAATCCGGAAGGAGATGGGAATATTTATTACACAACGTTTGATGGTAAAGACTGGTCAGTTCTGCAGGAGTTCGGTTCCGATGTTAATACCGAGTACTGGGAGTCTCACGCCTGCCTGAGCGCCGATGGAAATCTTCTCTTTTTCTCGTCTGAACGTCCGGGAGGTTTCGGAGGCAAGGATATTTATCGCTGCGTGAAATTACCCAACGGAAAATGGAGCAAGGCTCTGAATATGGGTCCCGTGATCAACAGTGAATACGATGAGGATGGAGGATTTATACATCCTGATGGCCGTACATTTTATTTTGCATCTAATGGTCCTAAATCGATGGGCGGCTACGATATTTTGTTTGCCACTTTAAACGAGGACAATAAATTTTCTGATGTTACTAATATAGGATACCCGATCAATACCACGGACGATGATATTTTTTACGTGAGTTCACCGGATGGGAAACGCGGTTATTTCTCGTCGGCGCAATCGGGCGGTTTTGGCGATAAAGATATTTACCGGATCACCATTGCACAGGGAATTGAATCATTCCTGGCGCTTTTTAAAGGTCAGCTCATTCCGGCTGAAGGTGAAAAGCTACCTGAAAATATTGTCATTATTGTAACCGATAAACAAAGTCACGAACTTATAGGTAGCTATCGTCCCAAGGTTGTTAACGGTACATTCTCTACGATTCTTCCCCCGGGCAGGGAGTACAATTTTTCTTACCAGTCAGAAAACGAAGAGTTCTACAATGAAGATGTTTTTGTAAGCAAGGATGTAGCCTACCAGGAAATAAAAAGGGAGGTAGAGCTGGAGGCCATCAGGCTTGGTGGAAAAGTACGTGTGAAGCAGAAAGGCATTATCATGAGCGCAGTGGTGCTGGATAACAGCAAAAGCAGGAAACCGGTACGCGAGGCGAAACTGATAGTAGAAGAAGAAGGGGGAAGCACGCAGCTGTTTGACCTCGACTCGCTGGGAAGGATCGGAAATATTGTCTTTAAGAATGATAAAAAATATACCATATATGCCGAAGCAAATGGAAAAAAATCAGAACCTGTTGAGATCAGCACCGTTGGTATAAAAAATGCGAAGCTGTTGAACCAGGTAGTTTACATCGCGGGCAAGGCGGAAAAATTCACTTCGAAAGAACTGCTCCTGGAAGTAACGGTCAAGCACTCAAAATCCAAGCGTCCCGTTCCTGAGGTCACCATCATTCTCACTGACGATACCGGCGAAAAACAGGAACTGGTAACAGACAAAAAAGGTGTTCTGAAAAATATCGAGCTGAGTCCTGAAACTTCCTATGAAGTAATGGCTGAAAAAGACGGCCATGTATCGGAAAAAGAAACGTTCACCACTACGGTGATCGGCGATGGAAAATTGTACAAGGAAACTCTGCTGCTGGCATATGAAAGTCCCGAAGAAAAAGAGCTTGCTGATAAAATGGCCGTTAAAGACCAGGTGCCACCGGGAAGCAGGTATCACTTTACTTATAAATACGGAAGAAAGGTAATTAATGAAAAGGAAAAGAGCTGGATCGCCTTTATCAATTACATTGACAGCGCCTCGAAATCCCGTCCTTTAGTGACTGTTTACATCCGCTCAAATGCTTCAAAAGTTCCCACCCGGATGAAAGGGGGTAACAAAAGACTGGCAGCCATCAGGGGAAATAACTTCGAAGCGCTTATCCGCAAGAATTTAAAAGCACATGATGTGGATCTGACGAAGGTGAAATTTGTCCGCAGCTTCGGGGTTTCCGGTCCCGGATACAAAGGCGACTGGAAGCTGGGCCGCAAAAAGTACGAGAAACACCAGTATGTTAGGGGCACGGTGAAATAGAGTGGATTAAGAACATTTGTGAAGAAGGGACGGGGCACAATTACAATTATTCCGTAACAAGACATCTTTGCGACCTTTGCCATTCGCGGAAATCCTGTGATTTAGCGCCTTTAAGTACCTCCCGCTATTTTTTATTAAATTCGCGCATGCAAAAAGTAGAATGGTACGTCGATTGGTTTAATTCGCCTTACTATCACCTGTTATACAATCACAGGAATTACGACGAGGCCAACCACTTTATGCAGATGCTGTGCAATCATTTGGAGCTTAAGCCTCACGCACGCATCTGGGACCTTGCTTGTGGCAAAGGTCGTCATGCCATCTCCTTAAATAAAATGGGATACGACGTCACCGGCACCGATCTTGCGAGCAACAGTATTGAAGAAGCGCTGCGCTCAAAAAATAAAACGCTGGCTTTTGAAGTGCATGATATGCGTGAACCTTTCCGCCAGAACTATTTTGACGCCGTTTTTAACCTGTTTACAAGCATTGGCTATTTCAAGGAAGAATCAGATAATTTTAAAGTGTTCAAACACGTAGCCGATTCATTAAAGCCGGGAGGAGAATTTGTGGTGGACTTTTTTAATGCGGAAAAAGTCAGGAATACATATGTCCCGGAATATACTGAGCATCGTGATAAGCTGGATTTCCATATTACAAAAAGGATCGATGACCACAAGATCATTAAACGCATCCAGTTTTCTGAAAAAGGAAAGGATTATTTTTTTGAAGAAACTGTAGCCCTGCTTGACCGCGATAACTTCGAGGCATTTGCTCAAAAGGCGGGACTTAAGACCATCGCCGCATTCGGCAGCTATCACCTCGATCCTTTTGATGTGAGCAAATCAGACAGATTAATTCTATTATTTCAAAAGTAAAGTGTACCCTCTCTTCGCCATCCTATTGCTAATGGCACCCATTCTCCTGGCGGGTGGCCTGGCCCTGCGTCTCAGTATTCCACAAACCAGGCTCCGGCTGATCCTTGCCTTCAGTGCCGCATACCTGTTTGCGATATCAATCATGCACATGTTGCCGGAAGCGTTCCTGGCAAATAATGTAAAGCAGATCGGCCTGTTCATTGTGATCGGTTTTTGCTCGCAGCTGGTCATAGATACTTTCAGCACCGGTATAGAGCACGGACATGTGCACCTGCACAGTCATTCCTGCGATAAGCATCTTCCCGCCGGTATCATTGTAGGATTGTTCCTGCATTCATTTCTCGAAGGACTTCCGGTATATGATCTTCATGCCACATCTGTGGGCAATATAAATTATCAGCTCATACTGGGACTTGCCGTTCACAACCTGCCCATAACCATTGCTTTCGTTGCCTTGCTGAAAGAGCACGAATCCAAAAAAGCCAAAAGGGTGCTGTTGCTTTTATTTTTTGCTTTGATGACTCCACTCGGCTATTTCACTAGCTACATCCTGCAGTCATTCGGGCTGAACAATTACGAAACGTACGGACAGCTGGCTTATGCGATGGTGATTGGCATCTTCCTGCATATTTCCACAGCCATACTCTTTGAAACAAGCGACCAGCATAAATACAATATCCGCAAAGTAATGGTGATGCTGGTCGGGATCATTGTTGCTTATTTTATAAGTTAACCAAATGACACGCGTCACTCTTTTTGCCGATGTGATCGTGCCCCTGGCAGTGCCCAATAAATACACTTACCGGGTGCCGCAGGAAATGAACGAGGAGGTTCAGAAAGGTAAACGCGTGCTGGTGCAATTTGGAAAATCCAAGATCTATACCGGCATCATTTATAACCTCCACGAAACAGCTCCAACAGAATATGCCGCAAAATACCTTGATGCGGTGCTCGATGACTTGCCCATTGTAACGGAAACACAACTAAAATTCTGGGACTGGATCTCTTTCTATTATTGCGCGAATCCTGGCGATGTAATGAATGCTGCTTTACCTTCCGGCCTTAAGCTGAGCAGCACTTCGGTTGTGCAGCTAAATCCTGATTTTAATTACGAAGAAATAGCGCACGATTATTTTACACCGCGCGAACACCTGGTGATTGAAGCTCTTCATGCTACTCCCAACCTCAGTTTTGATGCACTCGCAGAAATTCTCAATATAAAAAGCGTGCAGCCTGTGGTTCATGCATTGCTTAAAAAAAATGCGCTGGTAGTGTATGAAGATGTAAAAGACAAATACAAACCAAAGCTCCAGTCGTTTGTCAGGTTAAGCGATGAATTCAGATCAGAAGAGAAGCTGAGTCAACTCCTCGATCAGCTTGAAAAAAAAGCTTTCAAACAGGCTGAAGTATTGCTCTATTACCTGCACCTCCAGAAAACCGGGACAGAAAGCATCAGCGGCTGGGTGAAGAAGCAGGAACTTCTCAAAAAAAGTGAGAACTCCCCGATAGCATCTCTCGTGAAAAAAAATATTTTCATCCAGCAGGACTTTGAGACAGGACGATTATTATTCGAAAAGAGCAATACTGCAAGTAAAAGCCTGAGTGCATCACAACAGTTATCTTATTCGGAGATTAAAAACGCTTTTTCAGTTAACAAGCCGGCTTTGTTGCATGGAGTAACGGGCAGCGGAAAAACAGAGATCTATATCCAGCTTATCAGGGACACCCTCGAAAAAAATCAGCAGGTCCTCATGCTTATTCCTGAAATCGCACTTACTACACAACTGATAACAAGATTGAGAGCAGTGTTTGGTGAGATAGTGGGTGTGTATCATTCCCGCTTCAGCGAAAATGAAAGAGTGGAGATCTGGAACAACGTGCTTGGACAGCACACAGTGCAGGGAGACAATGAACCGGAGGGAATCTCACGCAAACAGTATAAAATAATCCTAGGTGCAAGGTCCTGTCTTTTTTTACCATACAAGGAACTGGGGCTGATCATTGTGGACGAAGAACATGACAGCTCCTTTAAGCAGCATGATCCGGCACCACGGTACCAGGCCCGGGACGCAGCCCTTTACCTGGCATCTCTCCATCACGCGCACGTTATTTTAGGCAGCGCCACACCTTCGGTTGAAAGTTATTACAATGCCCAGCAGGGCAAATATCAGCTGGTAAAACTGGGGCAGCAATTTGTGTCGGGAGGCGGCACAACCATCGAAGTATGTGATGTAAATTATTTTCATAATTCAAACCAGATGAAGGCCAGCCTGAGCCCACCGCTGTTTGAGGAAATGAATAAGGCCCTTGCCGCCAAAGAACAGGTGATCCTCTTTCAAAACCGGCGTGGATTTGCGCCATACACCGAATGCCGCCAGTGCGGACATGTTCCTCATTGTATTCAATGTGATGTATCGCTTATCTATCACAAAAACCAGCAAAAGCTCATCTGTCATTATTGCGGATATTCGATCACACCTCCCAGCACCTGCTCAGCCTGTGGCAGCAATCAATTGCATTATAAGGGAATGGGCACGGAGAAAATAGAAGAAGATATTGAGATCCTTTTTCCAAAGGCAAAGATCGCGAGAATGGATCTCGACAGTACCCGCAGTAAATATGCCTACAAACAATTGATCGATGATTTTGAGTCGGGTAATATTGACATTCTTATAGGCACTCAAATGGTGACCAAGGGTCTGGATTTTAATAATGTAAATGTTGTGGGAATCTTAAATGCAGATTCCATTCTCAATTTTCCGGATTTCAGATCCTTTGAACGAGCCTTCCAGCTTATGACCCAGGTACGGGGGCGCGCCGGGCGGGGCAGCAAAAAGGGAAAAGTATTTATTCAGACAACACAAACAGAGCACGGCGTGATCGGGCATGTAAAGAAGAATAATTATGAGGCGTTCTTTAATGAAACCCTCATCGAACGTAAACAATTTAATTATCCGCCCTTTTCCCGGTTGTTTGAAATTAACGTGATAAGCAAGGATGTAAACGAAGTGAATTTCCTTGCGAACGAGCTTTTTAATTTATTAAAACCGTTTTTCCCCGATAATATTCTCGGCCCGGAATTTCCACTTATCTCAAGGATCAAGAACCAGTATTACAAACGCATTCTTATTAAAACCTCAAGACAGGCTTCGGCCGTGTTGATCCGGCAGCAGGTGTTTGGCGCGCTTGATAGCATGCAAAATGCTCATAAGGAATGGAGATACAGGATCTCAATCGATGTGGATCCGGTGTAGATCTTTCGGGCTTTCGCATGTGCGTCATTGCGAAGGTGCTTCCTGTGTAGTCGTAGCACCTGAAGCAATCTGCCAGTGCGTTTGGTTCGGATAGCGCCGCGACGCCACCGCACCGGCAGATCGCTTCGCCAGGGTATCACGGGCGCTCGCGAAGACGCGCATGAGACTAATGTACTGAAGTCACTGTGATCAGTTGAAATCTATTTCACCAGAACTTTTTTACGAACGGTTCCTTTTTCCGTTTTAACCTCAACGAAAACCATTCCGGGATCAAAATCTAAAGCTATAATAGACATCGTGTTATCATTTCCAATCAAGGTTTTCAATAACCGTCCACTACTGTCAAAAACTCTAACGACCGTGATCTTTTCCGCCGCATGTATACTCATTTGATTGCTGGCAGGATTTGGAAAAATAGAAATACCCGCATCTTGTCGGTCTTCCTCTCTCGTACTTACAGGCAAAGCCGTAATCGTATTGCACAGAAAATCATTTGTAACATCAATATCCGGAGAAGCATTCGGGACGGAAGTATTTATGCACACGTCCAAAGTATAGGTTTGCCAATATGATGGCATGGATTGCAAAAACGGACTGGTGAAAAAAGTACCAGTCGGAACGGTTATTGACCCTCCTGGACTAATGCTTATACTGTAGCTTTTATTAAGACCAGTGAGCCAGAAATAAAATCCACTAGCATATCCGTAATGGTTTAGGACGAAACTGCGAACTGTATCTAGTCCAAAATTTTTTACAGTAACTACAGCATTTAAAGTTGCACGGATTCCAGAACCGTTATACATACCGTAGACTGGACCTCCTACTACAGTAAATCCAGTAACCCCTATATCCGAAGCAGCATTTACAGGGCCAAACGCATCTGTCTGCATAAAGTCTGAATAAGAATTCGATGGACTTTTGCCTGCAAAAGCGGTAAGCGCCAGATTGATTTTATTGTTAAGGCCGCGGTAAATTCCTGTAACCGATGCATTCTCGATATTTCCTGAACTCGTAAACAAAACTTGTAACTGTAGATCCGTTATCATATAAAATGGATGTGACCCCGAATCACGTCCACAAATAAATAGTGAGTCGTTACTGATGGAAAGCGATTCGAAACTCGTACTCCCAATACTTATTTTATTCAGAACAATTCCATTTTCATTTAATTGTAAAACTGTTGCCTTATCCAGAGCGTAACTACTCTTCATTTTGCCAGAATAGAGTTTGGTGGGTCCTGCAAAAGGGCTTTCGGATAAAAAAGCACCTAGAGTGTCAACCAATTTGCATTTAAAGCCACTTTGATCAAAACCAGAGAGAAAAATCTTGTTAGGGCTAAAAAAACATGCTCTTTGGATATTGAAATTTGCTACATCAAAAGACGAAATGAAGATACCGTTATTGTCACACCTGTAAAGCTTGTCGGGGGTGACGACATAAAAAGTGCTGTCTGGCATTTTAATTAAATCTACGACCTCGTACGGAACGTTTAGTTGCCAAATAACATTTCCCAGCGTATCAAATTTCTTAACATCAAAATCAGCAGACCCAATGTCACAAGCCTCAGTTCGACTTCCTCCAGAAACAATTACGTGCTGATCATTTGTAACAAATAAACGTGGGTTTGCTGGCCAATCACCGGAAGTTAAAAGAATTCGGAACATTTCTTTCCCAAAGAGATTATTGCCCACAAAATACATTGAGCCTTTGCACGTTTGTTTAATGGGAACTATCGTAATGGCATAAAAAGTGCAACCGCCAATCCCTACCATTTCGGATGAGGATTCTGCGCCAGTATGCGTTGCATAGTTCTTTGTCTGAGCGAACCAACTTGATTGGATTATAAACAAAATAAAACAGAGAGTACTAACTTTTTTCATTGGGTGTGCTTTAGATCAAAGATATAGCAGTTCACTTAAAAGTCGGTCGCCACTTGTGAGAAAACCCCGCGCAGTTGGCAAATCAAAACACGATGTGCGGAAGTAAATCTATTCGATGATCACTTTTTTGAAGAAATCGCCCTTTTCTGTTTTTATCTTAAATAAGTACATACCGGAGCTCAAAGTCCGGGATGGCAACGAAAAAATATTTGTGTCCAGCCGTTCACTTGTTATTAATCTGCCTGACAGATCAAATACGCTGACTTCAGTAATAGATTGACCCGCCTTAATGACTATAATATCCGAAGAAGGGTTAGGAAAAACCGAAACGTCGCTCGGAACAAGAGTATTCTCGCTCAAACCTACCGGTAAAAAAGTAACCACTTCGCAGATCCTATCATTTTCTGCCTCGATATCATTTTCATTATTCGGGACAGCGGAATGAATACATACTTCAAAAGTAGTTCCATAACTTATTCCCGAGCCGGACACACGCCAGGAATTAAACATATTAGTTGTAACTGTCGCTGTGTCTCCTGGAGCAATAGTTGTAAAAAACTCCTGGTTTAAACCCAGCAAATGATAACACCATGCGTAAGCTTGCGCAAATGAATGTAACCTAAAGTAGTTAACAGACGTATTACCAAAATTCTTTATCGTCACATCGGCAATCAGCTGAGAATTGCCTCCGTCGTGGAAATGATGTTTTATATTCATCCTCACAACTCCAATATCATAAGTGCCATTCACCTGCGAACCCAGGGATGTTTGAAAAAACGATGAATGCGAATAACCGGAAGCGCCTGTCGATCGTGTGCCAATGATCCTTACCAGATTATCACTATTAACCGTAATACCTGTCAGCAACACTTTTTCCACATTTGAAATGTTCTGATGAAACAGCTGAAAACTCGCGTTAAGCCCGGCATAACAAAATTTTTCCATCGCATCCGTTCCAGTAAAAAATACGCTATCATTCCTTGTTATAAAATCTGTAACAGTATATGTTGATAATACACTAGATGTAGTTGCTAATAACAAGTAGGTTGAACTGTATTTCTCAAGATGGCCTGCGGTCAATCCGATAATCTCGCCACTTGTTAAAATGCCCAATTTTGATAATTTGGAATTCGCAGACAGATCGTTAATCATTGTAAGAGTGGAATCAGTTTCCCTGAATCCTGGGACACCCTGATTATTCGCATAATTCCACAAAATTGCATTTGCGTTAAGCCGGACGCCCGACGAAATAGTCCCAAAAGAAGTTGTGGAGGTGGAAATTAATTTGGCGCCTGCATCATAATGATAAATAGTGCTGCCAGAGGCCGCGTAAAAACTGTTTCCGGTGAAAGGAACGAGACAGTCGACTGATTTGGTCAAGTTGACTACCCAAAGAAAAATACCTGCGGTATCCATCTTCGCGATGGTGGTTTCGTATTCGGGGAATTCACAACTTTTTTTACCGGGAGTTTCACATTTTATGAGTAAAGAAGCGTCGTCGAACACTGCCAGACTAGTGTTGCGCAGAAAGAATCCCAAATAAATTACCTTTCTGAATGATTCTACACCAGACTTATTAAGCGCCACCAAGTACATCCATTCTTTACCCGTAGCATCCGGGACGGTTTTCTCAAGATAAAAACTTTTTGACCCCACGCTTACCATACCATAGGTAGTTTGCATGCCCGGTTGACGCGCCGAGTTTACTGTTTGACCGGGGTTCTGTAACACAAAAGCAGAAATAAGTAACAGAGTATAAATTGTTTTCACGGATAGCTTGCTGTTAATTATTTACAACGCAAAACTTATGATTGCGAACTCCAGATTTAGTTGACACCCTTAAAATATAAACCCCATCCGGAAGATCTATTTTAACGTCTTGCACAGCTCCGGCATAAATTTGAATTTGCTGAACCAATCGTCCACTAAGATCAAAAACCCCGGCAGTTTTAATTTCTTCTGCAGAAGTGATATTTAATTTCCCATTTACGGGATTTGGGTAAATACTAAAAAAATTGTCGCTCTCCACATCTTTTAAACCTACCGGAACCATTGTAATGGTGCGGCATAGGCCGTCGTTCCTGGTGTTTACATCATGCCTGTTATCCGGAATTGTAGCATAAATACATAAACTGTATGTATAACTATCAGTAAAATAAGCATGGGGAGGTTGGGTGGAAAAACTTCCCGTATTAACGCTTACTGTCCCGCTAGGGGGGATTGTAACTGTGAATTGTTTATGAAGTCCGATCAGACAAAAAGAAATCCCTGTGACCGTGCTATAGTGATTCAGACAAAACTGCTTTATTGTATCAGCTCCGAAATTCCTTACTGTAACATTGGCGCTCACATTTGTCATACGATACATAGTTCCGGCCGCCGCATGTGTGGAGTCAATAACAGTTATGCCTGTAACCCCGATATCCGCAGCAGCGTTTAAATTTCCTGTGATGTTGGTTTGCAGGAAACCGCTATAGGTATATCCATTGCCTGCAATAGTCGCGACATTCAATTTATTGTTCTTCCCTATATAAAAACCGGTGCCGTATGCTGACGAGATATTTGTAGCCTTTTGATGCAGGATATGAAAGCCGGTGTCCAGGATCGTAAAATTAATACTGGATACACTATTACTTACCAACGCAAACAAGGAGTCGTTGCGCATTTGCAAACTTTTCACGTAGGTATTAGAGGGCAACTTTGCGTTAGAATGCAATAACAAGCCTGACGTCAGGGAAACCTTCATCAGAAAGCCATTGTTGATCCCATAAATATTACCATCGTTACCTTCTTTAATAAGGGGTAAAAAACTTGCAAACGCAATATCAGAGATCACGCTGTCGTTTAAGGTGATGACCCGCAACCTGGGACCGGCGCTGCCCTGATAAGAGAGAAGTAAATTTCCAGAACCTAGTGCACAGATTCCTTTTACCGCACCCGATTTTAGCAGGGTACTGGACAGCAGGGCGCCGGATTTACTATATCTTCTGAAATCGTCAGCAATAATGATTCCAACACCTCCGTCTGCGAGCGCAACCAGCTGATCAATTTCTTCATTCAGATTAAAACTCCATAAAATATTACCTAAGGTATCTAACTTGCTAACGGTCGAGAGCGCACCGCCATAATCACAGCCCTTATACTTCGTTCCCGCACAGGTAAAGATCTCTTTATCTGCTGATATAGCGATCCTGGGATTTTCAAGGTATGGAACCGAGCAGACCACCTTACGGAAAAGCTCTTCACCAGCATCACCAATTCCAACAACAAAAGACTTGTCGTTGCAACAGGAAGTGTGAAGGGTTGTCGTTTCAATGTAAAAAGATTTTGAATTAATACCTACCATCTGTCCCGTGACGGTCGATCCGCCGCGATGAGCTGTCCGGTTAACGTTCTGCCCGAGACAGTGATTTAATGTAAGCAGACAAATAAATGAGAGTAAAGTTTTTTTCATGGGCGTGGCTTTGCACCAAATTTATGAAAAAACGCATCCCGTCCAACAAATAAAACCGTTGATACAACTTTCTATAATCGTCTGTTTAGGACAAGAACCATTTTTCTCAAATTACAATCCGTACAACACGAAAAAGAAATAGTGCTTTTGGATTTCAATTTCTGATCTTAATGATGCTACCAGATAACTCGTCATCATGACTATTTTTTTTCCGGTAGTTTATAACCGATCCTCTTTCTCTTTTGTGTTCCCGGGCCTTTCGAGCTTAACTCATCTATGTATTGAAAAACCGTTTCAATATTTTTAGCATTAATATCGGTTTTCTTTTCGAGCTTTTCAATTGCCAGCCTTAATTCCGTATTATCAGAAAGAGCCTGTCTGACCCTTGTGAAAACCCGCATAATCTGAATATTTATCCCGATCGCTTTTACGCTATTCAATACACTGGATAACATGAGCACACCGTGTTCAGTAAATGCAAAGGGTGCATAACGCAGGCCCATTTTTTCCGCCGCATTGGAGGTGCCAAATTGGCTCCTCCAATCGCTAAATTCCATTTTGTTTAATTTAAACATGAAGTCTGGAGGGAATCTCTGCAGATTTCTGCTCACCTGCCTCTTTAAGTGTTTGGTATCAACACCGTATAACCGCGCTAAGTCACGATCCAACATTACCTTTTGTCCTCTCACCAGGTAAATTTTGCTGATCACGACTTCATCAGGAATCGTAAGGCCTGTCTTTTTTCCGGTCATTCTTTTTGGGTTTATCGCAGAAACTTTTTGCTGCGAATTATCACATGAAGTTAGTTTATTTCGCGCATGACAATAAACGAATATACTTTTTGGAGGCGCCAATCAGGCACCTCCAAATTTTCATGAAAATCGTAGCTGCAACCACTGCTTTCAGTCTTACGAAACAGTTTTGATCTCACATTTAACACCATTTACATGCAACCTTGCATTTAGTGGCGGTTTCAGAGCAAAAAACAACATTTTCTCCGTATCTTTGCCCCCTCTAAATGAAGACTAAAACGCTTAAAAAGAACAAGGTAAATGTAGTGACCCTTGGCTGCAGCAAAAATCTTGTTGATAGTGAAGTGCTCATGGGCCAGCTTAAGGCCAATAAGTTTAATGTTGAGCATGAAGGTACTGACGACGACCACCAGATAGTGATCATCAACACCTGTGGCTTTGTCGAAAATGCCAAACAGGAAAGTATTGATACTATTCTTCGTTATGTGGATGCAAAAAAAGCAGGTGGCGTTGAAAAGGTTTACGTGACCGGATGCCTGAGCGAGCGTTATAAAAAAGACCTGGCCGTGGAGATCCCGGAAGTGGATGCATGGTTCGGTACAAGGGAACTTCCAAAAATATTAAAGACCTTAAAAGCAGATTATAAACACGAACTGGTTGGTGAGCGTTTGCTTACCACACCTCAGCATTACGCTTATTTCAAGATCAGTGAGGGTTGTGATCGTCCATGTAGTTTTTGTGCTATCCCGCTAATGCGTGGCGGGCATGTGAGCGTGGCTGTAGAAGAACTTGTAAAACGTGCAGCTGGTCTCGCAGCAAAAGGCACCAGGGAACTTTTATTTATTGCACAGGACCTTACTTATTACGGTCTGGATATTTATAAAAAACGCGAGCTGGCCAACCTCATCGATAAGGTAAGCGAAGTGGAAGGTATTGACTGGATTCGCCTGCATTACGCGTTCCCGAGTGGTTTCCCTATGGAAGTACTGGACGTGATGAACAGCAAAAGCAATGTGGCCAAATACCTGGACATGCCATTGCAGCACATCAGCGATAATATGCTCAGCAGTATGCGTCGCGGGATCACAAAACAAAAAACGATTGACATTGTAAATAAGATCCGCGATAAAGTTCCTGGCATTGCCCTGAGAACAACATTGATTGCCGGTTATCCCGGAGAAACAGAAAAAGATCACGAAGAAATGTTACGCTGGGTGGAGGAAACAAGATTTGAACGTCTCGGCATCTTTACCTATTCTCACGAAGAAAACACACACGCGTTTAAGCTCAACGACGACGTTCCTGAAAAAATAAAACGTAAACGTGCTGATGCTGTGATGGCTTTACAACAGGAGATCTCATATCAATTGAACCAGGAAAAAATCGGGAAAGAATTTAAGATCCTTGTGGACCGCAAAGACGGTGACTATTTTGTTGGTCGTACCGAATTTGACAGCCCTGACGTCGACAATGAAGTACTGGTAAAAGCTGACAACGAAACCTATTTAAGGATCGGCGACTTTGCGAAAGTTAAAGTTACTGAAGCCAGTGATTTTGACCTTTACGGGCAGCTTATTGCCTGATCATGTGAAGTGCGCAGCCATCCTTCAAGGTCTCCGAAAGCAAGTGCGGCAGGGACCTTGAAGGTTGCGCGCAGGATTTTATCATAACAAGATTCTATTAAATTTGCTCTGTCTGCTTATTACTCCTTGATCAATTTTACCATCCTCTTTTCATTTTGATCAACAATGCAAATAAAGTAAACACCAGCAGTTAAATCTCCAAGATCAAGTGTCGCAGAGCTTTCATTTATCGTGCGCATCGAAAGCTTGCGCCCCAGCGCATCAGTGAGCACGAGATTATAAGGCGCAGCTCCCTGCATTTCTACACTCACAATTCCGTGAGAAGGATTTGGATAAACCTTGAATTCATTACCTGTAATGGCCTGGAGTCGTGTGCAACTACTCACATTTACAACAAAAGCACTGGTGGAAGAACAATTGCCGCTTGAATTATTTCCTGTAACTGTAATAGTGGTGGTATTTCCTGTCACAAATGTGGCGGTTGGTGCCGTTGCTCCTGTTGACCAGGTGTAGGAATTTGCGCCTGTTACACTAAGCTGGGCCACGCTTCCGCTGCAATAGGTAGGCTGACCCGATGAAACCATTAATGAAGGTGTTGGATTAACCGTGACCGTGACCACTGCGGAGTCAATATCGCAACCCGTATTTCCCGTTACTGTGTAAGATTGTGTGGAATTAGGTGTGACCACAAAAACACCAGAGGATGGTCCACCGATCCAGTTGAACATTGCAGCTCCCGTCGCAGTAAGTGTCGTGGTATTGCCATTGCAGATCGACAGGTTGCCCGCAACATTAACAGTGACCGTGTTTGAAGTGGGGAGCAAAAGTTTGGCCAGGAAAGGCGATGAGCTTCCAACAGACTTGATCGTATCCTTGCCGATGATGGCCTGGTACTGTACAGAACCTCCCAGGTAAAGGTTGCAACCCTGGTCAATAACCATTGCTAAGGGGTGATTGATTAATCCTGTGTTCCCGGTTCCCTGGTCATATGAAACGTAACCCGTTGGATTTCCTGAGCCATCAAAATGCGCAAGCCACCTTGCTGCAATGGACGTAGGACTGATGGAAGTTGTGCCAATTACCAGCGTGCATGTTCCAAATGGCGCGACGCTTCCTGCCAGAAAAAAGCCACCTGCATAAGCTCTCACCACTCTGCCCACTTCCAGTCCGGGACTGCCAACGTTCTTTGCCCATAAAATATTTCCTGAAGCATCATACTTGGTAACAAAAGCGTCGGCAGAACCTGCGCTCGTGAGGGTTGTAGTTCCAACAACTAAATTCGGTGAATAAAATCCGCCCGTCACGTAAATATTTCCTGCAGGATCAGCATCAACAGCAAATGCCAGTTCGTTCTGGGTATCACCTCCACCCCGCAGCCATTTAAATTGTCCCACGCTGTCGTACTTTGCCACAAAAAAATTCTGGTCACCGTTGCCGCTGCTTGTAAGGGTTGTTGATCCAACGCTCAGCGAATACTGATAGGCGCCACAAATCACCAGGTTTCCTTTGTTGTCCCTGTTTAGGTTGTACGCCGCCGAACCGCCCGCAGTGGGAGCAGGCGCAACGGCCCAAAGTGGAGTTCCGTTAGGACTGTATTTAGCGATAAAATAAGTGCCATTAGAATACGCGGAGATAGTGCTTTGACCCACAGCTAATGAAAAAGTACTGAACTGCCCGGCAACGTAAACGTTACCACCGGGGTCGGTCGCCAACGAGTTCCCCGATTCATTGTATTTTCCTCCCATGGCCTTTGCCCATAACAAATTACCGCTGGCATCATATTTTACAAGGAACATGTCGAAAAATTCTACTCCGTTTGGAGCGATATACGACACCAAAGTATTGCTTCCCACAACCATGGTGCCTGCAAAACTTCCGGAAATAAAGACATTACCTGCATTGTCACTGGCCACGCCATTGCATCTGCCATTATTAAAACTTTTAAAAGCAAATCCCCGCGTCCACAGAATATTTCCGGACGCTCCGTATTTTGTAACAAAAGCGACGGAGCCCGCTGTAAAGCTACTGGTGCCGATATTGCCGGGAGCCCAGGTATAACCAGCCATAAACGTGTTTCCCTGGGGATCATTACAGATGGCCATGCCTCCGCCTTCAATTTTTTCTGACCTGGCCCACTGCCAGCTCTGGGAAGTCAAATTAAAACAGAGCGTTATTAAAAAAAGAAAAAGTGAAATGGGATTTACCCTGGTTTTCTCAAATGGAATAAAAGTTCGTTTCATAGTTTTCGTTTTGGGTATTCAATATATACGATTATAATTTATAAATGGTTGGTCGACATCTGCCAGGCTTGATTAAAAAATCTGAGTACCAATAGCTTTGGTCGCAAAAAAAATTTTGCGGCACCGACTTCGACTGCCCGCACGTTAACAGTGATGTACTCGTGAAGGCAGATACGAACCTTCTCTGGGGACTTTATAAAACTGTAGATCAGTGAGGTCATTGATTTTATTTTTACCACTTATTGTTTGCTCAATTTCAAAGTCCTCGCCGCCTCCACTCCTGTGATCTTCAAAATATAAACACCGGGCGCAAACCAGCTCATGTCAATGGGTTCATCGTTATCGCTGCGCTTCACCGACAATAAACGCTTTCCTTCAAGGCTATAGATCTCAACGGTAAATTCTCCTGCCATGCAAGTGCTCACCCTGAATTTATCAATCACAGGGTTAGGATAATAACCTGACCTGCTGTTTAATTCTTCTAATCCCAGGGGATCACAATCGATGATCACAACTACCTGCACAACCGCTGAATTCTGACAACCCGATAAATTTGTTCCTGTGACAGTAAATGAAGTTGTAGAAAAAACCTGCGTGCTGAAAGTGGCTGCCGTTATATTATTACTCCACAGATATTTCGCCGCACCTGTTGCTGTAAGTTTTACATTTTCACCAGGACACGCAAGTGTGCGACCAGCAGAGGCTGTCACCGCCGGGTTGGCATTCACCAGAACCGCTTTAGTGGCCTTATTAACGCAACCATTTAAGTCAATACCTGTTACCGTGTAAATTCCTGTTGCCGCAGGCGAGAGCGTAAAACTCGCGGACGTGTGCTGAGACGACCATAAATAGGTTGCAGCACCAGCGGCGTTAAATGTTATTATATCACCCTTGCAGATCTCGGCATCAGATACCGACGCTGTCACCACCGGCAAAGGATTTATGTTTATAGTCACGGACGCGGAATTTTTACATCCATTTACATGTGCCCCTGAAACAAAATAAACACCGTTCGTGTTAGCTGTGGTACTGTAAGTGGGGCCCGGAAACTTATTCATCCCCGTATAACAAATAGCGCCTCCGGCAGTGAACTGGATGGCAGAGCCAGCACATACATTAGTGGAGCTGGCACTGGCTGTTACAAGAGGCTTAGAGTTAACTATGATGGATGTCGTTGCGGTGTTAAGTGACATCCCAAAAGAATTTGAAACAGTAAGCGAGATCGTATAAACGCCGGGATTATTAAATGTAAATGTGGGAGCAGATGAATTGCCATTCTGCGAAAAGCCCCCCGGCGCGGTCCACAGCCAGGCGGTAGGCGTGTTTGTTGAAAGATCGTTCAATGTAAGGGAGTCACCCTCGCAGATCTGTTTTGAAGAAACGGAGAATGCCGCTGCAGGAAGCAAAGATACCTTGCAAACAGGATCCTGACCGTAAAGTTCAGATACATCAGCAAGAGTAATGGCACGGGAATAAAAGCGAAGATTGTCAACACATCCGTTAAAAGGCGTATTTGATGCTGCTTCGTCTGTTCCGCCCAGTATCACTCCCTTGCTGGCATCGTAATTAAAATTCGGAATACTGCAGGCAATCGTATTTTCCAGCAAACCGTTCACGTAAATATTCATTGCGGAATTGTCGATACTAAATGCGACATGATACCACGTATTAAGAGAAATAACTGTGGTTCCCTCCACGTATTCACCTTTACTACCGTCCTGCCTCCAGGCCGCAAACTTATATCCGCCGCCGTTATTCTGAATCTGCAGAGCATATGAAGCAATATGTGAAGCGAATGAGTTCTTTGTAAAGATGATAAGGGAATTATTGACAAAACCGGTCACCTTGAACCAGCCAGACACGGAAACTGCGGGGCTCGGTTTTATTAATGAACTGGCGGGAAGCCGCACCAGGCTTGTGGTGTTCCCAGAGAAGGCAAGCGCGGCACCGGCATTACCCAGGCGATCGGTAGTGGCAGAAACAGCGGACAAAGTCCCGTTTAAAGAATTGATAAAATCGGTGGCCTGTCCGTTAAGATCATAGCAGGCAGAAAGGCCCACTGAAACATTTCCTAACTGGGAACTCATAAAAAAAGTGTTCAGCATGAGGCATGCCAGAAGGATTTTATGGGTGTGTTTCATGATATTTGGGTGTTAACTGACCCGGAAGCCAGCTTTAATTCATCAACTAATTTAAACAAATTTCACATTCGGACTGCATCTGCTGATTTGAACAGATTGCGTTGTCATGCCTACCGGCCAACAATAAATTCGCCCTTCTGCCGATTTCCGGAATTACAAAGGATAAAATAATACCAACCCGGTTCTAAACCAGAAATATCGACCGAGAATGTATTGCCAGATAACCTTTCCATGATTTTAATAATTTTCCCATGCACATCATAAACAGTTAACGTTCCGTTTGCAACATTCTGGTTTGTACGAAGTGAGATAGCGTTTACCGCTGGATTAGGGAACACCTGCAATTTCGTTTCTTTTTCAATCTGTGGAATTCCAACGATATACGGAGATTCATGTGCGCCAATATCAACCGCATCGCCGGTAACCCTTGGTGAACCCTCAATATCTTTAAGCGGCAGAGGTTCGACGCTGTCACCTGCATTAATACATGGACTTTCTGGTTTTAATCTCCAATCAGCTGTATAGGCAGGGAACAATGTCCCATTGCTTACCGTCGGAGAAATAAATGAAGGATCGTTTTCTAGATTAACATCGTACACCCCGGAAAAAACTGGAAAGGCATAGATTCCTGTCCAGCCCCCTTGTATATCATTATGCGCCAGGTAAGCATTAGCGTCATACAAATTAATTTGCTTTACCAAAAAATTAGAATTACCGTAGACAATATTGTTGATGATCCATTTGTTTACCTGGCCGTCATGAATTTCCAGGCCGCCGCATTTGTTATTTACAATAGTGTTATTCTGAATAACAAAATCGCAATAATCCATATTCACGCAACTCGCATAATATGCTTTTTCGCCGACATTAATGTTGTTTGCAAGAATATTATTTACAAGTCTTATTTTGGAATTTCTACAGTACAGTGTAGCAGTCACCCCGGAATTATTGCAAATTCTATTACCGGTAATCATTACTGATCCTGAATGTTCAGCGCGTAAACCGCTTATGTCGCCTTTATTCCTTAAGATCTGATTGTTTTCGACAACGGCCTGATCTACAAAAAATAAATGCATGCCGCTCGTTCCGCCACTGGTAACATTATTGTCAGCAATGACATTATATTTTATTGAGACATACCTGCTATCATTACAGCCGATAATAGGTTCAAGGTCACAACTATTAAGACTGATGGTATTGTTACTAATGGAAATTGAATCGATGCCGGTTGAAGTAATAATTCCACCATTAAGCAATGAAGAATTTCCAATTAGAGAATTCCCCCCAATGTTAGCTGTGCAATTCACTGTTAAAATCTGTCCGCCCAAATTGTATTTAAAAACACTGGCCATCACTGAAAAATGAGCGTCTTTGCAAAAAACACTTCCGGACCGATTGGAATTGAACGAACAATTATCAACGATTACCAACGCGGTATTTTTAATAGTCAGCACACCAAACGACGACCAGTCATTCAGGTCGCTGATCAGCCCGTTTTTAAAATCGCAAAAAGAAAAGACGCAGCTGTCTTTTTCCATGACGAAGGGATCGACCCTCAATCCTCTCCAACCAACAAGAGAATCAGGAGAAGTGAACAAAATTCTGCCAGTGGTGTTTCCGCGTGCCCTGATCTTACCGGATACACTTAATTCATAGCTCCCCATAAATCTCATTTCTACACCGGGTTCTATAGTCAAACTCTTCCCTGCCGGTACATTTAAGTTTCCAGTGATCAAAAAAGGAGAATTTGTAAAGCTTAACACACCTGAAATAGTGCCGCCCGCAACAGTGGTTTGCCCGAAAAGTCGGGGCAAAAATGCACTGATTAGAATCAGGAACGAAAATCGAGTCCTCATTTTTTGGGATTATTTATCTAATATATCGATTTTTAGTTCATTTGATCTTCCAAATAATCACTTTTTCCCCTGCAATACGCCTTGACAACCACTCACAAATAGTTATCTTTGATAGTTAATGATCACCAGATCCATACTCAGGGCACAGTCGATGGCCATGTGGAGTAAGTAAATTACTTTATGAGCCTGCACCATATGCGGGCCAAATTTCATTATTTACAAATTTCAAAACTTATTAAAATGGCAACTAAAGAAGTAAAGAACGTAGAATACGGCTTAGAAAAAATATTTGAAGGCGCCCAGGATTTCCTGCCTTTGTTAGGGACAGATTATGTTGAGTTTTATGTGGGCAACGCCAAGCAGGCGGCACACTATTATAAAACAGCATTCGGTTACCAGTCATATGCATACGCAGGACTGGAAACAGGTTTGAAGGACCGCGCTTCATATGTATTGAAGCAGGATAAGATCCGTTTGGTTTTTACCACGGCTTTAAACAGTGATTCACCCATCGGGGAACATGTGAAAAAACATGGCGATGGTGTAAAGGTTATTGCACTTTGGGTAGAAGACGCCCGAAAATCGTTTGAAGAAACTGTAAAACGCGGTGCTAAACCGTACCTGGAACCAACAGTTGAAAAAGATGAGCATGGAGAAGTGGTTCGCTCGGGCATCTATACGTATGGCGAAACCATCCATATGTTTGTTGAACGCAAAAATTACAAAGGCACTTTTTTACCAGGATACAAGGAGTGGAAAAGCGATTACAACCCGGCTCCGGTTGGTTTAAAATTTATCGACCATATGGTTGGCAACGTAGGCTGGAACCAGATGAACGCCACTGTGAAATGGTATGAAGAAGTGATGGGCTTTGTAAATTTCTTAAGTTTCGACGATAAACAGATCACCACTGAATATTCTGCTTTAATGAGTAAAGTGATGAGCAACGGAAATGGGCGTATTAAATTTCCAATAAACGAACCAGCAGAAGGAAAAAAGAAATCACAGATCGAAGAGTATATTGATTTTTATGAAGGAGCCGGGGTTCAGCATCTGGCCTTAGCTACCGACGATATCATTAAAACTGTGAACGAATTAAAAAAACGTGGAGTAGAATTTTTACCTCCGCCGCCGCAGGCTTATTACGATGACATTCCACGACGCCTGGGCGCGCACAAGGACATGATGAAAGAAGACATTAAGGAACTTCAGAAATTATCCATCCTGGTGGATGCCGATGAGGAAGGTTACTTATTACAGATCTTCACCAAGCCTGTAGAAGACCGCCCTACCCTGTTTTACGAGATCATTCAGCGTATGGGCGCAAAAGGTTTTGGAGCCGGAAATTTTAAAGCGTTATTTGAATCTATAGAAAGAGAACAAGCTTTGCGCGGAACACTATAGTTTCTTGTTTCTTGTTTCGGGTTCCGGGTTTACGGGAAAATTTGCGAAATCTGCGGGAACACCTAAAAAAAGATGATTTATAAAATTAAAAATAGCGGGTGAAAGCCCGCTTTTTTTTTAAACGCTGAAACACATGATATTGTTTTGCAGCATCATCGTATACTTTGGGTTTTTTGACTTTACATGCCGGATCAACGCATCTGCAGCAGGGTATCCGTTTGTTCCGATAAAAAGGTTAGCATCGTCCACAAGAATAACATGATTAAGCGGTGGCCCCGAAAAAATGGCATCAAACTCTTCAAACACGGGACTTACCTTTTCTCCTAATGCAGTAATATCGCCGGAGTAATGACCATCGAGCCAAAATAACGATTGTTTCATTAAACCGGGTACAACCTGGTGCAATACTTTGCCGCTGTCACCGTATAAAATCGTGACATGATTGTTATCCCGAAAGCGGTGCCGCGCCCTTTTAAACAATTCCTCACTTAACTCTATTGAAATAATCTGTGCGAAATTTCCTTTTTGCGCTTCCACCATGTCACCCAGGTAAGTGCCAGTTTCTACCAGAGTATTGAACTTATATTTTTTATTGAACCAGGAAATAGTTCTTTGTTTGGCAATGTGTGGCGGAGGCACAGGCCTGCCCCTTTTTTTCCAGCGCATGTAGATCCATTCTCCCTGCACGTTTCTTAACAACTGCATCGCAAACGGCGGCAGCAGCCTTTTAACCAGCGCCTTCACCATCCTATTTGCTTATTTCAAACGGTGCATTTTCCTTTATATCGTAATACTCTTCCACCTGTTCCAGCTTGCCGTTACGATAAAAGGAAACTTTATTCTCAACAAAGCCGTTGCATAATTTCTGATGGGAGTCAAAACGCATATCCATCCAGTCGGTGGCATTTAACTTCTCTATTATGCGGACAACTTTCAAACTGTTATGTTCTACCCAGACCTGGTTTTTCCGGTCCTGTCCAGGAAGCGCCCCAATCACATCCATTTCCCTGCCATCCCATTTCTGCGTGGAAACAACCGACAGATCATACCCCGCAGCAGTAAGGCGCTTTGCAACATCATAAAGACTACGATAATACATTCCGCCCAGCAACAGGAGCAGGTTGTTGGAATCTGAAGACGATTTAACCAGTTCAGAGCGCCGATAGTTAAACACACTGTCACTTTTAAAGATGACGTAATTACCTTTTGCCTGATCACCGAAAATGATCCGGAACTTATCGGGAAACTCAACAGCTTCGTGCCACTCAGAATTACCAAGCACCGTATCATTACGGTAATGTGTATTCCTTTGTGAAAAAGTGTAAGATCTGCAGATGCCTCCTTTGTACTTTTCATGCATTGTCTTAAGCACATCCATTCCTTGTTTTTGCGCCATTAAGGCCGCTGATCCGGCCAACAGGTAAACAAGACCAAAAAAGTATTTCTTCATAAAATCTGTGAATTAAAGGTGCTTGAAGGTAAGCACATTTTAAAGTTCTTCATTAAAGAAAATTGTCACCGGTATTTTTTAGCTTTGTATGGTGTTTTCAGAGCCTTCAGAGCATATAAGGAACCTTATCAAAACCCTTCCGGATTCCCCGGGAGTTTACCAGTATTTCGACGCCGAAAATACATTGCTTTATGTAGGAAAGGCCAAGAATCTTAAAAAACGGGTGTCTTCGTACTTTATGAAGGACCTTGGCACCACCAGGCTGCGGATCATGGTAAACAAGATCAATGATATCCGCACGGTAAAAGTAAATACCGAGCTGGATGCGCTGCTCCTGGAAAACAACCTGATAAAAAGTCTTAAGCCAAGGTATAATATTAACCTCCGGGACGATAAAACATACCCCTGGATCATCCTGAAAAAAGAACGTTTCCCCCGTTTATTTTACACGCGGAAACAAATTAAGGATGGAAGCGAATACTTCGGACCGTATGCGTCGGTGAGGCTTATGCATACCCTCCTGGACGTGATCCGCCAGACCTACCCTTTGCGCACGTGCAGTTATGACCTGAGCCAGGAAAATATTGAAAAAGGGAAATTCAGACCCTGCCTCGAGTTCCATATTGGAAGATGTAAAGCTCCCTGCGTGAACAAACAAACTGCAGAAGAATACAACCAGAACATTTCAGAGATCAGGCTCATAATTAAGGGTGACATTGGTTTCGCGCTACGTGATCTTAAGGAAAAAATGCAGGCGGCGGTGGAACGTTATGAATATGAGAAAGCAGAAGAGCTGAAAACTAAAATTGAGATCCTCAGCGCTTATCAGAGCAAATCTACTATCGTTCACCCTTCCATCACTAATACCGATGTGGTGAATTTTACGGGAGATGAAAAAAGCACCTATATCCATTATTTCCAGATAGTGAATGGTGCAATTGTAAATTCACAGACTATAGAGATCAAAAAAAAGATCGAAGAAAGCGATCATGACGTTCTTTTGTTTGCAATTGTGGAATTCAGGAACCGCTTTAGCAGCAGGAGCAAGGAAATCCTTGTGCCCTTTGCACCGGAGATCCAGTTGCCGGATTGCGAATATGTAGTCCCTAAGATCGGCGACAAAAAACAGCTGCTCGACCTTTGTTTCAAGAACGCACTTTCATATAAACAGGAACGTGAAAAACAGATCGCACTAACGGATCCCGACCGTCATACGGAAAGGATCATGAACCAGATGATGAAGGATCTTCGTTTGAAGGAGCAACCACGAAGAATTGAAGGCTTTGACAACAGCAATATCCAGGGTAATTTTGCAGTGAGCGCCATGCCTGTATTTATTGACGGCAAACCTGCAAAAAAGGAATATCGGCACTTTAATGTAAAAACAGTTGAAGGTCCCGATGACTTCAAGACCATGGAGGAGATCATTACCCGCCGTTATTCGAGGGTGATTGCTGAAAACCTGCCTATGCCACAGCTGATAGTGATAGACGGTGGAAAGGGACAATTAAGTGCCGCAGTTGAAAGCCTTCGCAAATTAGACCTGTTGGGTAAAGTGGCCATTATTGGCATCGCCAAACGACTTGAAGAAATTTATTTTCCAAACGATCCTATTCCGCTATACCTCGATAAACGGAGCGAAACTTTAAAGGTGATCCAGCAGATCCGCGATGAGGCACACCGGTTCGGAATTACCCATCACCGGAACAAACGAAGCAGGGAAACCTTCAAGACCGAGCTGAATGAGATCAATGGCATCAGCGATAAAACCGCCGAAAAATTGTTGTTAGAACTTAAAAGCGTAAAAAACATAAAAGAGGCCTCCCTGGAGGAACTTGAAAAAATAATCGGGAAGGCAAAAGGCCGGATGGTATTCGATTATTTTCATCAATCCTCTCAGGATCCTTTAAATCAAGCCAGCTGATGCGTCATCTTATTGTATTAATATTTCTTTTGCCATTTATAGCAGATTCTCAAAACAACCTGCATCTTTTTAACGGCAGTGGTAAGCCTTTCCGAGTGTTGCATAACGAAAAATACATTTCTGCTCCACAAACAGATATTGTTCTTTCAAATATCAAACAAGATACATTCAGGTTAAAAGTAGAATTTGACGGAAAAAAGTACGGCGCGACTTTTTATCTTCTCAACAAAGGAATGCGCATCGATCATCGTGAATTCTCATACAGGATAGAACCTTTAAAAGACAAGCTGGACATTGTTTATATGGGAATGGATTCCGTTCTGACAGTCAGCAGAAAACTGGTGCCTGATCCTCCTGATGCTAAAACAAAACAATAAGGTTCTCCTTAATAGCAGCGTGCAATTAGTATATTTACTGCGTTGAAGCCTATTCTGGAAATAAAGGAGGTCAGTAAGAAATACAAGATCCGAAGTCAGACAAAACCATATCTGAGCCTGCGCGAAAGTATTTCATCATTATTAAAACCCGGAAATAAAAATGAGGAGTTCTGGGCGCTGAAAGAAGTCACCTTTGACGTCCTGCCAGGTGATACCATCGGAATTATCGGCAAGAACGGAGCGGGAAAATCAACTCTTCTGAAAATACTCAGCAAGATCACTCCTCCTACCCGCGGCTCTATTACTTCGCGGGGGCGAATCGCCAGTCTCCTGGAAGTAGGGACCGGTTTTCACCCGGAACTTAGCGGGCGCGAGAATATATTCCTCAATGGCAGTATTCTCGGGATGAAAAAAGAAGAGATCCGGAAACAATTTGATGCCATCATTGATTTTTCGGGAGTAGAAAAATTTATTGACACTCCGCTCAAGCATTATAGCAGCGGCATGCAGTTACGTCTTGCTTTTGCGGTAGCTGCCTACCTTGAACCCGAAATCCTTATAATTGACGAGGTGCTTGCCGTTGGCGATACTGAATTTCAGAAAAAGTGCATGGGAAAGATGAAGGACGTGAGTGAAACAGGGAGAACGATCATCTTTGTAAGCCACGACCTCACAGCTATAAGCAGCTTAACCAAAAAAACATTGTTTTTACGGCAGGGTCAGACCGTTATGTTCGAAAGTACCTCCAAAGCAATAGAAAATTACCTTGCCGATAATTCTGCAAAGGAACTTAGCTTTAGCAAAGTGCTGGTGCCGTTGCGCACTTCGCCTCAGATAACCCAGGTGGCACTTAAGACCAGCCTGCCCAATAATGTTCACGAGCACGGAAAAACCCTTAGTATTGTTGTGGATTGTTACACCAACCGGGTACCGCAACATCCATGCTGGGTATCGGTACATATTACCAACGCCCGTGAGGCAGGAATTATACATGTTACACACGGGGGCGCTGATTTTGGAATCTGCAGCAAGACCGGTGAAACAAGGTTCAGCTGTAATTTCCCTTCCCTGAAATTATATATGGGGAAATATTTTGTGAGCGTTTATATGGCCGGTCCTCCCGGTACAGAGGTTTACGAAAGACTTGTAAATGTCGTACCGTTTGAAGTGGTGATGAGCGGTAAAACACCTGAATATGGCTGGATGCCCGATACATGCACGCATCTTGAAGAAAATGAATGGAAAATAGAATAACATATTTCATATTTTATGGCAACAGTTGAAAGGGTTACCCCAGGCACAGAATCGTGGAGCGAGTACGGGGAGGAACATATACAGCGATACCAGTTTTTTAAATCACATTATAGCGGAAAGGCCGTTATTGATGCTGCATGCGGCACAGGGTATGGCACTGCTTTTATTTCCGGCTGCGGCGCTGCTAAAGCAACTGGCATAGATATTTCGAAAGAAGCTGTTGATTTTGCGACCAAACATTACAGGCAACCCGGCCTGCATTATCGTGAGTTCGACTGCGTGCGCATTAATGAGCTGGGTGAGCAGGCAGACCTGGTGATCAGTTTTGAAACCATTGAGCATCTCTCCGACCCTGAACAATTTCTGAAAAACGTTTCTGCAACCCTGCGAGCAGGCGGCACTTTTATCTGCAGCACACCTAATAAGGACAGGCTTTCCGGGGCCGGACATTTTAATCCTTTTCATCCCAGTGAATTGCCATGGCATGAATTCAAAAGTTTATTTGAAAAATATTTTACTGTAACAGGCTGTTTCCATCAAAGCGAAACAGTAGCATACCTGCGTTACATGGAAATAAAACACCTGATGCACCAGGAGAAAGCCAGGAGCAGTGCGTTTTTTTTAAACCGCATCGAATTATGGCTGAGGAAAATAACAGGAAAAAATTTCAAACCCATTCCTTTTTTTCATGCTCGTTTGAGCGATCAGCATCGCGGCGACCTGGTAATTGAGCCCTTCGAAAAACAGGAAAACTGGCATAAAACCTATATCATTACCGGCACAGTGAAAAAATAAAAAGATGGCAGTTTGTTTTTCGCTTACCAACCTGGAATTAGGCGGCGCGCAGGTATTTGTTGTGCGTCTGGCAAACTACCTGGCACAGAAAAATAAACAACCCGTATATATCTACGATCACTGGCCGGAATTCCGCCAGGAGAATACCTTGCACAATCTTCATCCGTTGGTAAAGATCCTGTCGTACAGCGAAAGCCGAATTGAACGCTGGTTCATCTGGAAACTGAATGCCTTATTTCTTCGTCTTGATCCGCGTTCACGGTTCAGGTACGATCTGAACAAAAAACGCCTGGAAAAGCTGTTGAAGAAATATGAGATCACTTTAGTAAACAGCCATATGTCGTATTCGGATTTTGTTTTATCCGGATCCAAATTACCAGAAAACTGTAAACTGGTGCTCACCTTGCACGGAGAGTTTGAACTTCTTCTTAAAGAATCCGGTGACGATCCTGAAAAATTAAACAGCATCCGTGCCGCTATCAATAAGGCTTCAGCAGTTATTTATACCGCCGATAAAAATATTGCTACAGTTAAAAAACTAAAGGACGTATCAACGATCAGAACACAAAAGATCAATATCGGATTTGATCCGGCGGTTTTCAAAACAAAACATATTTCACGGAAAGAAGTTGGTTTACGGGACGGTGATTTTGTAGTTGGAATGATAAGTCGCGGATTTGCTGAAAAAGGATGGGACACCGCCATTGCCGCCATAAAAGAATACAATACTACCGCGCAGGAAAAGATCACTTTGCTATGCATTGGTAACGGGCAGTACCTTCGCGAACTCGTAGCATCCGCCAATGACAGCTTTATCCTCTTACAGCAATTTGATAAAAATTACCAGGATTATTTTTATTGTTACCCGTTGTTCGACCTCTTTATTTTCCCCACCAGGTTTGAAGGAGAAAGTGTTCCAAATGTCCTGATCGAATGTCTTTACTGGAAAGTACCCATGCTAGCCTCCCAGCACGCTGAGATCCCGGTAATGCTGAAGTGTGGCACTGAGGAGGCCGCTGGCATCTGTGTTCCTTTCAAAGGCCAGGATCCTGCAGGTGAATTTGCCGCAAACCTACGGAAGATGGTAAATGATGCCGGCTTACGGCAAAAATTAAGCGCCAACTGCAGAGCTGCTTTCCTGTCATTCAGCATGGAAGCGGTGGCGCGGCAATATGAAAAGATTTTCGAAGAGTTAGTGTAAAGAAAGACGCCTTCTTATCCTTTCTTATAAGCGGGAATTTTCTAATTTTAGGCAAATTCCTGCTACCATTAATGACCGTTTTTTCCATTATTATCTGCACGTGCAATCCTGCACCTGATACCCTGGAAAAAGTATTATACTCCTGCCTGTCGCAAAATTTTGAGCGTCACAAATTCGAGATCATCCTGGTTGATAATAATTCTTCTCCGCCCCTGTCGCAGAACGCTCTCTTAAGGAAAGAGATGGCATCCGGAACTATACGGCTGATCGAAGAAAAAAAACAGGGACTCGCCTTTGCCCGCATATCGGGCAGCAAGGCTTCAAACTCGCCGACTCTTGTTTTTGCAGATGACGACAATATCCTGGAGACTGACTATCTGCAAAATCTGCAGGAGCTTCAACAGCAGCATCCTGAAGTTGCCGCGTGGGGACCAGGCATCATTAAAGTAAAGTATACTGGCGAGGTTCCGGGATGGGTCAAAAAAAATTACTCATGGTTGTTCCAGCAAAAAAACCGGAAAGAAACACAGTATGGCTCTGTTGCTTCGTGGCCCGACTATTACCCGGCCGGAACCGGACTATGCGTAACCCGTGAACTAATGAAAAAATACACTGAGGCCTTTGAGCGCGGTGATCTTTCGCTGACGGGACGGAAAGGGAAAGTGCTAAGCAGCGCAGAAGATACGCAGATCGTATGGACAGCCGTGAAAATGGGTAAAGCAGCAGGAACAAGTCCACTATTAAAGCTCACTCATCTCATTCCATCAACACGTACAAACCTTACCTATTTAAAAGAACTCAATTATGGGATTGCTCACTCTTACGCCAGCGCCCTTCGGGAAATGTTCCCGGAAAACACATCGTCGTTAAAAAAAAGATCAGTTGCCGGGAAAGTAAACTTTATGGTTAAAATGCTTCTGAAAGCGCGTTTCATGCCTCTCGCATTTTATCGTTTTTATTCAGTGGAAAACAGCTGGTACAGGGCAATTGAGAGTTTACAATAAATTTATTCTTCTAAATAAAAATGATCATCATCGCCAGCAAACCCGGACTTCTTGGAAACATGATCATCATGCATGCCTCATTTTTAGCGTTCGGCTGGAAAAATAACGTAAAGATCATAAACCCCGCATTTCACCGCTACAACCGCTACTTCGAAGGAAGCCGGCAAAATTCTGGCGGCGCAATCCCCTATCACTTTTCTTATGCCGCCGCCCGTTTCCTCGACCGCCTGAGAATTCATAATGCCCTGCTGAGCTCAAGGTGTATTGACTGGGAACAAAATGTGGATCTTGATCTGGCAGCAGAAAAGCAAAATATGAAAGCGGGGATCACACTGGTGCAAGGGTGGAAATTCAGGGCAAATAAGGCATTGGCAGAGAACAGGGAAAAAATACTGCAATATTTTACACCGACATTAAAATACAGAACACAGATCGATGAGTTCGTAAAAACACATTTCCGATCAGGTGTCCTGAATATCGGCATTCACATCCGGAGGGGAGATTATAAAAGATTTGAAGAAGGCCAGTATTATTACGAACTGGCGGAGTACCTGCAGATCATGCAACACATCGCCGGCATTTTTTCAGATCGCACGATCCGGTTTATGATCACCTCCAACGAAAATGTAGACCCCGGCTTTTTCAGACAGAACAATCTCGATGTTATCTTTGCTCCGCGCCACGAATTGCTGGACATGTATCTTTTAACACGCTGCGATCTGATTGCGGGTCCACCCAGCACCTACACCATGTGGGCGTCGTACTACGGCCAAGTTCCACTGTGTATGATCAGAAAACCCGGAGAGAAGATCAGTCCGGGAGATTTTAAAGTTCAAACTTACTTTTAATGAGCAAGCCGCGCATTTCTATTATAATTCCTACTCTTAACCAGGGGCAATATATTGAACATGCGATCACCTCTGTTCTCAGGCAAAATTATGATAACCTCCAGTTAATAGTAATTGATGGCGGAAGCACCGATCAGACGGGCGAGGTCATCAGCAGGTACAAAGACAAAATCGACCACTATATTTCCGAAAAGGACAGCGGACAAACTGAAGCAATAAATAAAGGATTTAAGCTTTCCGACGGAGAAATTGTAACCTGGCTTAATAGTGATGATTATTATGAAGACTCAGTGTTTGAGACTGTCGCGCCACATTTCCGCGAACAGTCAACTGGTATTGTATACGGAAAAGCCAGAATATTCGGGGAACGTAAGAGAACAGAAATAGTGGGACCGTCCAAAGATCTTCCCGCTCATATTTACCTTTCTTATATGAGGTTTCCCCAGCCAGCCATGTTTATAAGAGGTGAAGCTGTAAGGGCGATCGGACCGCTGAACCAGGACCTTCATTATTCGATGGATTTCGAGCTTACTGCAAAAGTGGTGTTAGCTGGTTATAAAATAAAACGGATCGACCAGATACTTGCTAATTACAGGTTTCACGAAACATCAAAATCGAACCTTGACCACAAATTTTTAGTTGAATGGACAAAAGAGGTTCATGACATCCTTGGTAGTTTTCAGGATGGTCATTTTCTTGCAGTGGAAATGGAACTACTTTTCAGATTGTCGCCAAAACGAAATACACATTACAAAGCGACCATCAAGCTAAGTAAGGAAGAGCTGACTGAAGTTTTCCTCGCACACCTGGACCTGCATTTTCATCACGCGTACAGGGAAACCAACAGGTCGGAAATGCAGCGGATTGCCAGTTACCTGAAAGATAAATTTCCATATTATTATACACAGCAAAAATATGACCGGTATCTTAACCGCATTAAGGTCGTTCCCCTGTTTATTCTGAAACAGCTGCGAAAATTTACCCGTTAGCCATGTTATTCTCAGTTATCATACCCACATATAATCGCGAGGCAACAGTTGCTTCCACCATTCAAACTGTACTAAAACAGACCTACAAGGAATTTGAGATTATTGTGGTGGACGACGGGAGTACTGACAATACCCGCGAAACTATAACACGTTTACAGGATCAGCGGGTACGATACTTTTATAAAACAAACGAGGAACGAAGTATTGCCCGCAATTACGGTGCTAACCAGGCAAGAGGGCAGTACCTCCTCTTTCTCGATAGCGACGATCGCCTGGAACCATCACATCTTCATCAGCTGTCTGATTTTATCACGGCCCGGCAGCCACCTCCGGAATTCATGGTGTCCGCTTATAATATTGTAAATGAGTCAGGGCAGGTGGCGGTGACATTTGACCGCAAAGGCATTTTTGATAAAAAAGAACTGGTGCACGGAAACCCGCTATGCTGCAGCCCGGTGACCCTCAAAGCGGAATTGTTCCGCAACTATTATTTTAATACCGACCCGAGACTTATTATTTTTGAGGACTGGGAGCTCTGGCTGAGGATCATTTCAGATCATAAGTTACATTGTATCCCGGTACCATCGGTGATCATCTGCGACCACGACCAGAGAAGTGTCCTTACAACCTCGCCCGCAGCGCTTGCGGCAAAAATAGACTTCTATTCATCTCACGCGGTGGAGAGTATACCATTACTAAAAGAAAAAAATTACAAGCGCCTGTTTCTTGGAGGACTCTTCACTTATGGAGCACTGCACATTGCGATGGGCAAACAAAAAGGTGCAGCGCTGAAATACCTGGTGCAGGGGGTGCGTTACTGGCCGGGAATATTATTTAAGAAACGCTTTCTCGGAATAATAAAACGATTGTTATATTGAGACTCCTGAAAATAAAATATTATCTGCTCAACCAGGACCACAGAACATGATGGAGTACATAAACTTTGAGAACCTCTTACTACGCAGTGAAGAACTCAGGCATCTTTATCAGAACAAAAAACCATTCAGGTATATAAAATTTGACAATTTTTTCAGGGACCGGGTCGCTAAAGCTGTGTACGAGGGATTTCCAGCCATCAGTGATGGGCAATGGGATGGCACCACTTACCTCGATCAGAAGAATAAGTTCCAAAAAAATAATTTTGAGAACGAAAGTATCTTCAGAAAGGTTTTCGCTGAACTTAACAGCCCGCAGTTTATACAATGGCTGGAACAGCTCACAGGCATCACTGAACTGACAGGGGACGAGGAGCTTTTTGGTGGTGGTCTTCATCAGTCCATCAATGGCGCATTTCTGAATGTGCATGTTGATTATAACATTCACCCCAAATCAAAGATGCACAGGCGACTGAATGTGCTGGTATACATGAATCCCGACTGGAAGGAAGATTATGGGGGCCACCTTGAACTTTGGGATATTAAAGAAGGTAAAAAAAAGCTGCTTGAAAGTTTTGCACCAGGGTACAATTCGTGTGTCATCTTTGAAACCAACGAACATTCCTTCCATGGTCACCCCAGGCCGCTGAAAACACCACCCGGGGTAAACCGGAAATCAATTGCCACATATTATTATACGAGGCAAAGACCCCAGGAGGAAATCACGAACGAGCACAATACCATATACGTTAACACGGAAGGAACAAAAGGCATCACCAAGAGGATCGGGTCAGGCGTAAAGGCCGCAATTGAAAGGCTCTTTAAAAAATGAAAAACAAGGAACCACACAATATCCTGATCACTACCTATTTCAGCTATTCTGACGCGCTGATCCAGACCTACACATTACCTTATGCAAAGATCATATCCAGGTTTTTGCCTCCAGGAAGCAAGATCTATCTTGTAACGCTCGACAGAAAAAAAGAACCGCCGGCGGATCTGAGCGAATGGAATATTGAGCGTGTGAGCCTTCGTTACCAGCCGCTGGGATTTAAAGGCCAGGTAATGTGGTTTAAAGCCATTACCAAACTGTTCTTTCTTATTCACAGGGCCAGGATCTCTACAATCCACGGATGGTGCACTACAGGTGGTATGATGGCGTACATACTAGCAAAGTTAACTGCGCGAACGCTAATTGTTGATAGCTACGAACCTCATGCTGAGGCTATGGTTGAAAATGGTGAGTGGAAAAAAGACAGTCCCGCGTTTAAGCTATTGCATTATTTTGAAAAAAAGCAGACCTGGCATGCAAAATACCTCATTGCGAATACCGCAGGAATGAAAAAATACGCGCTTGAAAAATTCGGGTATACAGGATCCAACTATTTTGTAAAGCCCGCATGTGTTGACACCAGGCTTTTTAAGTTACAGGAAAAAAACCGGGAGCTATTACGGATATTTGACCTTGAACATAAAATTGTTTGCGTGTATGCAGGTAAGCTTGGAGGAATTTATCTCGAAGATGAAGTCTTTGCGTTCATCAAAGTTTGCGAAACATTCTGGAAAAGTAATTTCCGTTTCCTCATGCTAAATAATAACAGCGACGAATATATAGAGCAGAAAAGAATAAAACACGGCATAGCACCGGGGATCATAAAAAAGACGTTCGTACCGCATGCAGAGATCAATCAGTACATAAACCTGGCCGATTTCGGTCTTTGTCCTGTTAAACCTGTACCTTCCAAACAATTCTGCTCGCCCATTAAAAACGGCGAATACTGGGCCATGGGCTTACCCGTTGTCATCACCAGGAATATTTCCACTGACAGTGATACGATAGAAAAACATGATATTGGTTATGTTCTAAAAGAGCTGAATGAGCAGGAATACCTGAATGCTGCTAAAAAAACAGACATTCTCATCCGCACTGCCGGCTTAAGGGAAAAGATCAGGCAGGTAGCCATAGATACCCGAAGCTTTACGCTGGCCGAAGAGATCTACCGGCAGATTTACTCCTGAATTTTTCTTTATTCAGGTCATACAAAATAAACAACGAAGCAACGTAAAAAGGGATACAAGGGATCTTTAACCGCGCCAGCGCTCCGTAATTTGCAGTGGTTAATCCAACAGAGAAAGCAAATACCAGGGCGAACAGGAACGAAAATAATAATAGAGGATGGCTTTGGAGCGAGGTTAAAAGGATAGAGAACCGCACTTTCAGCAGCATGTATATTGAGAACCCCAGCATGAAAAGATTTTCAAGAGCCGAAAGCAGCATTACGGGGTTCCTGGCATCCCACAGGTATGGCCTGAATAGCGCCAGGTTAAGAGCGGCCGGCGTTTTAGAAAGAACACCGCCTACCGTAGGCTCAAATTTCCCAATGTCATAACTATTGTTACCGTATTGATTTCTTACAAGGTCCTGCTGCGTTTTTACAGCCTTCTGTAAAACATTGTCGAGACTATACTCTCCCAGGTATTCGGACAGTCCCTGGAAAACCGACGTTACAATAACAAAAAGCAACACAAGTAAAAAAGGTACTGTTGCCAGCCTGAAGAATGCGTTCCCGATCCTCTGGATCCGGTTAAAAAAGATCCACAGCAAGGTTCCGGGTAACATGGCAAATAAAAAGTATGGTTTTATATAAATGAAGACAAATGATGCGCCCAGTATCATTAACAGGAATTTGATCTTTCGTTTCTTCTGGATCTGGAACCGGTAGATGCCATACACAAAAAAACCAATAGCGCTGAGGGTATAGGTATCTTTAAGAATTCCCGAACCCCAGAAAAAGACCGAAGGAATAAAAAAGAATGTTATTGCGAACTGTCTTGTAAGATGAGGGAACTGCTCGATAAAAACCTCGTATAGTTTCCACATACCGATGAAACTAACAGCGGCAAGCAGGATAGCCGTGGCCACAAAGCTTTTCAACCCCAGCAGACAAAAAGGGATTGTGAGCATCACAGTGAAGATCGCGTAATAATCACGCGGATTAAACATAAAATAACCGTACACATTTCCCGACGCAAGGATATAATGGATGTTATTGTTCCTGTAGTCGAGCATGCGGAAAAACTTCTCAAAATGCCCGTTCAGAAGCACATTTACGAACATCCGCGTGCTGGTGAAGTAATTGGTAACATCCCCGCCATCCTTATAATAATAAGTGTAAATGATACACAGAGAGATGGCGCCTATCAGCTTGCATATTAACGCAGGCATCATGTACTTCCAGTGCGCTTTCTTTTCCAGGTGCATTTTCTTCATCCGGATATAATTAGCAACGATCAGCACAAGGCCCACATAAAAAGGCGCCAGCAGCAAATCGAAAATATCAATAACTTCCCTGTCGATAAAAGTAAAAATACTAAAAAAATAACCGGCCATTTCTGCCCGTCAGCCTTAGGATTTTTATTTATCTTTAAAGCCTATGCAAACAATTATTGTAACAGGTGGTTCAGGTTATATTGGCTCGCACACCCTGATTGAATTGCTGACCAAAACCAGCTTTAATGTCGTATCGATAGATAACTTCTCTAACAGCTCACCAAAATCTTACGAACGGGTTAAAAAGATCACCGGCAAGGATTTTACTACCATCAACGTAGACCTATGCGATGAAACTGCCGTTAATAAGGAGCTCGACCGTATATCAGGTATCACAGGCATTATTCATTTCGCTGCTTTTAAATCTGTACCCGACAGCGTGGCAGATCCTATTCTTTATTACAATAATAATCTTACCTCGCTTACAAACCTTCTCAGCTATTGCAGGTCGAAAAAGATCCACAATTTCATTTTCTCTTCGTCCTGTTCGGTGTATGGCAATTCAACGCAATTACCGGTAACTGAGGACACGCCTTTACAAAAGGCAGAAAGCCCGTATGGCCATACAAAGCAGGTAGGGGAAGACATCATTTCATTCTTTTGCAGAACCGAAAAATGGTTCAACGCCGTGGTATTACGTTACTTTAATCCGGTTGGCGCGCATATGAGTGGTGAAAACGGGGAATCGCCCATCAACAAGCCCAATAACCTGTTGCCGATCATTACTCAGACTGCAGTAGGAAAAAACAGCCTTACTGTTTTTGGTGACGATTACAATACGCGTGACGGATCGTGTATCCGTGACTACATACACGTTTCAGATATTGCCGATGCACATGTAAAAGCTCTTGACTATTTAATTGAAAAAAGAAACTCAAAGAATGTTTCTTTGTTTAATCTTGGTACCGGAGAAGGAGTGTCGGTGCTGGAAGTGATAAAATCGTTTGAAAAAACCAGCGGCAGGAAGCTTGATTATAAGATCGGCGGAAGAAGAGAAGGAGATGTTATAGCTGTGTACGCCGATAATTCCAAAGCAAAAAAAGAGCTCCACTGGGACCCGCAATATAACCTCGACGATATGACGCTAAGCTCATGGAAATGGCAACTGCAACTTGAAAAAGAGAAATAATCTGTCAGGCAAATGATAGATACTGCAAAAGAGATAGGCGTACTCTACATTGTATTTGATGATGCAGAAATGCTCAAAGAGTGCATACATAGCGCCAAATCGCTGCGCAAGTTTTCTCCCGGCATCCCCACCCACCTTATCACTAATTTGCCTCCCCGGCTTTTTAAAGTATCAACCTTCGAAAGCGTCGATCTGGTAAGTGACTCCACTCACCCGCTAAAAGCCAAAGTAAAATATCTTTCTCATACCCGTTTTAATACCACCTTGTTTCTTGATGCAGATACCGAGATAAGATCTGACATCACGGAGCTTTTCGAATCCTTCAACGCTTACGATTTGGCCGTAGCGCACGACAATCATTGCGACTGGAAAAGCAAACCTATCCGGTTTATAAGCCAGGAATCGGAGGACATAAATACCGGCATGATCCTTTATAAAAAAAATAAAGCGGTGATGGACCTGTTCGGAGAATGGTTGCGCCTGTTAATGCCGCAGAATGAAACAGTGATGAAACCAGGCACGTATCGCGACCAGTGGTATTTTAACACCTATATTAAAAAACTGGCCCTGAGCGGGCAGACCGTAAAAACCCGCATCCTGTCAAATGAAATTTACAATGTTCGTCCCTGGTGCTGGCGGCAGCTAAAGCGTCAGAAAAAATTTGACAAGGTGAAGATCCTGCATGCGCACCATTTACATCATGGCTTTTTTACAAAGCTCAGGAGGAAACTCCGGTCATTGTTCGGCTGACCCTATTTAGTAATAAAAGCGAATCTCTTTTTTAGTTTCAGGAACGGGCTTTCAAAAAACCGGTAACTCAGGATACTTATTGCTATCGTGAGAAAAAAAGCAAGTGGCGTTTCGAAAAACAGCACCTCCCATAAATGATCATTTAAGGCCAGTAATTTCGTAATAGTAATTATAATCAGAATTGCTATAAAATGAAGGCAATACATTCCATAAGAGATCACACCAAGCCTTGAGATGGTGGAGTACTTACCCAGCTTGAAAAGTGACCTTTCCGCATAGCTCTGCTCAAGGATCACAGCCAGAAACAAAACTGCGATAAATAAACGGTCGAAGATCCTTATACCAGGATTCATGTAAAGTAATTCGTCGCGAAAAAAGTACAGAGCAGCGATCAGGCTATAAAGCGCAATGAGTTTCCAGCTTTTTATATTGACGAAATAAGATCTGAAGCTATCTGAGAAATGGATAAGCCAGGCACCCAGTGCGCCGGCGGCAAGATCACCCATGCACGACAACGTATGGATTTCGTGTTCTAGATAGTTGCCGGAAGTTGCGCGGAAAAGAATGCTTGCCAGAATTACTCCTGCAAAAAAGATCCAAAGCCTCCTGAGAGGCACAAGGTAAATTAACACAGGCCATATAAGATAGAACTGCTCTTCAATTGAAACGCTCCATAAGACCCCAAGCATTGAGGCGTCAGGCAAACCATTTTTCAGAACATCGAAATTGCTTAAAAAAGTAAAATAATACAGAGGATCGGCGGTCTCTGTAGACTGCTGACCAAACAAGCCCTTGAGCCAGGGCATAATTACGAAGCCGAAAAAAACGCAGAAAAAGAAAAGGGGCCAGATCCTCAGTATCCTCCTGATCCAGAAATAAGGCAAATTGATATTTCCCTTGAGTTTTTTTTCTTCGATCAGCAAAAAAGTGATGAGAAATCCGCTCAGTACAAAAAAGAAATTTACACCCAGGTTCCCATTGCCAAAAAGATCGGATTTTACAAAATGATAAAGAGTATGATCTGTGATCTGTTTATTTTCTGAGTAGAAACTATGAAAAAGAAAAACCGACAAGACACAGAAAAAGCGCAGGCCGTCCAGATTTTCAAAAAAAACACGTTTTTGCGGAAGCTCACCTGCCATTAAAACAAATATAAGCGAAAATAGGTGAGCGGGCTTTAATCCTGTTGCAAGCGTTTATACGCCGATCTCGAGGTGTGATCGATAATTGTTATCGTAATCTTCCACGCTGCGTCTTATCACTTCCAGCGCCTCTTCACGTCCATACACATGAGTGATCTCCACGGCCTTGTTCTCGTTGCCGGGCATATTCTTATAAGTGAGGAAGTAGTGTTTAAGACGATTGATGAGGGTTTCGGGACACTCGCTTACGTCCTTGATATTACCATAAATTTCATCCTGTTTCAGCACTGCAATGATCTTATCATCAGCCTCACCTTTGTCGATCATCCGGAAACCCCCGATTGGAATAGCCTCCAGGATAATATCCCCGCTGCTGATATGACGTTCGGTCAGTACGCAGATATCAAGAGGATCCCCGTCACCACGCTCAACACGTTTGCCAGCTTTCAGCTCTGCGAATTCCCTGACCTTTTCGTCACAAAAGGTCTGAGGAACGAAACCATAAAGTGCAGGTACTACATTTGAAAATTTTTGCGGCCGATCCACCTTACGATAACCTGAAACTTTGTCGATCTCGAATTTTACCGAATCGCTGGGAACCATCTCAATGTAAGCAGTAACAATATTGGGACTGTTTTCCCCTATCGGGATTCCATGCCAGGGATGCGGTTTATAGAGTTGAACTTTCATGGCCGCAAAAATACAAATTAAAGGCCAAGTTTATCCCTGAGCTTCAGATAGCCGCTGCGACTGAGCGGGACCCGGCGCCCGCTCTTTAGTATGGCCAGGTACGTGTTCTTTTCAAGAGGCTCAATTCTCGTGAGCTCCTTAATATTAATGATAAAGGACCGGTGAGTGCGGAAAAATTGCCCCGGATCGAGCACCTCTTCATAATAGCTCATGGTCTTTTTCTTCAGGAAAAACGTGTCCTTTGTGAAGATCTTTACATAATCATCAAATGCTTCAATATAATGGACATCAGAAACCGGAACAATCGAGATCTCAAGATTGTTCTTCACCACGATGCGTAAACTTTCTTCGGATTGTTTGGCCGTGTTCTCAAGGTTTTGTTTCAGCTCTTCCCTTGGTTGCTTGCCCGACGCCCGCCACTTGGCAAGCGCCGTATTAAAACGATCTTTGCTGAACGGCTTTAGCAGGTAATCAACAGCATTACTTTCAAATGCCTTAATGGCAAATTCATCAAAGGCTGTGGCGAAAATTACGGCCGGCATTTCATCAAGCAATTCCAGCATTTCAAAGCCGTTGATCTTTGGCATCTGGATATCGAGAATAACAAGATCAGGCTTATACTGGTTTATGGCTTTGAGGCCTTCAAACCCGTTACTGCATTCAGCCACCAGCTCAATGTCGGCGACTTCCGCAATAAATTCCTTCACCAGGCTGCGTGCCAGGGGTTCATCATCTATGATCACAATCTTCTTCACTGACTTTGCGGAACTTTTAAAAGTGTTGTAAATAATTCGGCTTCCCTCCTGCATTCAATAAGGTCGTTGCGGGAAAAAAGAAGGAACAGTCTTCTCTTTACAAATGAAAGCCCGAAACCAGTACCTCCTGCGCCATCAGTGGAATCGGCATCAACAGGGTTTGTAATAGTAATGTGCAGCATATTATCATAACATGCAGCGGTAAGCCTGATGGTTATTGCTCCGGTAGTTCCGTAAAGTCCAAATTTGATAGAATTCTCCACCAGTGGCTGTAGAATAAGGGCCGGGACCATCAGCTCATCACATAATTGATCGCTTTCAATCTTCACCGATAAGCGGTCTCCAAATCTCACTTTTTCTATTTCAAGATACAGGTAAATGTTACCAAGCTCTTCTTTTAGCTTTACACTTTCCCGTTCATCTTTTCTTACTGTACCTCTCAGAAAATCGGAAAGCTGCTGCACCATTAAACGCGTGCGCTGCGGATCACTTGCTGCCAGGGCACTTATTGAGTTAAGACTGTTGAACAAAAAATGAGGCTGCAGTTTTTGCTGTAAACCTAACAGCTCTGCTTCTTTCATTAATTTATTGTACTCATGTTTTTGTGTTTCTTCGGTCTTTTTCGATTTCAGGGTATTCCACATCCAGCTGAGCAGGCTTACAAATGAGAGCACGAGCAGGAAAACAATGAAGCGAAGAGGCATGGATTGCTCAAGGAAATTGTAATAGTTCTCATCGTTACTGATCATATAAGGCATGATGAATTCGAAGAGGGCTGTTCCGAGAGCGCTGATACTTACTGCGAAAATGAGCCGGTATATCCTGTTTGATTCTCCCGGCTGATAATACCTGAAGATGAGGGTAGCCAGCGCACAACTTATGGCAAGGATCGAAATATATACGAGCGAATCAATCAGCGAGACCCTCCAGCTCAGCTCAAATCTGTGGAGCACGAGTATCTGCGCCAGGCACAACACGAGCCAACCGCTCAGTAGCTGCAAGCCGAAGCGTCTTTCCTTATAATAAATGCCTTTACTCAAGTCTATACAAATGAAACGCTTTTTACCTGTATTTCAAGTGATTTTTTCTTTAAAAAGGCGGTATATGAGGCGTGGTCCGTTTTGCGGGTAAGACGCTCTGTTACGAGGTCGCCCGTTTTCATAGTGGTTAGATTTATAACATCCGTTACCCCGAGAAACTTCCAGCTTACCTCTTCAGCTTCACTGTTCAGGTAAAGGGTTTCCTCGCGCCTGCCAAGAGCCAGGCCTTTAAAAATAGCCTCTTCTTCGTTCAGGGCGTCAGTAACCCTCAATTGCTCGTCGAACCTTGTACTATCATCCGCGATCCGGATTTGAAAATTTAATTTGATCAGGAATCTGTTCATCACTTATTGATTTTTAGTAACTACTAATTTCTATTCCACCGAAAAAATTGCTGCCTTCCAGGATAAGAAGTTTTGCTTTTTCATTTTCCGGACCGGGTTTTACAATACGTTTATCCTCCACCCCTCCAAAAACTGTCACTACTGTTGTCCTTATCTGCCAATGCGACGGGATGATAAGCTTTGTGCCACCAAATACCTGTGTGATATCGAGAGTTGCCTGTTCCGCAAAGTCCGCCTGCATCAGGTTGATCTCAGACCCCCCGAAAACATTGGTAATTTCCCCGCCCCTGAACATCTTTGAAATGACATTTTTTTTTACTCCTCCTAAAAACGAGGTAGTGTCGAGGTAATCGTGCTGCTCCGTATTGCCTTCGTTTGAGCGGCTGGCTCCCATGGCGCTGGCACTGTAATGACGTCCGTATCTCCTGTGATGCCAGTAATGCCTGTGGTGACGCCTTGAAGGCTTAAAGATGAAGAACAATCCTGCCAGGATCAGGACTACCGGTAAAATAAAAGGTTTAATGCTGAATTCAGGATACAGGTCAGCCACAATAAAAGCCACACCCACAGTAATAGGGATCAGCCAGCCCATGCGACGAAAACCATGCTTGAAGGCTGAGATCAGCCCTATCGCTATCAGGATCATTTTCCAGCTAAACACCCAGTGAGGGAACTCTGTACCCATTTCACGCGCCAGGAAAAGAGTTCCTGCTGTCAGAAGAACCAGGCCTCCAGCTATCTTGCCCCTGCGGTGAGCCTTTTCATACTGTCGCATATACATCTCGTTATCCATACTTACATTTTCCATTGTTATTGTAATTTTTCAGTAAAACTACCGGGTAAACCGCTCTCCCGCAATAGCAAATAGGCCGCATGCAGGTCACAGTCGGTGAACGTTACCCTGCAGGCGGCAAACGGTATTTCATAAATATTAGGAATTAGATGTTAGCCATTAGATATTAGCTATTGCCCTAGCCCCCTTTCATCTCACCCCATAATTTGATACCTTTGAATCAATATATGCGGGTATTAATTTTTTCCTGTTTATTTCTTTCCTTTCTCCTGCTGCACGCGCAGCCGAGCCCGTGGCACGATGGCAAAAAATGGGGTATGCGCGACAACGAAAAAACATTTCTGTTGCCGGTTTACGACACCGTGTTTGCTTTTGATTCTACTGGCAGGGTGTGCATGGCTTGCTCTCAGTATACCGGTGTTACACGCGCCAACGGTATGAAAACCACCAGCAGCGCCTTTGCCTGCAATTATTTTAATAAGAAAAAAGAAAAATTGCGGATCAGGGTGCCCGGTAACGATACCTGCAGCGTATTCGGACTTTCCAAAAATTCAGTGAGCCTCTATCAGAAGAACGACGATTATTTTGTGGTGTCAGTAAAAGGGAATAAATACCTCGTGGGAAAAACTTTCAGGCAGATGACCTTCAAACCATACACGACTATTTATCCAACCGATGAACCTGCATTTTATGTAACCGAAAATAAAGAAGAAGATTACGAAGGCAATTTTGCAGGCCTGATCACCGTTCAGGAAAAAACGGTGGTTACTCATAAATATAGCAGCGTTAAGGTCAATCCACGCGATTCGCTGATCCTGGCTTGCAGCGCCGGAATGCCGAAAACTGAAGATATTGTATATGATTATAATGGAAAACAGCTTCGTTCGTCACACAGGCATATTCATTCTGCCAACAGATTGTTCATGGTGCAGCAGGTATTTGAACCCGAAAAGTATTTTGTGATATGTGATATGCATAATGGCGTTGAAAAAAATCTTGCAGCGGATGAAGTCGTCCTTTCTTCTTCATATGAGGCATTGATCCGCATTAAAAAAGAGTGGTATACTCTTGACATGAAAACGATGCAGAAAAAACCCTTTAAAAAAATCAGTAATGGAAAAAATTAATGTAGCCATCAATGGATTTGGCAGGATCGGAAGAGTATTTCTCAGGAACTGCATAGACAATACAAATATTAAAATTGTTGCTATCAATGATATTACAGATGCTCATACTCTTGCACATTTATTAAAATATGACTCTGTTCACCGTGCATTTCCGGGTGATGTGAATGTGGAAGGCAATGACCTGGTAGTAAAGGGGCAAAAAATAAAGATCGTGTCCTTTAAAGACCCCGCACAACTACCCTGGAAAGATCTGAAGATCGACATAGTCATCGAATCAACAGGACTTTTTCTTGATCTTGAAAGTGCTAAAAAACATATTACTGCCGGTGCTAAAAAGGTTATTCTATCAGCTCCACCAAAAGATGATTCTGTAAAAACAATTGTTCTTGGTGTAAACGATTCTATTCTCAGCAAGGACGATGTAATAATTTCCAATGCCAGCTGCACCACCAACTGTGCATCGCCTATGCTTAAAGTGCTGGAACAATTCGGTATTGAAGAAGCGTACGTTACCACTGTGCACTCTTACACAAATGATCAGCGCATTCACGATGCCCCCCATAAAGATCTTCGCAGGGCAAGAGCTGCAGCTATGAGCATTATTCCTACTTCAACGGGCGCAGCAAAGGCCATGGGCAAAATATTTCCGCATCTTGCAGGGAAGCTGGGCGGATGCGGGATCCGTGTGCCCGTTCCCGATGGTTCTTTAACCGATATTACCTGCGCACTTACCAAGACGCCTTCTGCGAAAGAAATAAACGCAGCTTTCAAAAAAGCATCTGAAGGAAACTTGAAAGGCATTTTGCAATACACCGAAGATCCTATTGTAAGCGTCGACGTTATCGGCAATCCTCATAGTGTTTTATATGATGCAGAATTTACCAGCGTCGTTGGACGACTTGTAAAAATCATTGGCTGGTACGATAACGAATGGGGTTATAGCAACCGATTGGTGGATCTGGCGTTGAAGATGGGTAAGTAATTAGCTTTTCAGCGATCACTCTCGCGGCCATTTGAAGATCCTGCCCCTGTGCGACCCTTACCGGGTCAATAGACATACTTTATCTGTTTTTTTTCAATGTTCGACTCTTACAGAGCCGAACATTTTTTGTTTTAGTAAACCAGAGCTGAATTAGTGTAATAGCTGAATAATGGACGAATTAGTGAAATTGGTGTAATTCGTGTAAAAAAAACCGTGCTGCTAAAACTCAAACGTTATTTGCCCATCACCTTCTAAAAAGTTCTTGGCGTTGTTCTTGTTCAGTTTTTCCATTGCACGCCTGTGCAGCTCCATAGGCGATAAACCGGTCTTTTCATCATCGGCACTCGATAAAAACTTTCTCGCCGCCTTTATCTCCTCCGGTTCACGAAGGCTCACTTCTTTCACTTTATAAGAACTCAGCTTTTTTCCTTTAGCCTTCATGTTTACAGCAGGGCTGAACTCAACCATTTTAATGGTTTCATCAGCTATATCCTTACCTTTTTCTTTCGCGAATTTCACTTCAACCACCGGGTTAATCTGCGTGGTCACAAGTTCGATCCTGCTTTCTTCGTGCTCAGTAATTATAAGGGTCTTATTGGTAGTTGGTTCAGGGATAAACCGTTTGGTAAAATATGATTTACTCACGCCATCATAATAGATGCAGGTAACCATCAGGTTCGGATAGAACTTTTCTATCAGCACCACATCATCATCAAAATGATTCAGCACATCGTAAGTATACAACTTATAAAACCCTTTGGAAGTAATAGCAAGGATCTTCTCGTCGGCTGTAAACTTGCCCAGGTAACTTCCGCGTTCCTCCTTGTTTAACCTGTGGGTTGCTTCATCAAACCAGAAATCTTCACCCTCGAGCGTAGAAGCACCTTTGGATTTAAGGACCACTTTATTTACAGTATACTTTGTGACAATATTTCCAACGGCACCACGCGCTTTGATCTCCATATCCGCAAAGTCAACATCAAGCGTGGTTTTTCTCAGTCCGGCAACCTGTCGCAGCTGCACTGTTACTTTTTCGCTTTCACCGTTCGGATTTACTGTAAACCAATAAACCTGCGAGCCGGGCGTTCCTTTTGTAAGATCGTACTCCTTATCACGGGTAACACCGGTCACATTAAACCGTTTCATAAACGTGATACCTTTTGGACCATCACGATAGATCATATTATATGTGGTGCGCTCGTCCCCCTTCTTAAAAATGGCGACATGGATAATATCCTTACCAACAAAAACTTTGTCCGCTACTTTAAACACTTTCACCTTACCTTCTTTTGTAAAGGCAATGATGTCGTCGATGTCAGAGCAGTCGCAAACAAATTCGTCTTTCTTCAGCCCCGTGCCAATGAACCCTTCAACGCGATCAACATACAACTTTTCATTGGCCATCACCACTTCTGTTGCGACAATGGTTTCCAGTTGTTTGGTTTCTGTTTTACGTTCCCTTCCTGCGCCGTATTTTTTCTTAAGATTTTTAAAATACTCTACAGCATAATCCACCAGGTTTGCGAGGTGACCTTTAACGGTCGCGATCTTCTGATCGAGCTCTTTCATCTGCTCTTCAGCTTTAATGCTGTCGAAACGGGTGATACGGATCATAGGGATCTGCGTCAGGCGCTGAAGATCTTCCTCGGTCACGGCGCGGATCAGTTTTTTCTTATGTGGCTTAAAGCGTTCGAACAAATATTCAAATAAAGTTTCCTTTGTGGAGTACTTCTTGAAGTCAATATACATCTCCTCCTTAATGAAGATCTTTTCAAGCGAAGCGAAATGCCATTTTTCTTCCAGCTCCTTTTGTTCGATCTCCAGCTCTCTTCTCAAAAGCTCAAGAGTCTGCCCGGTTGAGATCTTAAGGATCTCGCTCACACCGATAAATCTCGGCTTCTCATTTTCGATAATGCAGGCATTGGGCGAAATGCTCATTTCACAATTAGTGAAGGCATACATCGCGTCAATTGTTTTATCTGTGGAAATACCCGGCTGCAAATGCACCAGGATCTCTACATTCTCGGAAGTGTTATCTTCCACCTTTTTCACTTTTATCTTGCCTTTGTCATTTGCTGCAAGAATAGAATCAATTAAAGAGCTGGTAGTTGTTCCAAACGGAATTTCAGATATAATAAGCGTTTTCGAGTTCAGCTCCTTTACCTTCGCACGGATCTTTATCTTACCTCCCCGCAATCCGTCTTTGTAATCACTGAAATCTGCAATGCCACCGGTTGCAAAATCAGGAAAGATTGTTGCTTTTTTCCCTTTCAGAACCTGGATGGAGGCATCGATCAATTCATTAAAATTATGTGGAAGGATCTTGCATGCAAGTCCCACCGCAATCCCTTCAACGCCGTGAGCGAGCACTAATGGGAATTTTACAGGCAGCGTGATGGGTTCTTTATTCCGCCCGTCATAACTTAAACCCCAGTTGGTGGTCTTCGGATTAAAAATAACCTCCTGGCCGAATTTTGAAAGCCTTGCTTCAATATACCTTGGAGCAGCAGCGCTGTCACCGGTCAGAATATTTCCCCAGTTACCCTGGGTATCGATCAAAAGATCTTTCTGACCCATTGATACAAGCGCGTCACCTATACTGGCATCCCCGTGAGGATGGTATTTCATTGTATTCCCGATAAGGTTGGCCACTTTATTATAACGACCGTCCTCTAATTCCCACATGCTATGAAGGATCCTGCGCTGTACCGGTTTAAGACCGTCTTCCATTGCAGGTACCGCACGTTCTAAAATCACGTAGGAGGCATAGTCAATAAACCAGTTCTTGAACATGCCACTCACGTGGGTAAGGTTATCTACCTCATGATGATTCTCATTATCTTCGCCTTGGTGTTTTCCCGCCATTATTGCTTAATTGTTCAAATTGCAAATATAAGGGTACAAAACTAGTATAGAATAGGACACGCACCCTTTTTTGCCAAGATTTTAACAGGAAAGGCCCTGTTTGCAAGGGTTTTGAGAAGATTTCGGCCCCTTCACACGAATTACACACGGCATTGGTCCTATGGACCAATAAGCGGGATGGTGCGGTAGGTCGTAGCCAAAATTCACGAATTAGATAAAGCACAACAGATTGGCAGTAAGGAAGATCCACCACGAAAAATACAATAGGGGGAAATCAGTCTGTGTAATCTGTGAAATCAGCGTCTGCTATACCGAAAGTCAGAATTTCTCAAGCCTCAGATTCACTCTCTTCTCTTTTTCATAATATTCGAAGAATACGATCTTTCCCGGAATCGCTTGCAGGATCTTATACTTTGGAGCACGGGTAAACATTTTTACGTCGCCGGGCTTAATTTTATTACGATGAAAAGTGGCATAGCCGATGATAATGTTATCACTATTAGGTTCCAGCTCCCTGTCAAACACCAGTTTAAGTGACGAGCCACGCTCTTCTTTTTCAGTGTACAGGAAACGATTCTTTGTAGCCGGCGACCCAGTACTTTCGAGAAGGTAAAAATCGCGGAAAACAAGATCCTTATTCATTTCAAAAACAGTCAAATTAAGCGGATCTGTCCCGGTAAGCGCATTTTCTTTTTTATCAAAAAGCTCCGCAATCAAAAAATAAGAATTACTCATCATTTGCACCTCTCTTATCCGCACCGACCGGTTCTGGAACGTGGCCCGGTTCTCCTGACCTTCGCGTAGTAAAAGAGCTGCTTCGGGAAATACTATATATTTCTCAGCTTGTATGTTTCCATTATTGTCGAGTGAGATCAATACGTCGCCGTGTACAAGTCCAGTTTTATTGTCCGTGTATTTACCGATGAGGAAATATCCTTCGTCGACCGGCATAAGATCTATAAAATTCGTGGCATGTAATGGTTTGATCTCTGTTTTAAAAATTTCCTGACCTGAGCCTGCATCGAGCATCCGCAAAAAATGACGTTTCACCAATCGCTTTTTCTCGTACCTGCTGCCTGTTTCGTATAACGCCAGATTTTGGCTGGTGCCACCAGGAATAGAAACGCTTTCTGTGTTCCACTTATCGCTATTATCTCTAGCCTGCTTCCACATCTCTTCTCCCTGCAAATTGAATGCATGCATCTCCCATTTTTTTGATTGCGGATAAACTCCATAGATCGCAAATCCTTTTCCCTGCACCGGTATCATTGTGTGATAACGCTGCTGTAAAGTAATATTATAGGCAATGTCCTTAGGTACCTTTTGCGATAACTTACCTGACTCTTTAAGATCCTGGTCCAGAAAAATATAATCGTACTGGCAGCCTGTGGGATTAAATAGCTGCATACAAAATCCAGACCCATTGTATTCCACTCTCAGCAACCGTTGCTTAAGCGGGAATTTAAAACCCCTTGAATGAACTTCATTGAGCTTGTCGTCGTAAGTATTGAGGAGATAAAAATTATCCTTGTTATCCTTTTTGTCGAGCTGGTAAAAAAAATAGTAACCTTTTACAGATTCGCCTTCTTTTATGATTTCAAGCCTGCTATTATTAAAAGGGAGCACTTTATCCAATACGATCTCCTGCGCACCGGAATATAGAATAAACATGAAGAAGAGGGACAACGACAATAAAGACCTCATTTTAAATTGTGTTTTAATAAACAAGGATCTTTCTTTTTAGAAAAAACAAAGACTCGGCGAGCTTCGCGTTCAGTTTAGGATTCGTGTAGGCGTTCAAACCCGCTTTTTCAGCAAGGTTAGCATACCCATAAACATCATTTACCTGCGTATTAAACAGCACTTCCCTGGTGGCACGGTTAATCAGCTGAATATTTATAACAAGAGATGCCAGCTTGATCCTGTAGTTTTTTTCAAGAACAGCATTGCTGATATCGATCTGCGTTTCGGCTAGAGACTCGATCACATAATCTGCTTCTTCAATGCGGTCAACCAGCCTGATCTCCTGTCCTCTGAACTTCTGCTCAATAAAAGTTTCCACACCATTATATCCTGTGGGTTTACCAAAATTATTTTCAACCGAATGCACAAAAATGGTAATGTTGGCAACGTTGGCATTTACTTTAAGTGCCGACGTATTGATAAATTGCTTTAAGAGGAGCACTCCCGCTATGCTCACGGAGTCAGTGCCCATCAGGGTCTGGATATCGGGATTGAGCGAAAATGCCACCACCTGGTTAAGTGGTTCCACAGAATTCACTTTGACCTGCAGTTCACCGTTGCCATTGGTCGCAGTTTTCCCGATCACACTTATCTTATCGTCATCGCTGCTCACCAGCAACGGGAAATTTACCAGAGGCACTTTGCTTTTTAATTCAAGCTGGTAAACAAGAGGGTTATAAATGCTCTGGTAAGGTTTTAAAACAGGCATTACCTTCTGCGGCACCACTGCAATGGATTGCAGTTGTTGCTGTATAAGGTTGGTAAGGTCAAATACATTCTTTAATCCATTGGTCTGCAGCGGATCAAAATTGATCTCTTCACTTAAATATGGTGTAAGCACACCAAATGCCTGGATCCTTTTTTTAAGCGAAGAGGAAAAATCCTTGTTCTTCTCATCAAAGAAGCTCGCATTGATAAGATTGCCGGCCTTGGTGATGGTTTGTTGTTTCTTCAGGGCCTTCTGGTTGGCATACTCCTGCTTATCGAGCTGGTAGTACACCCAGTACTGCTTTTCGTTCTCATAAGAGTCAACCAGCTGATAACCTTCAATGTTATCGCTGTTGGATAATTTTATCAGGGAATTAAAGTTCTCGTTGAATGTATTATTGTTCTGAACGGTATACAGTACAGAATTACTTGAGATATCAACCTTTATTTCCGAGGCAAGATCATACAGCGCATTCTTTTTTGCTTCTATCTGGTAATTGCCGCCCTTGGTTTTATCTGAAAATCCGACACCAATATATTTAAATCCATTATTGGGACGACTGCTCACCCATATAGGTACTTTCATTTCAACCGGCACCTGTGAATACACAGAAGATACCAGCACCAGCAAACCAAGTATAGTTAAGATCGTTTTTCTCATCTCATATTAGAAGCTGTTGAACTGAAAATAGTCATATTCTGTTTGTACGCTTCGCTTTTAAGTTCCTCAAAACTCTTCAGATTATTTCTCGCACTGAACATAGCTCTCCAGTTGCGTGCATTGTATTGTGCCAGAACAGCAGTCTGCTGTGGATTATAAGGATACAGTGTGTTGATGTTACCGTTGAAGGCCCTCGTAAATTCCTGGTACTCTACCACGTCCTGGGAGGTGATCGTGTGAGCCTGCTGGGCAACTATCTGGTTGGAATACGCATTGATGAGCTTAAATTTAAAATCGTAGGAATAACTTCTTTGTGCTTTCACAACATGGTAGTCGAATGGTTTGTACTCTATAATAGTGAGCGTATCGTTTTTCCTGGTCTTCACTTCCTGGAAGCCGCGTGCCAGTGTTTTTTTCGCAGGAGGACTCGATTCTCTGCGGTTTGTAACATCATATATATAAAAGTAGTCAGCTCCCGTGGCCTTTCGGATTGCCTGGATCAGGTCTATATTATCACTGTTACTCAGGTCGGTTGCACCAGGAGCATTATTGAAAGGGGTGTTGTTGATAATCTTCACTGAGGTAAGCTTTTGAAGCGCCAGCTCACTGAAATTATTAAAAAGATATTCTTCAATTTCTTTTTCTCCCTGCTCTAAGGCCGGTTTTGGTTCAAATAAAATAAAGCTCTTTGTTTGCTGGGCAGTAGCAAGCTCCAGCAGGTCTGAAAGGTCCTTGTACGTTTCGGTCTTGGCGCGTATGCTGGTAAGCAGACTATATGCACCCGAATAATTTTTATTTTCCAGGTTGTTGATGGCACTCTGGTACAATGGTTCACATACAGCCACAATTTCAAGCTGCTGGATATTCTTGTACGAAGTGTTGTAGCGTTTTACTTTATTGATAAATGTCGTGGCCTCATTGTATTTTTTCTGGTTCACAAGGATGAGAGCCTGGCTATAGTTTTGTGAACAATAACTTTCCACGGACTTCTGGTAATCGTCGTCGTAAGTTTTTGGATAATCCAGCTGCACGTTTAGGGCGGCAGCTTTGGAATTAAATTCCTGCAAACGCTCATAGGTTTCGAGTGAGGCCTGAAGTTGCTGGGTATTATAATTTCTAAAAAATTCAGAGGCCAGGCTTGACACGTATTTTTGTCCAACCTGCTTGAGTTTGATCCGCGCTTCAACGTTGGTAGGCTTTCTCTGCAGCGATTCCATATAATATTCCGCAGCATCGCTCACAAGGCCCTGTTTTTCAAGTTTCTCAGCAGCCTTAAAGTACTTCTTGGATCCACTGCAGGCGGCGATGGTTAAAAGCATAGCAGTGCAGCAGATAACAGCAAGAAATACCGGGCCTGAACTGCGGGGAATTCCGCACCAACGGGACAAACGCTTGTTATTACACAATAGCATGAATATGTGTGAACCTGTTTTCAAAAGTGGGGGGTAAAAAAAGAGCATCCCTAAAGATGCTCTTAATCAGTGGGCTTAAAGATTAGCGGCCTTCGTCCGCCATTTTTTTCATTTCAGCATCAAAGATCTGCTGGAACTTTTGTTTATCGTAATCAAGCTTCAGCTTAGCATCGCTTGAGATCCTCGCGTCGATCTTGTCAAATACTTCTTTTTTTCCTGCTTCAATAGCGATCCAGTAGCTATAACCTCCATCCGGCTCTTTAAAGATCTTTTCACCGATCTCTTTTACATTAGCCATTTCAAGGTTAACCACCTCGCGTGCCAGCTCTTCGAACTTATTTTCGAATTCCTGGGTGTTACCAACAGTACGCTGATTGGTGTACTGATCGGTTACTCTTTTTACTGTACTGTTAATGTTTCCGGCCATTTCTGCACGTGCATTCTGGAAAGCGATCTTTTTAGCTGTCGCAATATCAGGGGATTTACCAACCTGCTTTGCACGGAAATAATTTTCATCGCTGCGGTACTCCTTGCCACTGAATGGCACGGTAATCTCAACGGCACCTGTTTCTTTCTGTACGGGTGTTTTTTTTGATTTACAGCCTGTAAGCGCCAAAGCTGCTACAGCCGGAATTAAGAGTAAGTGTTTTGTTTTCATTATTTGCATGTTTATGTTTTTCGGGATTATAAACTCACGTATTGTGCCAAAGATATTCAATAAAATTAAATTAACTTGCTTTAACTATTAACCACACAGGCACTTATGCACAAGGTTGTATTTCAACGCACAAAGCCGGCCTAAAGTTTCGTTTTGATGAAAATATGTTAATTTCTAGAAGAAGCAGTGAACGTCCTTTCACCACCCTATGAGCGCTTAGTCCAATTATGTTGTCGTATGGCCGGACGGGAAGCAATAATCAGCCCTAATCCTGACAGATTACGCACAAAATAAAAAAAGTCCACCAAAAGGTGAACTTCTTTAAGATCCTGTGACAGTCCGCTTACGCTTCCAGTTCCTTCTCTACTACCTTGTCCACACGCAGATTCTCAATAATAAAATCCTGCCTGTCCTGGGTGTTCTTGCCCATATAATAATTCAACAATTCATTGATGCTGGATTTCTGGTCGATCAAAACAGGCTCCAGCCGGATATCCTTGCCAATAAAGTTACGGAACTCATCAGGAGAGATCTCACCCAGACCTTTAAATCGCGTGATCTCCGGCTTAGGTCCTAATTTTGCAATGGCGGCAATTCTCTCTTCGTCACTGTAACAATAAATAGTTTCTTTCTTGTTACGAACCCTGAATAAGGGCGTCTGAAGGATCTTCACATGATTATTTTTAACCAGGTCGGGAAAAAACTGAAGGAAAAAGGTGAGAAGCAGCAAACGAATGTGCATCCCGTCCACATCGGCGTCCGTAGCGATCACCACGTTATTATATCGAAGATCATCAAGGCCATCCTCTATATTAAGAGCAGATTGCAGCAAATTAAACTCTTCGTTCTCGTAAACCACTTTTTTACCAAGACCAAAGCAGTTCAGCGGCTTTCCTTTTAAGCTGAACACGGCCTGTGTATTCACATCACGTGTTTTTGTGATAGAACCGCTCGCGCTGTCACCCTCGCAGATAAATATGGTAGTCTCCAAACGACGCACATCTTTGGTGTCGTCCAGGTGTGTCCTGCAGTCGCGCAACTTTTTATTATGCAGCGACGCTTTTTTTGCTCTTTCCCTGGCCAGCTTCTGTATACCCGACAGTTCTTTACGTTCGCGCTCATTGGCAACGATCTTCGCTTCGATAGCTTTTGCTACGTCCGAATTTTTATGAAGGTAATTGTCGAGCTGCTCTTTAATAAAGTCGTTTATAAAGCTACGCATGCTTTGTCCGCCCGGAGCGATCTCCTGAGAACCCAGTTTTGTTTTTGTCTGCGACTCAAATACCGGCTCCTGCACTTTTACGGCAAGGGCTGCTACAATTGATTTACGCACATCGGTAGGATCAAAATCTTTTTTATAGAATTCACGAATGGTCTTCACCACCGCTTCACGGAATGCGGACTGGTGCGTTCCGCCCTGGGTTGTATACTGCCCATTCACATAACTATAATATTCTTCGCTGAAATGCTCGTTGCTGTGGGTCATCGCCACTTCAATATCCTCGCCCTTTAAATGAATAATAGGATACAGGATCTCGCCGGTAATGTTCTTCTCAAGAAGGTCTTTTAAGCCATTCTCAGACTTATATTCAACACCATTCAGATATAATTTCAGACCGGTATTCAGGAAAGCGTAATTCCAGATCATCCGGTCGATATATTCGTGAACAAAATGATACTTCTTAAAGATGGTGTCGTCTGGTTTGAATTCCACGAACGTACCGTTCTTTTCATTTGGGGTGGAAACAAGCTTATGCTCCTTTATCAGCTCTCCCCGGCTGAACTCAGCAGTTTTGGACTGGCCGTCACGGTAGGCCGTAACTTTAAAATGATAGGATAACGCGTTTACCGCCTTGGTACCAACACCATTTAAACCGATCGATTTTTTAAATGCCTCGCTGTCGTACTTTCCGCCCGTGTTGATCTTCGAAACAACCTCTACTACCTTGCCAAGCGGAATTCCACGGCCGTAGTCGCGGATGCAAACAACGCCCTCTTTTACTGTGATGTCGATGCGACTCCCTTCTCCCATCATAAATTCATCGATAGAGTTGTCCATCACCTCTTTGATGAGCACGTATATTCCGTCATCGAACGCACTCCCATCGCCGAGCTTCCCAATGTACATTCCAGGACGTGTGCGAATGTGCTCTTTCCAGTCGAGGGATTTAATACTGTCTTCGTTGTAGTTTGATTTAGCCATTACGTTTTTTTTTAACCACTAAGACACAGAGATCACTAAGGTACACTAAGAAATTTTCTTAGTGCTTTTCTGTGTGTCCTTAGTGTCTTAGTGGTTCAATTTTTTTCTGTTAGATCCCGTCGCCATCGAGAATATTCCCTAATCCTCCAAGGATACTTCCCTCTTCTTTTCTTCTTCCGGAACCATAAGCCAGGATTCTTCCAGCCAAACGGCTGATCGGCAAAGTCTGGATCCATACTTTTCCAGGACCACGAAGGCTGGCATAAAACATTCCTTCTCCACCAAACAAGGTGTTTTTTATTCCACCAACGAACTGAATATCATAATCAACGCTGCTGGTAAAAGCAACAATACAACCAGTATCAACTTTCAACAATTCTCCTGGCTGCAGATTTTTTTCGATCACATGTCCTCCACTGTGAACAAACGCCAAGCCGTCTCCTTCCAGCTTTTGCATGATAAATCCTTCACCGCCGAACAAACCGGTCCCTAATTTTTTTTGAAATTCTATTCCAACAGAGACACCCTTTGCAGCGCATAAAAAACTATCCTTCTGGCAGATCACTTTTTCTCCCAGTTTTGAAAGGTCAAGTGGGATGATCTTACCAGCGTATGGTGCTGCAAACGACACCTGGCGCTTGGTCTGACTCTGATTAGTGTACACCGTCATAAAAAGATTCTCACCAGTGAGTAAACGTTTTCCGGCAGAAAAAAGTTTGCTCATGAATCCGGTCTCATTGCCATCGCCAAAAAGCGTTTGCATCTGGATGCCGTCGGTCATCATCATAAAACTGCCTGGTTCAGCAATCACTGCTTCCTGCGGGTCCAATTCAATTTCAACACATTGCATTTCTTCACCCTGCAGCTTGAAATCAATTTCGTGGTTTTTCATATCTAAAGTATTTGAATGGTGTTTTTAATGATTCGAATATAATAATACCGTCAAAAATAATTAAACATTGAACCTGAAATGCATTACGTCACCGTCGTTCACCACGTATTCCTTACCTTCAATCCTGAGCTTCCCTACCTCGCGACAGGCAGCCTCAGAGCCGAGGGTCGTAAAATCCTTGTAAGAAATCACCTCAGCCTTAATAAATCCTTTCTCAAAATCGGTATGAATAACACCCGCTGCCTGCGGAGCTTTCATGCCATGAGTGATCGTCCATGCTCTTACCTCTTTTTCGCCTGCGGTAAAATACGTATCCAGTTTCAGGAGCTTGTATGCAGCTTTAATAAGCTTGTTAACTCCAGGTTCGTCGAGACCCATGTCGGCAAGGAACATCTGCTTTTCTTCATAAGTTTCAAGAGCCGCGATCTCACTTTCCATCTGTGCCGTAATAACCATTATTTCAGCAGATTCATTTTTCACAGCTTCTTTTACAGCGTCAACATGTTTATTACCTGATTTTGCTGATGCCTCATCAACGTTGCATACGTAGAGCACAGGTTTAATGGTGAGCAAATGCAGATCTGCTACATAAGGCAGTTCGGTTTCATCGAGATTCGCTGAACGGGCTGACTGTCCGCTCTCAAGAACATTCTTCACTCTTGTAAGAATAGAAAAAGTCTTCACCGCATCCTTGTCCGTTCCTGTCTTGGCAAGCTTCTCATACTTCTTCATTTTACCCTCAACACTTTCCAGGTCTTTTAGCTGAAGCTCAGTATCAATGATCTCCTTATCGCGCACAGGATTTACGCTACCGTCAACATGCACCACATTATCGTCGTCAAAACAACGCAACACATGGAGGATCGCGTTACATTCCCTGATATTTCCAAGGAATTTATTTCCAAGACCTTCTCCTTTGCTGGCCCCTTTAACAAGACCCGCGATATCAACTATTTCCACGGTAGTAGGAACAATATTCTGCGGTTTTACCAGCTCGCTTAACTTATTTAAACGTTCATCAGGAACAGTAATTGTTCCCACATTCGGATCGATCGTACAGAAAGGAAAATTTGCCGCTTGTGCTTTCGCGTTACTAAGGCAATTGAATAATGTTGATTTCCCAACATTCGGTAATCCCACTATTCCACATTTTAAAGCCATAAATTATATTGTATTTTTTACCAGTTTTTGATTAATTGAATGGTGGTGTATGCATAAAGCGCTTCTCCCAGCAGATTTGGCTTCAACAAGAGATTGCTTTTATACAAACCAAATGAAACGGGAATGGCGGTGACATAAAATACCGAACCCTTTACCTGCGTATTTAAAAAAGCTGTGAGATCGGGCAGACCCGCAATGTTCATTGCATTTACTGTTTGAGAATTTACTGTAACAAGGTCCACGGACGAAAAATTACCCGCGGTTGGAGCAGATGTATGAGTAAGGATCGCCACTTTTAGTCCTTTGTCAGGACAAGGTAGGTTTACCTCGAAATACATATTAATGCTGGCTGCTGAAACAACCTGGCACTGCAGCTTAGAAAGCTGGTGCGCGGAGTGCTGAGCGAGAGGAAGGTTAGATTCCTGTACAGGATTCTTAAGCTCAATACCCACCGGCGGCCCCTCAAATCCTGATTTCAGAAGCGAAGGAGCGTATGTACCATAGGTGAGACCTGGAAAGCTTACGATCCCTTCAGCATTGGTGGTAGCGGTGGCGCCGGTTTGAAGGGTCACTTTAACACCGTTATGGTCGGCCGTGGTGTCTCCCACAGCGTTAACGGCAATGACTTTTATCTTTAATTCCCCGGTTTGCACTTCGGCAGGAACAGGTTCAGGTTCCTGCGCCGGTTCTTCTTTTTTGCACGACCAGCTTGCAACGGAAACCAATAGTAGCAAGGCAGGAACTATTTTCATCTGAAAATTTCTCAAGCCGCAAATATACTAATCTGGCAGGGCATTGGCGGGGAAATCTTTTTGAAGCTTTTCTAGTTTTTAACATCCCTTATTTATTATTAACATTAGAACTGCCCGGGATTGGGCTATTATTAACTTTACAAAAAAATTGCACATGGCGAATACAGAGGAACTCAGAAAATTATGCGGACAAGTAAGGCGCGACATTGTAAGGATGGTGCATGCCGTTAATTCGGGTCATCCCGGTGGTTCGCTGGGCTGTGTTGAATATTTTATCGCTCTGTACGGTGAGATCATGAAGCACGATCCAGCGAAATTTACTATGGATGGCAAAGACGAGGATCTCTTTTTCCTGAGCAATGGCCATATCAGCCCCGTGTTTTACAGTGTGCTTGCCCGTATGGGATATTTTCCGATCGAGGAGCTCAGAACTTTCCGTAAACTTAATTCACGTTTACAGGGTCATCCGACCACACACGAAGGTCTGCCAGGCGTACGTGTTGCGAGCGGTTCACTTGGTCAGGGAATGAGCGTGGCTATTGGTGCGGCGCTTGCTAAAAAACTGAACGGTGATAAACAGCTTGTATTCAGCCTTCACGGAGATGGTGAATTACAGGAAGGTCAGATCTGGGAAGCGGCCATGTACGCCGCTGCCAACAAGGTTGACAACCTGATAGCAACAGTTGATTATAATGGAAGACAGATCGACGGCGACGTTGACAAAGTTCTCCCGCTAGGCAATCTCAAAGCAAAATTCGAAGCCTTTGGCTGGACAGTTCTTGAAAATGAGAATGGCAATCATCTTGCAGAAGTGATCAACAGCCTGAAACATGCAAAAAGCATGACCGGCAGAGGCAAACCAGTGATCATTCTTATGAAGACCGAAATGGGTATGGGAGTGGATTATATGATGGGAACCCACAAGTGGCACGGTTCCGCACCAAATGACGAACAACTTGGCAAGGCCCTGGAACAGCTTCTTGTAACAGGTATTGATTATTAGCGTTATCTCCCTGGATGATAAATGAAAGAGTATGTTTTGCCGATAACCGCACTTTCCGAAGGATTGTTCTCGCTCTCATTCTTAATTTTTCTTTTTTAATTATTACTCCGTTATCTGTCGGGGCACAGGTCACTAACCGCATCCTTTTCATTTTTGATGATTCCTACAGCATGTATGCACCGTGGAACAGCAACATCAAGATCGAGGTAGCAAAAAAAGTGATGTCCGATTTTCTCGACAGCCTGAAAGGTTTGCCAAACCTGCAGCTGGCATTACGCTGTTATGGACATACCACTTTTTTCAAACCCGAAAGAAATTGTAAAGACACTAAACTGGAAGTGGCATTTGCTGATGCAAAAGTAAATGCAGTTAAGATCAAACAAAGGATCCAGCGTCTTGAACCAATGGGTACCACACCGATTGCCTACTCTCTCGGAGAAAGCGCAAACGATTTTCCCGAATGCGGGAACTGTCGCAATATTGTAGTTCTGATCACCGACGGGATCGAAGAATGCGGCGGTTATCCGTGCGAGGTGAGCGCAGAGCTTCAGCGGAAAAAGATCTTCCTCCGACCTTTTGTGATCGGTATAGGCCTGGACGCCAGATTCAAAGATGCCTTTGGATGCATGGGCAAATTCTACGACGTCAGCAACGAAGCTAATTTTAAAGATGTGCTGCAGCTGGTGATCACCGAATCACTGTCGCAAACTACTGTCCAGGTGGATTTGCTTGACACGCAGAAAAAACCCAGTGAAACGGATGTGGATATGACGTTTTACGAGGCTGGTACCAGTAACGTGAAATATAATTACGTGCACACCATTAACAACAGGGGCAATTCCGACACTCTCGTACTCAATCCCGATCTTAAATACGACCTGGTTGTTCATACCATTCCGCCCGTTGAGAAAAAAGATATTACTATAATCCGCGGCAAACACAACATTATCTCGCTCGATGCACCCCAGGGATATTTACGGCTGGAGATCGATGGAGCCATTAATAAACATTATCCCACAACCCTTGTGCGTCGCAATGACGATATGAAAACGCTGAATGTTCACGATTTCGGTAAAACAGAGAAATATATCGTGGGCAAATACGACCTGGAGATCCTTACATTACCGCGACTTCATCTTAAAGATGTGGAGATCAGGCAAAGTTCTGTGAATACCATTAAGATTCCCACCAGCGGCAATATCATGTTCAGCAAGCAGGGACTGGGAAGTGGCAGCATATACGTAGATAACGGCAAAACAGTGACATGGGTATGCAATTTAAACCCTGCCCTCTCCAGCGAGATCATTTACCTGCAACCAGGCAAATACAAGGTGGTGTTCAGGCTGGATTTCAGCAAAGAAACGCTCAAAACGGTGGAACGGAATTTCGAGGTGAAAGCTGGGCTGCCAATGACCGTGAAGCTGTTTTAAGATTCGGGAGCTTATCCCGTCAATCTGAAGCCGCATCACTTTATTTTTATGCAAACTTTTGCGCCTTCAACCCTAAAAGCGATCCCTTTTTAGTAGATTAGCGCTCTTAATTTTGGACTACGATCATGAAGAAATATACCTATACAGAGAAAAAAGATACGCGTTCGGGATTCGGTGCAGGCTTATCGGAACTTGGTAAAACAAATCCGGATGTGGTGGCATTGTGTGCCGACCTGACAGGTTCATTAAAAATGGACGCGTTTCAGAAAGATCACCCTGAACGTTTTTTCCAGGTAGGTATTGCCGAAGCAAACATGATGGGAATTGCTGCCGGGCTTACCATTGGCGGGAAGATCCCGTACACCGGCACTTTTGCGAACTTTAGTACAGGCCGTGTTTACGATCAGATTAGACAAAGCATTGCTTATTCCGGCAAAAACGTTAAGATCTGCGCTTCTCATGCGGGGCTTACACTGGGAGAAGATGGTGCCACCCACCAGATACTTGAAGATATCGGATTAATGAAAATGCTTCCGCATATGGTGGTGATTAATCCATGCGATTTTAACCAGACAAAAGCAGCTACCATTGCCATTTCCAAACATCACGGACCGGTATACCTACGCTTCGGACGTCCGACCGTTCCAAATTTTACCGCGGCAGATCAGAAATTTGAAATTGGAAAAGCGGTGATGCTGAATGAAGGAAAGGATGTAACTATCATCGCAACGGGTCACCTTGTGTGGAAAGCGATTGAAGCAGGAGAGAAGCTTGCTGAAAAAGGAATTGAAGCAGAGATCATTAATATTCATACCATAAAGCCTCTTGACGAAGAAGCGATTCTGAGATCAGTGAAAAAAACAGGTTGTGTTGTTACTGCCGAAGAGCACCAGATGCACGGAGGTTTAGGTGACAGCGTGGCTCAGTTGCTGGCCCGCAAGATGCCTTCTCCACAGGAATATGTTGCCGTAAATGATTCGTTTGGCGAAAGCGGAACACCGGATGAGCTCATGAAAAAGTATGGGCTTGATACTGTAAATATTGTTGACGCTGTTAACAACGTCCTCAAAAGGAAATAATCCTAGCGGTTGATAAAATAACTGGTTATTTCAATATAAGAAATAACAGAATCTGGATTGGTATAGTGAAAATTTTCCCGCTTCACTAAACCAATATCTTTTGCATAATATTCAATGGCATACCGTTTAACGGGATTAAAAAGTCCGGCGTAAGAATGATCTACCACGATCACCGGCGAATAAGTTTTACCAGCTATTATTATTGCAGTGTCTTTTGTTTTTATTCCTGCCACGGTATAATTCTGGCTGTTGCTCCGGCCTGTTTCCCAGCCTGCACCTACTGTCAGCGAGTCTGAAACAACAGGTATAAAAAGCTTCGGACTTACGGTGGACCAGGTCACTTTTTCACGGCGCCCCCAGATCTTTCTGCCTCCGTAACCCGCTATCATAGCAGCGTATATTCTTTTCCTTTTAGTATCGTCTTCATACCAATAATAATCCATCACGTACTCTTTTCCGGAGGCAGTCGTCGAGGTATCACCTTTGTTGCTGCTATATTTCCACCAGGAGCCCGGGTAAACCGGGAAATAAGGATTGGGCTTTATTGTGTCTAAAGGTGTGGAAGGGGGCATTCCTGGATCCTCATTCTTCTTGCACGCAAAGAAAAGGATCAAAATAAAAATGAATGGGTGTTTCATGACATGATCTTAATCTAAGTTATGAAAAAATAAACCTGTTCCGACTGCAGTATTTTAAGACCGCAAAAGATCTTCATCAATAACTACCCTGTGCCATTATAATCAGCGGTAAATCTGCATCATAGTATTTTAAAACCTGCTTTAGTATTCATTCTTTATTGTGTAACTTAGAACCTTAACTCAAAACAACTTAATTGTTTATATGATAAAGTTCAACCGCACTAAAATCGTTGCTACTATGGGGCCCGCAACAGCCGACATAGCTGTACTGAAAGCAATGTTTGAAGAAGGCCTGGATATCTGCAGGATAAATTTCTCTCACGGCGATTACGAAGCAGTAAAGAGCACAGTAAAAAATATCCGCGAACTGAACACTTCCATGAACAGGCACGTTGGAATCCTTGCCGACCTGCAGGGCCCTAAATTACGCATAGGTGTAATGAAAAATAACGGGGTTAATATCGTCACCGGGCAGATCATTGATATTACCACCAAGGAATGCGAAGGTGATGAAACTGTCTTGTACATCACTTATCCCCAGTTTCCACAGGACGTAAAGGTGGGCGAAACAGTTCTTATCGACGATGGAAAGATCCATCTTGAAGTAATTGATACCAATAAAAGAGATAATGTACGCTGCCTGATCACCAACGGAGGTTTTGTATCTTCTAAAAAAGGAGTGAATCTGCCCAATACAAAGATCTCATTGCCTTGTCTTACTCTAAAAGATATCCGCGACCTTGAATTCGCCCTGGATAACGACTTCGATTGGATCGGTTTATCTTTTGTGCGCAGTGTAACAGATATTGTTGAATTAAAAGACATCATAAAAAACAAAGGAAAAAGAGCACGGGTGATCGCCAAGATCGAAAAACCCGAAGCGATAAAAGAAATTGACAACATCATTGATGTTACCGACGGCATTATGGTGGCCCGTGGCGACCTGGGTGTGGAGCTTCCAATGGAACGTGTTCCTCTTTTACAAAAAATGATCGTCAACAAGTGCATCCAGGACGGGAAGCCAGTGATCATTGCCACCCAAATGATGGAGAGTATGATAACCAGTTACACTCCTACAAGAGCAGAGGTAAACGACGTGGCCAACGCGGTGATGGATGGCGCCGATGCCGTGATGCTAAGTGCCGAAACTTCTGTCGGAAAATACCCAACCAAGGTGATCGAGATCATGCGCCGTATCATTACTGAAGTTGAAGAACTCGGCAGTATCTACTATAAAGAACACATTCCCCAGACAAAAACAATATCCTATATCACTGATAGCATTTGTTACAACTCCTGCTCACTGGCACATCATGCGGGCGCAAAAGCCATTATCAGCATGACCAATAGCGGTTACACGGCCTTTAAATTATCTAGTCACCGGCCTAAGGCACCTATCTTTATTTTTACGGATAATCTTTCTCTACTCACCACTATGAGCCTTGTATGGGGTGTTCGCGGTTATTACTACGATAAGTATGAAAGTACAGATCAGACTATTGATGATCTTAAAAAGATAATAAAGGAAGAAAAAATGGTGAAGGCAGACGACCTTGTGATCAATATTGCCAGTATGCCCATGAAAGAAAAGGGGCGTACCAACATGCTAAAACTTAGTTACATCAGCTGATGTGGATAAAGTCGCCTGCAATATCCTGCACGCACGGCTTTTCAGATCGTAATGGCGGAGTATCCCATGCTCCCTTTAATTCCCTGAATCTTGCCGGATCGGATGATGATGCGGAGCTGATCTCACAGAACCGTCGTCTTGCGCTCGGTCAGCTGGGTCTTAAAACAGATCAGTTATGCATATTAAAGCAGGTGCACGGAGCAGATGTACGTATGGCCGTTCCTGGTAAACAGGAGGGAGACGCTCTTGTGACGAATAAAAAGGAGCTTGTGCTCGCTGTAGCTGTGGCCGACTGTTATCCCGTTTTATTTTATGATGAAAAAAATAAAGTGGTTGGAGCGGCGCATGCAGGCTGGAGAGGTACCAGGGCAGGCATAGCCTCCCGCACCGTTTCTGCCATGGAAAAACTGGGAGCAGAGCCACTAAACATTCGCGTGGCCATTGGCCAGGGAATTTGTACGGAGCATTTTGAAGTGGGTCCCGAAGTGATCACGGAATTTAAAAGTGCAGGATTTCCCGAAACCTGCTGGAAGCAAAATCATATTGATCTTATTGCCTGTCTTAAATTTGACCTCACAGCTCATGGAATTCCCGAAAAAAATATATGGGCCATGGAGCGTTGCACTTTTGAGGATAATTTTTTCAGTCACCGCCGCGACAAAGGACACACCGGCAGGATGTGGGCCGTAATCAGTCTTCCATGAAACACACACTTGCATTTTTTCTGATCTTTTCGGCCTCAGTCATTCTTGGGCAGCAATCCCTCACTTTTGTTCAGTACACTTTTAATAAAGCAGGCGTAAACCCTGCTGCTTCCGGAACCGACATTCAGCAGGAATATTATTTTTCTTTCGGGATCATCAGACCGTGGACGGGTTTTGAATATGCGCCCAAACAGCACTTTGCAAATTTCTCTTACACTATCCGCCCTCCGCGAAGTTTTAAGTTCTGGCAGAATGTTGGTTTTTATACAGAACATGATGACAGCGGATTGCTGAACTTCGTAGCAGGATATTTTAATTATACGCTTCATTTCCTTGTACGTAAAAAAACAGTTTGCTCTTTTGGGATTTATGGCGGAGTGAAAAGATTTGCCCGGAATACCGGTGGCTTCGATAATAATGATCCCGCCGTAATGAATTCCAATACCTCGGTTTTATTATATCCCGACCTGATCCCTGGCTTCAGAATAAGCAACAATAAATTTTTTCTTGACCTGTCGGCACGGCACCTTACCACTCCCTCACTGAAAAACCTGAATGGAAAAGAGGTGGGCACCAACTCGCGCCTGTTACCCGTGATCAGCGCGGATTTTGGGCGTAAGATACCCGTAAACGACTATCTGTTAATGATGCCTTCAGTGGCTCTGAACATGCCGGTGGGCGGACTACCAGCCGTTGACGCAACTCTGATGTTCTATTATTTTAGCAGGCTTGGTCTTGGTGCAGCCATCCGCAATATAAGTTATGGCAGCGCTATCATACAGGTAAGGTTCCTGCGGAATATGACAGCGGGGTTTGCTTACTCCTACCCTTTTTCAAAAATGCGATACGCCTCTCCGAACAGTTTTGAATTTATGATGGGCATTTCTCCTTTTGGCATGACAGAAAAATTCATTGGTAAACATTCTGTTTCACGCTGCCCTTCCTTAAGTTATTAATATGAAAACCATCCTACTCTTTTGTATTTTTTTCTCAGGAATAGTAGCCGGACAACATCCGTTCGCCACGGTAAAGAAATACCTGGATCAGAATAATTTTGTAGCAGCCGACAAACTTTTGGATTCGTGCGCTTCCCGTCATTTCAAACCTGACAGTACTCTGTATTATCAGTTTCATTCCAAACTAAAACAGGAAGATGTAAAGACAGCCCGCAAAAAACTAAAGAAGCTGGAAACCGACCATCCAGCTTTTTCAGAAATAACATATATGAAAGGACTTCTTAAATTCACAACAGGTGATTATGCCGGGAGTGCGGACGAATTTTCGAAAGTACTTGCTAATGATCAGTCGAACGTGAAAGCGCTTTATAACAGGGCCCTGGCATTTGGTATGCTTGAAGATTTTGGACGGGCCACAGAAGACCTCAATACCTGCATTGAGAAAGATCCTGCATTTCCGGATGCATATTATTCGCGGGCTCACTGGAAAGAATATTTAGGACTGTATGCAGAGGCGGCCCAGGATTATGAGCAGGTGATCAAATACCAGCCGCGGAATTTTGACGCGTACATTGCGCTGGCATTTATCCACCATCTGCAAAAAGATGAACCAGCAGCATGCGAGGTGATCAGGAAAGCGATCGGCGCCGGCTCGCAGGCAGCAGAAGAAGCGCAGTACCTGTACTGTAAATAAAACTATTTTTTACCGGTGCTCCCAAAACCTCCGGCACCGCGGGCTGAATTATTCAGGTTATCTGACGACTCCCATTTGACAGTTTCATGTCGGGCAACTACCATCTGTGCTATACGTTCTCCATCGTTAATTGTAAAATCCGTATCCGACAAATTTACCAGCAGCACTTTTACTTCACCCCTGTAATCAGCATCAATGGTCCCTGGAGAATTCAGAACAGTTATACCGTTCTTAAAGGCCAGACCGCTCCTGGGACGTATTTGCGCTTCGAAGCCTGCGGGCAATTCAATAAACAGACCTGTAGGAACAAGCACGCGCTGCAATGATTTGAGGACAATACTCTCGTTTAAATTTGCTTTAAGATCAAGACCGGCGGACAGCGGAGTAGCATACTCCGGCAGGGGATGTTTACTTTGATTGATGACCTTAACTGCTAACACCTGGATTTGTTTTAAATTTTTTGATATTCGAAAATTCCAGTTTATAGAACAGGTAAGCAAAAAGTAATACTAACAAATTATTAAGGAATAATCTGAGATATGTGTTTTCCAGTCCTTGCCAGCAAAGCGACAGGAAGTAAAAACCCAGCGCCAGGAGAAAAAACACACTGATTGCACGAAGATTATAATTGATAGGAAAATGTTTTTTACCCAGCAGGTACGACAAGATCATCATAATACCATACGCCGCCAGTGTTGCCCATGCCGAGGCCATATAACTGTAAGCAGGAACAAAGGCATAGTTAATTGCCAGAGTTACCAGGGCGCCGATAATAGTGATACTTGCCCCATATTTAGTTTGCCCGCTCAGCTTATACCAGATGCCCAGGTTAAAATACACTCCCAGGAACAGGTTAGCCACCAGCAGGATTGGAACCACTGCCAGTCCCTCCCAGTATGGAGGACTTACAATATATTTTAGTATGGGAAGATTCATCATTGTGCCAAGAAAAATAAAGGAACAGAAGATCACAAATACCTTCATCACAAAGGCATAAACCTTTTTTGAATCCTTGTCCTTTGCGTTATTAAAAAAAAATGGTTCCGCGGCGTAGCGAAATGCCTGGATAAAAACGATCATCAAAACTGAGATCTTGTAACATGCACCGTATACTCCCTGCGCATGCTGACCCACTCCTTGCGGCAATAAATGTTTCAGGATAAGCCTGTCGAATGTTTCGTTAACCATGCCTGCCAGTCCCAATATGAGCAGAGGCCAGGAATATTTAAGCATCCTGGCCCATAATTCCTTATCAATACCGAAACTAAATTTCCTGAACTCACCCATCATCAGTAGCAGTGAAAATCCATTGGCAATAAGACCGGCAAGAAAAGAATATCCGATTCCGATCTCAGGTTTGTATAGTGAAGCTAGTACCCCCGTTTCTCCCGCCTCGTACGCGAATTTGCAGAAAACGAGAAAAAAAACATGCAGAAGAACATTAACCAGGACCCACGTCGTTTTTAAGGTCGCAAATTTTACCGCTTTGTTGTTAAGGCGCATGCGTGCATATGGAATGGCCATTAATGCGTCGCTCGCTATTATGAGAATGATCCAGCGAATAAAATTCACTTTATCGGGATATTGCAACCAGCTGGCAATTGAACCTGAAAAAGCATATAATACGGCAGATAAAATAAGCGTGCTGAGAATAATAGAGCTGAAAGTGGTGTTAAAGACCTTTTCCCGGCTTTCTTCCTTGTTTGAGAAGTTAAAGAACGCCGTTTCCATCCCATAGGTGAAGATCACATTGATGAAGGCAACGTATGCATAAAGTTCGGAGTTGATGCCGTAATCAACAGGCCTTTGGAAAATGTACGTTAGCAGTGGCGTCAGTCCATAGTTAATGAACCTCGGAAGGATGGTGCCCAGCCCATAAACAACTGTCTGGCCCGCTAATTTTTTTAAAGGATTTGACACCGCACGTTTTGAATTCGAACTAAAATTAAAAATATTATCGTGCACTCAAATTTACCTGATTGCAAGATATTAACCGGTGTTTGTTTTAATGTAAGCTTATCCGGCCGACATGGCCTTAAGCTGGTCTTCAAGAATCCTGATCCCTTCCCTGAAGCTGTGTGGATCGTAACCGAGCTCTTTCCTTGCCTTGTCGATTATAAATCCAGTAACCGGGGGCCTCCTGGCCGGTTGCTTGATATCACTGCTTTTGCTTGGTTTGATAAGGGATTTATCGAGACCGTAATAATCGGCAACGGTCTGGGCAAGTTCCAGAATGCTGTAAAAGTCCTTACCTGATATATTGTAAATTCCTTTTGCCCGCTTCTGGGCTATGAGGATACAACCATCAGCAAGATCTTCTGCTAAAGTGGGCGTGCGGAACTGATCATCCACCACGTTAATACTTTTTCCCTGCTCCAGGTTCGATTTAACCCACAATACAATATTGCTCCGGCTCATATTGTCCACTATTCCGTAAACAAGCACCGTACGTGCTATAGCCCAGTGTAACGACGAATCCTGCACCATTTTTTCTGCCGCCAGTTTACTTTCTGCATAATAACTTAAAGGATTCGGTTTTTCCTCTTCGTCAACAGGACCATGAGTACCATCAAAAATAAAATCTGTGCTCAGATGAATAAAATGTGGCTGATACCCCAACCGCTTTGACTGAAGCTGTTCAAGAACGTCCAGCTGGTATTTAACGGCAGTGGCATTCATGAGCCAGCACGCAGCTTTTTCAGTTTCGCAGGCGTCTACATTGGTCATGGCCGCAGTGTTAATTATAACATCGGGCATGTGCCTGGTAAACACCTCTTCCACGTTTAATTTATCAGTAATATCGAGAGTGTCGTAAGTGTACCCATCCTGCTTCACCAGGCGGTTTTCGCCTCTCGCAGTGGCCACGCATTTCACGCCCGCCTTATTGCGCAGTTTGTAAACCAGTTTTTGTCCGAGAAGCCCGTTTGAGCCTGTGATCAGAATTTTCATAGTTCTGTTATAAGGATACCGAAGGTAAAAAGGATGTTTGAGAAAAAAAATCTCCGTTGCGCATCATGCCTTCTGGAGGTAAAGCGAAGCTGCTTTTTCCAGCTGTTTGAACCAGTCCTTGCCATATTTGCGGATAAGAGGTTCCTTGAGGAATTTATATACCGGCACATCAAGCTTCTTACCACATTCGCAGGCAGGTTTACACACGTCCCACGTATTGTAATTAACGGCGTCGAATTTGCGGTATTTTGAAATACGTATAGGATAAAGATGGCAGCTGATAGGTTTCTTCCACTTCACTACGCCTTCATTGTACGCCTTCTCAATAGCACATTTAGCGGTATTGGTTTCATCAAAATAAACGAACGCACATTCTGCCCCTTCACTAACCAGGGTGGTAGTGTAGTCACCGTCGCTGTCGATCACATAAGCCCCATGTTTTTCAACAGCTTTTATTCCTTTGGGAACCATGTAAGGCTTTACTTTGTCAACCAGGGAGGTAAGTACATCAAGTTCATCCTTGTCAAGCGGAGCACCGCTATCGCCAGCTACGCAACATGCACCTTTACAGGCGTTAAGATCGCAGACGAATTTGCGGTCAAGAATATCTTCGCTGATTAGAGTATTGTCAATTGATATCATCGGTGCTGATTAATTTACCGCTACATTCTGCGCCATATATGAACCCAAATATTTTTCAAGGATCGCGCGGTAGGTCGGCGTAGATTTCAAACCACCGGGACCACTGAAGAATTCGTCAAAAAGCGCTTTGTGCGGGCTGCCTTTCGGGATAAGAAATCCCATCTCCTCTTTAGCCTGGCTAAGGATCTTCTGCATCTTTAAGAATTTCTGTGGATTTTTTCTCAGATAGGTCCAGAAACCGATAGCGTCTACATAACCAAATACAAGAACGTTTTTCGATATCTCATCAAGGATCTTGATCTCATCAGAAACATTGCGGATCTCAAGGTCATTGATATAGCTTTTTTTCAGTTCATTTACATACCTCGACAAAGTGGTGTTTGACATGGTTAGAGCACTCATACTCCCAAGTGAGCGTACAATCTCATCCGGATTTTTTGTTTTCACATCCGGCGCATGCCCGTTGGTTACGCAGAAAGCTACATTTTTAAGATATGCTTTTGTGAAGTCAACTTCCCTAATGCGCTCCTGACTGATAGTTGCTGAGCCCAGACCTATTGTATTTTTCGGGGCAGTACGGGTTGCCATGTAAAACGAGGAAAAATCGGAAAATTCCTTATACTGGTAGGTTACAGTTATCTTCTTTTTAGCTTTCAGCCACAAAATATATTCATTGATAATATCTGCCTCGATACCTTTCACGATACCATCTTCAGGATAGGCAAACGGGGCATGAACATGGTAGTTAATGTATAGGGTGTCGGCCTTCTGAGCCATAAAGAAACCCCCCGTGAACAGGAACAGAACTATAAATAAGCGTTTTAGCAATGTCTATTTTGCAAACCGGTAAAAAACGGCACAACAATCCATGAATTTACCTCAAAAAAACCGATCTGCAATGAGGATCACACGGATTTTGTCATAATTAACAACGATACATGAGCAAAATCAATTTCCAGGTTTTCTTTTTTTCACTTTTGTTTGGCAACCACCCTTTTTTTTAATTCCTTAAATTTGACTTATGGACGAGATAGTGAATAAGGTGGCCGAGAGCGGTATCGTAAGCATCGATCTGGAAGAGCTTTACGAAGACGGGGAACGTGTGATTTTTGACGTCAAACCTCACCTATTTCAGGGGCTGATATTAAAAGAAAAAGACTTCCGCGAATTTATTAAATCAAACGACTGGAGCTTTTATAAAGACAAGATCGTGGGCATTACCTGTACTGCTGATGCCATTGTTCCTACCTGGGCTTATATGCTGGTGACCCTTGCGTTGGAGCCGTTTGCTAAACGCATTTTTTTTGCAACTCTGCCGGAGATTGAACAATTACTATTTTCCGAAAAAATATCTGCTCTCGACCCCGTCCAGTATAAGGACGCAAGAGTGGTGATAAAAGGATGTGGAGATAAGCAGGTACCGCTAAATGCATTTGTTCAGATCGCTGCACTTCTTAAGCCACATGTAAAAAGCATCATGTATGGAGAACCTTGCAGCACGGTTCCGCTTTTTAAAGCTCCAAAAAAATAAGTGACTTAAAATTACAGCGTCTTAAAAACAAATCCCTGTTTTGAAAAGTGCTGCAAAAAAAGTGGCAGCGCATGTTTTAGATTTTTTTCTGCTTTTACATTGTCATGGAAAAGTACAATGCTCCCGTTTTTCGTGTTCTTTAGAACATTCGCGGCAACACGTTTTTCGCTGATCTGTTCATAATCATAGCTTATTACGTCCCATAAAACAATCCTGAATCCCCTGTCAAGCAGCGCCCTGTATTGCGACCTTTTAAGCTGACCATATGGGGGTCTGAACAAATTATTCTGAACGAGTTTCCGGCAAGTTTCCGCTTCATCGATATAATTCTGCAGGTTACTTTTGAATCCACGAACATGTGTCATCGAGTGGTTTGCCACGGTGTGTCCTTCGTTCTTTATCCGGTCAAATAATGCAGGATGTTTCAATATATTTTCGCCGACACAGAAAAATGTGGCATGTACATTAAAGTGCTTCAGTTCATCCAGCACCCACTCGGTAAGCCCCGGCACCGGGCCGTCATCAAATGTCAGGTAGATGCCTGGTTCTTTCCTGGAAAAATTCCACAGTGCTTTTCCGTACAAACGCCGCATTATTCCGCGAGGTTGCAGCAGTAACGCATTCTTCAGCGCGTTTGAACGTTTATGTGTCTGCGCAATGCTCTTCAAGCTTTATGGCATCTGCTGCTGGGCAGGTTGAGGATTAAGATCCTCTTCCGACATCACAGCAGGGAGACGTTTTGTAAAGTCGTTATACAGCTCCTGCTGATCAAATTGCTGCACAAGACCGGTAAGCCTGCGCAGGATCTCCTTTGCCTGAGCCATATCGTTTCTGTATGCCGCACGTCTTTTTGGCTTCTGAGCGTTGTATATCTGAAGATCGCCTTCATACATTGAAAATAATTTTTTAGCCAGCTCATTCCCCTTTTTGATCTCTTTGAGCTCATAATAGGAAGCGCAGATGGTAAAGATCGTAGCATCGTATGGAACCACTTCATCAGGCATCACTGTGAGGCATTTATCAAGGACTTTCACCGCCTTGTCATTCTTGCCTTCCGACATCAGCGCACCTGCCAGTATTCCCATCTGCATTCTAAGATTTCCTGCCATCCGGACACAATTCTCGTCGAGACTAACTCCCGGCTTATCCATTCCACCCCAGTGAAACTTGGTCATCATGTTGTTGTACATCACCTCGGTATTCACCCTTCCACCTCTTGCTTCTTCCTCATCGGTCATCTTCACAGGAACAAACCTGTAAGCGAGACCTTCGAGCTGGAAGTATTTTTTAAGACCTACATACGCATCATCGCCGGTAGTTACCGCAAAATAGATCGGTCGCTCCCACTTGTTGTTTGCAACCAGGTCAAGAACCATCATATCATTCTTAGTTATATAACTCCTGTTTCCCAGTTCCCACGAAATACGTTTTGTCATGCGTGGAGCGAGATCTTTTGTAATTACACCGTTATTGAAAACCTGCCCAGAATCCACATCTACATAAAGTTTGTTGGTAGGAAGGATATCAAGAAGATCGGCTCCTGTATCGTATTTTGTATTCGGGTCATCGCTTGTTGCACTGGCGAGCGCAGCAGATACCGACATCGGGGTAGGGTTCTGACGATTGATGATCAGATAAGACATTTTTTCGGCCTCCAGTTTTTCTTCAGGAATGCTGAACGGCACCGGCTTGCTATCGTATGCCGCCCTGCGCATTTGTTTGATATACCAGTCTGTTTGGAGGAGACTGAGATTAACCACGCGAACGTCAGTTCTTATTCCTTCCACTTCCTGTGCATACCAGAGAGGGAAAGTGTCATTGTCACCATTGGTAAAAAGGATTGCATTCGGCGCACAGCTTTGCAGGTAATCTATGGCGCAATCACGCGAAAGTGACCTGAGTGAGCGGTTGTGATCATCCCATCCCTGGGCACCCATCACAACGGGCACGCTGATGCTGAGTAAGGCAGAAACTCCAACCGCAGCAGCAGCAGACATTCTCTTGCTCAGCAGATCGAAAAGGAAAAGCACTCCAAACCCGATCCAGATGGCAAACGCATAAAAGCTGCCAGTGTAGGCATAATCACGTTCACGCGGCTGATACGGCGTCTGATTCAGGTACACCACGATGGCAAGTCCCGTTAACAGGAAAAAACAAAGCACCACCCATGCATCAGGCTTATTTCTTTTAAAATGAAAGTACATTCCAAGTAAGCCCAGGATGAACGGAAGCGCAAAAAAACTGTTATTCGCCATGTTTCGTTTATCCCTGTAAATAGGATTGGTAGTGTCGTAATCAAGGCGGGCGTTGTCAATGGCAGGTATGCCGGTTATCCAGTTACCTTCCATATTATTGCCTGTGGTGCCCTGTATATCGTTCTGACGACCTACAAAATTCCACCAGAGATAACGCAGGTACATATAACTGACCTGATAACTGATGAAGTAGTTGATATTAGCGGCGAATGTAGGTACTTCAATAGTTTCCGGCTCCCCGTCAGGCCCCTCCAGTACTTTGTTACGGTGATTGTCGGCTACATTCCCCCAGTATTTATATCCTGCCTCGTGATGAGACTGTGCGCTGTACATACGGGGAAAAGGAGTGCAGTATTCCTTCTCATATTTTGCGATAGAATTTTTGCGGTCATCCACCACTTTATATCTCCCGGTTGCCTTATCCTTGGCATAGATCGGATCACCGCTGCCAAACTCACTGCGGGGACGCTGAGGCGCATTGTAATATTGCCCGTACAATAGTGGCCAATCGCCGTATTGCTCACGTAAAAGGTACGAGAGCATGTTAGGTGCGTTTTCCGGATCATTTTCGTCCATAGGCGTGTTGGCCTGGGACCGGATAACAAGAATAAAAAAGGAAGAATAGCCGATCAGCAAAGTGGCAAAGCTTAGGAATACCGCATTCAGCGTAATTGTTTTTGTCTTGAATTTAGTTATCGCATAAAGGATCCCTCCTAATGTCACGAGCCGGAAGAACTTGCCTGATCCGCCGGGAGCAGTGATCACAGCAAATGCAGAAAGAATTATTGCAGTATAAAACCCGATCTTGTAATATCTTTCCTGTTTGCTTACGGTATAATAAATGAAACTGGTGAGTGAAACTACAAGCAGTAAAAAGAAGATAATGGTACCAGTACCATACCCCATACTGATTTTATTGGTGAAGAATACTTCATAATCGCTAACAAACTTCACCAGTTTCGGAATAATGAGGTTTTGAACAAAACCCAGCACCAGCACAGAGGCAATGCCGGCAATAAAAAACCCTTTCCAGCTGAATTTATATTTCTTAAAGTAGATGATAAAACCAATAGCCGGTATCACAAGGAGATTAAGCAAATGGACACCGATCGACAGTCCGACCAGGTAAGAGATGAGCACCAGCCAGCGCATAGCACTTGTTGGATTCAGAGTGTCTTCTTCGTCCCATTTGAGAATTGCCCAAAACACTACCGCGGTAAAAAATGATGACATCGCATAAACCTCACCTTCCACGGCGCTGAACCAGAAAGAATCTGAAAACGTAAATGCCAGCCCGCCAATGGCTCCAGCTGCGAGGATGGCCCATTGCTGAAATTTTGAAGTAGCTGAAATATTATTCCCGTAGATCTTGATCCCTAACCTGGTAATCGTCCAAAACAGGAACAAAACAGTAAAGGAGCTCGACAAAGCGCTCATGATATTGACCATCATAGCGGCATTGGCGGGGTCAGAACCCGCAAACAGGGTAAAGAAACGACCAACAATCAGGAAAAACGGAGCCCCCGGAGGGTGACCAACTTCCAGCTTATAGGCGCAGGCAATGTATTCGCCGCAGTCCCAGAAACTTGCGGTTGGCTCAATGGTGCAGCAGAAAGTAACTGTGGCCACTGCCCAGATCACCCATCCCAGTATGTTGTTCAGCTTTCTAAATTCTTTTGTCATCATAAATTTTGCGGTAATGTTGGCGAAGATACTATTTTACTGCGTTTAATAGGGTAAACCCTAATTTTGATGGACTAATTTTTCCCAATTTTTATTTGCATAAAGTAAAAATTTAGTATTTTTGCATCTCCAAAATTAAAATGCCCGATCGTCTAATGGCAGGACTTCGGTTTTTGGTACCGACTATGTTGGTTCGAATCCAGCTCGGGCAACAAGCAAACCCCTTCGGCAAAGCCGAAGGGGTTTTTTGTTTTGTGCACAAGTCTGCAAGCCATGCTTGCAAGCGATAATGCACAAAACAAAAAACCGCTTTTTTCCTTTGCAAAAAAGTGGTTTGCTTGAGCATTAACTTCATGTTGATCAAAAAACCCTCGTCTCCGAAGACCTTGCAGAAGAGGGTTTTTTAATCCAGCTCGGGCAACAACAAAACCTTCAAAGCTTTGCTTTGAAGGTTTTTTGATTTTACCGCACGCCTTAAGCGGTAAGACGCAAAACTCCATTATACCTTTTGCACTTCTTGGCAGCAAGCGGGATGCAAATCGTTTCACTATTCATCTTTGTTTTATCTTTATACCCCCAAGGGGTGCAAGAAGTTTAAAAGGGTTCCAGTATTCATAGAAAACAAAGGCAAGTAATCCATGGAGCTTTCCAAAAAAGATAAAAAAAGGCCCGCGAAGTAATCGAAAAAAGCTGACAACAAGAATTTACAAAAGAATTAACCGACGCCAATTCTATATTGTTTGAATGGAAAAATAAGCAACTTGATAACCGTTCAGCATATCATGCATCGTACAAATCAATAAGCAGTGTTGATGCTCGTATTGCATGACGCTATGACAGGATGACCGGCTCAAATTATTTATATATCATTTCAAAACAGTTGGCAGAGGGCCTTATTTCCAAATCTAAAAATACACATTATTTCAAATTGCTGGTTATAAGGCAATTAACACTATTTATCGGAATTTTATGGAATCTGATTCCATATTTTTCCATATCTTTATTTTGTGGTAAGCAGGGATGCAGATAAAAAATTGAGGCAATTAAGCCGGAATTTCAAAGCGGTGGCCGTGGTGGGGCCGCGGCAATCTGGCAAAACAACACTGGTTAGAGAACTCTTCGATTCAAAACCTTACGTCTCTCTCGAAAACCCCGACACTATGCGTTATGCACTCGAAGATCCCCGGGCATTCCTGAGATCATTTCCAAAAGGAGCTATACTGGATGAAGCGCAACGAGTGCCGGAGCTTTTTTCTTATCTGCAGGAAATATTGGATAATTCACCTAAGAAAGGTCATTTCATTTTAACTGGTTCCAATAATTTTCTCTTGCAGGAAAATATTTCTCAAACGCTTGCGGGACGGATCGGGTATCTGCAACTCCTTCCCTTTTCAATTGGGGAACTCGAGCAGGTTGGAAAATTACCTGCAAATGACGATTCTCTCATGCTCAAAGGATTTTACCCACCCGTGTATCACCAGCGTATCCCTGTGTCGGACTGGTGCCCAAATTATATCCGCACCTATATTGAGCGTGATGTCCGCCAGTTAAAAAATCTACCTGACCTGCTGCGTTTTGAAAGATTTCTGGCTTTACTCGCCGGACGTTGCGGACAGGAATTAAATATGAATGCATTGTCAGTTGAGGCGGGGATCGACCTCAAAACTGTTCAATCATGGATAGGTATTCTCGAAAGCAGCTTTATAATTTTCCTTCTCAAACCGCATTTTCAGAATTTTAATAAAACAGTTATAAAAAGACCTAAACTTTATTTCTACGATACGTCACTTGTTTGCTCACTTCTTAGAATTACCTCCCATTCGCATCTTGTAAATCATCCCTTGCGGGGATCCATTTTTGAATGTATGCTAATGTCGGAATTCGTAAAGGAACGCGCCAACGCCGGTCGACCCCTTGATCTTTATTATTGGCGAGATAAAACCGGGCACGAAATTGACCTGATAGTTGACCGTGGAGGAAAATTGTTGCCCGTGGAAATAAAATCAGGAAAAACTGTCACCAGCGAATTTTTCAGGAACCTCGATTACTGGAACAAATTAAGTGGTGTAAAAAGGTCTCTGCTACTTTATGCAGGAGACATGAAGCAAAAACGAAGCTCTGGCGTGGAAGTCTGGCCATGGAGGGAGTATCTTTTGAAGTGAGAGTGAAGGTGTCCTCTAACTTAATGCGATCAAATTTTAAACGGAGGACTTTATTAGCTTAATAATTGTAGCCGCGGCAATGCCTTTACCTTGTGTTTATTCCATGTAACCGCGTCCGGAATAAGGTAACAAGGTCGATTAAAGTTTGTAGTTTCTTCTACTAAGGTAATAAGGTGGGCAGCTGGTTCCTTTTGCAATCAAAAAGAAAAGGGACGTTAAGAATGAATGTGGAATCCAAATTCAAACACAAACCTTATTACCTTAATAACAGGGCCGCTCCACACGAAAAGACCTTATTAGCTTATTAGTATGCGCTACTGACTCGTGTGCGTGTGAAAATTCCTTCTACCAGGTATTGATTCACTTGTAACCGCCCCTGCAATCAGGTAAGACTACTTTTACCTTCTTAAGAGACCTCTACCCTACCCATTCACCTTGAGCGAAATGATGAAGCAGGATCAACTGAAGCGGCACATTAAAGATATATACCAACGGCAGCAATCTTCGGCCCATGCCAGTCATGCTGATGACATACAAGCCGATATTGATGGCGAAGAGCAACCTGTAGGTAAATAGTTCAAACGTGTTGTAAGAAGCGAACCGGACACCGAATGTACGGTAAGAGACGAATGTTAGTAAAAGCAAAACGAAGCATGCAATCCGCAGCAGAGTATCGCGTGAAAACGAGCCGGCCAGCCAGTGGACGAACACTGCAAAATAAGCGGTAGCAGTTATATATCTGTCGGCGCTAACGAGGGTTGTTCCGCCAACTGAATCTCTGCCATTAAAAAACAGGATGTAAAGCCCTGTCACGGCCAGGTAACCCATACTGAACAATTGAGGCCGTTGCGGCTCATCGACACCTTCTGATTTGCGCAATCTCCTAACGGCAACTATTATGAGCGCGGCCACTGCGGCCATAGCAAAGAAAAATGCGAAGCCGTCGTGCCATAAGATCCGCGGACCACCCCAGGTGTTCAAAGGGAATTCCGGCCAGGCAAACTTATGATAGAATATCTTGCTATGAACGTTCCAAAATCCGAACCACTTACCAGTTTGAACATATTGAAAGGTGAAAACTGCAGTGAGAGAAAGTAATGGAACAGTTACGAACTGCAATACATTTCGAAAGAAAGTGCGCAGATCCCGGAAAGTAAAAATCTCCACCATAATAAGAACAGGAATGAAAAACATCGCTACAGGCCGGGTAATTCCTGCAAGAAACAGACCGCCTATCATCATATAACGATTACCCGTGCGTAATCCACCTAAAAACAATGCGGAAAAAAAGAAGAACAATCCCTCCGTGTACGGCACCATCATAAACATCATCGTTGGCAGGGAAAGAAACACGAGGAATAATGTCCAGGAAAATTCAAAAACCTTTTTTAGAATATACAATCCGGCGGTGAAAAGAAAGGAATTAAAAAGACAAATGGTCCAGATACTATCCGTGGCCCAGATCAGCAATCGCCACACATAAGGAAATAAAGGGAAAAAAGCGGTATTACTTTCTGTTGCGCTGCCATAGTCGTATCCGTGACTGACAATAGTAGCATACCAGCCCGCATCGAACTTTATGAAGTTAGTATAGTCAATGGGGCCAATCACACCCATCCGCACAAGAATGAAATACGTAAATGCGAGAACTGCCGTATGCGCAAGGGGTACAAGCAAGAAATAGGACGAACGCAGCATGTTGGTGTGCCGCACAGAAACCAGGCGCATGCGCCAAAAATACAAAATTCCCTAAGTGAAGATCCGCCTGACGCAAAACAAAAGATAATTCATGGAATTGCTCCACGAATGGATGATCAGGTAAAAAATAATAATTGATGCGTAAGTACAGGTATCCCTATCAGGCATGCAACTTCAGGCTATAATCCACAGAATGGCGCCCTGATCCGTAATAAACAAAAAATCCGCAGATGACCAGTCCTATAGATGCCTGCAGCAGATTTCCGAAATTCATGATCCCCACAAAATTAATAAGCACCGCGCCCATCAGTATTGGCAGCTGTATCATTGCGCACCAGCGGGTAAGAAGACCGAGCATTATGAAAAAACCTCCGCAAAGGTGGGCCAGAGCAACATAATGAGCGATGATAAGATAACTTCCGCTGCCATTCACCCCTCGAAAAAGACTATACAGGTAATCGGTCTGCTCAAGGAACATCATTCCTTTGAAAAAGATAAATCCTCCAAAAAAGATCCGCAGGATATCGGTAAAATAATTGGTGTGGGCATTGGCCCAGTGATTCCATTTGTTAACTGTTTCCATGATTTGGTTTGTTTAATGGTTTCTTATATAAATTTACAGAAAGGAACATGACTGCTCCTGTTTCAAGTGTTAAAACAACGCTGGCAACCAAACCTCTTTTTTTTAACAGTTTACCCCGTGGTTCCGCATCAATACTGGTGACTTACATTTCTCAAAAAAAAGAAGGACTGCAATTAACACTTGAAGTGGGAGTTCAAAACAACAATGTGCTTTAAAAGAAAAGCTTGCTTTCACTAAATTTGAATTGTAAACCAACCAAATATTCACTCTAACTTTACTGCATGAAAACACTTTACGTATTATTACTCACAACTCTCACATCCTCGTTTTTTCAGGCGCAGCTTACACTTGAAAAACAATGGCACGAACCTGTGGCCGGTGAACAGACCGGTGTCAAAGCGTATGACTCAACCTCCACCATCCCAAAAAACACGGGCACCGGTCAGACATGGAACTTTTCCTCTTTAGTGCAAAACGGCCTGGGGGCAACCGCCAGCTCCTTTGTCCTGCCAACCACCGTACCTGCATCTTCAAATTATCCCGGCACAACGCTGGTAGAAGCAAAGAACGGAGAATATACATATTTCAAGTCTTCCAGCAGTCCCGATGTATTTGAAGGGCTTGGGTACCAAAGCTCACTGGCAACCGTTAATTACAGCACCGATGCGATGACCGTGTTTGCATGGCCAATTGCGTATGGTAAGAATTATACTGACACTTACGGGGGCAGCATTACCGGCGCCTTCAGCGGAAACCTGACCGGAACGCTGCAAACCATGGCTTCGGGAGAAGGTACACTTATTTTACCCGGAAGCGACATCTATACCAACGTATTGCAGTTAATGTCAGTTCAAAATGCCACGATCTCTAATAATGCGGGTGTGATAACTAATATCAGTTATTCCTACTTTCACACTACACAAAAATTCCCGCTTTTAAGCGTTAACTACTTCCGTTTATCCGGCAGCACCGGCAGCATCTTTACCTATTCGGTATTTGTGAATAAACTGGTGGCAGTGGGAATCAATGACGAAAATTTTGACTCGCAGATCACACTATATCCAAATCCCTCAAGTGGAACTTTTTCGGTAAAGCTCAGTAACAAAACAAGCGAAGAATGTACGATTGCTATATATAGCAGCAGTGGACAACTGGTACGCTTTACAAACGCGGGAAATGAACGTAATATAAATGAACAGATCAGCATAAAAGAACTACCGGCCGGTATCTACCTCGTAAAAACACAGGTTGGAAAACAATCTTGCCTCAAGAAGATGGTAGTGCAATAAGCACCCGTCAGCAATTACAAAAGCCGTTCCACATATTTGGGACGGCTTTTTTATTTGTGCTCTATCAGCCTTTTTAACCGCTCTTCAATGTTTCAACACTATTAGCATTTTTTAAGCCAAAGTACTTGATATATCAAATAGATTTGCTGCATGGAACAATTGAACTCTGTGCTCTTTTATAGTATCGAAAAAGCGATCAAAAGCTACAGGAGATTCGCCCAGAGAGAGCTGAAAAAAAACTCCATTGACATTACTGTCGACCAATGGCTTACCCTCAGCGTTCTAAGTCAAAACCCTGACATCCAGCAAAAAGATCTCGCAGACCTCATTTTCAAAGACAATGCATCGGTAACACGTATTATCAGCTTACTGATAAAAAGCGGGCTCCTGAAACGCGCAAGTCATGGCACAGATAAACGCCGAACGCTAATCACGATTACAGTTAAAGGCAACGTGGTTCTGAAGAAAGCGCGAAAGGTAGTATCACTGTACCGATCGCGGGCACTTAAAGATATAAAAGCTTCACAAATTGAAACAGCACGGTATGTGATGAACGTAATTATTAAAAATTGCAGGTAACCATGAACTCCACAAAAATATTACTCACCCTGTTAGTTGGATTTAGTCTGAAAATGAACAGTCAGGATTTTACAGTGGCTGGATCTACCCGTGGTGAAAACAATCAGCCTGAAGAGGATGCCATCGTACAATTATTATCAGCAAAGGATTCGTCGCTGGTAAAAACCGAGATCACAGATAATAGCGGAAAGTATGAGTTTAACGGGATCAAGATCGGAAATTACCTGGTGCAGGTAACAGCCATGAATTATGGCCCTTATCTCTCTGCGCCCTTTGAAGTCACAAATAGTATGACACTCACCGCAATTTCCCTGATAAAAAAAACGGTAGAGCTTAAAGAAGTGGCAGTAACTACGCGCAAACCTTTTATTGAAAGAGAAAAAGGAAAAGTGATCCTGAATATCGAAAACAGCATTAATGCTTCAGGATCATCTGTATTTGAGGTCATTGAAAAAGCGCCTGGTGTAAGAGTAAATAATAATGATGAAGTGAGCCTGAACGGACGCCCTGGTACCGCGATATGGGTCGACGGAAAACCCACGCAAATGACAGGATCTGACCTGGCAAATTATCTCCGCGGTATTCCATCTTCGGCGGTGGAAAAGATCGAGATCATTTCCAATCCTTCGGCACGATACGACGCAGCGGGCAGCTCCATCATCAATATTATAATGAAAAAAGATAAACGCGTTGGAACCAACGGCAGTGTGTCGCTGGCCTATGGCCAGGGACAATATCCGAAATCCAATAACAGTGTTTCATTGAACCACAGAAACAAAAAGTTCAATGTTTACGGCAACTATAATTACGCGAGGCGGCAGGTGTTCTCTCATCTTACTTTGAGACGGGAATTTTCGGAGCAAGGACTTTTTCTCGGAGCCTTTAACCAGGACAATTATTTTAAGTACGATTTTAATACCCATGTTGGCCGTGTTGGGGCGGATTATTATATCAACAAAAAAAACACACTCGGGATAGTTCTTAACGGAGTCAGCAATATCTATAATCCAACTGGCGATAATAAGTCCGAAGTATACAATTCCGATAACATTCAATCATCGGTATTTACTACCAAAAGTAACAATGGCAATAACCGCACAAATTTTTCCGCCAATCTCAATTACAAACACGATTTTGATTCACTTGGTACCAACCTGGTAAGTGACCTGGATGTCGCATTTTTTAATGGAAAGTCCATGCAGAACATTGAAACCCGTTATCTGGACCTTAATTACAACGAAACGAAAACTCCCTACATTCTATATGGAGATCTGTTAGGTGATCTTGATATTTATGCCTTTAAAAATGATTTCACGAAGCCCCTTCCCAACCAGTTCAGATTTGAAGCGGGCCAAAAATCCAGCTTTGTAACTGCTGATAATGAGCTTTCTTTTTATGACAGGAGTAATAATCAAAGCAAATATGATTCGAGCAAAAGCAATCATTTTATTTACACGGAGAATATAAATGCGGCGTATATCAACCTCAATAAAGAATTTAAAAAATGGAGCCTGCAATTCGGAACGCGGTTTGAACATACCAGCGTTACGGGCCTCCAGAAGGTGTATAACACAAGCTTCAGCCGAAACTACGGCCAGGTCTTTCCATCTGCGCTGATCACATACCGGTTCAACGAAAAAAATTCGCTTGAGTTTAATTATAGCAGACGCATCCGTCGACCCGGATATGATCAGCTGAACCCATTTAAATTTTATCTTGATCCAACAACGTACCGGGAAGGCAATCCTTTTCTGCAGCCTTCAGTGACAGAAAGCTTCGAGCTCACCCAGACCTTTAAGCAACAAATGACGCTGTCGCTGGGTTATGGAAGAACCTATCGTAACATCATTGAAGTAATTGCTCCGCTAACTAACCAGCAGGCCATAACAGTACAAACTAACGTGAACCTCGCCATAGTAGACGTGTTTTCACTTAACGGGTCTATTCCCTACGAGATCGCCAAATGGTGGTATACCTCCAATGACTTCAGCATTTATGGTGCCTCTTACACTGGTAATGTTGCACAAACGCCGCTTATAAAAGCAGGCAACCTGACAGCTAATTTTAATACCGTAAATACCTTTAATCTTTCTGAATCTTTTTCCGCCGAGTTGAGCGCCAATTACCAGGCACGTGAAGTTTATGCCTATGATGTGATCGAACCTATCTGGTCGGTGAACATTGGCGTGCAGAAAAAGCTCCTGAAAAACAAAGCGACCCTAAGACTAAACATTAACGATATTTTTTTTACGAACCGGATAACCGCAAATGTAGCCTATACGGATTACCGGGAAAAATTCCTGGTGGTGCGTGATACGCGCGTGGCTACTTTATCATTTAACTATAAGTTTGGAAAGAGCAGCGTACCCGGTGCCCGCCGAAGACAGGGAAGTGCTGAAGACTTGCAACAGAGAGCGGGTAATGGAACGGGGTAAAAATCAGGGATGTTAGATTGTCGAATATCAAATAAGCTCTGCGCCGTTAAAAAGATACTCGCTAGTCATACAACTCCGGATACATTAATTTTAAACGCTCTCCAAATTCCAGTGCGCCCTGATCGGTGAAATGCGAAGGGTCGAAATATAAAAAACTGGAATTCTTCCTCGATATTATATCAAATTGCCGTTCATCGCCCCCTAGAACTTTTAAAACATCGACGTACCAGAAATTTCTTTGCCGCCATCGTGGATCAGCAAAATGCTCCTTTAAATTCTCATTAATATAGGACCGGTCATGCTTTTCAGCAAAGTCCTGGGAAAATTTATTAATAGCAGGTGCCGAAGCAGATCTGCAGGAACGGACTATATCGGGAATAGGACGTTTATATACCATTTTTGGCCCGAAAACATAAACTGGCGCGCCTGTGAGCGTACGGATCTTTGAAAGCATCGAATCTAACGCGATGAGATCTAATTTTGGCCAGTGATCAAAAAGATATACTGCCTTTACGTGTTGCCAGTTTGTATCGGACATGCTATTCGCGTAAACTTCCGAACAAAACTTTGAATCTGCTCTATCAACAGGAGTTTTACTAAAATTAAAACATCGGTGACTGGTTTGAAGAGAAATTATGTCTGCTTTCAGTCCGTTTGCGCGTAATGCATAAATGAGGTCAATGGCAAAGGAATTTCCCATTACCATGATCTTACTATTACCATTACCGCGTAAAACATCTTTTTCCGAACTGGATTTTATCCAATATCGATCACGGCTTTCGGCTATTTGTTTTTCGGTCATTACAAAAACATCGTCATATCTTGACGGATACCCTTGATTAATGATGATCCAATGACCCGAAAAATAAAGTCCGAGCATTAATACAGGCGTTGCCAACCAAATAACATCCAGCTTAATTTCACGGGTAAATCCTCTCAACGTGTTTTCCACTGTTTTCCACATAATAAATCCGAGCACGAGGCTCGCCAACCCCAAAAAGCCTTGACTGTATATGGAAAGCTCGTTAAGTGTATAAAATTTATAATAAACGATTAAAGGCCAATGAACAAGATAAACGGAGTAGGAAGTCTTACCGATAATTTCCATCAGTTTATTCCTAAGTACAAAGCCGGTGTATTTCGTGCCACCGGCTATTATTATCAGCATAGCGCCTCCACACGGAACAAGTGTTAATATTCCAGGCATTGGGGTGCGAACTGTAAACACAACAGCTGAAAAAAATATCATTATCAATCCTGATCCAACGAATATTTCTGAAACAATTCTCTTGAGTGGTAATTTTTCAATCCAGATACATAGCGCTCCCAACAGAAATTCGAACATGCGGAACTGCAGTAAGTAAAATGTGCGTTCAGGCGAGTTGGTGTTTTGTGTCTCGGAAATATATATTGAAACAACAGCAATAATGAAGGTAACCGGGAACACCATTTTTCGTGCGTATCTGAACACGATAAATAAAATCAAGGGCCAAACGAAATAGAACTGCTCTTCCAGTGAAAGGCTCCAGATATGTAAAAGAGGTTTAAAAACCGCCTCCGTATCAAAATAGCCGGTCTCACCCAAAAAGAAAATGTTCGAATAAAAAAAAGTTCCAGCAATAACACTACCACCCAGCTGGGAGAATCCTGAGGGTGTAAGGGTGAAATAACCAGCAATCACACTCAGCGCAAGTGTGACGAAGAGCGCAGGAAAAAGCCGCTTAAAACGACGCGTATAAAAGATGCGAAAGGAAAAACTACCGACAGCCATGTCATCCATTAAGTTGCGACTGATCAGATAACCGGAAATAACAAGAAATATGTCTACCCCTAAAAAACCGGCAGACGCCCAATGGTATTCAAGATGATAAAAAAGAACCAACAGAACGGCGACAGCGCGGAGGCCATTTATATCAGCCCTGTATTCTCTTCTCATATATGCAAAATTGCGTAGCCCGTGATTATTTTTTCTCGAGGATTGACATCTGCTCTTCGATTGACTTTATCTTTTGCAGCGTATCACTCTCCTTTTTGCGCTCAGCCGCAAGTATTTCAGGCTTAGCGTTCGCAACAAATTTTTCATTCGCGAGTTTTGCCTGTACCGAGCGGAGAAATCCTTTGTTATAATCAAGGTCTTTCAGCAAACGAGCGTGCTCCTCCTTGGTGTTGATGTTTCCACTAAGAGGGATGAAAAATTCCGTTGTACGTATCACAAAACTTAATGAACCTTCCACCTTTTCAGCAGTGTATTCAAACGATGACAGGTTGGCGAGTTTAATGATAACAGGATCAAAATAAGAACGTCCGGCTGAAGAACGTTCAATTACTGAAAGCTTTTCTTTAGGAGAGATCTGTTTCTGAGCACGAACATTTCTGACAGTGGTCACCAGTTCCTTGCACACTTCAAATTCAGCAAGCTGTTTCTGGTCGGGAGAAATTTTTGCCACGGGCCATTCGGCCACTATTACACAATCCCTGTCGTCTCTTCTTTTCAGCAGGTGCCATAATTCCTCCGTAATAAAAGGCATCCATGGGTGCATGATCTTGAGGAGGTCCTCCATGAATTTCACTGTAGCATCCATTGTCGCCTTATCGATCGGCTGAGCTTTGCCATCAATAAATTCAGGCTTGATGATCTCGAGATACCATGCGCAAAAATCATCCCATACCAGTTTATATGTCGCCATGAGGGCGTCACTCATCCGGTACTTCGAATAATGGTCATCTATAATGGCGAGCTGTTCTGCGAATTTATTTTCAAACCAGGTAATTGCTGCTTTTGAAGCAGGAGGTTGATTGGTAGCGCTTGTGCCAGACGCGGCGACTTCAAATCCGTTAATCAGCCTGAAGGCGTTCCACACTTTATTGGCAAAGTTTCTACCCTGCTCGCAATAACTTTCGTCAAACAGGAGGTCATTCCCCGCCGGTGAACTTAAGAGCATACCAACGCGCACTCCATCGGCCCCATGTTTTTTTATCAGCTCAAGAGGATCGGGACTATTTCCAAGCGACTTGCTCATTTTGCGTCCTAGTTTATCCCTCACGATCCCGGTGAGATACACATTCGAAAATGGTTTTTTTCCTGTGTATTCTTCACCCGCAATGATCATACGCGCCACCCAGAAAAACAGGATCTCAGGTGCTGTAACAAGATCGTTTGTGGGATAATAATACTTCAGGTCTTTATTGGCATTCGCCCAACCTTTTTTGATCACTCCAGGATCAAAAACCGTAAGCGGCCACAGCCATGATGAGAACCAGGTGTCAAGAACATCTTCATCCTGTCTTATATCCTCAACTTTTAATTTTTCATTTTTAATTTTCAATTCAGCAAAAGCTTCCTCTCGCGTTTTACATACCACAGTATTCCCGGTATTATCATACCAGGCAGGAATACGTTGTCCCCACCACAGCTGCCTGCTGATGCACCAGTCGTGAACATTTTCCATCCAGTGTTTGTAGGTATTTACAAATTTTTCGGGGATGAGTTTCACTTCACCATTTAAAACAGCATCCAGGGCAGGTTTGCTCACCTTATCCATCTTAAGGAACCATTGCATGGAAAGTTTTGGCTCAATAACAGCGTCCGTGCGCTCGCTATATCCAACCTTGTTTTTGATCTCCTCAATTTTTTCAACAAGCCCCTGTTCCTGCAGATCTTTGATGATCTGTTTCCTGCACGCAAACCTGTCCATCCCTACATACGCACCGGCTGCTTCACTTATCTTTCCGTCGGCAGTTAAGGCGTCAATTACCGGCAGTTTATATTTCTGTCCCAGGTTAAAGTCATTGATATCGTGCGCTGGAGTTACTTTAAGAGCGCCGGTTCCAAAGGTGGCATCAACATACTCATCAAAGATCACTGGTACCACACGATTTACGACAGGCACAATAACATTTTTCCCTTTCAGGTGAGTATATCTTTCGTCATGCGGATTTACGCAAACCGCCGTATCTCCCATTATTGTTTCAGGACGCGTTGTGGCTACGGTGATGAAATTGTTAGTTCCTTCAATTTGATATTTTACATATACCAGCCTGCTCGATGTTTCACGGTGTATAACTTCTTCATCGCTCACAGCAGTTAATCCCTGAGGGTCCCAGTTAACCATCCGTACACCCCGGTAGATGTAGCCTTTTTTATAAAGATCCACAAAAACATCCGTCACCGCTTCACTTAATTCTTCTTCCATGGTGAAACGCGTACGGTCCCAGTCACAACTCGCTCCAAGATTTTTAAGTTGTTCCAGGATGATGCCTCCGTATTTTTCTTTCCAGTCCCAAGCATGTTTAAGAAATTCTTCGCGTGAGAGATCTGCCTTTTTTATTCCCTGGTCAGCAAGCAACTTTACAACCTTTGCTTCAGTGGCTATGCTGGCATGATCAGTTCCCGGCACCCAGCATGCGTTGAAACCGCGCATACGCGCACGTCGAATAAGAACATCCTGTATGGTATTGTTCAGCATATGTCCCATATGCAGCACTCCTGTTACGTTTGGAGGTGGTATAACGATGGTGTATGGTGTGCGATGATCGGGAACTGATTTAAAAAATCCATTCTTCATCCAGTGTGGATACCACTTCTGCTCTGCGTTTGCGGGCTTATATGTCTTTTCAATCTCACTCATTTCAGTGCGGAAATATTTTGTTAAATTTCGTAAAATTACATAAAGAATTGGGTCATTGTAATATCTTTATGGCACGATTTTCGTAATAACCCCTAATCAAAACAAAGACACACATGAAAAAATTTATCTTAACTCTTGGCCTTGCTGCCGGATTCGTTTCCCTTTCACTTGCTCAGGAAGGTCATAGTGCTAATGATGGACACAACCACGCTGCCCCTGCTGAGGCTCCTGCAGCCGCTACAAGTCTTGCTGAATTAAAGATGGACAAGCTTACTCATGATTATGGCAATATTAAACAGGGTGATAACGGAGAATGCGAATTCAAATTTACTAACAGCGGAAAAGAGCCCCTGGTGATCACTAATTGCGCTGGTAGCTGCGGCTGTACTGTTCCACAATGTCCGAAAGAACCGATCCTTCCTGGCAAAAGCAGTGTAATCAAAGTAAAATATGATACTAACCGTGTAGGTGGCATTTACAAAACTGTAACTGTAACTTCTAATTCAAAAGGTGGAAACGTTGTTCTTACCATTAAAGGTAATGTAGAAGCGAAACCTACCGAAGAGGCTTTCCCTCAAAACGCGACTCCTGCAGGAGCTCCTGTTGAGAAGAAGAGCTAATTATAAGAAATCTCCAACGCTATGAAAAAGCTCCTCTCTTTACTGTTAATGTTCATTGGTCTTACCATTGGCATGCGTGCACAGGACGCACCTTCGGTAGTTCCAAACATGGATCCTAACGCTCCTGATATTAAATTTGAATCAGAAGTACTGGACTATGGAACGATTGACTATGACGCTAATGGTATCCGTGAATTTAAATTCACCAACACCGGAAGAACACCTCTTACCATTACCTCTGTAACCGGGGAATGTGGTTGTACTGCAACTACTATAGATGGTAAGCCAGGCTGGCCACAGGAACCAATCCTTCCAGGCAAGAGCGGTGTAATTAAAGTGAAATACGACACCAAGCGCGAAGGCCGTTTCGAAAAAAATGTAACGGTAACTTCTAACGCTAAGCTCGCTACAAAAAAAGTACGGATCAAAGGAGAGATCAAACCTAAAGCAGTAGCTACAGGTGGTTAATCTGAAGCTCCAATATATTAAAACTCCCCCGGTTTCAACACCGGGGGTTTTTTATTGTCTGTTGATCATTATTGCGACCGGCATATTTTCTTCCCTGGCAGCACAGCCAAAACTAGAAGTGGCTGAGAGCAAAAAGAACTTCGGTTCCGTTAAACGCGGAGAGGTCATCAAAAACCTTTATGAGATCAGTAATACCGGCGATCAACCCCTGCTGATCACTGCTGCAGAGGTAGCCTGCTCATGCACGTCAGTTGACTACCCTAAAGAACCCATTGTTCCCGGAAAAAAAACCACCATAACAGTTACGTTCAATACCACCACTGTATATGGTCGCCAGGACAGGATCGTCACACTTAGCAGCAATGATCCACGTGGTGCAGTAAAACTACGTTTTAAAGGTACTGTCTCTAAAAATTAGAATCCACTCTTACTTCCTTTGCCTGAAGAACTCAGAAGCGATGATTGCAGTGGCCATAGCGGCATTTAATGATTCTGTGCCGTTACTTCCACTGGCAGGAATGGTTAAAGGGTAATTGATCAGCGGCAGGTTGGAAGGCGCAATGCCGTTAGCTTCGTTGCCTATTATAATGAGCCCTGAATGCAACTTTTCTTCATACAGATCTTTGCCATTAAGCACCGCTCCGTACACCTGCTTCACGTTGTACTTATCTATGAGCACCGATAGATCCTCATATACCACCTCAACTCTTAAAAAAGCCCCCATGCTCGACTGTATCACTTTAGGATTATAAAGCTCACAACAGTCATGAGAGCAAAACACTGTTCTGGCACCGAACCAGTCCGATAAACGCAGGATCGTCCCCATGTTTCCGGGGTCACGTATGTCGTCGAGATAAAAACAAAAATCCTTTCGGGGATCAAACGCAATGGTCCTCTGTTCGAGATTCCTGCTCACTGCAAGAACTTCATTCGGACTCGCCTGAAGGCTGATCTTCTTTAATTCATCTTCACTTACTTCCGTAAGCTTGGATCGCACATTCTTTAAGAAATCGTAATTATTTTCAAGAAACCTGTCAATAGCATAAATATTTTCAACCTGGCCTGCAGCGGCGTAAATAAGCTCTGTCACCGTCTTAACTCCTTCCGCTATAAACTTGCCCTGCTGCTCGCGGTTCTTTTTAAGATGCAGCGCCTGTATTTCCCTGATTTGATTTTTACTAAGCATATTTTACTCTAAATTAGCGTATTTAAATGAGCTGCTTAAACGGTGTCCGCTAACAATATTGGAAACATAAGGAATTCCAGCCCGACAAAGCTATTCCTCCTGTGCTTTATTTTCTTTTTTTGCGCGTGCAATCCCACCAAAAAATTACAACCGGGACAATTCCTCGTCGATAAAGTTAGTGTAAAAAATGTGGAGCTCACTAATCTTCCACAGGACGAGTTTGAAGCTTTCTTTCGTCAGAAACCCAACAGGAAGCTGCTTCGCAAATTTTCTTTTTTTGTCTGGTGGTATAATCTTTTCGACCAGGAACACATTACACAAAATAAAGCAAAGCGAAATGCGGAGTTCGACCGGAAAAATACAAGGAAGATAAAACGATTTGAGAAGAAGAACATACGTCGCACCAAAAAAGGGAAAAAACCCCGGATCCCTAAGCTAAAAGACAAAGAAAGTGCCACTTTTCTTGAAAGCCTGCGTGATATTGGTGAACCGGCGGTTGTTCTTGATTCACTGCAGACAAGCCAAACCACATTTCAGCTAAGCCGGTATCTTTTCAGTAAAGGCTATTTTAATAATAAGGTCACTGACACTGTAAAGCTAAGCCGGCGTACAAAAAAAGCAAGCATTACCTACATATTAAATCCCGGGGTGCGTTATACGGTAAATTCCATTTCTTACGAAATTGAAGACCCCGACCTTGGTAAGCTGATCCTTGCCGACACGGTTAACCGCGTAATTCGCAGAGGTATGCATTATAACGCAGAACGTTTGCAGCGCGAGCGGCAGAGGATAACCGATTTTGCGCGTAACCAGGGGTATTATGATTTTGAGAACGCCTATACTGATTTTTATCTCGACACCACGTTTGAAGGCCACGCCATGAGCCTGCAGATAAAGATCAGCAAGTTCAGCCGCCCTTATAATTCCACCACCGATTCAATAGTGCAGGTAAACCATACCCGCTATAAAATTGAAAATGTATATGTGATCACGGAGCCCGTGGTTGGCAATATCCAGGATGCAATATTTACTGATACGCTGCGCTCGAAAAAAGGAGAAGTCACTTTTCTTTTAAATCGTCCCTTCGCTTACAGGGAATTTTTTATCACTCATAATATTGATATCTATAAAGGTCAGTATTTCAGAAAGGATACGGCGCAGCAAACCTACAAACAACTCCTGGGGCTGGGCATCTTTAAAAATGTTCTCATCAAATTTGTTGCAAGCCCTGGCTACAGCGACCGGCTGGATTGTTATATCATTTGCAGTCCTCTCATTAAACAGTCGCTCACAGCCGAAACAGAAGGTACCAACACCAGCGGAAACCTGGGAATTGACGGAAGCCTGGTTTACCAGAACCGGAATGTTCTGCGCGCAGGAGAGCTTGTTGAACTGCGGATGCAGGGCTCTATCGCCGCTCAGTCTCAACTAAGAGTTGAGGATGATAAAAATAACTCGATCGATAACATCCGTACATTTAATACTATCCAGATCGGGCCCGAGCTCACATTTTCGGTTCCCCGGGCGTTCTTTCCTTTTTCACTGATCCCCTTCCGCAAGGATATGTCTCCCCGAACCTATGTGAAATCTTCCGTTAATTATCAATCACGGCCTGACTTCCGAAGGGTGATCACCAGTGTAGATTATGGTTTTAATTTCCGCACAAATAATAATACGCTAAAACATGATATCGTGCCTTTTGAAATTTATTTTGTTCGTGCCAAGCTCACAAACGAATTTAAGAATGAGCTCGAGGCGCTGAATGATGCATTTCTGGTAAATTCTTTCCAGGATCACGCAACCACAGTAACACGCTATGCACTCACCTATTTCTCAAAAGAGAATTCGAACAGCAGTCGCAAAACCGTCCATTATGTAAGGTGGAGCATTCAGTCTTCAGGAAGCCTGCTCAGAAAACTTTTTGCGCTCACCGGGCAGCCTAAGGATTCGCTGGGACGGTACCTGGTTCTGGGAGTGCCATTTGCTCATTTTATAAGAACAGATATTGATTACAGGATCTATATTCCTATCCGGCGCAAAAGCCGAGTAGTATATCGTGTTGCGGGAGGGATTGGAAAACCGCTGCAAAACCTCAAAGTATTGCCATATGAACAGAGTTTTTTCAGCGGAGGTCCTAACAGCGTTCGCGCCTGGAGAGCGAGAACACTGGGACCCGGAGGTTATGATCCTTCAGAAAGCACGGCGCGTTATGATAAGATCGGTGACATCCTGCTTGAGGGAAATTTTGAATACCGGTTCCACGTGATTAAAAGTTTTAACGGTGCTTTATTTTTCGATGCAGGTAACATCTGGAGGCTGGAACCTAACCCTTCCAAACCGGGTGGTGAGTTCCTTTTGAATTCTTTTGCCGATCAGATCGCCATCGGGGGCGGACTGGGGGTGCGCTGGGACCTCAACTTCTTTGTTCTTCGTCTCGACGCTGCGATTCCATTAAAAGATCCTAAATTGCCGGAGGGAAACCGGTGGACCTTTGACAAGCGTCCGGACAGGAGCATTGTTCTTAATTTTGGAATTGGATATCCCTTTTAAAAATATGAAGATCGCAGGATTCACCATTATCAGGAACGCCAGGAAATACGATTATCCTGTGCTTGAAGCCATACTCTCAATATTGCCTCTTTGCGATGAATTTTATGTCGGCGTTGGACAAAGCGACGACGATACACGCGAACTGGTAAAGAGCATTCCATCTGATAAGATCATTATTGTAGACTCCGTGTGGGACGACAACCTGCGATCCGGCGGCCAGGTGCTGGCAATCGAAACCAATAAAGTTTTTGATGCCATTCCCGAAGATTTTGACTGGTGCTTTTACATACAAAGTGATGAATGTGTTCACGAGGACGATCTTAAAAAATTACGTGCCCGTATGGTCCTTTATAAGGATGAAAAAGACGTGGACGGGCTTCTGTTTGAATACAAGCATTTTTATGGCACGTACGATCACATCGGCGTTGGCCGCCGCTGGTATAAAAATGAAGTACGCATCATCAGGAACAATAAGAACATCCGCTCATATAAAGACGCGCAGGGATTCAGAACTGCGGCAGGTCATAAACTGCGGGTAAAGGAGTCTGGTGCGGAGATCTATCATTACGGGTGGGTTAAATCGCCCAAAGCGCAACAAGCCAAGCAAACGAGCTTTCATAAAATGTGGCACGACGACAACTGGATGAAGGAAAATATTCCTGCGGTAGAGGAATACGATTACAATAATCTTGATCTGCTCGAAAAATATTATGGTCCCCACCCTCTGGTAATGGAGAAGCGTATTAAGGAAGCTGACTGGACATTTAATTATGATGCTTCAAAAGTGAAACGAAACCTGAAATATCGTTTTTTATTCTGGCTGGAAAAACAAACCGGCTGGAGAGTTGGGGAGAACCGGAATTTTAAGAAGGTTTAAACTTCCTGTCGCACCGTCGGTGTTTTTTCATAACTTCATTTTACCTAAGAAAAAAACATGAAAAAACGTTTATTCCTGCTGATCTGCGTCACCGATTTCCTCTTCAGTTTTTCCCAAGTCAAATTTTGTCCTCCCGGAGCGGAATGGCATTATCTTTTTAATTCATATAATTTGAGCCCCAGCCCTAGTTATGAAAATGAAATGATAAAATACACCGGCGATTCAATAATTGGTTTGGATACCCTAAAGGTACTAATACATAAAAGATTTTTTTGGAGATATAATTCCTCTTACGCGGGTCCAACTCTCATTAAACAAAAAGGGGATACGATTTTTATGAGAAATAAGTTCACGCAGGATGCCTGGCAGATATTATACAATTTTGCAGCGATCCCCGGCCAGGGCTGGTCGATCATAATTAATAATCCAACCCCAAAAACTTATAGCTTTACGGTCACTTCCGTAACAAACACAATTATCAATGGCCAAATGCTAAAGATTCTTGAAATTACTGGATCAGGGCTTATTTCCTTGCAAGTGACGGAACGTTTAGGATCCAGCGGTTTTCTTTTCCCGTTTATTAAAGGGTCTGTCTCCGATGGAGACTATTTATCTAAGTCTCTTTGTTATAGAGATGATGCTTTTGGTGAACTTAAATACACCGAGTTCCCCTGTGACTATTCAAATCCTGTAGGTTTAAATGAACTAAATAATAGTGGGGCCGCAGAAATTTTTCCTAACCCTTTCTCTTCAGAATTGACATTTAAAAATCTTAACAAGGGCATAATCAAGTTAATTACCAGCGACGGAAAAGAAGTACTGTCAGTTAACATTGATGATGGAATTTGTAACCAGGCTATAAATACCGAGTCTTTACCCTGCGGATTCTATTATGCGAAAATATATTCTGGTTCTTCTTTTATTACAAAAAAACTCCAGAAAGAATAGAACGAACTTAGATACACTTAAAATAATCAAACGCCTCAAGGCACTCATTGCATTTGTATAGTGCTTTGCAGGCCGTACTGCCAAATTGTGAGACCATTACAGTATCTGTACTTTTACAACGGGGACAGGTAATATTTTTTGTTTTTCCCAATAAAAAAGATTTATCAGTGGTGCTCTCTTCAGGAGGCGCAATCCCGTAATGCTGCAGCTTTTCTTTAGCTTCCCTGCTTAACCAGTCAGTGGTCCATGCCGGATTAAAAACAGTTTCAATGTTTATTTTTTCGAAACCTGCTTCCACCAGCTTTTTGCGAACATCGTCCTCCATTTGTTTCATCGCAGGGCAGCCGCTATAAGTTGGAGTTATTTTTACGCGTATCTCCTTGCCGTTTGCCTGGATTTCGCGAATCACACCCAACTCCACAATTGAAATAACAGGGATCTCTGGATCGGGGATTTCATTTAACAGTGAATAAATATTTTCTTTCGATAACAACGAGATTTACGATATACGATTTACAATTTACGATTAGAATTACGAAATGGGATTTACGATCTTTTGACGGTGCAAAAACGTTTTTAGAATTTAGAATTTAAATGATAATTCTAGAGTATAAAAATCGCCGCCAATCCAATAATGACGATAATTACTATGTATTGCCATACGTCAACAAAGTAAGGATATAACTTTTTAAACTTCTCCTTCATTACCATTTTGCTCCCGGATACATCCGCGGTAAAGCCTGCATCTCTGCTAAAATATATCCAAGGTGTTCAGAATGCAGACCATTGCGGCTACCACGCTGCATAAATGTTTCTGCAGGCACCTGCAGACCGGCGTTCTCAAGCAGTTCGGTGATCTCGGCAGTCCACTTGGGTTGCAGTGTTTTCAGATCAACACCAATACCGTCTTTCAACATCAGCGAATCCACCTCATTCATTTCAAAAAGTTCGCCGGTATATTGCCATAATTCGGCAAAAGCTGCATTTAAACGTTGTTTGCTTTCCTCTGTTCCGTTTCCAAAACGCATCACCCAGCTAAAGCTATGGCGCTTGTGGTAACTGATCTCCTTTATGGATTTAGCAGCAATGCCTGCAAGCGTAATATCCTTGCTTTTTGAAAGCTCAGTATAGAACAGCAGATCAAAACAATCAACAAAACTTTGTCTCAGGATGGTTTTTGCATAGTCGCCATTGGGTTGTTCAGTTATAAGCGCATTATAAAATTCCCGATCGTTCCGAAGAAATGCCAGGTCATCACCGCTTCTTCCTTTTTCTTCAACCGACGCGGCATATTCAAGCAGACTTTTTGCCCGTCCGAAAATATCGAGTGCAATGTTTGTAAGGGCAAGATCCTCTTCAAGGAATGGTCCATGTCCTGTCCACTCGCTTAAACGTTGTGCAAGGATCAGGCTGGTATCACCCAGGCGTAATGTGTATTTAAATAATGCTTCGTGACTGTTCATCCGTACCGGAGTTAGAGTTTAGTATTTAGAATTTAGAATTTAGAATTTAGAATTTTATTAATTAGAAATTCAAACTCTACATGTGTCCTATCCCATCAGGGATCTGATAAAACGTCGGATGCCTGAAGATCTTATCATTTGCCGGCTCAAAGAACGGTCCCATATCTTCAGGACTACTTGATACTATCGCTTCGCTGGGAACAACCCAAAGAGACATTCCTTCTCCCCTGCGCGTGTAAAGATCTCTTGCATTCTGCAATGCCATTTCCTTATCGTAAGCGTGCAGATTACCGCAATGAACAAATGGTTGTCCTGATTTCTTCTGTACAAATACCTCCCATAATGGGCCTTGTGAATCACTCATAATTGTTGTTGTTCAGTTTTTATGCGGCTTCAGCCTTCATCATTTTTTTACCGTAAGCTGCGGCAGCTTCTCTCACCCATGCACCATTATCATGCGCCTTGTTTCTCGCATTTAAGCGATCTTTATTGCAGGGACCATTGCCTTTAATCACATTTTTAAATTCTGCCCAGTCCGGTTCGCTGAAATCGTAACCCTTTTTTTCCTCGTTCCATTTCAGGTTTCCATCAGGAATTGTCAATCCAAGATATTCCGCCTGCTTCACTGTCTGGTTTACGAAACGCTGGCGTAACTGGTCGTTCGTTTCACGTTTAATACGCCATTTGATGGCATTTTCGCTATTCGGACTTTCCCTGTCAGGAGGGCCGAACATCATTAAAGTGGGATACCACCAGCGGTTAAGAGCATCCTGGGCCATCGCTTTCTGACCGGCAGTGCCAAATGACAGATGCATCATGATCTCGTATCCCTGGCGCTGGTGAAAACTTTCCTCTTTGCAGATCCTCACCATTGCCCGGCTATAAGGTCCGTACGATGAGCGTTGCAGCATCACCTGGTTCATAATAGCCGCTCCATCTACGAGCCAGCCCACAGCACCGACATCGGCCCAGGTTAAAGTAGGATAATTAAAAATAGAAGAATATTTAGCCTTGCCGGTAAGCAGGGCCTGTAACATTTCGTCGCGTGAAATACCAAGTGATTCTGCTGCGGTATACAAATACAGACCATGCCCGCCTTCATCCTGCACTTTTGCTAAAAGAACCAGCTTCGACCTGAGGCTCGGAGCGCGGGTAATCCAGTTGCCTTCCGGTAACATCCCCACTATTTCGCTGTGAGCGTGCTGCGAGATCTGCCGGATAAGATGCTTGCGATAATTCTCAGGCATCCAGTCCTTAGGTTCTATCATCTCGTTTTTAGCGAGCTTTGCTTCAAAACGGTCCTCCAGTTGTGCTGTTTCCATTAGTTTGGTGCTGATTTTTAGATTCCTACAAAGATAGGATTTAACCGCTTTTTAACAAAGAAATTGAGCAATATCATGCCCTGCCTGCGCGGCCTTTGGTATTATTTAAGATAAATTTTTTTATGGCTCTCAAAACGGCTATTTTTGCTCCCTATTTTATAAAAGTTCATGGCACGTTTCCACACACTTAAGGTGAAAGATATCCGCAGAGAAACTTCTGACGCGGTTTCTGTTGCTTTTGAAGTTCCTCCTCAGCAACAACCCGAGTACCAGTTCAAACAGGGCCAGTACATTACCCTGAAAATGAAGATCGGAGGAGAGGAAGTACGCCGTTCCTACAGTCTCTGTTCAAGCCCTTACAGCGAAAAAGAGCTTCGGGTTGCCATCAAGGAAGTAGCGGGCGGTAAAGTATCCACCTATATTAACCGTGATCTGAAAGTAGGAGACAAAATCGAAGTAATGACCCCAATGGGAAATTTCCACACGGTTTTATCGGGCAGCAAAGCAAAACATTACGTTCTTTTTGCAGGGGGAAGCGGCATTACTCCAATGATGAGCATTTTAAAAAGTGTGCTCTATGTTGAGAAACAAAGTCGTCTCACCCTCATATATGCCAATCGTCACGAAGAAAGCACCATTTTTAAAAAGGAGATAGAGAGCATTGCATCAAGCAACCCGAACTTTGAGGTGGTTTACGTTTTTGAAAAGCCTATTCAAACCATGCCGGAAATTCAAACCGGCATCATTACAATTCCCCGCGCACAGGCGCTTTTGGAACATTACAAATGCCTGAATGCTGATGAATATTTCATTTGCGGCCCCGGCCCGATGATGGACAATGTGAAGAGTACATTAGAAAGTCTGAAGATTGCAAAAGAGAAGATACACATTGAGTATTTCACCAGCGTGCTTGAGGCCGTGAACAAAGCGGATCCAGGAACAGGCGCCCAGGTGAACGCAAAAATAAAAGTGATCCAGTATGGTGTTGAAACCGACTTTGAACTGGAAACAGGAAGCATCAGTATCCTGGAAGCAGCTATAGAAGCGGGTGTTGACGCGCCTTTCAGCTGCAAGGGAGCAGTTTGCTGCACCTGCCGCGCAAAAGTGCTGGAGGGAAAAGTAAAAATGGACGCCAACTTCGCATTAACAGATGCCGAAGTGGAAGAAGGATTTATTCTTACCTGTCAGTCGCATCCTATCACTGAAAATGTGGTGATAGATTACGACGCGTAATTCACTCTTTCACAAATTTTCGGGTCGTTACATTCCCAGCGTTGCTTTTGTGTTCAACAAAATAGATGCCGGGCGTCAGGCTTTCTAAACCGATTCGGAAAGTCATCTGATCTGCACTCTCGCAGCTTAACTTCATATTCTGACCAAGAAGATTCTTAATTTGCAGCGATGCGTTATCTGAAATTACTTCCCTGAACCGGATCGTTAAATGATCATTTGCCGGCGAAGGATAAGCAACAAAAGAAGGTGACCTTTGTATTTCATTCAAACCTTCTGGTATAACTGAGCAGGATCCGCCGTTACAGAACGTGCTGAATTTATGCAAATCAATTCCGGTTTTCAGGCAGAGTAATACAGGAGAGCAGGTACTTGCATCCAAGTTCCGAAAACTGCTAGCTGCAGGAAACAGAGGTCCTGAATTACTGCCTACGCCTTCAATCCATTCCGTCGCAAAAATAAAACCAGACTGCGAGAAGTTTGCAGGTTTTATTTTCCAGCGCTTCCGGTAAATGCCGCTCACGAGCACACTGTCTTTCTGAGTAACTGTTATTCGCGAATTGCCGAAGGGAGAATAAACAATTACACTGTCGTTAACACCAATGCTAAAATCATAAAGCAGCACTTCCGTTGTTTTCGTTTTAGGTATAAAATAAACCATTTGCTGCGCAGTATCCTGGCGCATGAGCCCTTCAAACGTAAATGTAGATGATGCCAGTGTGGAGTCGTGAGTAGAAAAGAATTTTTTATAGGTCTTCAGCTTATAAGTGGAATCACCCCCTGGCAGAAATTTTGTGTTTACGTACTCCAGGGTGGACCATACACAGTTGCTTTGGGGCAGTGGTATATAGGATTGAGAGAATAATGTAAAGCTGAAAAACAGGAAAATAGCAGCGTAATTTTTCTTCATGTTATTTTTTTTTGGATGATACAATTTACAAAAAAAAATAATCTGCTAAACAAAGAAAGCAACTATTCCCTGAACTCCTCCTGGTCTCTTCTGTCCTTTTTGGTAGGGCGTCCGGATCCCCTTTCCCTCTTAATATTCACTTTAAAAAAAGCGTCAGGAATAAATTCATTTTTTTCGGGAGGAGGTGAAAGATCTGTATAATGTTTTTGAGCCAGTTCAAAATTACCGCGCTTCTCGACGAGGGCAGTAACCTCAATTATTTTTTTTGAATGACCGATGCTCAGCGTATATGTTTCACCCACTTTTACAATGTGTGAAGGCTTCAGATTAGCACCGTCGAGTTTTACCTTCCCGCCTTTAATCGCCTCGGATGCCAGGGTCCTGGACTTATACATCCTGATAGCCCAGAGATATGTATCGGCCCTGACTTCCATTAACGATAAACAATAAATTTACAGGAGTACAGGTTGTTACCGTCCGTTAAAGTCAGGATGTGAAGTCCTTCAGTAAGTACGCTGATATTTAAAGTTGCAATATCTGCGGTAGTATGAACCTCCACTTCACCCAAAGTAGTGCCAAACTGATTAAAAACATAGCCGATGAGCTTTGCATTGCCTGAATTGAAGGCCTTCACTGTTATTATGTCGGTATTGGCATAAACAGGGTTAGGATAGGTGATCATGCGTGAACGGCCTGGCTCCGAAACATACAAGCGACGCACCTCAGAAGTTTCGTAAGGACTTAACAGCTGAATTTTATAATAATTGGTCTGGTTTAAAGCGGGAGCCGAATGGGTCCATTCCTGGGGATCTGGGACGCCGGTTTCACCGCAGGTCTGATCATAAAAGTGTACAGAATTATAAACGAGCGAATCGGTGGAATGCATCACCTCATAACCCGAACACGCGGGACCTGGCGTTAAAACAAAACGGACTGCCACACTTCCATTACCCCCGTCATAAACGTTAAAATCGCGGATCCTTTGGGAATAGGCTGATAAAGAAAAAAGGGCGGCGAGTAAGAAGTACAAAGTGCGCATTGAAAGTGGAATAACAATCAAATTTAGCCGAAAATTCCCATTTTGAAAAGAGCGTCAGACCAGGCGCCGTCGCTAAAATGGCAGTTATATGTTAATAAACAAAAATTCCCGGTTATTACGCCGGGAATTTGCGGGGATTTGCACCCCTGGTTTTGTTTAATTATGAACCAGGAAGAAATTGAGCTTACTCCTGATTCAATTCCTGTGCGGCATACAAGGCTCTGCCAACCTTTTTTCCGCACAAAAAATATCACCTTTCTATACAACTATACAACGCAATTTCAAAATGGTTGGCTTTGTGTAGTTTTTTTTATCAAAAAGCAGGCCAAATACCGCCAACGAACATAAAGCTCTTTTTAAACTGCCTTCAAAAAAGTCTACCTTTAAGCTTTATTTTTTTATGGATAGAGCAACGATCAAAAAATACATCGACACACATAAGGACAGGATGCTGAATGAACTGCTGGACCTTTTGAAAATTCCTTCCGTGAGCGCCGACCCTAAGTACAAAAATGACGTACTGAAGACAGCCGAAGCGGTAAAGGCCAGGCTGATTGAAGCGGGTGCAGAAAATGCAGAGATCTCCCAAACAAAAGGTTACCCGGTTGTGTATGCCGATAAAATAACAGACCCGAAAAAACCAACTGTGATCGTTTACGGGCACTATGATGTTCAGCCCGCCGATCCTCTTAACCTTTGGCATTCGCCACCCTTTGAGCCTGTTATTAAAAAGACAGAAGTGCATCCCGAAGGTGCCATTTTTGCTCGAGGAGCATGCGACGACAAGGGACAGATGTACATGCATGTGAAGGCCTTCGAGTTGATGGTAAAGAACAATTCCCTGCCATGTAACGTAAAATTCATGATCGAAGGAGAAGAAGAAGTGGGTTCACCAAGTCTCGGTCCATGGATCATTGCCAACAAAGAAAAATTAAAAGGTGATGTGATACTTATTTCTGATACATCCGTAATTGCGAATGATATTCCGAGTATTGACACCGGACTTCGCGGTTTATCCTATATGCAGGTGGAAGTAACCGGACCGAACCGTGACCTGCACAGCGGTGTGTACGGAGGTGCAGTGGGAAACCCGGTAAATATCCTGTGCAAAATGATCGCTTCCTGCCACGACGAAAATAATCATATTACCATCCCTGGTTTTTACGATGAAGTGCAGGTTCTTACAAAAGCTGAAAGAGATGAAATGGCAAAGGCACCTTTTAACGAACAGGATTACAAAAAGGACCTTGGTATTGGTGAGCTGCACGGCGAAAAAGGATACACCGTAATGGAACAGACTGGCATTCGTCCCACTCTCGATGTAAATGGCATCTGGGGCGGGTATACAGGTGAAGGAGCAAAGACTGTGTTGCCTTCCAAAGCATTTGCCAAGATCAGTATGCGCCTTGTGCCAAATCAGAATTCGATCATCATTGCGAACCTCTTCCAGAAATATTTTGAAAACATCGCACCAAAATCTGTGCAGGTAAAAGTAACCCACCATCATGGTGGCGAACCGGTAGTAGTAAGCACAGAAAGTGCAGGATACCGTGCAGCCAGCAAAGCAATGGAAGAAACATATAATAAGAAGCCGGTCCCAACCCGGGGTGGCGGTAGCATTCCTATAGTGGCATTGTTTAAGAAAGAGCTTGGTCTCGACAGTATTTTGTTCGGTTTTGGACTGGATTCAGATGCGTTGCATTCTCCAAACGAACATTATGGATTGTTCAATTATTACAAAGGCATTGAAACAATTCCTTTATTCTATCAATATTTTGCAGAACTAAATAATTCTAAAAAATGACCCCAGGTGAACTCGTCGGTACTTTAGGCGTAACCATATTGCTGGTTGCTTTTGCGCTGAATCTTGCAAATAAGCTCACACCAACATCAGCAACCTATTTAATGCTCAATATTATTGGAGCTGCGCTGGCAGGAATATCCAGCTACATGATAGAGTTCTGGCCATTTGTAGTATTAGAAGGGGTTTGGACCATTTCTTCCATTGTTGTACTTGCACGAACAAAACTAAAATGAGGTATTTATTCGCAACTGGTCTGTTGATCACCATCTTTCTTTCATCCTGCCGCAATTACAAGGAACTTGAAATAACGGGCGTAAAAGGTTTTAAAGTTAATACCATAAATACCAAGGGAATTGATGGAGACATCCTTATCGGCATCCATAATCCCAATCGTTTCGGTTTCTCCATTTACAAAAGCAATTTTGATGTGAAATACTGCGGAATTTATCTCGGCAAGGCTAAACTTGCCAAAAGGGTGCACATAAAGGCCAACCAGGAAGAAACGTATGCTTTTAACCTCAACGGTGACTTTACCAATGTAAACCTGATGGACGTGATGCGTTTATTAAGTGGTGCGAGCTTTAAGAATTCGGTGGAAGTAAAAGGAGATCTGAGAGCGGGAAAATTTTTCATTAAGAAAAGAATTCCTGTTGATCTGAAAGAAAGTCTGAAACTTCAGTAGAATTTCACTTAGCACATCGCTCCCCAGGGAAGGTTGCACGAATTACACGAATTTCACCAATGAAGATTTAACACTGATTCGAGTACTTACTTCAGAATTCTTAGATGCTATTATCTAATTCATTGACGGATCGTTTCCGAACTCTGCAAAGATCCGGTAGCTGTCTTTGATCTCGCTTAACTGCTGACCCCAGAGCTCTTCAGGATCACATTGAAGAATGGAAGAATTGACATTTTTATTGATCAGCCAGTGATTCCTGCTGATCTCACCTTCCAGCTGCTGTTCACCCCACCCGCTGTATCCTGCAAAAAATCTGAGCTGATAGGACTTCACCTTTCCGTGTTCGATAAGATGCAGCAGCTCATTAAAATCGCCTCCGACAAAAATATGATCGTTTACCTGGAATGATTCACTAATATCATGCCCCAGCGTATGCAGAAAAAAAAGCTGGTTCTTCGCCACCGGCCCCCCTTCAAAAATCGGGAAGTTGCCATTTTTTATATTAGGCCGCACATCACGCAACATGAACTGCGTTTTGAAATTCATACTGAAACCAACTGCCCCTTCTTCGTTGTAATTAGTAAGGAACACCACAGAACGGTTAAAAAAGCCGTCACTTAAAAGCGGATGTGCAATCAGAATACTACCCTGCATAAAGTAAATCTAGGAAAAAAACAGTTTAGTGAATAATTTTTTATTGCCTACGCTATTTAAATTAAATAGGTTTGCACACTATACGAAATCCAAATATGACCATTGCAGCCGTAGTTGTAACCGATCTTAAAAATGCCATTGGCAGGAACAACCAGCTGCTTTGTCATCTACCCGCAGATCTTAAATTTTTTAAAAGAACAACCCTGGGCTTTCCTATTATTATGGGACGTAAGACGTATGAAAGCATAGGTAGGGTATTACCCGGACGGCGAAACCTGGTGATTACGAGGAGCGCAGACTATAAAATTGAGGGCGCTGAAATATACCATTCTCTCGAAGCGGCACTTGAAAATTGCAATGAGGAACGTATTTTCATCATCGGGGGTGCGGAAATATTCAAACAGTCAATGCATCTCACAGATGAGATATACCGCACATTGATCCAGCACGAATTTGAAGCCGATACCTGGTTCCCGGACTTCGAAAAAGATTTCCGGCTGGAAGATTCGGAATGCCACGACGCTGACGAAAAAAATAAGTTCGATTATTGTTTTCAGAAGTGGGTGAAAAAAAAGTAAGCTTTATTTCCTGTTAAATATAACCGGGTATTTTACATCAGTAAAAATACTGCGCTTCGACGCTTCATTAAAAAGCAGATCCACGGCATTACAACCTGTTTCTCCAAGATCGACAGAAAACTGGTTTACATACAGGTCAATATGTTTTCTCATCACTTCCGCGCTCATTTCCTGGGCATGCTCCCTCACGTACGACATAGTGCCATCGGGGTTTGCAAAAGCAAATTCAACACTCTTTCTGATAAGGTCATTAACCTTTGCCAGCAGCTGGGCATCAAAATTCCGTTTCATCACAATGCCCCCGAGAGGAATGGGCGCATTAATAAGCGAATCCCAATACTCTCCAAGATCCATAACTTTATGCAGACCCTTTTCCTGGTAAGTAAAACGATTCTCGTGAATGATCAGTCCGGCATCAACTTCCCCATTGAGTACCGCATCCTCTATTTCGCTAAAAACATACTCACGCTTATCAGTTAACCCGGGATAAGCAAGAGACAATAAAAAATTGGCTGTGGTCATTTTGCCTGGGATCGCTACTTTTTTAATTTCTGTCAAAGGATCCTTAATAGGATGACTGGAGATAAGTAGTGGTCCGCAGTTAAAGCCCAGGGCGCTGCCAGATCGTAAAAGAATATATTTATGGGTTACAAAGCCCAGGGCGTGAAAGCTCAGTTTTGTAATGTCGAGTTCACCTACAACCGCTTTCCTGTTGAGGGTCTCAACATCAAGCAGCTGTGGTACAAACTCTAATCCCTGGGTATCGATCTTGTTGTGAACAAGCGCATCGAATATAAAACAATCGTTAGGGCACGGCGAATAGCCAATTGATAATTGCATTCTGAATTATTTTAGTGCCGGGTTCACCGACCGGATGAGCTGCAGCAAGACCTTGTTTAAATTCTGCACTGCCAGGCCGATGTTCCAGTTATCCTTATTTCTTTTTTCAACCACGTTACTGATAGCTCTGATCTGTATGGCCCGCCAGTTAAACTCGTTTGCAGCATGTATAAAAGCCGCGCCTTCCATCGTCTCCACGTGCGGCTGAAATTTCTCTATTATGTTCTGAATACTTTTCGGATTACCATGCACGGTATTCACCGTGATGCCGTTGCTTTTGGGTATCCCGGATGTGAATTCGTTCTCAAACAGATTTCGCATAGAGATCCTTTGTGAGCCAAATCCCATGTCATCAATACTTAAAAAGCGCTTATCATCTTCGGCTCCCAGCTCGCTGAAACAATCCTGCGTTACGTTTACAACCTCGCCGGTACCAAATGCAATAAAACTACCGGCAAGGCCGGCATTGATCACCACATCGAAATGTGTACCGATGAGCTTACCCAGTTCAAAAGCAGTTTTTACCATACCTACGCCGGTAATGACAGCCATCACATCGCGATTCCCGTCGTTAGGAAAAAAAAGGCCCTTGTCCGTAGTCACCGGAATTCCCAACGCTTCGAGAGTGGGAGCTATTTCTGCAGCAGTTGCCGCTACTATCAGTATTTTTGGCATTGGTTAAATTTAGCTTTATACCGCTTAATCTGCCATTTTTTTAAGAACTTTTGCGTTTCGTGGTAATTTGTGCCCCTTGTGCAAACGGCCTTAATGCAAACAAATCCCTAAATTTGCGCCATGGTTTTTTTAACGCGTCACGAACATTTTAATGCTGCGCACAAGCTCTATAATCCCCAATGGAGCGAAGAAAAGAATGCGGAGGTATTTGGCAAATGCGCCAACGCCAACTGGCACGGTCACAACTACGACCTTATGGTAACCATTAAAGGAGAAGTGAATAAAGAAACGGGATTTCTGATGGACGCCAAATTACTTAGCCAGTTGCTACAAACCTATGTATGCGAAAAGATCGATCATCGCAACCTTAACCTGGATGTAGACTTTATGAAAGGAAAGCTTGCCAGCACCGAAAATCTTGCCATAGCCATCTGGGAGCAGATAGTCCCTCATTTGCCAGCAGGAGTAGCTCTCCACTGCGTTAAGATTTACGAAACTCCCCGTATCTGCGTAGAGTATTTTGGAACATAGTTAATAAATACAAATCGTTATTTTGTAAGAGTTTTTCTTCTAACTTTGTGTAAACCAATTAATAAAGCCACTTGATCAGCAAACTTCTGAAACAGTGCTTTTAGCAGGTCAGCCTTTATAGTTTTATGATTTCTGACCTCCAACACAAAAGATGACTAAAGTTGCCGTTTACAGAAAGGAACATTTTAACGCCGCGCACAGGCTGCATTCAGCTTCATTAAGTGATGCTGAAAATGCCGCAGTGTTTGGTAAATGTAATTATCCCAACTACCATGGGCACAATTATGAGTTGATTGTTAAGGTAACCGGTGATATTGATCCAAAAACAGGATATGTTGTTGACCTGAAAATGCTTGGAGATCTCATTAAACGTGAGATCGTGGAAAGATTCGATCACAGGAACCTGAATCTGGATGTAGCAGAATTTAAGAATGTAAATCCGACCGCCGAAAATATTGCCGTGGTGATCCATGGTATTTTAAGGAACAGGCTGGACAGTAAATATGATTTAAAAATAACCTTGTATGAAACAGAACGAAATTACGTTGAATTCCCTTGTTAACGGAAGCAAGATATCGCTGAGCGACCTTACTGCAGAGGAGATCGGAAACGAGCATATAAGTACCAGCATTGACACTCCCATGCGTGATGATGCGTTTGAGATGAGCGATGCCGAAAAAATGAAAAAGATCCAGTATCACTTTAGTGAAATAATGGAAACCCTCGGCCTTGACCTCACCGACGATAGTCTGAAAGGAACACCTGAACGTGTTGCCAGGATGTATGTGCAGGAGATCTTCAGCGGTCTCGACCCGGCCAACAAACCGAAGATCGCCTTGTTTGAAAATCGTTACCAGTACAACCAGATGCTGGTTGAAAAGGATATTACTTTTTACAGCAACTGCGAACATCATTTTGTTCCGATCTTCGGAAAAGCTCATCTCGCATACATTAGCAGCGGACAGGTGATCGGTTTATCCAAGCTCAACAGGATCGTACAGTATTTTGCAAAACGCCCGCAGGTGCAGGAAAGATTTACCATGCAGATTGCAAAAGAACTGCAGTCAGTTTTAGGAACAGAAGACGTAGCCGTGATCATTGACGCAAAACATATGTGCGTTTCGTCCCGTGGTGTGCAGGATTCCAATGCAGCAACTCTTACTTCTTTTTATGGAGGAAAATTCCAGGAAGATGCAACAAAACAGGAGTTCCTGAAATATATTGAAATGAAATCGTCTTACTAATATGTATCCATTAACGAAAAAAGTCCGCGGGTTCCGCGGACTTTTTTGTTTAGTACATATTCCAAAAAAGTCAGACTTAGATTTTAGTACCTGGTCCCGAAAGCTTTCGGGTTAGAATTGTTTTTTAACTTATTCCCCTTGCCTTTTTAATATTTTCATAGGCATCCTGTACCATCTGGAATTTCTCTTTTGCACCTTTCTGAAACTCTTCGCCAAGCTGGGCTACTTTATCGGGATGATAACGAATAGCCATCTGACGGTAAGCTTTTTTAATTTCTTCTTCTGTTGCCGTAGGTTCAATGCCCAACACATGATAGTCAGCATTTACGTCCCTGTAGAACATGCTTTTGATGCTCTCGAAATCAGCTGACGGGATCTGCAACAATGTTGCTATTCTTCTCAGGATCTGCAATTCTCCTTCAGCCACATGGCCGTCGGCCTTCGCAATCCCAAATAGATAATGTAATAGCTGGATCCTCACCTCAACCTGTGTTCGCAGGTTTATATCGCCGCAAATACGATCGAGAGGGATCTGACCGCTGTCGAGAAAATGCTTTAAAACCCGTAAATGATCGGAGCTGAACTGAGGACCGAACTGACGTGCCATAAAGGATTTAATAAAATCCAGCTCCACTTTCAACGGACGACCGTCGGCCCGCATTACGGCCGCAGAAAGCGCCATCAGCATGGTGGCAAAATCTTCATGCGAACGGGAAGCCTGCTGACGGTAATAATCAAAAATATCTTCAGCACCTTTTCCCGTAGCCCCGATCACCTTCATATTGTCGATCATTGAACCGACTATAAAACCTATTATCGCCCCAAAAAAATTCCTGAAAAGAAAAAAGCCAAGAGCGGCTCCGATAAATTTAAACACCTGATAATTTTTAAAGAACGTAAATATACGAATTTAGGCCCTTGGGACAGGGCGCTGACCGCAACGCACAGCCGCACAGGATTATTTTATTTTAACGCTTATTGGCGGTTCGCACCAAACATTTGCACCAGGGATAGAGCTTGATATTTATTTTTGCCAGAATAAACCCTTGAGGCTTAACCGGCCGCAGGAAAAAACGAAAAAAATGAGCCCGGAAACAATTGAACGCTGGCTTGAAATAGCCCGAACCTGGATGTTCCTTCATGGTATCCGCATCCTGATCATTCTCGCTATTGCCTATATCCTTAACCGCACCGCATGCCGCTTTATTGAAAAGATCGTACGTAAGGTGGTTGTTTCAAACCGTTTTCTTTCGGCAGAAGCTGAGAGAAAAAGAGAAGACACTCTGATCCGCATCTTCTCCTGGACCACCAGCATTCTCATCATTCTCCTTTCGTCACTCATGATCTTACAGCAGGTCGGCATCCCTATCGGTCCGATCCTGGCGGGTGCGGGAATTGTAGGATTGGCTGTAGGTTTTGGCGGACAATATCTTATCCGCGATTTTATCTCCGGATTTTTTATCATCCTCGAAAATCAGTACAGGATAGGTGATGTTGTGAGCTTCGACGGAATAAGCGGCCTGGTGGAAGATATAAGTTTACGGATGACCACCCTAAGAAACCAGGATGGCACCGTTCATCATGTTCCTCATGGAGAGATAAAACGCGTATCGAACATGTCGAAAGATTTTGCGAGGATCAATTTAAATATCGGCGTATCCTATAATGCAAATATCGAGCATGTAATCCAGGTGGTTAACCACGTAGGCAACGAGCTGGCAAATGATCCGGCCTTCAAAACGCAGTTCCGCGTTGCTCCGCAGTTTTTAAGGGTAGACGACTTCGGCGATTCAGCGGTGATCATAAAGATCGTGGGAGAGACAGAACCACTCATGCAATGGTCGCTGACAGGCGAATTACGTAAACGACTCAAGATTGCGTTCGACAACGAAGGCATAGAGATCCCTTTCCCGCAAAGGGTAGTGAACCATGTCACCAAAAACTGAGCCTCCGCTAAACTTTCATATTTCCTGCACCAGAGCAGGTGATTTTGATGCTGGGCAAATTTTTTTATCTTCGCTGTGCTGAGCAGCAACAAGTGTCCTGTTATCATCTTAAAGTTTTATAAACATGAAAGCATGTATAGGTACTTTCTTACTCGTGATTTTGTTCACTTCCTGTCGTAAAGAACAAAACAATCACTGGCAAAACACCCTTTTCGTTTTTTATCAGAGTGCTGACTCAACAGGCTGCGAACCCCTTGAAAGACCTGGTACAGACTGTAACCAGGGCAAACTTTTTCTGACCGCTGAAGGGAAAGCCCTGTACTTTTTTCAATGCAGAAAAACCGACAGCGTTAAGTATTTCAGGGGCACTTATCAGGTAAGCGACAGTGTGGTAAATTGCATTTTCGATAGCAGGCTGAATCGTGGAAAGGACCCTCAAAAAGAAAGACCTCACTTCCAGGAAATAACGAGGCAGATAGTAACGTTGCGACCGCTGGCATGCCAGGGCGACCAACCCCTGTTATTTACAGCTGATCTTCATTACATCTATGACTCAGTTAAAAGCCGTGTCTTCACTTTTTTAACCAAGGCCGACCTCAACGTTTATCATGAGTTCTGCAGCAGTATGCTGATTAAGCCGGCACTGGTTGATTTCCGGTGCAAGGAAAACGGGGATACATCTTATAAGGTCACCAAAACGATAGACGAAAAAATTGTACGCATGATCATTGATCACTACAAGAAAAAAAATCCCTACGGCCGCGTACGGCAGAGTGAATCCGATTCGACCATTAACCTTTCTTTCTCCTATCTGAAAAAGAAAAAGAAGGATGATGGTGGTCCGTATTTATTCGTCACCATACCAAAATCCCTCAAATTATATCTCTCCGGTGATATAAACACCGACGGCAAAAAGGACATTATTGCATTACCCGTACTCACGGAGGGTGGCAGCAGCTATTGGCAGGATATTATGGTGTTTACAGGTAATGGATCAGGACACGATCTGTTAACGGTTGCTTCATCTATGGATATTGCGAGATGCACTGCAAATTCGTACAATGGAATTTTTATACCGCGAAAAATCGAGAACGGAACGCTCGTCGGAACTACCAGCTGCTATACTGATGATGACGCAGCCTGCTGCCCATCCGTAAAAATGGAGGTCCGGTATGTACTGGAAAAAAAGAAACTGAGATTAAAAAAATGATTGCAGGTCGCGGCCTATTTATCGAACGAGAGTGGTTGTATGCTTTCTTCCTTTAAAGTATAAAACTCCGGAACAACATTACGACGGAGAGCAATATAATTCTGGTACGACTCAGAATTGGAAGTCCTGGCTTTTATAACCTCATTAAAATTGCCGTTTAAGCCGATGAGTAACTCCGTTGCTTCCCGCACTGCAAATCGCCCGCCAGGAGCGGAGGTGAGATAATCAACCATGTTATTATCGATACAGTAATTCACAAAAAGCGGATTCACACCCTGGTTTACCTGCATCCTCAAACCGCAAACATCGGCAATTGGAATATCCAGCACATCGTCAAAGAAATACGCCACCTGCGATGCCTCGATTCCTTCTTTTTTACAAAGAAATTCCAGAGCCCTGATCTTGTGCGCTACCTTGGAGAAAGAATAGGTAAAACCTTCCCGTTTACTGTAGTAAAAAGCGGTGTCATTGCTTTCACCACTAATAATAAGAGTTATAGGTAAATGGCCGTATTTCAGGAAATAAGAAAAACGAAGCAGGTTAACGCCCATGCTGTCAACTTCACTGAAAGTGCTGCCTGCGGCTGAAGATTTTTCGCCGCTATTGAAGACACCGTCCCAGTCAAAAACAAACGCTTTTATTCCTGCCAGACGTTGTTTGATTTCAGCGGATGTGTTTATGAACCTACCGTCAATCTGCCCGTATGCTTTTTCAACATGCTCCATCCGAGAAAAGAAAATTTTATTTGGTGATGTCCTGAATATCGAGCATGCCGGTCGGCCTTCCGTTTTCAGTAACAACTATGGTATCTACCATGGTTTTTTTAAAGATAACGTTTGCTTCATTAAGCAGAACGTTTCCATCGATGGTAATAGGCTCGCGGTATTCAAGGTCGCTTAATTTTTTATTGAGAATATCCCTGCCTTTGTCCATCAGTAATTTACGCAATGAGCCATCAGTAAAAACTCCCCTGATGCTTCCATCCTTCTTAACTACGGTAACAGCACCGAAATTGAACTCCGTCATTTTGATGATCGCATCAGTTATGTTCAGATCTTCGGGAACTATCGGATTTACACCGTTCATAGCTTCTTTTACACGAACCATCATCAGCCTTGTATCCATAATGAACTGATCGGTACCCAGGGTGGTGAAGTTGTTTTCTGTAAGCTGCTTCAGCACTTTTAGGGGTACTGTTATAGTGTGCACTCCAATATTTATTGCGTTGCGTACGTGTTCCGCGTGACGTACTGAAGAGAACATGATCTTGGTGTTATAGCCATAATAACGCACTGCGTCAACACATTGTTCAACAAGGGCCAAAGCATCGTGCCCCTGGTCCTGTAAACGACCAACCAGAGGACATACATAGGTGGCACCTGCCTGCATAGCCATATACGCCTGCTGAAGAGTATACACCAGGTGAACATTAACCAGGTATCCTTTGTCGCGCAGTAACTTACATGCACGCACACCTTCAAGGGAAACAGGAATTTTAAAAACGGTCTTTTTAATATCGAGCCCCAGCTTTATCTGGCGTTCAGCTTCTGCCAAAACTTCTTCAGCCGAGTTGCCCAGCGCCTCTATCTGGAGGACTGGCACTATTTTGCTCAATTTTACAATGGTGCCATCAATATCAGTGATCCCTTCCTTTTGCATAAAGGTGGGCGTTGTGGTGAGACCATTTAAAAAACCAAGTTTAAAGCCTTCTTCAATCTCTTTTAAGTTGGCTGAATCTAAGTATAATTCCATTACAGGGGTTTAAAAATCAGGATGTAAAGAAAGTAAAAAAAAACGAATTAAGACCCATAAAACGACCTGCCAAAAGTCCATAAAAAAACCCGGGGAGTCCCGGGTCTTAATGTTATTTTGTAATGATCAGCTTTTCGGTGCGCGTATTCTTGTCGCTCCATACCCGAACAAAGTAAGTGCCGGCCGGCAAAGTGCCCGCGTTAACAGGGTAGGTACCCCCTGCAATGTTTTCGCGATGCAATACCGTTGATCCAAGCATATTGATGATCTCAAGATTATTATTGTCCCCGGTTGATTCAACTGTGATCATTCCGTTACTGCTTGGGTTTGGATAGATCCTCAGATCGGACAAAGCGGATTTTTTATTCTGCGATAAGCCCGTAGGTACGGTCCCATTATATTGTATAGTGATCTGCACAGAATCACTATGATCAACATCGTTGAAAAAGGTGTATTTTATGATACTCAGCCCTTTTACAGTTGTTTCAAAAAGGTCTGCCTCCAGCATTTGATAATCACCATCAATAGTGGAAGCGCTTTCGCCCGGCTGCAATGTCAGAACTGACTGCGAGGTATAGGTTTCAGCAGGGTAACAGGTTCCTGCAATACAAAAATATGCCGATGCCGTTCCGCTTGCCGTAGAATGAATGAGCATATCGTAACGCTTTGCACGATAACTTTTTGTGGTAGCGCTGGTATTCTTTATATCAATTGTGATAGTGACAACATCATCGGGTTCGGTATCACTGTAAATAGTAGTATTAGGCTGTAAGACTACAATATTGGCAGTGTTTGACCTGTTTGATAACTGAAGACTGGACTGCGCAGTCAAATTAATACTGGCCGCTGCTGTAACTAAGAGAATAAAATTTTTCATTTCTGCTGATTCTGTTGATTGCTACTTTATAATTATTAATTTTTTGGTGATCACTTCATTTCCACGCTGAATGCTCACATTGTAAACACCTGCCTGCAGATTTCCGTCGATGGCAACTTCGTTCCGTCCGGCATTCAGCGACTGCGCTTTATCAAAACACACCTGGCCTACCATATTAACTACAGATATATTTACCGTTGAAGCTGATTCCGAATTCAGGACCAGATTTGTCTTGCCTCCTGAAGGATTCGGAAAAATAGATAAGGTAGTTCCCAATTTATTTTCACTCACCCCTACTTCGCTGAATCGTTGCAGATTGATGTTATCAAGGAAGATGTTATTTCCATTATCGTTATATGCCACAAATTTCACAAGTACCTCTGCTTTATTGAACCCGGTCAAAACAACCTTTTCAGTAGTCCACTCAGTGGAGTCGTTAGTGGCCGGATAAAAAACAGTCGTACGTTCATCATCAACGGTTGTCATTTCCAGACCGGCTTTATTATAAACTACTTTCCAGTTTTGTCCGCAGTCATCAGATACCAGTACCTTCAGGCGATCCTCCCTTGCGGACTGGGTGGCATATGCCATGTCGAATGACAGCTCAGGTTCTCCTGCTCCTGTAAGATCAGTTGGTGGCAAATAAAGTTCATCTACATCGCCGATAACCGTATTAGAAAAGCAAGCATACATCACGGCATCGAAGCTATGATTGTATCCACCCGCAGCGTTTGTTTTTCCCCATGTAGCTCCTCCGTTTGGATTAAGCACTGCCCATTTTGCCGGAGGGAATGTTGAAGTGAATCCCTGCTGTACATTTACGTGTTCATATTGTGAAGCAACTATGAACTGGCTTGATTTACGATTGCCAAGCATGTTGTAAGTAGGCACATTAAGATATACGTCGAAATACAAATTATGTGTTCCCGACACAGTACCAACCGGCGTGCTGTTGAGAGGAATGATTACGCTAGCCTGTGGGGCCAGGTTACCAGTCCAAGTTGTAGGTACGCCAGCAACTGCACCATCAAACGGAACAATAGTGGCAGCAGTTATTGCAGAAGCACCTTCATTCTTAAAGCTAACAGTAGGTGTAATAGCGCCCGAACAAACAAGTGTCTGAGATTCTGCGCTTACCTGGCTGATAGACTCCGCAGGCACTACGTCAGTCGCAGTTCTAGCGGCCTGCAGCACTTTTTTATTTCCGTCGTCCTGGATAAATCCAACAAACGCCACCTGTGATTTGTCACGCACATAAGCCGGAAGATCGCAGGTTAAGGTAAAAGTAAATGACTGTCCGTTTGTCCAGCTCTTTTGCAACGGGGTTCCGGACTGAATGCTGGGAAAGGATTTAATTGCAACATCTTTAAAAGTTTTCTCGCCGTTTGTTCCTGGCTGAACTGAGAATGAGATCACTTTTTCAACCATTACGGTACGAAAAACCAGGTTTCCCGCAGAAGTGAAGTTCGAAGAAGCCTGTACTACTACAGTAAGCGTACTAGCTGAGCATGAGTGATTCCATTGACGTGTCATAGTAATTGAGAACGGTGAAGAAACAGCAGATGCATTGGCAATAACCGTACTGGTCAGGTCTCCGCCATGATCGCTTGGTGCACCGAAAACAGTAAGATTCTGGCCATCGATCCTTCCTTCAGGAGCAAAGGTATTGCCCACGTATGACGACCTCCAGTTTATTTCTGTTTTATTTGTCTGGTATAATGACCACGTCTTGGTAGGAGCCGAAGGGATCGGCACCTGCCATTTGATCGCAACAACGTTAGAGGCGTTATTGGCAAGTGTAATATTCAGGTTAGGATTGGTAGCTGCACATGGATTACAGGTTTCCCCGGTGAATTCTTCAAATAAAGACAAGCGCGGAGTTTGCGCAGGAACGATCGAACACGCAAAAAACAGTATGCTGAACGTAAATAAAAGTTTTTTCATTTAATAGTTTATTAGTGTAACAAATATACTCAAAACCGGGCAAAAGTGGCTTCAGAATAAATCCAAAAAAAAAACCCCGCCTTTGATGGCAGGGTTTTATTAATTATAAAAGGAAGACTATTTATTTACAGTCAGTTTTTTAGAAACCGATCCGTTATTGCTTTCAACATTAACGCTGTAAAGTCCGGCAGGCAGTTCTGAAACATTCATTTCAATAACGTTGGATCCTCCGTTGAGAACAGTGTTTTTAACAGCTAATACCTGACCAAGTGTGTTAACCACAGTGATCACTGCATTACCGCTAACCGGGCTGTTGATCTTCACAGAAACATTGCCTGATGTTGGATTTGGATATAAACCGGCTGAAAAAAGATTCGCATTTTCGCTGATGCCTACTGGATTTGGTACAGGTGGCTCAGTTGGCTGACTTTGAAAAAGGTTAATATTATCAAGGTATAGGTTATTTCCGTTACCGTTAGTCACTACAAATTTAACAAGCACATCCTTGAGGTTCATTCCTGTTAATTTAACATTTTGAAAGCTCCAATGCTCGCTTGCATTTGGTGTAAATGCACCGCTGATGAGCGTTTGCGTGGTTACAAGACCCATTCCTGAAGCTGAGTAAAAAGTGCTCCAGCTGTCTCCGCAATCCGCCGAAGCCATAACTTCAAGTTTGTCAGCGTTTGGAGCAGAGTTTTTAACGTAAGAATATTCAAAAACCAGTTCAGGTTCAGCAGTTCCGTAAAGATTGGTAGGAGGAAGATAGATCTCATCTATATCACCGATCTTAGTATTACCATAAAAATTATATTTTAATGCTGTTGCTGAAGACGCATATCCGCCTACAGTTGCTCCGGTAGCTTGCGACCATGTTGCAGTTCCCTTATCAGGATTTGCTGTAGCCCAAAGTGCAGGAGGAAAAGCTGAAACTTCAAAATCCTGTACTACTGTTTTACCGGTTGTTCCAACACCCAGATAAACCTGTGAGGTACCAGTATTATCAACCGTGTTATTATCACCACCGCTTACGTTTGAAATGTCAACAGAAACATTATGTCCACCTGCTACACCTGAACTTAAAGCATTTAAAGTTACAGTTATGGAAGAGCCGCTTGGAAAAACGCCTGTCCACATTGTCTTGCTACCTGCAACACCGTCGAGTGAAGGAGTGATATCCATTGAAGTAATATCAGTTGAACCATTATTTCTGATGGTAACTACCGACTCAAAAGTATTTGTACAGATGGTAACCGGCGTTTGCAGGCTTAAGATCTGCGCATCATTTGGCTTGGTGCCAACTGGTTCGGCGCGATATGCCTGGTGAATTTTTTTGTCGCCGTCGTCCTGGATAAATCCAACGATTGCAATCTCTTCAAGTTTGCGTGTATAAGAAGGTACTGCGCAACTCATGGTAATAACCTGCTTGTCACCAACTGCCCAGGTAGAAGGTAGAGCTGTACCCATTCCGATTACATTTGTTCCGGACATTACCGTCGGGAATGACCTGATAACAGCATCTTCAAATACTTTTTCACCGTTGGTTCCCGGCTGCACCGAGAAAGTGATAAGGCGCTCAACCATTACAGTACGCAACATCAGGTTTCCTACTGAAGAAAAAGCCGCGGTAGCTGCGATAGTTATTGTTACGTCCACCGCACTAAGATCAGATTTCCACCTGCGGTCAATTTTCATATCGAATGCTGAAGGTACAGCGGCTGCATTGGCAATTGCTGCACTGGTCAGGTTGGCAGGATGGCTGGAGCTTGCTCCAAAAACCTGCACATTCTGTCCGTCCATTTTTCCTGAAGGAGCAGAGTTAATTCCGTAACCGTATCCTGCTGCTTTCCATCTCCAGTCAATTTCAGCCTTGTTAGTCTGATATAATGACCAGGTTTTTGTTGGAGCGCTTGGAATAGGCACCTGCCATTTAATAGCGATCACCTTTGACTGATTAACGGGAAGCTGAAGAAGTGCATTCAGACCAGGGTTAGTGGCTGCACAGGGAGGGCATGTTTCTCCCGTAAACTCTTCATATAATGCCATCCTTTGTGATTGTGCGCTCGCATACAGACCCAGACAGATCATTGCAGATGCAAATAAATGTTTTTTCATGTTGAAGGAATTGTAGTTTTCGTGTTTTAGTTAATTGTATACCAAATGTAGCGATTGAAGAACACAAAGTAAGGCCTGAATTGTTAAAAAACAGGTCGAAGGCGAGAATTTATATCGTACCTTTGCCCCTTTCTAAAATGGCACTGATCGCGAAGCTGGAGGGGATCTTTACCTCCTTATTACCCGCACTAGACCGCCGGAAAAACTACTGGTTCCGCGGTTTAAACGGATCCGCCGTGTCCTTTCTCATCGAAAGCCTCACAAGGGCAACTTCCAAAAGTGTGCTGCTGATGGCATCCGATAAGGAAAAAGCTGCATACCTGCTCAACGACCTCGAAGAGCTCATGCCAGAGCATGATATCCTGTTCTTCCCCGAAACCTACCGACAGCCTTACCAGGTTGAAAAAACCACAAACGCAAATATCCAGGAAAGAGCGGAAGTTTTAAGCCACCTGGCAAGACCTGCCTTTAAGGGAATAATTGTTACGTACCCGCAGGCGCTTTGCGAAAAAGTGACACTCAAAAAACAGCTGCATCAGAATACGCTGCAGATTAAAAAAGGAGAAAAACTGTCTATTGATTTTATTTCAGAGTTTCTTAATTCATACAAATTCCAGCAGGTGGACTTTGTATTTGAGCCCGGACAATTCAGCGTTCGTGGAGGAATAATCGACATTTATTCCTTCGCAAATGAATTTCCATACAGGATAGAACTTTTTGGAAATGATGTGGAAGCCATTAAAACCTTTGATCCAGCCAGCCAGCTATCGAATTCAAATTTTGACTTTGTCACCATTCTTCCAAATATCAATTCTTCCATCTTCAGTGAGGAAAAAGCACTATTGCTGAATTATTTTGATACAGAAAATACGCTGGTCTTTATTGATGACATTAAATATGCCTCCGACATCTTTGACAGGAAGTTTGAAAGTGCAGTAAAGGCGTACGATGCTTATCAGTCGGAGATCAAACAAATGCGACCTGAAAATCTTTTTGCCGGTTCCGGTGAGCTGCTTGAACAGGTAAAACAATTCCAGGTAGTGGAATTTGGCATAAGCGCCGTACTTAGTAAAGAGACGATTGACTTTAATCAAAAACCTCAACCGGCATTTAATAAGAATTTCGACCTGCTGCTCGACAATCTAAAATCAAACAGGGCAAAAGGATACAAAAATTATTTTCTCACGGATAACATCCGTCAGTCTGACCGTCTCATCAGCATCTTTAATGATCTTCTTGCAAAGGAACACCGAAGCTATGAAAGCGTAATTGAATGTGTTGCTGTAAATGTGCATGAAGGATTTATTGATGAGGATCTGAAGATCGCCATTTATACAGATCACCAGGTTTTTGAGCGATATCATCGTTTTAAATTAAAAGAGGTTAAAAATAAAAGTGCCGAGGCCTTTACGCTAAAAGAGCTGCTGATGCTCAATCCCGGCGACTATGTGACCCATATCGATCACGGCATCGGACGGTTTGCCGGTTTGCAGAAACTGAACATCAACGGTAAGATACAGGAAAGCGTAAAATTGCTTTTCAGGGATAATGACATTTTATATGTGAGTATCCATAGCCTGCACCGCATCAGCAAATTCAGCAGCAAGGAAGGGCAGGTACCGCGTATTGACAAGCTTGGCAGCAGCACCTGGCAGACGTTAAAGAACAAGACCAAGAAAAACGTAAAGGAACTTGCTTACGATCTCATAAAATTATATGCAGAACGAAAAGCGCGCCCCGGTCATCCGTTCCCGCAGGATAATTATCTCCAGCACGAACTTGAAGCTTCCTTCCTTTACGAAGATACACCAGACCAGGTGAAAGTGACTGCCGATGTGAAACGTGATATGGAGCGGCCGCATCCTATGGACAGGCTGGTCTGCGGGGACGTTGGGTTCGGTAAAACCGAGATCGCCATCAGGGCAGCCTTCAAGGCAGTATGCGACAGTAAGCAGGTGGCTATTCTTGTGCCAACCACTATTCTCGCTTACCAGCACTTCAAAACCTTTAAAGACCGCCTGAGCGGATTGCCGTGCAACGTTGAATACGTAAATCGTTTCAGGAGTACCAAAGAACAGAAAGAGATCTTTCAGAAATTATCGGAAGGAAAGATCGACATCCTGATCGGAACACATAAGCTGGTAGGGAAAGAAGTGAAGTTTAAAGACCTGGGCTTGCTCATCATTGACGAAGAGCAAAAATTTGGTGTTGGAGTCAAGGATAAATTAAAAACATTTAAAGCAAATGTCGACTCCCTGACACTCACTGCCACGCCAATCCCTCGTACACTGCAGTTCAGCCTGATGGGTGCCAGGGATCTCTCGGTCATCACCACTCCCCCACCCAATCGTTACCCTGTGCAAACGGAGCTTCACGTTTTTGATGAAGAACTGATCCGTGACGCCGTCAGCACTGAGCTGAACAGGGGAGGACAGGTTTTCTTTGTTCATAATAAAGTACAGAACATAAGGGATATCGCCGGCATGATCCAGCGACTGGTACCTGACGCCCGCATTGCCATAGGACACGGGCAGATGGACGGAGACAAGCTCGAAGATGTGATGCTGGGTTTTATGGAAGGTGATTACGATGTGCTTGTTGCCACTACCATTATAGAAAGCGGCCTCGACATCAGCAATGCGAATACCATCATAATTAACGAAGCCCACAATTTCGGACTGAGTGACCTTCACCAGATGCGCGGACGTGTAGGACGAAGCAATAAAAAAGCATTTTGTTACCTGCTGGCACCTTCGCAGATCCTTCTCACCGATGAGGCCCGCAAACGTCTAAAAGCCATTGTTGATTTCAGCGATCTTGGAAGTGGATTCCAGATCGCCATGCGTGACCTGGATATAAGAGGTGCAGGTAATTTACTGGGCGGCGAGCAAAGCGGCTTTATCAATGATATGGGATTTGATACTTATATGAAAATCCTTAATGAAGCTATTGAAGAGTTGAAGGAAGAAGCCTGGTACCAGGAAGCTGTGGGTGATGAAACAACAGATAGATCAGCCTTCTCGCGCCAGTTTGTAAAAGAAACTGTAGTGGATACGGATCTTCAGCTGCTTATTCCTGACAACTATGTGAGCAGTCTCACCGAAAGACTGGTTTTATACAGGGAACTCGACAATATCACCAGGGAGGAAGAACTTATTGCATTTGAGAATAATCTTCGCGACCGGTTTGGTCCTGTGCCGGAAGAGGCTGCAGAACTTATCAATGTTGTGCGGATGCGTTGGAAGGCTATGAGGCTGGGCTTCGAAAAGATTACACTGAAGAACAGAAAAATGCTTTGTTATTTTCTCACGAAAAAGAACAGCGATTATTTTTCGACCTCTATATTCCAGGGCGCATTGTTATTTGCCCAAAAATATCCTAACCTTTGTACCCTGAAAGAGCAGAATAATAAATTATTTCTAACAGTAGAGGATGTATCTGCTGTGAAACGCGCCACCGCGGTTCTTAACCAGATAGAAGATCTCATCCCGTTTCCTGAAGTGCCGGCTAATGAAAGTTAGATCGAGACCCATACTGATCTTAGGTATTTTATTCGGATACGTGCTGCTCCAGTTTTTATGGTGGGAAATTCTGCTGGTACGACAGAACGGAAATATTATTAATGAGAAGCAGAAGCTCATGGAGCTTAGTTATACCAACCCTGCTGAGCTAAAAAGAGATATAGCTGCGTTGCACCATAAAAAAAAGATGCAAACCATTATGATCGTCAGCGAAGGAACTGTTTTTCTTCTTCTTTTATTATTTGGGGTATATAAAATAAAAATAGCTAACGACAAGGAATCCGAGCTGAACAACAGGCAAAAGAACTTTTTTCTTAGCATCACCCACGAATTAAAAACACCGATCGCTGCCACAAAATTGCAATTGCAGACTTTGAAGAAACAACAACTGGATGAAAACACAAAGCTGGAGCTGATCAATAACGCCCTTTCTGAAACTGAGCGCCTGAATATGCTGATAGATAACGTTCTTTTGGCCAGCAGGCTCGATAGCGGCGAATTGCAGTTCTCACGCGAGAATATCAATCTTTCTGAATTTTGTCACAACCTGCTGCAACGTTATTACAAAGAAGAGATCAGGAAAGCAGAGCTTGTTTTTGATCTTCAACCGGATGTTTATGCAAAGATCGACGGTTTTGCATTTCCGTCGGTGATCACCAACCTCATTGATAACGCATTAAAATATTCTCCCGATACAAAAAAGGTAAACTTTACACTAACTAAGCAGGACCAGGTGGTGACGATAAAAGTTGCCGATCAGGGCACGGGAATTCCTGATTCGGATAAAGAGAGCATTTTTAAACGTTTCTACAGGAGCGGAGAGGAGTCCACACGACGCACTAAGGGAACGGGACTTGGGTTATATATTGCAAAATATATCGTAACACAGCATCAGGGAAAAATAAAAGTAAATGACAACACACCATCGGGAAGCATATTTTATGTACAACTACCGGTGGCATAGTTTCCTCTTACTGGCGGCAGCACTGTTCTTTTCCTGCGGCGACGGACACCGCAATTCAGAACAGGTTTCTAAAGTTAACAGTGGAGAACAAACCGGACGGTATGCTAAAAGGTTCCTGATCGAACACAGATCAAATGCTGTAGTGGTTCATTTATTCGGCAATCGAAATAATATCACCGACACTACCTCTTCCTTTGTATTACGAAAAGATTCTGCTTCGCTCAACGGTTACCCAGGCCATTATATAGCATTAAAGATCCCATGTCACAACATCGCAGCACTAAGCAGCATTTATGCTTCTATGTTTTGTGAGCTCGGCCACATGACTTCAATTGCTGCGGTTGACAATATGGATTATGTTATACATCCCGGGCTGCGTGCCATACATGCGCATACACCTCTGAAGGAGCTCGCCAAAGGACCGCAGATAGATCTTGAACAAACGGTGGCGCTGCATCCTGACATTGTATTTACTTACGGCATGGGCCACGGCGAAGAAGTGAGCGAAAAACTTCTTTCAACCGGCATTCCCATAGCGGTGAGCGTAGACCATCTCGAAGAAACACCTTTAGCGCGCGCCGAATGGATCAGATTTTTTGCAGCATTTGTGGATAAGGAGCGGCAGGCCGATTCTATTTTTGCAGAGGTTAAGAATAACTATCAGCGTCTTGCCCTCTCAGTTGCAAATCCAACAGAAAAACCAACTGTATTCAGCGAAGTAAAATTCGGCGATGTATGGTATATACCGGGAGGCAAAAGTTACGTAGCTCGTTTGCTGGCCGACGCAGGCGCCGATTATTTATGGAGTTCAGATAACAACAGCGGAAGCCTTCCTCTTAGCTTTGAGCAGGTGTATGCTAAAGCTGTAAATGCGGACTACTGGATCAATTTGTCGATGGTAACCAGCAAAAAAGAACTTCTCGGTCATGATGCACGCTATTCTCAGTTCAATGCATTTAAAAAAGACAACCTGTATAATAACAATCTTATTACCAACGAAAAAGGATACAGCATTTACTGGGAAACAGGCATGTATCATCCCGAAAGGATTCTCAGTGACCTGATACAGATCTTCCATCCCCAGTCGCGCGAGGGACTCAAAAATGATTTGTATTATTACCAGCAAATAAAATAAGCATTGTCATCGCGTTACATCATAAAGTTTGGCTGCCTGATACTGCTGCTGCTTGTGGCGTTTTTTCTCAGCCTGATGTATGGAGGTAGTGAAACTGTATCAATGAACTGGGAACCGGATAATTTTATCTTCAGGAATATTCGTTTTCCAAAAAGTTTAACCGCACTTGTAGCCGGCGCTGCGCTGGCAGTATCCGGCTTGATCCTCCAGATCATTTTTCGGAATCCGTTAGCTGGTCCTTATGTGCTGGGCATCAGCTCTGGCGCTGCACTTATGGTCGGCGTATCGGTGCTCGCCGGAAATAGCTTGTACCTTGTTTCTGATTTTTTTGGGGGAAGAACATTCATTGTTATTTCAGCAATCGCGGGGTCTTTTCTGATTACCCTGCTTATTTTATTTGTATCGAAAAAAGTAAGCAGCAACGTGGTACTTTTGCTCATCGGCTTAATGTTCTCACAGATCTGCGGCGCTCTTCAGACCGCACTGGAATATTTTGCCGACCCCGCCAGTCTTAAAAATTTTGTCATCTGGGGAATGGGATCGGTGGCAAATACCAGCAACAGTGACCTGCTCTTATTTGTTCCTTTCTCAATATGCTGCCTGGCGTTTCTTTTATTTTATATGAAACCACTCAATGGTTTGTTGCTGGGAGAAAACTATGCTCGAAATGCGGGGATAAATTATAATAACACCAGATTTGTCCTGATCCTGATCTCATCCGTTCTTACCGGCGTCACTACCGCATTTTGCGGCCCTGTGGCATTTGTAGGGATTGCAGTTCCCATTCTTTCACGAATGATTTTCCATTCTTCCAGGCAGCAGATCCATTATTTTTCATGCCTGCTCCTGGGAAGCACCATAATGTTGTTTGCAGATTTCGCAAGTCATTCTCTCATCAAAAATGTAATGTTGCCGTTCAACATGATCACCACTTTTATTGGTGCTCCTCTTGTCATCTACCTCATGTTTAAAAATAAACACTGGTGAGTTCTGCAGAAATATATATAGAAACAAAGGATCTCTCCATCGGTTACAGGCGGTCGGGTAACACGCTTGCGATATGTTCAGATATCAATCTGTCGCTTCAATCCGGTCAGTTTATAGGGGTGGCCGGAATAAACGGTGCGGGCAAATCGACTTTTCTTAGAACGCTCGCCGGATTACTGCCGCCTTTGGCAGGAAAAATAAGCCTTGCAGGATCGTCCATTAACGACCTAAGCCTGTCGCAACTGGCCACAACCGTTTCTATCGTTCTCACAGAAAAAGTAGGCGGATTTAACCTCACTGCCTACGATGCGGTAGCGGCAGGTCAGATGCCATACACGGATTCATTTCACCGCTTATTACCTCAGCATACATCAGTGATCAGGAAAGCCATCATTTCGATGCGATTAAACGGTCACGAGCATAAACAACTGCAGGAGCTTAGCGATGGACTATTTCAAAAAACCATGATAGCAAAGGCCCTGGCCCAGCAAACGCCGATAATGCTCCTCGATGAGCCAAGCGCTTTTCTCGACTATGCCTCAAGACATGAACTGTTCATCCTGCTTAAAAAGCTTTGCAAGGAGGATAGAAAATGTATCCTCGTTAGTGCGCATGACCTGGACCTCGTGTTAAAATACTGCGACTCTGTTGTTTTATTCACTGAAAATAAAGCTGAGATGGTTTCAGTAGAAGAAGCCCTGCATCATCCCGCCTTTCTCCGTTTGGGCGGAGGTTATATTTAGGAAAGCGTTCAAATATCAACATTTATTAAAATCACTCCCAAGTGTTGAATTAAACTATATTTTTGTCGCCACTATGGCACTTATTGTTAAGAGATCACAGCTCCCGAATGCAGGCAAAGGCCTGTTTACGACGAAAAAAATAGCAAAGAACGAAAAGATCATTGAATATAAAGGTGAGATCATCGACTGGAAAGAATATGAAAAAAGAGTGGCTGAAGACAAAGATGGCTACCTGTTCTTTATCAGTAAGAAAAGATGCATCGATGCATTCAGCACACCTGAACACAAGGCCAGGTACGCAAATGATGCGGCAGGTTTAAGCAGGGTAAAAGGTTTAAGGAACAATAGCTCTTACCAGATCTTTGGTGACAAATGTTTTATTGTTGCCGAAAAAAATATCGAGGCAGGCGAAGAGATCTTTGTAAACTACACAAAAGAGTATTGGGACTGTATACGCTACAATCTTAAGAACGGACTTTATAAAACAAAAAAGAGCGTATAGTGCAATGAGTAAATTCTTAATAGCGGGATTAGGAAATATTGGAGAAGAATACGCTTACACCCGTCATAATATAGGATTTGAGATCGCTTCTTACCTGGTAGCGGATGCCGGCGCAAAATTCAATTCGGGCAGATATGCCGATGTGGCGGAAATAAAACACAAAGGCAAAACACTCGTCGTTATAAAACCTTCCACTTATATGAACTTAAGTGGCAAGGCTATTAACTACTGGCTTCAGCAGGAAAAGATCGGCATTGAAAACCTGATGGTACTTGTTGATGAGCTGGCATTACCTTTTGGGAAGATAAGGATCGGGCCCAAGGGCAGCGACGGGGGACATAACGGTTTAAGGAATATCCAGGAAATACTTAACACCACCCAGTATCCGCGCTTGCGCTTTGGTATTAGTAATGAATTCAATAAAGGCTCACAGGTAAATTATGTGCTTGGCAAATGGAGCGAGGAAGAAAGCAAGTTGCTGCCCGAACGTGTAAAGTTCGCAGCCGATGCTGTGAAAGCGTTTACTTTCACCGGACTTGAAAGATGCATGAATCAATATAATATTAAATAAGCATTGCAGTATTCGGATATAGTCGGTCAGCAGGAAGCCAAACACAGGCTACTGAAAATGGTGCACGATAACCGGGTCCCGCATGCATTATTATTTACTGGCAAAGAAGGCAGCGGCAACCTCGGAGCGTCACTTGTTTTTGCGCAGCACCTGTTTTGCACCGCCAAAACTCCCGATGGTCCATGCAACACGTGCTCTTCATGCGCCAAGGTGAGTAAGCTCGTGCACCCCGACCTGCACCTGGTGTTTCCCATTGCAAAAAGCAAATCGGTAAAAAGCAGCAATGACCTGGTTAAGGAATTTCGTGAGGCTGTATTGCAAAATCATTACCTCTCCATCTCTGACTGGTTCGATGAAATTAGCGCCGAAAATAAACAACCAATCATCCCGGTCGAAGAATCGAATGATATTCTGAAAAAGCTCAGCTACACGAGTTATGAGGGTTCGTACAAGATGATGATCATCTGGCAGCCGGAAAAAATGAACGCAGAGGCTGCAAATAAACTTCTTAAGATCCTTGAGGAACCACCAGATAAGACCATTTTTATTCTTGTGTGCAACCAGCCGGAGCAATTGCTGGCAACCATTATTTCACGGGTCCAGCAGATCCCTTTTTATCAGTGTACAGAGCAGGATATTGTTGATGCACTTGTAAAACAGTACCATGTATCATCGCAGGTGGCAACCCAAACTGCGATGCTGGCGAATGGTAATTATGGAGAGGCCATGAAGCTGCTTGCACATAACGAAGAAAATGTATCATTTCTGAATCATTTCCAAACGTTTATGCGCCTGGCTTTTCGCTTCGATCCCGCCAAAGCGCTTCAGTGGATAGATGAAAATGCAGCCGAAGGAAGAGAAAAACAAAAACAATTCCTGCAGTACGGCCTTGAAGTTTTCAGGGATAGTCTTATGTATAATTTTGGGAATCGTGACCTGGTGCGGCTAAGCGGACAGGAAAAACAATTTCTTGAGAAATTTGCGCCCTTCGTTAATCAAAAGAACTATGAACGGCTCGTCGAAGAATTCAATAATAATTATTACTACATAGAGCGCAACGCCAATCCCAAGATCCTTTTTATGGATCTGCTCCTCAAAACAAACGAACTCTTAAACGCGAAATGATAAAAACAAAAGAGCTGTCCTTTCGCACAACTCTTTGTTACAGGCAAGCTATTCTGCCAGAACCCGCTTCCCCTGCTATAGATTATTGCCAGATGAAGAAAGGAATATCGATACTTTCTCCGGACAGGTAAGTTTAATGGCGAACGACCATCTTTTTTAGGATCCGCACGTCGTTCTGAGTTATTTCAACAAAATAAATTCCTTCTGGCAAATCAGGCGCAACTACACGCGACGATCTGCTGTCGGCATTTTCAACATCCGACTCAAAAACCATGGAACCGAGGAGATCAGCTATTCTCACCTTTGCTCCGCCGTTATGCGCCCTATCCCATTTAATATAAAAAGTTCCGTCATTTGGATTAGGAAAGATGTCTGCACCTTCAACCGTTGCATACTCACTAAGGCCAACAGGTTTGTAATTGGGAGGTACCACATTTACAAAGTATACAGTATTAGCAGTCTGCGAATTCCTGTACACGTAATACGGTGAGCAGGTGGTGGAAGTATCGCCACAAGAGACAGTAACAGTAAGACAGATACTGTAGGTTGATGAAACAGAATATTGATGCGTCACGTAAAGGCTGTCAGATGTGGTTCCATCGCCCCAGCTCCATTTTGCAGCAGTAACATTCCACGGATAAAATGGTATGGCATCCCAGTAATGAGAAGTGAAGCCGGGAACAAGTGTAAAATTAGAATTTGCACTGCATGTGATCCCCGTGATGTTCACAGACATGGTAGTACTATCGTGACAACCGCCATTGGTAACAGCAAGTGAAACCAGGTGAGACCCTGCATTTGTGTACGAATGAAAAGTGTTCTTACCTGAGCCGGAAGAGCCGTCACCAAAAAACCAGGTATACATTGCATTGGATCCTGCACCTGCACTTGTACTGTTGAATGTTACATTTCCCTGACCCGAAACAGTATGGGCAAAAGAAGCTATCAGGTTACAGGAAAAGGATGCAACAATGATAGTGTCTGCTTTGGATGAGGCGCATAATCCGTCGGTTACCTTTAGCATCACCGTGTAAGCGCCAGGGGAAGGATAGGTCATCGTTGTTGTTGCACCGGTTGCTGTGGACCCGTTATGGAACGTCCACATAAAACTCGAGTTCACCGTGGTGCCGGTGGATGTACTCCAGAAATCCACATTCCCGTTAATGGAATTGCTGTATTGAAAACTGGCCTGGACCGAACAGGGTACCGGAGTTGTAAGCACAGAAATAGTATAGCTTTTTGTATTTACGCAGCCATTTACGGTTACCGTAATAGCTACAGAATAAGTACCATTTGTGGTATAAGTATTCCCCACGGTATATGTGCCTGTTCCAGAGTTAGTATTCCCATTACCAAAATCAAAAGTAACTGAAGAGCTGCTGCTTGAGGGCACGGAAGTGTTGGTAAATTGAACGTAACCATTTGGTAAAACAGAGTAAACAAAGTCTGCCTGGCATGTATATGTAGACACAGTAATGGGCAGCATAATACTGTCGAGGCAGTTGGGACCTGCAATCAGGATCAGCGTTACAAAATAACTTCCGTTTGAAGCATAGGTGTGCGAAGGCGCCGGTGATGTACTGGTATTCCCATCTCCGAACTTCCACTGATATAAAGGACTGCTTCCGACACCAGTGCTGAGATTTACAAAAGTATACGAACCATTAGCTCCCGGAATCGCGGTGAATGAAGCATTTGCCGTACAGGAATCGACTTGCACCGTTTGTGTCACCAGCGGGCAGCAGGTGGCGGATCCCGTAGAACCTGAGATCATCACAGTATAAACCCCCGCGCAAAGTCCGCTCACGTAAGCTGTGCTAAAGCCGCCGGGAGCCCAGGTGTAAGATAGGGGACTGCATGCGGTGGCCGCTGTAACGGAGGCTGCCCCGTTGCAGGTAGTTCCGTTGGTTGCGGAAGTATAGGTAACCGAGGCCGAACAAGTTGGGGGGATGTTGATAGTGTGTGATGTAGTAGCTGTGCAAGTGGGGCCACTACTTACGATCGTAAGTGTGATCGTGTAAATGCCAGGTAAAGAATAGCTGATTGCAGGATTGCTAACTGTAGAGGTATTAGGACTTCCTCCGGGGAAGCTCCAGAAATAACTTGTTTGCGTTCCACTGGACACGGAGGTATTGCTAAAGGTCACCATGCCATTAACACCTACACTTGAATTAAAAGCAGCGGTGCAGGTCTGGGATGACAGGTCACACATGCCGGAAAAAACCAGTATAAAACTTATAATTCCCCTATATAGATTTTTACTTCTCATGCCATTATAAATATTACGGTATTGCCACGCATATTACAGCCTCCGCATTTTCTACCGGGATTGTATGCTTTCCGTCCGACAATACACAACTGAATCTCACATGTACCTTTTTCGTCTTCTGACCATTTTCGTTCAGACCGTAATCTTCGACCTTTGTGACTTCAAAATATGAACTTTGAATCTGAGAAGTCTTATCCGAATAAAATGTGTTGCCATGCTGATCAGTCCAGCTCACAAAAATGCCGGCGGAATAAACGTTTGCATCGGTTGTCATTCCCTGTACTATCATATTTGGAACGCAGGATGAAGCGTCGTTTTTTGTGATAATATGATGGTGGCTCACCGCAGTTTGATTATTGGCATCAGTGATAGTTAGTATTACAGGATAACTGCCATCGTGAAGATATTGATGAAGAGGTGAAGCACTCGTACTTGTTGTCCCGTCTCCGAAATTCCAAAAATATTTGTAAGATGACAGACCCCGCGCAACTTCTGCAGAAAATTGGATAGACCTGTCGCCCACGATATTCGATTTTACGGATGCAATACAGGCATCGCGGTTAACATTAATTTCATTGCAAACCGAACCCTGGCATCCATTCTCATTCTGCATTGTAAGACATACGTTGTATTTACCGGGCATTGCATAGGTATGAATTGGATTCTTTTCTGAGGAAGAGGATCCGTCACCAAAATCCCAGCGGAAATTCGCGTTTGCTGAGGGCTTAAAAGGATAGCCCAGGAAAGACACATTGTAGGACATGTCAGTTGAAAGATCGATGAGAGGATAAAAGCCTGTATGTAGTGCAGAATCAACCGGATTAGGCTTGCCGCCCTTTATCGGCTTTGAATCCCTGATGCGGATTTCCATTGTATTTCTGCAATCAACACAATTCAGCTGCCGGAATACCCCCGAATAACTATACACATTGTTTTGATCAAGAGTATACGAGGAATACATATAATAATTATCCTGTCCTGCCACAAGTTTAACCCCGGCGTATTCTATTCTTCCCTGCAAATAAAACAAGGCATCATTTTCCACGCTGCTTTCGGGGTATTTTTTCTTTTCGCAGGATATGCCTGCCAAAAAGAGCACCACCAGTATAAAATGTTTTATCGCGCGCATGTTCTATTTTCTGAAAATATCATATACCAGCATCAGTTTTATCCCTGCGTTGCGTTCAAACACGTCTGCTTTAAAAAACGTGTTATCCTTTATATCATTCAACCCAAAGAAAAACTCAGCTTTTGCTCCTATACCTTTATACAGTGAACGTTTGTAAAATAGTGACAGCTGTGAATCGAATAACCTGAATCCTTCGGTATAACCGGCTGTTGTATACGTTGATTCATCACTTCGCTGCCCCATGATAACTGTATATTTATCCACCCTGGCCTCCACGTTCATCAGGTAAGAAATACTATAGGCAAAGCCAACGCTGTTTTTTGTGTCAAAGTTGTAATTACATCTGAATGGCACTGTGATATAGTGCAGGCGCGAAGGGGTAATTACCGTTACTTTACTTTCCTCACCCAGCGAATATCTTGTAACACTTGAACTGAAGCTGCTGTTGCTCAGATTGCCAACACGATTATACTGGGCCCCAAAACTCACTGAGATCTTCTCGTTGAGATAATCAAAGTAGTGGATGCCAAGTACCGGGTTTATTCCGTTTGCTTCGCGACCATCAGTTCCTTTCCAGCCAAACATGCAGCTGATCCCACCTTCTACTGACCACAGAATTTCCTTGGTTTCCGCATTGGTAAGTGGTATTGCGCCCGACTGCTCATTACTTGCAGCAACTGAAGGGATAGCTGCAGCTTTTGCTGTCTCGGGTTTATTCTCTTCTTTCTTTATTTCCTCCTGCGCTACTGTTGCTGTAGTTGTTGCAGGCGGATTTTCAACTACCGCTACAGCCGCCTCTTTAACTGGCTCCTGCGAAGGATCAACTCCAACGTTTGCAGTCACTACCTGTTCCTGTTTGTCCGGTGTGGTTTGCTGTCCTGCCACTGGCGGAGCCGAAACTACAGGAGGCACTGAAGTAACCAACGGTGTTTGTGACTCCTCCTTTTTATTTTCAGAATTATCTATCGTTTCTATAGCTCCGTTTTCAGGTTCTGAGTTGCTCAGCACTGGAGTTGCTTGCGTAGATGTTATCGCTGAACTTGTTTTTACTTTCTTCCGAATCACTGCGTTAACTGTACCATTGTTTGCCCTTGTAGCTGTCAAGTGGTCTTGCTGGATCTTTTTCTCAGAAGCTGGTTTTTCAGGTAGCGCTTTTTGCACTGACTCGGAGTTTTGCGCTGGCCGGGAATCAGCTACCGGAGCATCACTACGTTGTGGAGACGAAATAATAGCAGCCGGCTCACGTGTTGAAACCGTACTGTCTTTCGGTTGGTCAAGCTGTGGAATAAGAACAGTGAATAAAGTGCCTATAATAAGCAGTGCGGCAAGCGACAGGTACACCCAACGGTTCCTCTGATCCTTCCTTTTTGAATCTATATAATCCCTTGCACTTTCCCAGTGTGAATCATCAAAGGGAACTTCCTTTGAATCCACCAGTCGCTGAAGGTTTTCTTTGAATTTTTCTTCGTTGTTACTCATTTACAATAATTTTTGTGGGAGACTCAATTCCTGCAAGCATCTGTTTCAGCTTCTCCCTCGCCGAATTAAGATGCCACTTAGAGGTGCCTTCCGTAATATTCAGCAGCTCCGCAATTTCACGGTGTTTATACCCATCAATAAAATAAAGATTAAACACCTGCTGACTGGCTGGTGGCAGCTGCGCTATAAAAGCGTAGATCTGCGCAGCATTGATCTTGGTAAGAGCAGCATTTACATCCGAATAATTAAAATCGTCGTGATAATCTTCAACGTATTTAACGTTCAGGCTATGCGCTTTTTCTTTTTTGTACTCGTTGATCAGAGTATTGATCATGATCTTTCTTGCCCAGGGTTTAAAAGGCACTTCCGGTCGGTAAGAACTTAGATTTGTAAGTATTTTAAAGAACCCTGTATTCAATATTTCTTTTGCCTTATCCTGGTTACGTGTATATCGTATACAGATGCTCATCAGGTAACTGTACGTTACCTTAAATAATAAATATTCAGCTTTCCTGTCACCTTTAATACAATCATCTATCAGTTCTTGCCGAATATCCATTAATAGCCAGGGCCTTTTAACCCAATACAGTTAAAAGGACACAATAGTTGGGTGTAAATTACTTTTTAGTAAGGTTTTAATCCCCCTAATCCCAAATGTAATCAAAACTAAAGCTATCTGTGATACCTTTTTACCTGTACCAGCGCGAAAGATAAATGGTTGGGCCTTAGCAAAAAAACGCGGGCCTGTTAGCGAAATTTTAAGTTATTTTCAGAAATCCAGTGGTTTAAAACCACCAAATGCCAGATACGACTCCAGGTAACAGTTTTGTCGCCCTTCAAAAAACGATCCCACAATGTATTTACTCCGGCTCCCCTGCCAAGAGGCAGTCCCGACAGCTGTTCCATATTTGTGGAAACAAAGGTCCTGAGTTCATTCCGCAGCCAGTGCTCCCAGGGTAACGTAAATCCCATTTTTGGACGATATACCACTTCTCCCGGTAACAGATCACCGAGACTATCTACCAGCAACTTTTTAGGGCTGTGCGGGAACTTATATTCATCGGGAACGCTTAGAACAAAATCAACAAGCTGATAGTCAAGAAATGGCTCACGGACTTCCAGTGCCACCGCCATACTCATCTGATCTGTGTCCCGTAATAACGTATTCTGCAGATAGGTGCTTATTTCAGCCACAGATACCGCGCTTAACAAGTGGTCTTCTTTTTGCGGAACATTTTTAAGGATCTGGCTTATCTGCGAAAATGGCTCGCTGTTGTCAAAAAGATCTGCCAGTTCGCGCGCAGTAAAAAGACTTCTGCTGAGAGGATAAGCGCTTAAAAAATTGATATGGCTCTGACCTAATAATTCTGCGATCTTATTGCCACTCACCGATCTTTTTCTTTTCTCAATTATAAAACCTGCTGTTTTACGCATGAAGAGAGGCACGGCATTCAGCCAGGCCTTGTTATTGAGTTCAGTCATCCTGCGGAAGATATCATAGCCCGCAAATAGTTCATCACCACCTATACCACTTAACGCCATGGTAATGCCCGCCTGTTTGGTTGCTTTTGAAACAATATACGTATTTGGGCCGTCTCCGCTAGGATGATCCATGGCTGCGAGTGCTTCGGGTAATTGTTTCAGGAAATCACCGGCCGATAATTTTATTTCATGATGTTTTGTGTTGAATTTTTTCGAAATCAGTCTCGCGAATTTTGATTCTGAAAATTCTGATTCATCAAAACTTATATTGAAGGTTTGTACCTGCTTTGAGCTCACCTTGCTCATAAGGCCTACCACCGCGCTCGAATCAATACCACCCGATAAAAATGCGCCAAACGGCACGTCGGCCACCAATCTTCGTTCTACCGAATGACTTAACAGCTCATTAACCGTAGCGCACGTTTCTTTATAAGTGAGCTCGCCTGAGGGTTTAATGGTATTAATATCAAAATACTTCTGAAGTGTTACCTTCTCATGCTGCTGCACTGCAAAATGTCCGGGCATAAGCATTTGAATTCCTTCTACCATCGTGCGCGGTGCGAACACCGTCTGGTACATTGCATACTCGCCGATTACATCCGGGTTAATAAAAAAATCCCTTATTCCCGAATGAATGATCGCGCGGATCTCACTTGAAAAAATAAAACCTTCTGTTCCGTAATAATAATATAAGGGCTTGACCCCAAGACGATCCCTGGCAATAAGTGTCTTTTTTTCTTTCCTGTCGTAAATGGCAAAAGCGAACATACCGTTAAAATACTCGAGGCATTTGGTACCCCAGCGTATATATGCAGCAAGGATTACTTCTGTATCAGTACCCGTTTTAAAAAAATACGGAAGATGCGTAGTCCCCTGTCCCGCTCTCTGCAACTCAAGTTTGAGTTCACGATAATTATAAAGTTCACCATTATAAGTGATCGTATAACGCTCGTCGTTTGAAAAAAAAGGTTGGTTGCCGGCATCACTAAGGTCGATAATTGATAAGCGTGTATGCCCAAGGCAGATCTCCTCTTCGTTCCATGACCCTGTGTTATCCGGACCCCGGTGCGCCAGGCGCTGGTTCATCCTGCCTATGACTTCTTTCTTTTTTTCAGGAGAAAGTGATTGAGAGATCAGCCCGTTAATTCCGCACATCTCATTTCAGGTCTATTGACTTCAGGAAGCGCTCATCCTTCATCATTAATTTAAGTCCTTCTTCCACGCTGATAAGTTTTTTATTAAGGATCGCGCGCATCTTCTTATTATCGGGCTGCCTCCTGGTCATATCACCTTCCTTCAGGGGTGGCAGGAATACGATCTTTGATCTGGAACCGGTAACACTGATCGTAAGTTCAGCCAGTTGTTTGATCGTCATCAGTTCATCGTTGCCGATATTGATGACATCATTCACGAGCAGCCTGTTGGTGAAAATGGTATTGCAAACCGATACAGTATCTTCCACGTACGTGAAAGTGCGGGTCTGTGAGCCGTCACCAAATATGCAGATGTCTTCATTCTTTAAGGCGCTCGCCAGAAAACGCGCAACTACAAAGTCCGTGCTCTGGTTCGGTCCGTAGGTATTAAAAAACCGGAATATAGTATATGGAAGCTGATAGGTTTGCCAGTACGTGCGAAAAAAACATTCACCCACATTCTTAACCACCGCGTAAGGCACGCGAGAATTAAGGGGGGTGCGGTGCTCATTCTGCGGCAGCTCCACTGGTTCACCATAAACCTCTGAGCTGGAAGAAAAATAAACATGTTTAACTGATGAATTTTTCGAGAGGTCGAGAATATTTTTTATCCCTTCAATGTCGCGAAGTACATCAACCGGATTTTCCTGTGTCCTGATAACCCCCACAACTGCCGCGAAATGGAAAACATAGTCGAAATTAAACGAAAGCATGATCGCGGAAATATCGCTGAACTCATTCACGTTCGCTTTAATAAATTTCCAGTTGGTTCTCTCTTCAGCAGGCAATTTGCTGGTGAAGCCCGTCGAAAGATTATCAACGATCACCACAAAATTATCCGGGTCACTGATGAGTTTCTCAACCAGCGCACTGCCAACATTACCTGCTCCCCCGGTAACAAGGATTTTATTTTTTGCGGAATTCATTATAAATCTCAGTCACAGTGGCTGCCCACTGTTGCGGCTGTATTGTTTGTGCGAGCCTATGACTGGTTTCAGCCATCAAAATTAACTCTTTAGGATCTAATTCCATCATTTTTGTTAGTGCTGCCTCAAGTTGCGCAACGTTGCCAGCTCCGAATGACCAGCCATTCTTACCTTCCTCAAGAAAAGCCTCACTCGCCCCAACCGCCTCGCTCAGCAACATTGGGAATCCCGCTGCTGCATATTCCTGCACCACAACCCCCCAGGGCTCAAACCGGCTGGGCAACACAAATACACCGCAGCTTGCCATAAATGGTTGCAACTGCTCAGGCTGCACAAATCCAAAATGTTTGATTGCAGGGTGCTGGGCGGGCGGCAAGGATCCCGTGCCCAGGCACCACAATTCCCACTCAGATCCTTTTTGTTCCTGCACATTTGCAAAAGCAGACCAGAGATCTGTGATCCCTTTGAATTCGTAATATCGTCCTACGTACAGAAAGCGTTTCGGAAAAGCTGCTTTTTTAAGTGGCGACAACTTTTCATATGTGGAATTAAAGGAAGGAAGATCACAAACATAAAATCCTTTTTTTATCTGTTTGTCTTTAAATCCAAGAAGCTTTACGTACCTGGTTTGCGCCATTCCGGGCACCCATGCATGCGAAAAAATATTTACAAGGAATAAACGTCCGAGACCAATTGCGATGATTTGCTTCAGTGATGCTTTCCAATGGGTGTCGCAGGTCACTACTGTGGGAATAAGGCCAAAATATCTGCGTGTGATCCGGAGGTAATCTTTATCCACCCATCCGCTGCAAACGATCATATCAGGTGAAAGTTGCTTCACAAGGGTCTTTAACTGCTCAAGATCGTAATCTGACTTATTGTAGACCTTTACTCCGTCCGGAAAAGTAAATGCGAAGGGAGCTTCTTTGTTTACAGGCCACCGTATAATATGAACTTCGGATTTTTTAGAAAGTTCTTCGCAACACTTTAAGAAGTACCCGGCAAGCTCGGTGTATAAAAAAAGTACCTTCATCAAACAATATTTACCTCCCGTTCAAGCTGCACTCCAAATTTATTGAACACCTCTTTCATCACGTGCCCGGATAATTTCAGAACGTCTTCTCCCTTGCAATTATCTTTATTAATAAGCACCAGCGCCTGCTTGGTGTGCACAGCTGCACCATTTATTTCAAAGCCCTTCAAACCACATTGTTCAATGAGCCATCCCGCTGCCAGCTTATAATCTCCATTTGCCAGCGGATAAGCGACCAGCTGATCAAATTTCTTTTTTAATTCCCCGAACTTGGAAGCGCTTACTTCAGGATTCTTAAAAAAACTTCCTGCATTACCTGTCACTTTAGGATCGGGCAGCTTGCTCTGTCTTATATTGATCACGGCCTGTGAAACGTCTTTGATGGTGGGATTTTCCACGTGCATTGCCTGAAGCTCCGTATTGATAGCGCCATAACTGGTGTTCAGCGGGGCGTTCTTTTTAAGATTAAATGTAACGTAAGCAATCAGGTATTGATCCTTGTATTTGTTTTTAAAAACGCTTTCCCTGTACCCGAACCCGCATTCTTCTTTAGAAAAGATCCGTTGCTGCGCATTTACAAGATCATAAGCCTCGAGGCTGTAGAAGGTTTCCTTTATTTCCACTCCATAAGCTCCGATATTTTGCATAGGACTTGCGCCAACACATCCCGGAATAAGTGAAAGGTTTTCAAGACCCGCATAATTGCGGGAGATACAGAACATTACGAACTCATGCCACACTTCCCCGGCTCCGACTTTTATGACAACATCATGATCGTTTTCTGTTATAACTTCAATTCCTTTTATTTGGTTCCTGATCACGATCCCTTTAAAATCGCCGGTAAACAAAATATTGCTCCCACCGCCTACGATCAGCCGAGGGTTCGATCTAAAAACAGGATCTTCCGTTAACTTTTTAAAATCGGACACAGATCTTATCTCCGCAAAATAGTCGCAGTAGACTTCTATTCCAAAAGTGTTGAATGGCCGGAGATTTACGTGCCTGCTGATTTGCATGGTCATACCAAACAAAAATATATAATATACGCGGAGTAATATTTCTATCTTTAAGCCAATATCAACAACCTGTTTGTTTACAAAAAGAATAGCCATTGTCAGCGTCATTAACGATCTGGTAACCGACAACAGGGTGCTGCGTACCGCTGAAACTCTGACTGATTGCGGATACAGCGTTGTACTGGTAGGCCGACAGCTTCCTGGCTCAATGCTCATTCCTTCATGGCCTTTCGAAGCCGTGAGAATGCGATTGTTGTTTTTAAAAGGTCCTCTTTTTTATCTTTTTTTTAACCTTCGTCTTTTTTTTCAACTGTTGTTCCGCAAATCAGATCTTCTTGTAGCGAACGACCTCGACACTTTGCTCCCCAATTACCTGGTATCACGCCTTCGTAAGATCCCGCTTGTATACGACAGCCACGAACTTTTTTGCGAAGTACCGGAACTTCAGCATTCGCGCTTCAAAAAAAAGATCTGGGAAACACTCGAGAAAATGATCGTTCCAAAATTGCAGTACTGCATCACGGTGAATTACAGCATCGCCAGGATCTTCGAAAAAAAATATGGTACGCAGTTTCACGTAGTTCGCAACGTGTCGTCCGTACCGGGGAATATTTCTTTAAAAAGTAGAAGAGAGCTCAACCTGCCCGAGAATTACCGTATTATACTATTGCAGGGTGCTGGCATAAACATCGACCGGGGTGCGGAAGAACTGGTGGATGCGATGGCGTTCCTTGATAATGTATTACTCCTGATTATTGGAAGCGGCGACGTGTGGACGGTGCTCGAACGTAAGATAAAAGACCATCGCCTGCAGGATAAAGTTCGCCTTATTTCGAAAATTCCAAAAGCTGAGTTGATCCATTATACACGGGCGTGCGACCTTGGACTGAGCATTGACAAACCCACCAACCTCAACTACCTGTACAGTCTTCCAAACAAGATCTTTGATTATATTCATGCAGGCCTGCCCGTCCTGGTAAGCCGCCTGCCGGAGATTGAACATATAGTTTCCACCTATAAGATCGGTGAGTTCATCAACAATCACCAGCCAGGGCATATTGCGGAAAGAATATCCGCGATGCTCGCTTCAGAACATCTGCCTGCATACCGGCAAAATTGCGTGGAGGCGGCAAAATTCCTTAACTGGGAAACCGAAAAACAGGTATTAAAAAGCATTTTCGGGTCAGTCGCAGGAAAAATGTAATTTTAAACACTATTTACTATGGAATTTTCAGCGCTGCAGATCGCTCAATTATTAAACGGGACTGTTGAGGGAGATGAAAACGTCACCGTGCAAAATGTTTCAAAAATAGAGGAAGGCACTCCTCAGACTCTTTCCTTTTTGCACAACCCGGCATACAACAATTACATATACACCACCGATGCCAGTATTGTGATCGTGAACCGGTCACTGGTACTCGACAAACCGGTAAAATCAACCTGTACACTCATACGAGTTGACAATGCCTATGAAAGCTTTGCAAAACTCCTCCAGATCTATACCCAGATAAAAGGTCAGAAGGTAGGGATCGAACAACCCAGTTTTGTGTCGCCAAACGCCCAGATCGGATCCGACTGTTACGTGGGGGCATTTGTTTATATCGGTCAAAATGCAAAGATCGGAAACAACGTAAAACTTCATCCACACGTATATATTGGCGACAACTGCGAAATCGGCAACGACACCATTCTTCATTCCGGCGTAAAAGTTTACCACGATTGCCGTATCGGCTCATCCTGCACTATTCACGCTAATACGGTGATAGGCAGCGATGGCTTTGGTTTTGCACCCAACACGGAAGGACATGCATTTATTAAAGTGCCTCAGATTGGCAATGTTGTTATTGAAGACAACGTGGAAGTTGGTTCAAATACATCAATCGATCGCGCCACACTGGGCTCAACCATTTTGCGTTCGGGCGTGAAACTCGATAATCTTGTGCAGATAGCCCACAATGTAGTGGTAGGGGAAAATACAGTAATCGCCGGTTTGTCGGGAGTTGCAGGTTCTACCAAGGTTGGAAAGAATTGCATGATCGGCGCCCAGGTAGGAATTGCGGGCCATCTGAAGATCACCGATAACGTAAAGATCGCGGGACAGGCTGGCGTAGGTTCGAGCATTGACAAGGAAGGAGAGATTGTGCAGGGGTCACCTGCTTTTTCGATCGGTGAATTCAAACGCAGCTATGTCCTTTTCAGGAGCCTTCCGCGCATTAATGAAAAACTGAATGAGATTTCAAAAAAGTTAAACGATAAAAAATGAAAGTAAACATCCTGGCCATCGGAGTGCATCCCGATGACGTTGAATTAAGCTGCAGCGGAACCCTGCTCAAACATATCAGTATGGGAAAAACAGCTGGAATCCTTGATCTTACCCGCGGAGAACTTGGCACTCGCGGCAATGCGGAACTTCGTACGAAGGAGGCCAATGATTCCGCTAAGATCCTTGGCGTTTCTTTCAGAACTCAACTTAAATTTAAGGATGGATTTTTTACCAATGATGAAGCACATCTTCGGCAGGTCATTGAGCAGATCAGAAAACATCAGCCCGAAATCGTTCTGTGCAACGCCATCGACGACAGGCATCCTGATCATGGCCGCGCTGCAAAGCTGGTGGCTGACGCGTGTTTTTACTGCGGACTCTCAAAAATTGAAACGGAGCTCGACGGAAAACCACAGGCGGCATGGAGGCCGAAAGCCGTTTACCATTATATACAGGATAATTACATCCACCCCGATTTTGTGATCGATGTAAGTGAATTTGTTGAAACGAAACATAAATCAATTATGGCGTTTTCATCGCAGTTTTATGATCCTAAATCCAAAGAGCCGCAAACGCCCATTTCAAGCAAAGAATTTCTCGATTACGTGAACAGTAAAATGTCCATGTGGGGGCGTCCGCTCGGAGTAGCCTACGCTGAGGGATTTACTGTGACCAAAATTCCAGGAATTAACAATTTATTCGACCTTAAATAAGCAATTAACACCCGCGAACAGTGGGCTGGCTACCATTTTTTGATTATCTTCGGCTAGCTAAATCAAACCATAAGAACGAATGAAACAATTATCCTTAATTCTCGCAGTGGCCTTACTGGCATCCTGTAAAAAAGAAGATCCTACTCCGACACCGGAGCCGACACCAACGCCTGTTACACCTGCAGTTACCACTCCCCTTACAAATGGTGCAGGAACAGACCCGCGCAACATTGACGCATATCTTTACTCCAGCTATAACCGCGACGTAAGCTATATGTCAGATTTTAATCAAAGCATGTTCACGGCTTTTGCTACCAGTGCAAGAAACCTGATGGTAAATTACGACCACAGCATAGATCAGCCCGTGTTCACAGTAGCTGAATCACGCGGAAATGCTGACCTGGGTGATGTTACCTTTAGCGGAAATGCGATCGCTAAAAGCGCGTCTCCTACCAATACCAGGTATTTTACAAGCGCAGTGAGAACCAACACTACTTCTGCAGCTGTATGGGAAGCGCCAAAATCCGGAAAGTTTCCAGCACTTAGCATTAATATTGACAGAGGCTACCCGCAAATTAAGGTCCCTACTCAATATCATATCAGCACCAGCCAGGGACTCGAACTTAAGATCGCAGATTACGTCTCCAATTATGACTCAGTTAGCTTCTATTTATCTTCGAGTGTAGTAGGTGGCGCAGGATTCTCGATGGAGAAGAAATTCGGGGCTAACAAGGATTCAGTGATCTTTACATCGGCTGAATTAAGCGGAACTTATCCTCAGTATCAGAATTTATACATGAGCATCAGAGCTTATAATTATTCGAATAAAACTATTTCGGATCTGAAATATGTTTTTGAACTTTCAAATAAGATAACCAACAAACCTTATAGCTTAGGTTACTAGTTTTCTGATATTAATATTGATTTGTAAGCGGGGACACTCATCCCCGCTTATTTTTTTATATGGTCAAGAATAAGTTGACCCACCTCCGGAACATGCTCCAGGTTCAGCGTGTGCCCGGCGTGTTTAATTACAATTAGTTTTGCCCCTGGAATTGCTTTTTGAACTTCTTCGGCCATATGCACCGGTAGCAGCGCATCCCGTTCCCCCTGGATAATAAGAGTCGGACACTTTATTTGCTTTAATTGAGGCCTGTAATCCCCCCTCTCCCTTGTGGCTTTCATCAATTTAAAAATTGCTTCCGAATTCTCGTTTACACCTTTTCGCATCTCCTTCATAACCTCTATGGGAATAAGCGGATTGGCAAAATACTCCTCGCTTAAAACCGTAGGTAACATGATCTCGAGCAGTAAGCTATATCCACCTTTCTCCAGACTTTTCCACCAGCTGCTTTCAATAGCCTGGTAGTATGGCGTTTTGTGCGCGAACGTGGAAACCAGCACCAGGCTGCGCACATACGCAGGGTACAGCACCGCTATGTGCTGTGCAACAAGACTCCCGTATGATATGCCGACAACACAGGCACTTTTGACAGAGAGATGATCCAGTAAAGTCTTTACATCTGCAGCGTGCTGATCAAAATTCCTCCATTCACCAGTTTTGTCACTTTTGCCCTGGAAAATAAAATCCAGGAGCACCACATGAAAGATTTCTTTAAAATAACCGGTCATAAACGACCACGCTACCGTTGATTGCGTGAGGCCATTCAGGAAAATAACTGTTGAACCGGAACGGTTTCCGAATTCCTCAAAATAGAGCTGCCGGTTATCGGACGTAGTACAAAACATGCTCAGGTATATTTTATGGTGGGAATGTTCCCGTTAAATTCCAGGTTGATCTTACGCCCGTGATAAAATGCCATATTTACAGGTATATGACCTGCGGGGAAATTAAAACAAACAGGATATGTATATTCCGCAACATTGCGTATGATAGACTCTTCTGCCGTGCTTCCAAAAGGTATCGTGTTATCACGCATGCTGCTCATGCCTCCTATAATCAATCCCGCGAGTTTCTCAAGTTTCCCCTTTCGTTTTAACTGGATCATCATCCTGTCGATATGATAAAGATATTCATCCAGATCTTCCATGAAAAGGATCTTGCCGTCAAAGTCCATTTCCGTTCTGCTTCCGCTCAGCGCGTACAACAATGAAAGATTTCCTCCTATAAGATCGCCGGTTGCGCTGCCAGCTCTGTTCAACGGATGTGGGGGGATCTGATATTCCACGCTTTCTTTGAACAACAGCTTTCTTACCGAGTCCGTAGCCGTTTCATCGTTAAAGAAATTATTTGGCATCGTGCCATGTATACTGCAAAAACCCAGGTTATACAGCTCGTTGTGCAGCACGGTCACATCGCTAAAGCCGATCACCCATTTCGGATTCCTTTTAAAACCTTCAAAATTTACCGAATCAATAATTCTCAGTGTGCCGTAACCTCCCCGGGCAATAATTATGGCCCGCGCCGACGTGTGATCCAATGCCCATTGAAGATCTTCGGCCCTTTCCTGGTCGGAGCCCGAAAACTGGTTTTGTTCGCCGAAGAGGTTCTTTCCAAATTCGACCCTTAGTCCCCATGAAATGAGCTTATTCACAACCGGTTCAAGCTCCGGCGGGCTGGTTTTTCTCGCCGTAGCAATTATCAGGATCGTATCACCTGATTTCAAATAAGGAGGAATATTAATCATAAGCCTGAATGATGTGATCCGGCGTATATCTGTCCTTCAATGTTGCACCCTTTGAAAGGTCAAAATGCAGCAGTGTGAACGTATTATTGGAGATATATTACCTTTGCATAAAAATAAGCAATACCCTCTTTCGCCTGTCGCTGATTTGTGTGATTTATGAGCCAGGTTATGCTTAAAAACAAATCTGCAGAGGCAGAATAAATTTGGAGCCGTAAAAAACGGCGTTATATATGGATAAAAATCATAAAAGAACTCTTGTAACCGCAGCACTGCCATATGCAAACGGGCCTGTGCATATAGGACACCTGGCTGGCTGTTATCTGCCTGCCGATATTTACACCCGCTACCTGAGAAGTATTGGACACGATGTAAAATACATTTGTGGTAGTGATGAGCACGGTGTCCCAATTACTATAAAAGCAAAAAAAGAAAATACAACACCGCAGGCCGTCGTAGATAAATATCATGAGCTTATGAAAGGGTCATTTGAGGAGTTCGGCATCTCCTTTGACATCTATTCGCGTACTTCTTCCAAAGTTCATCATCAGACCGCTTCCGATTTTTTTAAAACACTGTATGATAAAGGCGTATTCACTGAAGAAATAACCGAGCAGTATTATGATGAGTCCGCCTCTCAGTTTTTAGCCGACCGATACATCATTGGCACCTGTCCAAAATGTGGAAATACCAATGCTTATGGCGACCAGTGCGAGAAATGCGGAACTTCATTAAGCCCTACAGATCTCATAGATCCCCGGTCAACTTTGTCGGGAAGCAAACCGGTATTAAGAAAAACAAAGAACTGGTTCTTACCCCTGGATAAGCTTCAGCCTAAAATAAAAGCATACATAGAAAAGCACAGCGACTGGAAATCCAACGTCTACGGGCAATGTAAAAGCTGGCTTGACAGCGGGGATGGTTTACAGCCAAGGGCAATGACGCGCGACCTCGACTGGGGTGTGCCTGTGCCGGTAAAGGGCGCTGAAGGCAAGGTCCTGTATGTGTGGTTCGATGCTCCAATCGGTTACATTTCAGCCACAAAGGAACTTCTTCCTGACAAATGGAAGGACTACTGGCAAAGCGACGATAGCCGGCTGATCCATTTTATTGGAAAAGACAACATCGTTTTTCATTGTATCATTTTTCCATCTATGCTCATGGAGCATGGTGAGTTTGTATTGCCCGACAATGTGCCTGCGAATGAATTCCTGAATCTTGAAGGCGATAAGATCTCTACCTCCCGTAACTGGGCCGTGTGGCTGCACGAATATCTTGCTGAGTTTAAAAACCAACAGGATGTATTGCGATACACGTTATGTGCCAATGCCCCTGAATCGAAGGACAATGATTTTACCTGGAAAGATTTTCAGGCCAGGAACAATAATGAACTGGTCGCCATTTTTGGAAACTTCATCAACCGGACCCTCGTACTCACGCACAAATATTATGAGGGCAAGGTTCCTTCCGCCGATACATACACAAAAACAGATCTTAATGTATTAAAAGAGCTTGCAGATGCTCCGGACAAAATTGCGCAATCACTCGAACAGTTCAGGTTTCGCGAAGCTGTTGCCGAGTGGATGAATGTTGCGCGCCTGGGCAATAAATATCTTGCAGAAACTGAGCCGTGGAAGCTGATTAAATCTGATGAGCAGCGCGTTAAAACAATCATGAACGTGGCCCTGCAGATCTCCTGCAACCTCGCCATCCTGGCAGAGCCGTTTCTCCCGTTCACTTCAGCAAAGTTGTTCGGGCTGCTTAATATGGATCCGTTGAAATGGAAATCTGCCAAAAACACGGGTAACATGCATCACGATCATGTGATCGCAAAAGACGAACTCCTCTTCGCTAAAATTGAGGATGCCGAAATACAGGTGCAGCTCGATAAACTTTTACAAAGCAAGAAAAACAACCAGAACACTATGTTGAAACCAATAGCACCTGAAACTTCATTTGATGAGTTTCAGAAAATGGATATTCGGATAGCTACTATTGTAGAAGCAGAAGTGGTACCTAAAACCGACAAGCTTCTTAAGCTGCTGCTTGATACCGGCGTCGATCGCAGGACAGTTGTCAGCGGCATCGCCGCCTTTTATAAACCCGAAGATATCATCGGGCATAAAGTTTGTTTGTTAGCTAATTTAGCTCCCCGCAAGATAAAAGGGATCGAAAGCCAGGGAATGATCCTGATGGCTGAAAATCCAGACGGGGAATTAAGTTTTGTTTCACCAGTAAAAGGAAATAGTGAAAATGGCGCAGTTGTTAAATAGGTCGGTCCTTTCTATTTTGTTGGCATTATCCGTATCCTTTGGCACAGCACAATCAACTCCGGGCGAAGCCAACTCAATGGATTATAAGGATCGGAAAAGCCATGAGAATTTCCGCAAACGAAGAAAAGCAGTTGCGGCCTGGCAGATCAACCAGCTTAAAAATGGAGCTTTGGTCGTACGTTTGAAAACAAATCAAATGTCCATCAATGCCCTGCAAAAAAGCGGTCAGGATCTTCAGGCGGAGAAACTCCGTATTGAACAGGCTGCTATAAACATCAACATGATTAAAGCATTTACCACATATTATAAATTCAGCAAGGTCTATTTTATTTATAGCGGCAGTTCCGACAGTTTGCTCAAAGGTGTGAGGTCAGGAATTTTTCTCGACAGTAATTTAAAGGTGAATCCATCTATCAGGATTGCAGAAGACTTCTATCTCATTGCCGAGTCAGATTTTGTATACAATTCCTCAATTGGTTTTGTTCCTGAAAGCGCGGCTCCGAGGGTTACTGAACATGGCACTCCGTCTTCGTATGAATATCCCATTGTTATGAAGAACAAATTCGGACATCAGCTTAAGGCTCCGTTCCCGGTAAATACAGATAAATTCGTAATTGCAGAAAAAGATCCTTCAGTAGTAATAAGAATAAATGGATCTCCTGTAACTTTTGATATTTATTCGAACAGTAAACCCAGAGGTAACCGCTCCTCAGTACAAAACGATACCGAACATTACAAATACATGTACAACGGTCAGGAGATCAAACCTTCCATTCCTCGTGACAGAACTTATAATATCCTGGCCGAACATGTGCAGGATATAGACTCGCAGCTACGCAGATTTTATCAGGCCAACTCCGGCTTCTCTGAAAACTCCAAAAATTACAACGACAGCAAACCGTTCTTCTATTGAAACTTTCTCCAAAAAGAAAAGCCGGCAAAAAACCGGCTTTTCATTTTTAACAGAACGAACTTTTAGTTCTTTATGAGTTGCAGCTCATCAATGATATTCTTTGCTCCACCCAGCTTGTCAACAACAAATAAAAGATAGCGGACATCCAGGCAAATAGTACGATTGAGATTGCTGTCGAACGCAATCTTGTGGCTTAATGCTTCGTAGTTCCCGTCAAAGGCCAGACCTATCAGTTCACCTTTAGCATTAATAACCGGGGAGCCGGAGTTTCCACCAGTTATATCGTTCGTAGTAATAAAGCATACCACCACGTCCTTCGCCTTCTTGTCAACATATTGTCCGTAATCTTTATTTTTGATCAGTTCCTGAAGCTTTTGTGGAATATCGAACTCATAATCACCAGGAACGTATTTCTCCATTATTCCATTTAGGGTGCAGATCTCCTTATAATGAACTGCATCGCGTGGTGAATAAGATTTTACGTTTCCATATGACACCCTCATTGTAAAATTAGCATCAGGGTACATAGTAGATCCTTTCTTCATTTCCATCACACCCTTCATATATTTTTTTCGGAGCGCAAAATTTGTCGAGGTAAAGTCAGTGTAATACTTGCCAAAATTATTATTGAAATTATTGATAAAACTAATGGCAGTATAGAAAGCCGGGTCCTTATGCAATGTCGCTGTGTCGGGGTTTGCGATAAAAGCCGTGAATTTGCTTGGCGCCAGGAACATGGTGTTATTAAAAATATTATCAGCAAATTTCCGGTAAGTTTCATCCTGGTCAAGCGGACCATAATTTTTCTCCAGTTCTTTGAAAAAAGCTTCTGGTCTCTGCGAAGGATCAATGTCAGTATAGTACATTTTTAACACAGCCGCAAGAATATGCCGGTCGGAGGCTACGTTCTCACTTTCCATGAATTTTGCCTGGCTGGCTTTGAATGCCTTAATGGCTTTATCTTTCTCTTCCGGTTTTGCTGCTCCGTTTGTCAGGCTCGCGTCAAGAGATTTAGCGCTTCCCGCAAAAGCGATCAATGGTGATCCCATAATACCTTCATTTAAATAAACACGACCCTTTGCATATGGTCTCCATGCATCATGGGCCTTTTTAAAATCAGCAAACAGGTTGTTATACTCATCCTTACCCTGCGCCCATTTCTGGAATGCAGCTTCGTCCTGTTCCTTTTGTTCGATCACATGATGTTTTTTCAGCTGCTTGCTTTCACCGTCAAAAAACTTCCAGTAATTGGCGATCCCTGCATATGATCCGGCAAGCTGAATCTTAACTTTCGGATCCTTGATCATTTCCGCATACATGGCTTTTAAACGTACATCTCTGAGATTTACCAGGCTTGGATTATCAATATCCACTTTCAGTTTTACTCCTTCAGCTGTTTCATAACGGTTAGTTCCGCCAGGGTACCCGTAGATCATTGCGTAATCGCCATCATTTAATCCTTTAATGGAAACTGGTAAAAAATGTTTTGGCTTATATGGAACATTGTCAGTTTTATACTCAGCAGGTTTTCCATCAGGTGCCATGTATACGCGGAAAATAGAAAAGTCGCCGGTGTGACGTGGCCACTCCCAGTTATCAGTATCGCCACCAAACTTACCAATACTCTCAGGAGGTGTGCCCACAAGCCTCACATCCTTAAAACGCTCATACGTGAATTGCAGAAACTGATTACCATTAAAAAAGTTATTGATCCTTACTTCGTATCCGCTGGCATCTGAGGCCTGCTTCGACATTTCTGCCAGGATAGGACCAAGTTTTGAAGCAAGCTCATTAGGAGCTATATCTTTTGTTTTAGCAAGTACTGCTTCGCTTACATCTTCTATTTTAACCAGGAACTGCACGCTTAAGCCGGGACAGGCAATCTCTTCGCCTTTTGATTTTGCCCAGAAACCATCTTTAAGATAATTATGCTCTACAGTGCTGGCTGTTGCAATATTATTGTAACCGCAGTGGTGGTTTGTGAAAAGAAGTCCTTCTTTACTCACGAGCTCTGCTGTACAACCTCCGCCGAAAATAACAATGGCATCTTTAATGCTGCTCTTATTCATACTATACAACTGCTCTTTCGAAAGTTTTAACCCGCGTTTCACCATATCGGCATAGGTCTTTTCTCCGATCAGGTGTACAAGGAACATTCCTTCGTCTGCTTTTACACGGATAGTGTTTACAAAAAGTGAAAGCAGTAAAATGGTAATTATTTTCTTCATTGGTTTAATAATTTGAGCTGCAAAAATAGCATTGAATTCGTAATTATACTAAGTTTAACACATAGTGTCGCCCCATTACTTGCCGTTCACACCGGTGGCCAGTAGCGCTCTGATAATACCTGCAAAGAAGCAAGGAACAGGATCACGGACATGATAATAGTGAGAAATGCGCCAATAGCTGGAATTTTAATCTTGTTTAAAAAAACCATAAAGAATAACGGGTAAACAGGGATGAGATATCGTCCCGGGAAGCCTGCTACCACATTATATCCCACCGGGATCCATGTTGCATACATACTTAGTATGATGAGGCACACGATGATAAACACAATGCTCAGAAAAAGCAGTTTATGCCTCCAGCTCAACTCAGGTGGATTTTTGCCATCGGTGCAGGCAATGACCAGGATAACAATATATGCTGTTACTGCCAGCCATTCTCCAATATGCCTGTCGTTCCATCCAAAAGTTCCCATGTAGCCGGTTATATGTCCCGACAACGAACTTACAAGCGACCGTCCTAAAAGCCCGAAAACAAAGAGTGGATCTGAGGCCAGGAATTCCATTTGCCTGTGGGCATCAGCTCCATTCACTAATGCTGCAGAGCCCACATATTCAGGATTATAATCGGCGTATGATATGTACAGATCACTTACGGCCCTGGTCCATAAAATAGCGGCTAAACAACCTGCGGAGCCATAAATTGTCACCAGCATGAATTTGTTTTTAAAACTTCCGCAATTGGAGGTCCGCACAAGGAATAACAGCAAGAGCAAAGGCAGGTATGCAGCTTTTGCGAGGCAGAGCACGATAACCAGCACAAACAGAGCGAGACACCTCCTCGGCGTCAGAACATTTCCTTCCACCGACAAGCGCAGGCATGATGCAATGAACAGAAATGCTGCTCCGTTCGTTACTACATCTGCGCTGATGGCAAGATTCTGCATAATAGTGGTGGGAAGCAAGGCCAGGAAAACAAATAACCATTTTCCATACGGCAGCAGCCTTATTGAAAAACAGGCGCACGTTATCCAGAAACATAGTGCAAAGATCCTGGCGAGATAAAAAATATATAACAGTGGCAGATCAAACGTTCTGAAAATAAATATGGCCAGCGATTGTGGTACATAGCAGATCACTGAATACAGTGCGGTGGTATTGATGTCGTACGTGGCCCTCGAGCCTGCATTCACTTTTATCTTCTCCCTATCCCTCCATTCATTCGCCCCAAATCGAATCTCGTTGGCCCAGATCTGCCGCAAAAACGGGGTTATAAACTGACCTACGCTTGCAGGAAGATCGGCTATGATCCGGTTGTTCTCGCGCTTGGCCATAAAACCTCCTTCCGAAATTTGCCAGGCGCGACAAAAATGACCGGGCTCATCGGCTACCTGGAAAGGAGGCATCACCGCAAGAAAAGTAAATCCGAAAAAAATGGCGGCACACAAATAAAATTTTAGTGGATCAATACAGGAGATAACGTTTACAATTGTTTTCATTGTTATGACAAACCGCCGGAAACTAAAAGGCCACCAGCCCGGGATAAACATTGTTGTGTGCGGAAAATTTGGATCGAACTCACTGCTACAAGATATTAAAAATTGTTTCACATTAAGAAATCACCGCTGCTCATTGTCTGTTTGCATTTAAACCTTTAATCGGTACTTTTATGCTCCATTTAAAATCATTTTATGAAATACCAGGCTATCGATAGCGGCTTCTTTACAGAGAACAGGAAAAAATTTAAAAATGCATTAAAGCCGAACTCGCTGGCCGTCTTTTTCAGCAATGATATTATGCCCACCAACGCCGATGGCAGCATGGGGTTCAGGCAGAACGCCGACCTATTTTATCTCACCGGGATCGATCAGGAAGACACGATCCTGGTAATCTTTCCTGATGTAAAGGATGGTCGCCATAAAGAGATCCTTTTTGTGAAAGAAACCAGCGAGCTGATCGCGATCTGGGAAGGCGCGAAACTAAATAAACAGCAGGCCACAGCAGCCAGCGGAGTTGAACATGTGTACTGGCATCATGAATTCGAAAAGATCATGAAGCCTTTATTTTTCCAGGCTGAATTTATTTACCTCAACAGCAATGAGCATACCCGCCGCTCAATTGATGTGCAAACCGCGCAGGAAAGACTGAACAGGATGCTGATGGAAAAATACCCGCTTCACAAGTTCGAGCGTAGCGCGCCTATCATGCAAAAGATCCGCGCCATTAAAAGCACCCAGGAGATCGAACTCATACAGCAAGCATGTGATATTACTGAAAAAGGATTCCGCAGGCTCTTATCTTTTGTAAAACCCGGTGTGTGGGAATATGAAATCGAAGCGGAACTCATCCACGAATTTGTGCGCAACCGCTCCAACGGTTTTGCATACGGTCCAATTGTTGCCAGCGGAAAAAACGCCTGTGTTTTACACTATGTTGAAAACAACCAGCAATGTAAAGATGGTGAGGTGATCCTGCTCGACGTAGCTGCAGAATATGCTAACTACGCCAGCGACCTCAGTCGCAGCATTCCGGTGAACGGAAAATATACCAAACGGCAGAAAGATGTCTACAACGCAGTATTAAGAGTCCACAAAGCGGCCATTAAATGGCTGGTACCGGGCCAGACATTTGATAAATATAACAAGCTTGTAGGCGACATGATGACGGAAGAATTATTACAGCTGGGTTTGCTTAAAAAAGAAGATGTAAAAAATCAAAACCCTCACTGGCCTGCCTTTAAAAAATATTTTATGCATGGCACCAGCCATTTCCTTGGTTTGGACGTGCACGATGTAGGTTTTTTCCACGAGCCAATGCAGGCAGGAATGGTCTTTACAGTTGAGCCTGGGATCTATATCCCTGAAGAAGGGCTGGGTATCCGCATCGAAAATAACATTCTGATCACCACAAGCGGACAGATGGACCTAATGAAGAACATTCCTATTGAGGCAGATGAGATCGAGCAATTGATGGCAAAATAAATTACGAACTATTTTAACATTAAAGTGCCGCAAAATTTGTGGCACTTTTTTTGTTACATTTATTATAAGTTGGAAGTGCACGTAATTGCTCTTCCTTAAACCCCAAAGAAAATGAAAAGACAAATTTTATTGTCTACTGTTTTGTCAGGGCTTTATATCGCCCTGAATGCTCAGCAAAACAGTATTAACAATTACAATCTTTCACCTGTGTTCTTAAATCCGTCTTTCGCAGGATCTAACGGATTGTTCCGCGCAAATGCCTCTTACCAGGGAGCACAGTTCGTGGGTTCCAGCAAATTATCAATGAGCATGGATGGTTTTATCGGACCTTTGAATGGAGGCCTGGCTCTCACGCATAGTGACGAATCCCTTGGACCTGTCTCCCGAATCCTGACAGCGGTGACGTATGCACAGCATATTGATTTCACGGATAAACATCTCACTGTGATCCCATCGCTCCAGGTAGGATATGGAAGTAACAGCATTGCTGGCGAATGGATAGCACCTCCCAATGCTTACACAAAAAACCCCGTAACGTACTTCAGAATTAATTCCGGGTTACTGCTTAATTACAGAAAAAACTTTTTCGCAGGTATCGCACTCGAAAACATAAATCGTCCGGATGTCGGCTATTACGATTCCTATCGTTCACCGCTAAATATTACTTACCACAGTTCCTACACCTTTAAATTAGGCTCCAGAAGTCTGCTCCAGGCAATGGGAAGAGTCCAGCAGTCAACAACTTCGACAAATTTTCAGCTTTCCGTCAACGCAATCCTTTATAAACATCTAATCCTTGGTGCAGCATTCACCGATTCTGAAAAGTTCCAGTTTGTGCTGGGTGGCCGAACAAATAATCTTGCATTACAAGTTATTTACTGTGGCCATACAAATACAGAGTACGACATCGACACATATGAAGTACATTTTTCTTATAACCTGAGAAAAAAAGAGATCCGCAACAACGTCCCTTTATTTGAGAAAATGTAATGTCAATAAAATAATTTTAACTATGAAAACAGCGCTCACATGCTTTTGCTTTTCCGCTTCACTTATAATGAGTGGTTACACCCCACGATACCTGCCTTTTGGACAGGACCCTTATTTCGTTGGCTCACACAATTCTCTTTTGTTTTTAAACCCATCTTTCGCAGGCAGTAACCGAGGAACCCGGATCCAATCTAATTACCGCGCCTTTGATTTCAAATCTGACCACAATTATATGGCATTTGGCACTTCTGCTGATTTTTACTTAAAAAGCTTGCGGGGTGCCGTTTTTGCAAATTTCCTTGCTGATGATGTTGATAAGGGTATTGTGAAATCGTATTTTTTGACTGTCGGCTATGCCCAGCATCTGCAACTTTCTGCAAAAACCCGTATTATCCCCTCATTCCAGGTAACATATCTTACAAGATCATTGAATTCTGCAAATATGCATGAATTCCAGACTCCTGATCAACGATATGGTGGCCAGGAAATCAACGTAATTCTGCCGTCCTCCAATAAATATAATTTTGATGCGAGTGGCGGGCTGCTGTTGGAATCTGGAAATTTTTACGGAGGCATTTCCGTGATGCATTTAAATCAGCCCGATATAGGTTTTTTAGGAGAAAACCGTTTACCAATCCGCACTAACATACACGCGTCATATAATTTTCACTGCACAGAAACGTCTCTCCTGAACCTTTCTGCCCGCTACAGTGCTCAGAACGAAAATAAATACGGACAGTTAATGGCCACTGCAGTCACATTTAAGCACTTGGTTACCGGTGCCGGCGTAGGTATGTTTACTTATGATTACACACCCGTGTTAGCTAACGTCGGATACCGGTCGGACTTCTTTACCGCCGGTTTTATTTACGAAATAAATACACGTAGCTCTGGCGGACAGTCGTTCGAAGTTTCTTTGTCATACAATCTGCGGGATACAGACTCCAGGAAAACCCTCACAAATATCGAAGCGTGGTAATGCGGCAACGATCAGCACTTTTAGAAATAAAAAGAATTTAATGCAATCAGTATAACCGCCACCTCTTTTTACGTCTGTAAATCTGCATCTGTTATATAACAAATTACTTTAGGAGGACTATAAATTATCTATAAAATAATTACAGACCTTCTCCATCAGATGAGCCCTGTCCTTGCCAAGCACATTGTGCATGTGTCCGGGATAAACGTAATAATCAAGCTGTACACCTTTGTCCACCGCTTTTTTCTGGTACATGATGCTGTGTTGCCACACCACTACATCGTCCTGCGCACCGTGGATCATAAGTAGTTTACCTTTTAATTTATCTACATGATTAAGCAGGTTATTAGCCTCATAACCTTGTTTATTTTCCTCAGGTGTATCCATATAACGCTCTCCGTACATGATCTCATAATAACTCCAGTCAATCACAGGCCCTCCGGCCACAGCAACCTTATAAACACCCGGGTGACGGGTCATGAGCGACGTGGTCATAAAGCCGCCGTAACTCCAGCCATGCACCCCTATTCTTTCTGCATCAACGTAAGACAGCTTCTTCAGGTAATCAACGCCTTTTAGCTGATCCTCCATTTCTACTTTGCCGATCTGGCGGTGAATGGCCTGCTCAAAATCCTTTCCACGGTTACTCGTTCCGCGTCCATCAACTGTGAAAATAATAAACCCCTTTTCCGCCATATACTGGTACCACAACTCTCCGTTTGCCATCCACGTATTGGTTACCATCTGCGAATGCGGACCGTTATACAGGTAAACAACAACCGGATATTTTTTACTGCTGTCAAAATCAGCAGGCTTGAATAAACGGCAATAAAGATCAGTGCCTTCACTATTTTTGATAGTAAACAGGCTCCACTTCCCGGTCTTGTAATCTTTAACGGGATTCTCAGCAGAAAAGATCGTCGCCGATTTTCCGTTTGCCACATTTATCGTGCGGATTTCCCTCGGAACGTAGCACGAAGAAAAATTATCCACGAAAAAATCTCCCTTCTTGTTCAGGGTTACTGTGTGATACCCGTCATCCTTCGTTAAGCGGGTCATTTTACCCGACTTCAGATTCACTGAATAAAAATCCTGGTTCACCGGTTTTTGCTCATTGGCGTGAAAAAATAAATTTTCGCCTTTTTCATCGAAACCATTTTCTGCTTTTACTTCCCACTTTCCTTTGGTGAGCTGGCGCACAAGGCTACCATCCGCATTATACAGGTATAAATGATTGTATCCATCTTTTCTGCTCTGCCAAATAAATTGCTTTGGATTGTTCTTTACAAATAACATAGGATGCTGAGGCTCGGTATATTTCTCATCCTTTTCTTCAAACAGGGTTTTTACAAAATCTCCGGTTTCCGCATTATACTCGTTAAGCTTATAATGATTTTGTTCCCTGTTCAACACTGCGATATAGACCTTCTTTTCATCAGGACTCCAGGCAATATTAGTAAGATACTGCTCCTTTGGACCCTCAGTCTTTACCTGCACGTTGGTTCCTTTTTTTACATCAAAAATGTGCAGAGTTACATAGTGGCTTTTTCCTCCCGCCATCGGATATTTGATATTTTGATTCTCTGCCGGATATTTCGACCAGTCAATTACAGGGTAATCTGTAACATCACTCTGATCCATTCTATAATAGGCGAGAGCAGTACCATTGGGACTCCAGTATGTTCCTTTATGGATGCCGAATTCATCGCGATGAACACTTTTTCCGTTCACAATGGTATACGACCCGTCCCTGGTCACCTGCCTGGTATCTTTCCCGGTCACCACGTAAACATTATTGTCTTTTACATAAGCATACAGTTCTCCTTCTTTGTATTCGTCAAGATTCTCCAGTTTATTATCAGCTGTTTTGCGTTCTGACCTGGTAGCGGAATTTTTTTCAATGAAATAAAGGAACTCTCCCTGTTTATTTGTGTAATAAAACTCTTTATCACTTTTCCACTTTACACCTTCAAATGCAGGTATGGTATCGAGTGATCCTGCCACAAGGTTCTTGTTCATTGCTACGGTGCTGATACTGGAAACAACTTTGCCGCTTGATGGATCAACTACAATTAGTTCGTTCTTGTCAATATATGCCAGGTTCTTACTGTCGGGAATAAAACCAATGCCCTTCAGAGATTTTGGAGCAAGTGACGATCGTCCGCGCAATACGGCATCCTGGATGGTAAGGAGCTTTTCCTGTGAAAATGATTGTGTAACTATCAGGTTGCTAAGAACAGCAACCAGGCAAATGGATTTTTTCATTTTAGGTTTTGTAAGCCCCTAAAATAGAAAAAAATAAAGGATTGTTTGGGTAAGGACCGCTGAGCGGCGCTAATTAATGGCTAACGGCAGTGCAGGATGACAAAAACTCCACAATGCTGCGGTTGTCTGTTGCTTCCTCGTCGGTTAATTCCAGGTTAGAAAACTCATTCCAGGAATGATCAGGCTCAGCATTAAAAGAAAAATCAACAAGGGTCAAACGTGGAACGCTTAATTCCGATGGATCGAAAAATTCACCGTCGATCAGTGATTCACGTAAATTCAGTTCAATAACCTCGATATTCAGATTTTCAGGGTTTGAAAAAACAACTGAACCATGCGCTTTGTTATTGCCTGCATCGCGAAATAGGTAGTTAAATTTGATGTTTTTCATTGGTAAAATTGGTTTTTGAAGTTTGAATTAAAGAGTTTCCGCAGAAAGTAATATTACGCATAAATACCTGGAAATGTGCATTTTTCTGTCGCAAATTCTCCGCAGCTCGTCGAAATATGTTAACCTTTGATCCAATTTACCTTTAAACTCACAACTAAGAAAAAGTCGGCTTCCCGTCAGTTGAACAAGCTTAATCAATCAATGAAAGACGCGTTGTGCTTCGTACTTCGTACTTTGCACTTGGTACTTCGTCTCACTCTTTATACTTAAACCTCAGCAGAGTCGGCACGCCCTGTTGCCCCTCATTAGTAATGAGCATATCTCCATCAGGAAAGAAGGTGATGCCCTCCGGTTTATTGAACATAACCGGGTCAAGCGCCTGTATATGTTTTATTTCACCTTTATCATCAAATACCATGATCATGTGATCGGCAGCCGAAAGTAAATACAGCAACTTATTTTTCGGATGAATGGCGATCTCTGAGGTGCTGAACTTTACAGTAGAAGAAACAGTACGACCTTTTTTATTTTTATGTGTCGCCGGTATGACATTATTTTTGATGGCAAATGCGGTAATATCAGTGACATTAAAATCAAAGGATGGTTCACGAACAAGTTTCCTGGTATGAAGATCGAACGAATAGATCAGTCTCCTGTCCTTTTCTCCCTTTTCTTTACTCACCTTGCCCTTGCAACCGATGAGCAACCGGTTGTTCTTTTCATCATAACATAAGCCTTCATTATTGGCTGCAGGAATGTTTGTAGCGTGAAAAATTGTTTGCCTGGATTCAGACAGGTAATCGGGGATCTCATAGATCAACCCGTCGCTTCTCAACACAAAGATCGTTTTGCCCACGCGTGCAATACCTTCATAGTCGCCATCCAGCCCAAAAGGTATTTCACGCTCAATTTTATTCTTTTCAACGTCTACAATAAATAACATACCGTTCTCATCCTGTATGCAGGCAAACGACGCGGGCCCTGTTTCTGTTAGTCCCGATACCTCATGTAAGATTTCGGGAAGCACTAAACGGCTCACAGGTGAACTTAGGTCATACCCCGGGATCACGTTTCCGGGAGTGAACGTGGCAAAGGCCGAAAACAGCAGGATACTTAGTGCCGCGACAATAGAAACGATTTTTTTCTTCATTGAGCACTAAAAGTACAGCGGAATACTACGGTGAACAACGTAAAATTTGTGAATATCCCCGATCACATTACCGAAAGCGCCAGTAACACCAGTGCTCCTACCACCAGGCCGATTACAAGGCCCGTAATAGCAAGACCTTTGCCTTTTAGTTTATCCGGATTATTTGAAACTTTTGTGATTGCTATTATACACATTATTATACCCGATAAAAGAAGTAGCATCGCTAAGCCAAGATAAGGCACCAACAGGCCAACGATCACTGCAAGAAAACCAATGAGCGCAAACGGTTCTAACTTCTTGTCCTTTTTAGAAATAACTGGCGCCTGAGTAGTTGAACTCCTATAGTCAGGTTGTCTTGTAGTAGATGGTTCCGGCATTACTTCCTTCGATCCGTTCGGATACTTCACCATAAAGACTTCTGACTTATTTACCGTGTATAATGGTCCGTCAGGAAGATCACATCGTTTATATTTGATGAGTGCTGAGCTGATTTCCTGCACCTTTGCGCGGATCTCTTCGCCGTTTCGCATTACGATCAGATCGCATTCAGCATCAGTAAATGAAATAACAGACCGTGGCGTTACCAATTCTGCAGGAATTATTTCATTTGAAGCAGATGCACTTTCAACCGGTTCATGATGAACTTCTGCGTCAAGAACAGCAGGTGACTTCTTCAAAGCTTTCCGCTCCGCAGAAGCAGCGACGTTCTTTTTTGATTCTGTTTTTTTATGCGACCAACTTACATAATATCCACTCTGATGCTGTCTTTTTTGCACCGTGCAGGATAACGCCAGGAAGATCAGAAGCAAAGGGATAAAACGAGTCAATTTCATAGGTGTAATTTGCTTCGAATATAAAAATAATTATGCAGCAGCGAAATTCCCTGAAAAGTTCAACTTCTTCTTAGTCGGCCAGAAAACCAAATTTTCCGCCATTGTAATCTTCGATCGCCTGCCGGATCTCATCCTCGGTATTCATAACAAACGGACCGTAACTTACATACGGTTCGTTGAGCGGTTCTCCGCTTAATACAAGCAGGATGGAATCTTTATTCGCGGATATCCTGATCTGACCTGACTCATTTTTTAGTTGCGCATAATGATTTTCCGGAACAGCGGTCTCGTTAAGAAAAATTGCCCCATCTATAACCAGTATACCGGAATTGAACCCCGCTGGCAGGGTAAAGGTAAGTTCCGCGCCGGCCTTAATATGAATATCATAGATATTGATGGGCGAAAATACATTTGCTATCCCTTTTGTTCCACTGTATTCGCCTGCAACTACATGTACGTGTCCCCCGTTACCAGGTATGGCCACTCGCGGTTTATTTTTGTGCGTAATACCCTGGTATTTGGCGGGTGTCATCTTGTGTTTTTTTGGAAGATTGATCCATAACTGCACCATTTCAAAAGCACCGCCCTTCTGATCAAACGTTTTCTCATGGTACTCTTTGTGAAGAACCCCTCCCCCTGCTGTCATCCACTGCACATCTCCCGGATTGATCACACCGCTATTTCCCGCACTGTCGTGATGTGCCACACTTCCCTTGTAAGCAAAGGTGATGGTTTCAATTCCCCGGTGCGGATGAACTCCAACACCCCGCGAAATTTCAGAAGGCGGGAAATGAACTTCAGCATTAAAATCCAGTAGAAAGAAAGGACTCATACGCTCCTCAAACCCTTTTCCGTTGGGATAAAAGTTCATCACTTTAAATCCATTGCCGACCATATGTGTGTTGGCGGGAGAACAAACTGCTTCTATTCCGCGATACAGGGAAGGACCGAACGTTGATGTGACGCTTTTTCCGAATGCAGAATATAAGCCCAGGAAAAAAGTGCTGAATGCTCCTTTTTTTAAAAAATCTTTTCTGTCCATGATCAGGAATGTTATACCATTAAAGATACTTAATTCGGAAACTCAATAACAGGCCGGAATTACTTTTTAGGATTTTTCTTTAAGGTAAGATTCTTATGTCTTTCAAGGTTCTTACGACCCATATCTGTAACTATGAGATCCTCCTTATACTTCTGGAAACCTTTGGCCTGAGTGCTTAATTCATATTCTCCTGCAGGTAAGGCAAGAACAAAGCGACCTGTTTTTGTATGGGGTACAAACGTATATTCATAACCCGAAACTTTGTCGGTAACAATAATATTTACAGCATACGATTTTGGCTGGTGAGCAGTGACCGTATCACCCATAAATACTTTTCCCACATAAATAGCTATTACAGGTTCCGAACTGAACTTTACCCTGTAAAGATCAAGATCTCCGAAACCGTTGGGACGAAAGGATGAAATATATGCAAGGCGGTTATCACGTGTAACACAAATACTTTTATCATCATCAGTTGAATTGATAGGAAATCCAAGATTTACCGGAGGAGAAAATGTATCCGCTTTTTTGTTCCAGCTGGTTTTAAACAAATCCAGACCTCCCATTGTATTATGACCATCGCTGGCAAAATACAGGGTTTCCCCGTCAATTGATAAAAAAGGAAAATCCTCATTAAACGGGGTATTGATGCTTTCTGGTAGTTTGGTTGGAACACCCCATTTACCATTTGGTAATTTCCGGCTGAGATAAAGGTCGCTGTTGTCTCCTACACTTTGTCTCCTTGCAAAGAACATATAGTTGCCGTCTTCACTCATGCACCCGCTGGTCTCAATTTTTTCATTTACCGTTTCATCCAGTTTTTTGGCCTTCATGAATTCACTTTTTTCATCCCGTCGATTTGAAACATAGATATCCCCGAATTTATCAATGTGATCAATGTAAAGATACATTTCCAGGCCGTCTGATCTTAAACCTACCACCTGTTCGTCAAGGTTGGTATTTAACGCGCGGCCGGCATTCCTGGCAGCAGACCAGTTGCCGTTTTCCATCTCGCACTGGTAAACATCGCTGCTTCGGTACCCGTCTATCTCCACTTTTTTACCTCCGATGTTATCCTTGCGTCGCGATGTAAACACGAGGAACATTTCTTCACGGTCGATAAAGGGCGTGTAGTCCGGTTCCTCACTGTTAATCTGTTTACCTAGATTCTGCACGGTAACGTCAGCTGGCTTTTGCATGAACTTCTTCGCATTCTCGCATTGCTCTATAAAACGACTTGCATCTGCAGCAAATTTTGGTTTTAAGGACCGGTATTTCTCATAAGCAGTCAGTGCCTCTTCGATCCGGTTCGTAAGATGATAGGCACGACCCAGGAATAACCAGACCTCCTGGTCTACCTTTGGGCTTTTTGATGCCTCTTCCAGGTAATTCACTGCTTCTTCGCGACTGATCCTTGTATTCAGATAACAGATACCGAGCTTGTATTTGACCTTGATATTATCGGGTGTTTTTTTTAGTTCGTTCTGATAAGCAGGTATGGCGAATAAATAATTTCCATTGTCGAAATGTTCGTCTGCATCTTCAATTTGCGTGAAATTTTTCGGTTGCGCCCGAATTAATGTGCTTAAAAAGCAGGTAACAAGTATGAAGGTTGTTATACGAAACATGGAAGATTTGCTAAAGTAGGTAAACCCACCTTTCAGTCAGTTTATAACACATAGAATTATTAACAATGATTACTTACTAATAATTAATTTATTTATTTTTTTGTGAAAGCCTGAATAACTCTTCTTTTTCCTTTTTGGTCAGGCTGTCGTAACCACTGCGGGAGATCTTATCAAGTAATTCATCCATCTTTTGCGCATCGCTTGCCGCATCGGCAGTGGTGCCATAACTTTCACTACGCGAATTATTGGAGACTACTTTTAATTTTGTTTTTCTTTTAATATTAAAATTAAGGTCAAACAGGTCGTTCCCTTTCCTCAGATAATACCCATAAATTACACCAAAAAGTGCTCCGCCCATATGTGATATTTTTCCTCCGGTATTTATGGAAAAATCAATAATGGTATTTAACACAAAGATCCCCAGGTAAAAATATTTGTACTTCACCTCGAACGCTCCGAAGAGAAACACCCTGAAGTCGGGGGAATAGATCGCCATCACCGCGCCTACTCCCAGCACTGCCGCTGAGGCGCCGATAAGTATGGAATATCCAAAAGCGTGCGGAAATATCAAACCCAGTATTAGCATTAACGCGCCTCCGGAGATGCCGCTCATCACATACAGGTAGAGCATCTTCTTCTCTCCCATGATGGTGAAAAAGATCTGAGACATGAAATAAAACAAGACCATGTTCCAGAACAGGTGCCAGAAATCGGCATGTGTGAACATGTATGTAAAAAGGGTCCAGAACCTGAACAGGAATTCGTTTCCGCCGATCGGCAAAGCCACATATTGAAGTAACTGCAGGTGTGAAAGATTGCCAACTACATTTACAGTGAGAAATACGGCAACATTTATCACAATTATCTTGGTGAGAATGCCTTGCCTTTGAAAATTATACTTAAGGTTCTTAAAAAAATCCATACATCAGTAAAAATGAGTTCTGTTCTTTCTCCAGGCAAGCACTAATGCTACACCTACCACCAACCCGCCTATGTGCGCAAAGTGCGCTACGTTATCTCCCTGGTCATTTCTTAATCCCGAAAAAATTTCGACCAGCCCGTATCCAATCACAAGGTATTTTGCTTTTATGGGAAAAAAGAAATACAGGTACAGCATCCTGTTGGGAAACAGCATCCCAAAGCCACCCAGCAGACCGAAAAGCGATCCCGATGCGCCGATGATCACATGCCTGTTCAGATATTCAAATTTCTGATTGATTAGGTACGTTTTTTCCTGAACGGTTGTTGACGGTGAATTGATTTCATTGTTAACCATGTCAAGCACCTGCCTTATCTCAAAATGCATTATCACATACTGGGTAAGGGCTGCACCCAAACCGGTAAGAAGATAAAAGATCAGATATCTTTTCGGACCCCAGACCTGCTCAAGCACCTGTCCGAAAATAAAAACACCAAACATATTAAAGAAAATATGCCCGATGTTTCCGTGCATGAATATGTAGGTAATGAACTGGTGAGGTTTGAAATCTGCGGCCAGATGATAGTGCAGCCCAAGGTAATCGGTGAGATCAATTCCTTTCGCATTTTTAAGAACGAACGTTGCAACGAAAAGGATAATATTTATTATGATAATATTCTTGGTCACCACCGGCAGGTACCCGAAGCTGTTTGGCCGGTATTCGTTATTATTAAAGGTCATCGTTTAAAGAATCTTTCTATTTCACTGTATTCAACGTCCATCATCACCACTTTGCCTGATGCAGTATACAGCGGGTTTTCGCACTGGAACAATCCATTGAGCAGCAATTTCATTTCATCGGTCTCGAGAACCTTTCCATATTTTATACTGATATTCTTGGCAATAGCACGGCAAAGATTGTCGCGTTTCTCCACCTTGGCATCTATAGTATTCAGTTTAAAAGTTTCAATTATTCCTTCAATGGTCTGCACTACGTTAAAGTCCTGCATGTCGGTTGGTGTACCGTTCACAACAATACTGTTCTTTCCAAAAACTTCAAGATCGAAGCCCAGCTGCTTGAATTCCGCGAGCATTCCTTTCACCATCATAAAATCGTTGGCGCTGAGTTCGATCTGCTCGGGAAAAAGAAGCTGCTGTGAACTCACCTGTTTATCATCAAGCGAATTCATATAATGTTCGTATACGATCCTCTCGTGAGCTCTTTGCTGGTCAACGATCATCACGTTCTGATTGTAAGTGGTAACAAGATATTTGTTATTCAGCTGGAAAACCGTGAATTCAATACTTTCCTTTTTAATTGTTTCGATCTCCTGCTGTTGTTGCTCCATCCCTGCTTCTGCCTGGGTCTTGAAACCATCAAATAGCTTTTCCCAGTGTTGTTTATTCACTTTCTGCAGGCCGTTCTCGGGCGACGTAACAGCACCGCCGTTAAACGGATTATAACCGGTATTGTAACTTACAGGTGGCGGGGTGAGGGTCTTTCCCGGCACAGGTCCCGATCCGAAACTCATTTCGGTATCAAAATCAAGCGAGGGGCCTGCATTTGCTTTTCCCAATGCTCTCTTGATAGAGCTCACCAGCAGCATGTATACCGTTTTATCATCGGTAAATTTTACCTCTGTTTTGGTGGGATGAATATTGATGTCGATATTTTTTGGATCAAGCTCAAGGAAAATAAAATATCGCGGGTGCGACTGGTATCCTATGAGCTCCTTATAAGCTTCGTACACTGCATGGTTCAGGAACGGGTTCCGCACAAAACGGTGATTCACAAAAAAGTACTGCTCTTTTTTCGTCTTAACCGCAGATTCAGGCAGGCTCACGTATCCGCTGATCTTCACAAACGAAGTATCCTCCCCGATCTGCACGAGTTCTTTTTGCAGGTAACTTCCCAGCATCGATTTTATTCTCTGCATGAGACTTCCGGCTGGCAGGTTTAAAATTTCGTTTCCATTGCTGTGAAGCGTGAAATGAATATCGGTATGAGGGATAGCGACGCGTTCAATTTCATCGATGATATGTTTCTGTTCCACCTGGTCGCTCTTTAAAAAATTGCGCCGGGCAGGAATATTAAAAAAAAGATTTTTGACCGTGAAAGTCGTGCCGACAGGTGCCTGGCATTCAGTCTGAGAAATAAACCTGCCGCCTTCCACTATCACATGTTGTGCGGTTAGATCGTGTTCCTGTTTTGTTTTCAGTTCTACTTGTGCTATGGCTGCAATACTTGCCAAAGCTTCCCCTCTGAAACCTTTGGTTGTTAATGTAAAAAGATCATCTGCACTGCTTATTTTGGAGGTGGCATGTCTTTCAAAACACATTCGTGCATCAAACACATTCATGCCTTTGCCGTTATCAATAACCTGCACCAGACTTTTGCCGGCATCCTTTATGATCAGTTTGATCTGGGTGGCGCCGGCGTCAATAGCGTTTTCGAGCAATTCCTTTACCACACTTGCCGGTCTCTGCACGACCTCACCGGCGGCGATCTGATTGGCAACATGGTCGGGAAGAAGCGCTATTGAATTTTCAGGCATAAAACCTTCAAATTTAATGAATAACTGCTGTTATTTACAATCGGGCATCACCGCCCTCATGTCGCTTAATTTTCGCGTTCACCCAACGAAGCTCTGCTGGCTTCTGTAATAGTATAATAACGAACGTTGTTTTCTCTTTACCCCTAAAATAGTGCAACCATGCAATCCTTAAAAAAGTATAAATCCCTTTTAAACCCAACCGTTCCCTAGAAGCATGCGGATCACAGCCCAAAGAGCCTGAATTAAGACATTGTAAATCAAACACTTAATATAGCCCAGCTGAAGTCCGCTCATTTGTATAAAATTGTTCAAAATTTTTTAATAAGTTAGCTGTCCCATAATTAACATATGAGTTTCAGACATTTACTATTTCCGGCGATTTTTCTCTTAACTTTTTGTAACAGTGTAACTGGACAAAATGGGGCTAAATTTTATGGTGATTCCCTCAAAGGCTTTGATGAGAAAGGATTTAAAGCAGCGGCACAGGCCGAAGGGCTATCAGGAGCTGGATTTAAATGGTACATGGATGGCCAGAAACGCAACTACATCAACGAGCAATTCGATTTACTTGATCCCAATGCCCAATATACTTTCCCTACTTATTATGGTAAAAACGGTGGGGGAACAAACCAGGTCCTTGCATCACCCTGCACCAACGAGGATTTCGAAAACGGAACGCTGTCTGGCTGGACAATGAGCCTGGCTACCAATGTGAATTCCCAGCAATATCCCACCTTCAACAACTCTGTAAACTCGACACACACGGCGGTTATCTCAACTCCTTACTCCGATGCTTATGTGGGTATGATTCCGCAATCACCTCTGGGCGGCACCTTTGTTGCCAGGATAAACAATGATCTTACTTTCACGGGAGCCCCCGTTGTGAGGCTGTCACAGACATTCCCGGTAACCTCAACCAATTATATTTACGATTTCGCTTATTGGGCAGTAATGCACGATGCTCCGGCACATACATGTACGTCCACCCCCTACATGTCCGTGCGCGTGCGTAATAACGGCACTCTTACTGCATGCCCTAATTTTAGTATCATTGCTCCCGGCAGTCAGGGCGGATGCAGCGGAATTGGTCCTTTATCCTGGACACAGGTAGTGGCGGGTACTACTACAGTGTATACCAGTAACGGATGGCAGCGATATTCAATAAATCTATCTCAATTTGCAGGACCTGTCACAATTGAAGTGATGGTATCGCATTGTAACGCAGCAGGACATTTCGGATATGCTTATTTTGACTCCAACTGCGGCCAGTTTAACCTTAGGGTAAATGGAACCACCACGGTTAACATGCCGAGCACAAATGTTAACGTGCAGGTGCCTTGTGCCAGTACGGCAACAATGGTAGCGCCACTTGGTTTTAATCCCTATACCTGGAACGGTCCCACCGGCTCCAGCAGCAGTGGCACCCTGGTTACTGCAACCGCTGGAACATATTCTTTGAATATGAATCCGCTGGGCGGCTGCGCACCAGGCATAAATCGTGTTATAAGTCTTCAGTTTGCACCAGCTGTCACTGTGGCGGCATCTCCTGCAACTATTTGCGCCGCGGGCACCAATACCAGTTCAACGTTATCAGCCAGCGGTGCCTCAAGTTATTTATGGAGCACGGGGCAAACCACCTCAACAATTTCCGTCAGTCCGTCGGTCACTACAATTTACACTGTCACGGCTACCACGGGAACGTGCGTCGGTACGTTTACGGTGCAGGTAAATATTGCTCCTGCCCCAATTATCAACGTTTCAGCATCCTCCACAACAGTTTGTTCTGGTCCTAATGGCACTATTACCCTTACCGGCACAGGTGGGATAAGTTATAACTGGAACCCCGGAAGTATTAGTGGAAATCCTGTAACTGTAACGCCGCCAACCGGCCCCGCGCCCGTCACCACCATTTATACGGTACAAGGGCTTAACGCGACGGGATGCGCCGGCACAAACACTATTGCACTTACAACTGAGCCAACTCCAACAATTGGTATAGCAAAATTTCCATCAACGGGAAGTGTTTGTATCGGTGATCCGTTGTTATTATTTGCTACCGGTGCTACCGGATCTAATTATACATGGACACCGAACGGACAAGTGGGCGGCATCGTTACAGAATTTCCTGTAGCCAACGTAATTTATACGGTTCGCGGAAGTTACTCCAGCGGTTTGTGTATTGGTACAAATACCATACAGGCATTGGTTGACCCGGGTCCTCCCATCAGCGTTGTTGCCTCTCCAACAATTACCTGTCCTGGTATCACTGCAACTTTAACCGCTACCTCTCCTTTAGCCGTTGGTTCAATCAGCTGGAACCCTGGTGCAGGTACCGGAAGTACATTCACGGTTAATCCCCTTGTAACCACAACTTATTCTGTTAATGCTAATAACCTTGCAGGTTGCGGCAGAACAGTAACAATTGTAAAACTCGTAGCTCCTTCGCCTACCATCGCATTTGCTCCCACTACTCCAACCTTATGTTTTGGCAGCGCCATTACTTTAACAGCTTCTGGTGGTACAAGCTACACATGGACGTCGCCTGCACCAGTTGTAAATACTAATACAAAAACGGTTTCTCCAACTGTTAACACTGCCTACTTCGTTTCCGCCAATAACGGAAGCTGCACCAGCAGCTCAAGTGTAATGGTTACGGTGATTCCGAATCCAACTGTTAATGCATCAGTTAATCCAACGGCTATCTGCGTCGGAGAAACAGCTACTCTTTCAGGAACAGGTGCAACAACGTGGAACTGGCTGCCAGGAGGAATGACCACTGCTTCACCTGTAGTTAGTCCTTCAGGAAACACTACTTATACGGTTACCGGAACAACTTCCGGGTGCAGCAATACCAAAACGGTGTCGCTTATTGTGTATGCGTTACCAACTATAACTGTTGCCAAAACCCCAACCGCCGTTTGTCCCGGATTTTGTTCTACACTTACTCCTTCAGGCGCACTTACTTATACCTACCTCAATGGTGGTCCCGTTGTGTGTCCATCCGTAACAACAACATACTCTGTTCTGGGAACGAGCTCGCTTGGATGCGAAAGCGCACAACCAGGTACAGTAAGCGTGATCGTCAGTCCTTCACCGCTTATCAGTTTAAATCCATCAAGTGCCACTATATGTGTAGGAGGCACGGTGCAGATCGTAGCGTCGGGAGCAACTGCTTATACGTGGAATCCGGTTGGTTTGTTTACAGCCACCGTAGTTCTCTCTCCAACAGTTACCACAACGTACACCGTTACAGGCAGAAACCTTGCGGGTTGTACGCGTGACCGCACTATCACAATCACTGTAAATCCAAATCCAACAATTTCAGCAACTGCAGCTCCACCTGCAATCTGTATCGGTGCGACTTCGACTCTTACAGGGAATGGAGCCACTACGTACAGCTGGTACCCTGGCGGAACAACCGGAAATCCTATTTCTGTTACTCCTACCAGTTCTATAACGTACACCGTTATTGGTTCAACACTTGGATGTCGTGATACAGCTAACGTTGTTGTTACGGTCAATCCAAGACCATCTATTTCTGTTGCCGCTAATCCTACCGCTGTATGCGTCGGTGTTTGTGCTACTCTTACACCATCGGGTGCGTCAACATATACTTTCCTCAATGGGGGTCCGGTCGTTTGTCCAAGCGTTACAACAACATATTCCGTTTCAGGTACCAGCGCGCTGGGCTGTGTGAGTTCTACTCCGGGTGTTAGAACGATAGTTGTGAATCCTGCACCTTCTATCTCTGCTACTCCGTCCTCAACCTCCATCTGCGCGGGTCAAAGTGCCATTATAATCATGAATGGAGCTGTTACCTATACAACAATGCCAGGCGGTATAAACGGCTCTAACCTAACCCTGTCACCTCTTATCTCAACCATGTATACGGTGAGCGGAACCAACGCAGGCGGTTGCATTGGAACAACTACAATCAATATCACTGTTAACCCCGTTCCTGTATTAACAGCCAGTGCCTCACCTGCATCTGTATGTTTAGGTAATTCGTCAACTCTTACCGCTACAGGAGCCACCAGTTATGTATGGCAACCAGGTGGCTCTACGGGTTCACCAATCGTTGTAACTCCAAGTGTGACTACTACTTATACTGTTTCAGGCACATCACTGGGCTGTACCGGTACAAAAACTGTGCTGGTAACTGTAAATCCGCGCCCAACTATTGGTGTGTCGGCTTCGCCGGGAACAGTATGTGCCGGCTCGTGCGCAACATTAATACCTTCAGGCGGCGTTACATATACATTTATTAATGGCGGACCTGTTGTGTGTCCTTCTGTTACAACAACATATTCTGTTTCAGGCAGCAATGCATTTGGCTGCGCAAGCACAAATCCTGGAGTAGTAACAGTTGTTGTTAATCCACTTCCAATTGTTTTTGCAGTTGCTTCAAGCTCTAATATCTGCGCTGGCAGTACCGTTACTTTAAGTTCGGGCAATGCCACCACATATACCTGGCAGCCGGTTAACCTGGTGGGTCAGAGTGTTACAGTAACCCCTGTCGCCAGTACAATCTATACCGTGTTCGGCACTTCATCCGGTTGTACAGGGCAGGCAACAGTTGCAGTTAATGTATTACCAATTCCAACAATCACTGCAACAGCTTCTCCGGCTACTATCTGCCGCGGTGCAAGTTCGCTTTTATCGGCTTCGGGCGCCAGCACTTATGTCTGGAATCCGGGCGGATCAACAAGCAATCCGGCAACCGTTTCTCCAACTGCTACTACCATCTATACTGTTACAGGAACTTCTTTTGGATGTTCAGGTACACGAACCGTATTGGTGACTGTTAATCCACTGCCTACTATTACTGCTGCCTCAAATCCGCCTGCAATATGTAACGGAACCTGTGCCACTTTATCACCTTCCGGTGCGATAACTTACACTTATCTCAATGGTGGTCCTGTTGTATGCCCTACCAGCAATACTACTTACTCTATTGTGGGCACAAATGCATTTAACTGTGTGAGCGCTCAGCCTGGAACTGTATTTGTTACGGTTAATCCATTACCGTCCATTTCAATAACAGCTTCTAACGACACTATATGTGCAGGCACCGTTGCCACTATGACTGCAACCGGCGCTTCTTCTTACACCTGGCAACCGATCAATATTTCAGGATCCGTAGTTTCAGTTACTCCTGCAGTTACTACAGTGTATACAGTTACCGGGCAAAGTGCGGCAGGATGCCTTTCATTAAAAACATTTACCATCAAGGTAAATCCGCTTCCGGTTATCGGGGCCACAGCATCACCTGCAACAATCTGCCGTGGCGCTGCTTCTGTTCTCACCGCTACCGGCGCCTCCTCATATGTATGGAATCCGGGAGGTTTGCCTGGCAATCCAGTTAATGTTAGCCCTACCCTCACAACAGTATATACAGTAACAGGTTCATTAAACGGCTGTACTGGAACAAAAACTGTGCAGGTAACAGTGAATCCACTTCCGATCATAGGCGTGGCCGCCAACCCAACCGCCGTTTGTCCTGGCGGCTGCTCAACACTTACACCATCAGGTGCTGCAACTTATACCTACGTGAACGGGGGACCAGTAGTTTGTCCTTCAGTAACCACAACATATTCTGTAATGGGTACCAGCGCGCTTGGCTGCGTAAGTAGTTCTCCAGGCACCGTGACTGTGATCAGGAATTCTAATCCGGCTATTTTTGCAACGGCGAGTCCAACCCAGATATGTGCAGGCCAGAATGCAACTTTAACTGCCGGTGGAGGCTCAACCTACACATGGTTCCCAGGTGGCGCTACTGGTTCTTTAGTAATAGTCACTCCTTCGATCTCAACCACCTACACCGTGCTGGGCACTGCAGGTTGTACTGGTTCAGCAGTTGTTACCGTCATCGTAAATCCGTTACCGGTTGTGAACGCGTCTGCAAATCCTGGTACTATTTGCCGTGGGCAGACATCTGTACTGAGTGCAAATGGTGCAACTACGTATGTGTGGCAGCCTGGTAATTTGCCGGGCAATACAGTATCAGTAACACCGGTTTCCACTACCATCTATACTGTTACAGGTACTTCAGCTGCCGGTTGCAGCGCTACCAAAACAGTGATTGTAAATGTGAACCCGACTCCTACAATTTCGGTTGTGGCCAGCTCTACCACGCTTTGCGCCGGATCATGTGCAACTCTTACACCAAGTGGTGCTGTAACTTATACGTATATCAATGGTGGTCCTGTCGTTTGTCCGCTCACCACAACAACCTTCTCAATTGCCGGAACTAACGCTTTTGGTTGTGTGAGTCCAACGCCTGCATTCATTCAGATAAATGTGAATCCAATTCCAAGCATTACCGTCACTCCATCTTCTACAGCAATTTGCGTTGGAGCGGTATTGTCTGCTTCGGCCAGCGGTGCTAATTCTTACCTGTGGATGCCAGGAAATTTATCTGGTGCCAACGTAACTGTATCACCTGCCTCAACAACAATTTACACTATCACAGGAAACTCTCTTGGCTGTACCAAAACCACTACAATGGTTGTAACCGTTAATCCAAAACCAAATGTGATCGCCTTCGCCAACCCTCCAATAATCTGCAGCGGATCGTCAACAAGTCTTACTGCAGTTGGTGCGTTATCTTATGTGTGGACCCCTGGTCCTATTACTGGAAGCCTCGTGGTAGTAACTCCTCCGGTTAACACTGCTTATTTTGTAACAGGAACCAATGCATTTGGATGTACTGATACTAAAACCGTAACTGTAATAGTTAATCCGGTTCCTTCAGTTTCGATAAGTGCAAGCAGCAGCTCAATTTGCAGCGGTAGTTCTGCCACCCTCATAGGCACCGGTGCAAATGCTTATGTCTGGTTCCCGGGTGCAGTCGCAGGCGCAACCCGTGTAGTAGCCCCTTCGGTTACCACCACCTACACCCTTCTTGGTTCCAATGGATTCGGATGCAGCGACACCGCTATGTTTACTCTTAACGTGGTACCTACACCTACAATAAATCTCTCTGCAACAAGCCCAAGCATTTGCCAGGGCTTTACAGTGGGTATTACAGCGACTGGTGCCACAAATTATACATGGAACCCCGGTAATGGAACCGGCAGTCTCTTCGTTGGTCAGCCTAATTCTACTACAACTTATACAGCAACGGGCGAGAGCGGAGGATGTACTTCCAATAAAACGATCACGATTGTTGTGGTACCATTACCTAATATAACAGCTACCGCCGTTCCGGCCGCTATTTGTGCAGGACAAACAGTTACACTTTCTGCTTCCGGCGGAGTCACTTATACCTGGTTGCCTACATTTACCACTGGCGTATCAGTTACCGATACACCATCGCTGACCACAACTTACACGGTTGTAGGACAGGCTGCAAACGGCTGTCCTAACTTTGCGGTCATTACAGTAACGGTCAACCAGGCTCCGTTGATAATTGCTGCTTCATCATCTCCTTCAATTTGCGCCGGCACTTCTGCAACCTTAACTGCATCGGGCGGCAATAATTACACCTGGACACCAGGACCGCAGTTTACCAACCCGGTTCTGGTAAGTCCTTCCTCCGGCACCACGTATACTGTTTTCGGTGATAACGGATCCTGTACCGGTTCCACCACCATTTTTGTGGGAGTAAATCCATTGCCTGTCATCAGCGCCAACGCCTCGCCTTCTTCTGTTTGCGCCGGAAGCCCTGTCAGCCTCTCGGCAACAGGTGCTGCCAATTACACCTGGCAACCGATCAACCAGACAGGTGCAACAGTAGTCGACCTTCCAGTTACTGCAACAACTTACACAGTATTTGGAGAAGACAATAACGGATGCACTAATTCTGCGATGACAACCGTGGCCGTGAATCCACTTCCAGTGATCATTGCTTCTGCTTCATCTACAGCATTGTGCGAAGGAACACCGGTTACACTTACTGCCAGCGGAGCCGGCTCATACACATGGGAACCTGGAACCCTGGTTGGCCAGGTGGTAAATGATACACCTCTCACATCCACACTTTATACTGTTACAGGAACCGACGGAAATGGCTGTACGGGTGCAGGAACCATACAGATCATGGTATATCCGAATCCAACGGTTGTGGTTTCTCCTCTTAATTCTTCAGTTTGTATTGGCAGTGGTGCAACATTGACTGCTACCGGTGCAAACAGCTACACCTGGTTCCCGTCTCTGACCACGGGATCAGTTACAACCGAATTCCCGACAGTTTCGACCGTCTACACGGTTACCGGGGATAATGGTGGGATCTGCTTCAATACCACAACCGTTCAGGTGTTTGTAAATCCATTACCTGCCGGCGTAACTGCAAGCGTAACTGGAACAATAACCTGCGCGAGTCCGACTGTTCAGTTGTTTGGCTCGTCAACGGATGTGACTGTTAATTACAGCTGGAATGGTCCACAGAATTATTCTTCTGTGATCCAGAACCCGACAGGAGTAACTGCTTGGGGTATCTATACTTTAACTGTTACTGATATTAATACCGGCTGTATTGCCACAGCCACTGTTGATGTACCGACTGACGGCTCAATCCCTCTGGTTACACCGGTTGCCTCTGGCAGCATCACATGTGCTACCGCCACTGTGTATCTGAATGCAATAAACACGACTACCAACCCTTCTTATTCATGGATGGGACCAAACAATTTCGCAGCGAATACAGCCACTGCCGAAGTAACGGTTGCCGGTGACTACACAGTTATTGTACGTGACCTCACCAGTGGATGTTCTGACACAGCGGTTGTAACAGTAGGAACACATACCGAAGTTTCGATCACCGCCACGATAGTACCTGCAACCTGCAACGCAGGCTCAAGTAATAATGACGGAACTATCATGGTGTCTGGTTTTGGTAACAAAGATAAATTTGACCTGGTGGCAGGATCAAGCTATACTGGTTCCGCAACGTACCTGTCTGCAGTAGTGATCCCGACTTCAGGAATTATCACCAATAATCTGGCTAATCCAAACGACACGGTATATTACAGCATGCGAATTTTTGACTCGCTGGGTTGTCAGAAAGATTTTGTTCTGAAACTCATTCCTGTAGACTGCTCTTTACGATCTCTGGGACTGGCCAAATCGGTGGCAACACCTACCGCTAACAGCGACGGCACTTATGATGTACGCTACACGATCGTTGCGCGAAATTATGATACCGGACCATTGAACGGAGTAGTTATCACTGAGAACCTGTCATTAGCCTTCCCGTCACCTGCAACATTTACAGTTGTAGCGGTGAATGGATCGGTGAACAACAGCCTTACTGTAAATCCAGGCTTCGACGGAATAACTCAGACGAACCTCACCCAGGCAACAAGCACTCTGGGGGCTGCAGGCGCTGATACAGTTCGCTTCACCGTACGTGTTGCCGTTAATGGATTCTTCGGACCATACAGTAATTCAGTATCCGGTACATGCACCAACAACATAAATGTGGTGGTGACTGATGTATCGACGGATGGTTTGGATCCTGATCCGGACCTGAATGGTGATCCAAAAAACAATAGCGATCCTACGATAATAACTTTTACTCCAAACCTGTTCTTCGGTCTTACCAAACAAGGCTCATTTATGGCGCTGGATAATAACAGTTATGACATCACCTACACGGTTACCGTGCACAACCTTGGAAACGATACCCTGAGTGATGTGGTGGTGACCGATAGCCTGTTTAAGAACACTATTAAACAACCTGCAACATATACAATGAAGTCCGGACCTGGCG
>CBIHOL010000003.1:0-143105 GCA_966211905.1 uncultured bacterium
GAGACCTCAAAAGTCAAAATTTTCCCCTTACTCCACAACTTTTGAGATTGATCCGTCCTGCCTTTTCAAGCAAGCTTGAAGGCAGACCGCGAAAAACAAAAAGGCCCTCTTTTCAAGAGGGCCTCTTTTTGCGCTTATCGTGGTCGCGAAGGGATTCAAACCCCTAACCTTCTGATCCGTAGTCAGATGCTCTATTCAGTTGAGCTACGCAACCTTGTTTTAAGAGGTGCAAATATAGGCACTTTGATACTAATATCCAAATATAGAAGATCACTTGTTTTTGCCGGGTTCCGGTGATGCCAGCGACGAGGTCCTGAACCGGATAATGGCGCCTTGCTAAAACACCGCTACATCAATTCCTCCCAATTATCAGGAAGCTTATCAAATGTTGAAATGCCTTTGGCCTGGCAATAATCCCTGATCTTTTTATGGGTCTCAATAATGTAATTGTAATCATCGTACAGCTTGTCACGGTCGTTGAGCATTCGCTCATCAATGGCCTTGCCCGTTTGAGCGCATGCGCGTATCTCCACCACTATCCATAAAAAGTCCCTTTGGACGGAAAGTGATCTCTCGTACAGTTGTTTTATTTTTTCAGCGTATGTCACCCAATAAGATCTTTTAAATCTATAAAAACTGCTCCGACATTATACCTCTCTATTTATAAAATTACCACTAGTAATTGTTTATTAGTTGTGAAATCCCCCTATAATTGGTCCAGGCAGGTGTCAGAGTTAAATATTGCTTACTTTTGGCCGGAAAAAAACTAGCCTGCATGCAACAGATCATCGAAGCGGCCTGGGAGAACCGCGAACTCCTTAAGGACAAACATACTCTCACCACAATAAATGAAGTTATTGAACAACTGGATAAAGGCGCTTTGCGTGTGGGGGAACCGGTTGCGAACGGTTGGAAGGTAAATGACTGGGTGAAAAAAGCCGTGATCCTTTATTTTCCGACCCGAAAAATGGCGACAATGGAAGTAGGCCCTTTTGAATTTCATGATAAGATGGCTCTTAAGCAGAACTACGCCCAGCTTGGTGTGCGCGTTGTACCTCATGCTGTTGCGCGCTATGGAGCATACCTTGCCAGCGGGGTGATCCTGATGCCGAGTTATGTTAATATCGGTGCTTATGTAGATTCAGGTACCATGGTGGACACCTGGGCTACCGTGGGCAGCTGCGCACAGATCGGAAAAAATGTACACCTGAGCGGCGGTGTTGGAATTGGGGGCGTGCTTGAACCAGTGCAGGCTGCGCCGGTAATTATTGAAGATGATTGTTTTGTGGGATCGCGCTGTATTGTTGTGGAAGGTGTAAGGGTTGGAAAGCAGGCTGTTCTTGGTGCAAATGTAGTTTTAACCCAGTCTACAAAGATCATTGATGTTAGTGGTGCATCGCCTGTGGAAACAAAAGGATACGTGCCTGAAAGAAGTGTCGTGATCCCGGGAAGCTACACGAAAAAATTTCCTGCCGGAGAATTCCAGGTGCCCTGCGCACTTATAATCGGTAAAAGAAAAGAAAGTACCGATTTAAAAACTTCGCTCAACGATGCGCTCCGCGAACATAACGTTGCGGTTTAACACAACGCCGCAGTTTTAACCACAACTTACAAACCAAAGGCCTGGAGCCCATTGAATCAAGCGGTGCAGAAGGTTGTATCAGCGGGTACGAATTACATAAATTAACAACATTACACGAAAAGGTCACGAAGTTTACGCGCTAAAAGAAAGTTAAATCCGATTTTCAAGGCTAATTTTTTTTTAAATTTGTATATACCTTTCAGGCTAACTAACTACTACGCATTGTAAAGGTTCTTAAAGGAGAGTGGGTTTGGTTTATTGTTCCCCACTCTCTTTTTTATTTACGATTTACGAGGGACGATTTACGATTGCGCTAATTAAATACGCGCCATATTGGCTTCTGTGCAATTACTATAATCTGTAGCAATCAATTTCTAATTTCCGATTTAATATTTGCAGTGGTCTAATATGTAATGAACAACATTCGTTCCCATTAAAGGCCATTAAACCCAAAAAAATGAAAGAGGAGATTAAATCCAGAACAAAAAGCATTGGCGTAAAGATTATTGCGCTTATGGACAAGTTGCCGCAAATACAAGCGTCGTGGGTGCTTTCAAAACAAATACTTCGGAGCTCTACAGCGATAGGAGCACGGCAAACATGCAGTGCATGTTTGAGCGGGCAAGTGCGATAGGTAGGTAGCTGATACCCGACTTCGCCTTTCCCACCAGCCCGCTCATCGATCCACTGGATCGATGACGCGTAAATCGTACATCATAAATGAAAAAAAGGCCGCCATAAGCAGCCCTTATTTTAGCCCAATCAGTTCACCAACTATCAAATGACAACCAATTGTGCCTGCGGTGTTTCAACACCAATAAATAAAAAGTTCCTGTCGGTTTTAAAATCAGGTTTAATGCAGGGTATTTTGAATTTGTGTATCGTATGTTTCTTTAAACGGTCAATGATCGTGCCACGATGATTTATGTCGAGCTTCCAGTATGATCCAAAACGATCAATACAGCTTAGTACTACATCGCAGCCTTTTACTTTCCATTTATAAGCATATTCAAAATCGTTGAATTTAACGTACTGACCTTTTTTTCTAAGTTCAGCATTTAACTGCGTACGCACTTTCTTGAAATCGCTTTCGCTGATGTAAGCACTCACGTTTTCCAACTGCTCACCTTTTGATCCGTCATTTAGTGTGACGTTAAGGTCTACAGAAATTCCATTCAGGATCTTTTCGTTCTTCCACACTATCATGCGACGGCCTGGCTGAACTTTTATCTCTGCATTTCCATAATTATTCAAACTATTGAAACAGGTCTTCCAGGGAACCAGTGTCTTACTTTTTTCGAGACTGATGCCCTTGGTGAGCTGCTTTATACATCCATTTTTCATAGAACATTAGATCAATTTCATATCCTTTAACGGTTATTTCATCGAAAAGGGTTCATAAGTATGACCATCTTATCGGCATTTACCCCTAATCTTTTAAGAATGAATCTGCAAAAAAGGACTTAAACAGTTCAATACCAACTTATTACGCGGTTTGCTCGCACGGTTAAAAAACGCTAACGCCACCCACTTTCGGGAAAATTCGCGGCGTGCGACAATTAAAAATCGGGAGTCTATATGGCTTTTTACTTTTAGTTTTGCGCCATGATACTTGAACAGGTTATTAATGAGATCCGGCAATACCGGGATGCGCCGAACAGGCGGTCAGCAATTGAAATCCATCGTTTGCTGGAGGGAAATATAAACGGCTTTAATCAAAGGATGGATGCAGATAGTTTCAGGATCTTATTAAGTGATTTTAAGGATCTGGCCGATGCCCCCGCCAGCCAGTATCAAAGCGAAAGTTACAAAAGGGATTACAAAAAGGCCTATGACCTGCTGATGTTTTACCTGGAGAAGATCTTCTGATTCGTGAAGAAGTTTCTCTGCATAGGTAAAGTGTGGCCGGAACCTGCGTCTTCAGCCGCAGGAAGCAGGATGATGAAGCTGCTTGATCTTTTTCATTCAGCCGGATGGAAAGTGGTGTTTGCCTGTGTTTCAAAACCAACAGACCATAGTCTGAAAGCTAAGGACCTTCCATTCTCTACTTTTCAGATTGCGCTCAATGATCCGTCTTTTGATGATTTTATAAAAGAACAAAATCCGGATGTAGTGTTGTTTGACCGCTTTACAAGTGAAGAGCAGTTCGGATGGCGGGTGGCCATGCACTGTCCTGCCGCGCTTCGAGTGCTTGATACGGAAGACCTGCACGGTCTGCGGGAAGCCAGGCGACTTGCATGCAAGGCTAACCGGCCTTTTGTAAATGCCGATCTGCATAACGATATTTTTAAAAGAGAGCTGGCCAGTATTTTCAGGTCGGACCTTTCGCTTATCATTTCAGAATTTGAAATGGATCTTCTTGTCAAGCATATTAAAGTGAGTGAAAAGCTCCTTTATTATCTGCCTTTTTATTCGGAACCTATAGCTGAACAGACAAAGGTTCAGTTGCCTTCCTATAAGGAAAGAGAACATTTTATTTCGATAGGCAATTTTTTACATGCTCCGAATGCAGATGCAGTGCAGTATCTTGAAAAAGAGATCTGGCCCCGCATCCGTTTAAAGCTGCCGGATGAAGAATTACACGTCTATGGGGCGTATCCTCCGGCCGGTGCTCTGCGTGAGACAAAAAATAAAAGTGGTTTTATAATAAAGGGTCGAGCGGAAAATTCGATGCATGAAATGTCGCTACACCGCGTTTGCCTGGCTCCACTCCGCTTTGGTGCGGGTTTAAAAGGCAAGCTGCTCGAAGCAATGCAGTGTGGCACTCCTTCTGTCACCACTTCCATTGGCGCCGAAGGTATGCACGGTAACCTTCCCTTTAATGGATGTATAGAAAATGATCCGGACGCATTTGCTGATGCAGCGGTGCAATTATATCTTAATGAAAATATCTGGAGAGAAAAACAAACGGCAGGTTTTGAGATCGTTGACGAGATTTTTAATAATGACCGCCATGATAAACTACCTTCACAGCTTCTCACGCTTATTCAGGATTTCCGGCAACACCGTAATGATAATTATATTGGCGCTATGTTACAGCATCACCTGATGCAAAGCACGCATTATATGGCCAGGTGGATCGAGGAAAAGAACAAAAGATTACAGGATAGCGGAGATTAAAAAAACATTCTCATTATCCGGAACATAATTCTGCCTTCAGGCTTTGCGTGGCCAGTGCGGAATCATCTTTTTTAGAATTTGAAAAGTCGAGAGGTTTTAAGATATACCCGGAGATACCCAGCTTTTTTGCTTCGGTCTTGTCATATTCCTCAGCGGAAGTGGTCATGACAAAAACCTTGATATTGTTCAGGCTATAATATTTCTTAATGATCCTTAAAAATTCAAGTCCGTTCATCTTAGGCATATTCATATCCAGCAGGATGACGTCGGGTTGGATCTTTTCCCCGTTTCCTGATTCGTCATGACTGCCCATAAGCATAGATAAAGCATCCACGCCATTATGTGCCACCAATAGGGTATGGTCCACATTTAATTTGCTGAGTGCCCGTTTCACGCTGGTAACATCGAGGTAATCATCCTCTACCAGCAGGATCTTTTTGTGTTTCATCTTATTAAACTTTCAATTTGCGTGCCACGTGAAAATAAAGGTAGTGCCTTTTCCGGGCTGCGATTCTACTTTAATTGTTTCTTTCTGTTCTTCTATTATTCTTTTAACAATTGCGAGTCCAACACCAGTACTTTCAAATGCGTCCCGCTCGCGCAGTGTCTGAAAGATCTGGAAGATCTTATCGAAATACTCGCTTTGAATTCCTATACCATTATCACTGACCGAAAACTCGTATTGTTTGCCGATAGTTCGACAGGTAATAGAGATCTCCGTTCGTGGTTTGTCATTATACTTCACTGCGTTGCTGATAAGGTTTGAAAAAACCTGTTCTATTAAAAGCCTTTCAGTTAATATAACAGGCATTTCACCTAAAGTTACAATGGCACTGTTGGGTACCAGTATATCAACAAGCTCAGTCAGTAATGTACGGATATCAACCAGTTCGGGCTCTTTTTTCACTTTACCGATCCTGGCGTAATCGAGCAGGCCGTTGATCATATTTTCGAGACGGTGTGTCCGCCCCTTTATAAGATCGAGGTTTTTTTTCAGCCCGGCTGAAAGTTCTTCTTCATGGTCCTCTTCGATCCATGTGGTAATATTATCTATCCCCCGCAATGGTGCTTTAAGGTCGTGCGATACAACGTAGGCAAAGTCATCAAGGTCCTTGTTCTTTTTGCGAAGTTCTTTGAAATTTTTTTCCAGCGTCCGCGACATGCTGTTAAGGGATTCTGAAAGTCGTTTTAATTCATCTTTTTGATTATCGTTGATTGTAGTGAAATTTCCTTTTGATATGTGTTCGGCTATGTCGACCATTTTGGCAATTCGTCGCGTGATCAGCCTCGTAATGTAAAAGCTCGAAATAATGGCCAGCACTATAGAAAAAAGTGTGAGTGCAAGATTAATGTTGAACGTGGCCCTTAATGACTCTGCAAGCCTCACCCTTCTGTCGAGCCGTACCTTGTACTCATATTCATCAAACGGCGGAAATATATTCCTGATCCTGTCGTTGAGCTTTTTTCCGACAAAGGTCTTTACCTGACTTTCAAAAAGATCACGGTATCTTTCGCTGGCATCTGGCAACGTGTCGCGCTTGGTTTTAATCAGCGAGTTAGCATATGTGATCCAGCTCTGATGAAGGAATGCAATAGAGTCCAGTCGTTGTTTCTGGGTATCGTTGGTTACAAGTGCCTTTAGTTCCTTAACCAAGGGCGGGATATCATGCATTCCCTGGTTATAAGGTTCTAGAAACGCTTCCTGCCCGGTAAGCAGGTAACCGCGATAACCGCTCTGCATATCGAGAATATATTTATGCAGGATGTTTGAATTGCGGATGATGGCCTCTGAGTTGTTGAGGTAGGTAGTGTTGCGCGAAACTTCATCAGAGAGCCTCTGGTTCACAAAAAAACTCGCAGCGAAGATGACAATCAGTAATACGAAGCCGGCTGCAAGTTTTGATCTTATTGTCATTCTCTGGTCCTCAGGTCATTATTAGTTCGGGAACGGGAAGGCTGATAGTGAAGGCGGTGCCTTCGTTCACATTGCTTCTTGCGCTGATATGACCATCGTGTTCCTCTACAATTTTTTTACAAATAGCAAGCCCGATACCGGTTCCTTTATATTCTGGACCTGCATGGAGGCGTTTAAACATGGTAAAAACCTGGTCAGCATACTGCTGCTCAAATCCAATACCATTATCCTTGACGATGATTCGCCAGAATTTTTTAGCGTTAATCCCGTTCTCTGTTTTTGAAAGTGGCTCGTCGAGTTTTGAGGTAATAGTTATCTGTGGAGCAACATCTTTCTTTGCATATTTAAGAGCATTGCTGATAAGATTCTGGAACAGTGATTTGATAAGTTCGGGGTTGACATGAAGCTCCGGTAATTTGTCCACGGTGATCTTCGCGTTCTTTTCCCTGATCTTCTGTTCCATGTCTGTAACCACTTCGTCGACGATGGTGTTAAGCTGAATGCTCGCAAGCGATTCTTTTTCAACGGAGATCTTGCTAAAAGCAAGAATGTCGTCAATAAGGTTCTGCATCCTGATGCAGGCACTTTGCATCTTATCAATGAACATCTTACCCTCTGAGCCTATCTGTTCAGAATAGGTTTCTGCGATCCTCTCGCTGAAGATCCTGATCTTCCGCAATGGCTCCTGCAAGTCGTGCGACGCCATGTATGCAAAGCGGTCGAGCTCCTTATTGGTGGACTCCAGCTGCGATATGTTCTCCAGCAGTTTTTTGTTCAGCTCTTTTACTTTTGTTTCTGAGGTGATCCTGTCCTTGATCTCCATCTCGAGACTTTTATTGATGGAAATGAGCTTTTGTTCCTGTGAAACGAGCTGGTGATTCTTTTTGTAAAGCTCAACAAACACAGCCACTTTAGCGCGCAGCAGGTCGCTCTGGATAGGTTTATAAATATAATCTACAGCACCCGCTTTATAACCTTTAAAAAGATTTTCATCGCCAGAGCTGTGAGCAGTAATAAAGATAATAGGTATATGCCGGAGCTTCTCCCTGGTATAGATCATGGTTGCCGTCTCAAATCCATTAAGCTCGGGCATCTCCACGTCCATAAGAATGAGCGTAAAATCAAAATCCTTCAGGAGGATCTTCAGCGCCTCCTTACCTGAATTTGCTCTTACAATATCGTAACCATCTTTCCAAAGGATAGACTCCATGGCCAGCAGGTTATTCTCTCGGTCATCAACCAGTAAGATCTTTACTCTTAACGACTTTTTCATATACCTCTATTTGTAGAACCAGATCCGCATCATCGAAAGCAGCTGATCCATTTTTAAAGGTTTGGTTATATAATCAGATGCTCCGGCCTCGATGCATTTCTGGCGGTCTCCTTTCATCGCTTTTGCTGTTACAGCAATGATCGGCAGATTGTTGTTTTTATGTTCTCTCCTGATTTTCTGCATGGTTTCGTAACCATCCATTTCAGGCATCATAATATCCATAAGTACCATTTCGATGTTGCTCATCTCGTTCATCAGCTCTATAGCTTCCTTGCCGCTTTCTGCAGTGATAACATCAATGTTGTATTTCTCGAACACCGTGGTGATAGCAAATAGATTTCTTACGTCGTCGTCAACAACCAGAACTTTCTTGCCACTCAGGATATCATTTTTCATGCGGGTGTTCTGCATCATCCTGCGTTTTTCCATCGTCAGCCCGGCATAGTTCACGTGCATGTACATCATGGTCTCTTCCAGGAGCTTATCGAGCGAGTTCACGTCCTTGAGCACAATGCTGCTCGAAAGTTTGTTGAGCTTGCTGATCTCATCACGGCTAAAATCTTTAGCAGAGTAAACGATCACAGGCACCAGTGCATTTTTCTTGTTATTGATCTTATTTAAAAGATCAAGACCCGAAATATCTGGCAGCGTGTAGTCAAGAATTATAGTGTCGTAAGTGTTTTCCTTCAATAGTTCAAGAGCTTTTTCGCCTGTTGAAGCAATGGTCACCTGCACTTTATCTTCCTGCATCAGTTTAACGATCTGCGACGATTCAAGTTCATTGTCTTCTATCACCAGCAGCTGTTTAACTGCTTTTGCATGGAAGTTCAGAATGTCCTGGAACAGGTTGTCGAGTTGTTTGTTATTAAGTGGTTTTTGCAGGAAGCTGCGTGCACCGCGCTTAAGCGCAAGCATACGGTTCTCTTCACCTGAAATAAGATGAACAGGAATATGCCTGTAGTTAAGATCGTTTTTCAGGAGGTCGAGCACTTTCCATCCGCTTGTATCCGGTAGCTTCACATCAAGTGTTATGGCTATAGGTGTATAACGCGCAACATAATTAAAGATCTCGATATAATTGGTCGCGATCACTACTTTCATTCCGCTGTCATGTGCTTTATTGATCATGATCTTGCCGAAACGAAGATCGTCTTCGATCACCAGCACCACCTTGTCGGTAGGCAGAATGTTATTGCGGTCATCACCGGCTTCGTTCAATAATTCATCAACACCATCGAGCTTGGCGGACTCAATTCCTTCATCCGTTAGTTTCAATGAATTCAGGATAGCATTAAGCTCTTTTTTCTCAGGATGCAGTGTCTGTACTTTATTTACATCGAGACTGGTGGTATCACTTTGCCATTCCATCGGAAGGTAGAGTGTAAATGTACTTCCCTTGCCAACTTCACTTTCCATCTCAATAGTTCCGCCGAGTAATTCGGCAAGACCACGGCTGATTGAAAGACCGAGGCCTGTTCCGCCATATTTACGGCTGGTTGAACCTTCAGCTTGCTGGAACGCCTCGAATATGATCGTTTGTTTGTCGGCAGGAATACCGATACCGGTGTCACTGATCGAGAATGCCACTACTTTTTTCGCGTTGTCGAGATCTGTGTTTCCTGATTTCCAGGTTTTTTTGGCTGGTTCAAAGATCCTTAGCTTAACCTCACCTTTTTCAGTGAACTTAAATGAGTTCGACAGCAGGTTTTTGAGGATCTGGTTAAGACGCTGTGAGTCAGTATCGATTGAATCGGAAAGCTGAGTTTCAGTTTCAATTTTGAACTTGAGGTTGCGTGCTTCGGAGATCGGCTTGAATGTAGTTTCAACAAACGCAGTGATCTCTGCAAAGCGCACTTTCGAAATATTCGCAGTGATAAATCCTGATTCGATCTTCGAAAGATCGAGAATGTCATTGATCAGCTGCAATAAGTCATCACCGCAAGAGTGGATCGTTTTTGCATAATGGGTTTGTTTATCGCTGAGGTTACCTTCGGCATTCTCATAAAGCTGTTGCGCAAGAATGAGCAGTGAGTTAAGTGGTGTACGTAACTCATGCGACATGTTGGCGAGGAATTCTGATTTGTATTTCGAAGTAAGTGTAAGCTGCTCTGCTTTTTCTTCGAGCGATTTACGGGCTTCTTCAACCTCTTTGTTTTTAGCTTCCACTTCTTCTTTTTGCTTAACAAGAAGTAAGGCTTTATCCTGGAGCTCGTCGTTTGTGCGGCGAAGCTCTTCCTGCTGGATCTTTAATTCGCCTGCAAGTGATTGCGACTGTGCAAGAAGTTCTTCTGTACGTGTATTTGTTTCAATTGTATTTACAACGATACCGATACTTTCTGTCAGCTGGCTGAGGAAGTCGAGATGCGTCTGGCTGAATGTTTCCAGTGAACCGAGCTCGATAACCGCTTTTACATTGTTCTCAAACAATACAGGGAGCACGATGAGGTTGCTTGGTTTTGCTTTTCCTAAGCCTGAAGAAATTTTCACGTAATCGTTAGGAACGTTTGACAGGATGATACGCTCTTTTTCAAAAGCACATTGTCCAACGAGACCTTCTCCGATAGCAAATTCTTTCGGGATGTTTTTATCTGACTTGTATGCATACGCTGCGAATAATTTCAGCTTAGGCATATCTTCAGTTGAGAGAATATAAAATGCACCGTAATGTGCCGTAACAACCTGCGCAAGTTCTGAAAGGATACGTTTCGCAACAGTTTGCAGATCTTTCTGACCTTGTAACATTTGTGTAAACTTGGCAAGATTTGATTTCAGCCAATCTTGTTCCTGGTTCAATAACGTTGTTTCGCGAAGATTGGTGATCATCTGGTTGATGGTATCTTTTAATTCTTCCACCTCACCTTTAGCCTCAACGCGGATGTTACGGGTTAAGTCACCTTTTGTTACCGCCGATGCTACTTCAGAGATCGAACGCACCTGGGTAGTTAAGTTTTCAGCAAGCTGATTTACGTTCTCAGTAAGGTTTTTCCAGATACCTGATGCACCAGGCACGTTCGCCTGACCTCCAAGTCTTCCTTCAACACCTACTTCGCGTGCCACGTTAGTTACCTGGTCAGCAAACACGGCAAGTGTCTCGATCATCTCATTGATCGTATCTGTCAACTGAGCTACTTCACCTTTTGCACTGATGGATAATTTCTGACGAAGATTACCGGTTGCTACGGATGTTACAACTTTCGCAATACCACGTACCTGTGATGTAAGGTTCGAGGCCATCATATTCACAGAGTCAGTCAAATCTTTCCATGTACCAGCAACGCCGGCAACATATGCTTGTCCGCCGAGTTTACCTTCTGTACCTACTTCCCTTGCAACACGTGTTACCTCGGAAGCAAACGCGCGAAGCTGATCCACCATTTTATTGATCGTATTTTTAAGATCGAAGATCTCTCCTTTTACGTCAACAGTAATTGTTTTTGATAAGTCACCGCTTGCCACCGCTTTTGTTACTTCAGCGATGTTACGCACCTGCGATGTTAAGTTACCTGTCATCTGGTTCACAGAGTCAGTCAAATCTTTCCATGTTCCGGCAACACCTGGCACAAACGCCTGCCCGCCCAGTTTTCCGTCTGTACCTACTTCCCTCGCAACACGTGTTACTTCGGAAGCGAAACCACGGAGCTGGTCTACCATCGTATTTAATGTTTCTTTTAACTGGAGGATCTCTCCGCGCACATCAACCGTAATTTTTTTCGACAAGTCACCATTCGCAACGGCGATAGCAACATCGGCAATGTTACGTACCTGCGCTGTTAAGTTACCGGCCATTTGATTTACTGAGTCAGTCAAATCTTTCCATGTACCGGCTACACCAGGCACAAAAGCCTGTCCACCGAGTTTACCTTCCGTACCTACTTCCCTCGCAACACGCGTTACTTCGGAAGCAAAACCACGGAGCTGGTCCACCATCGTATTGATCGTATTTTTTAATTCAAGGATCTCACCTTTAACATCCACCGCAATTTTACGTGACAGGTCACCGTTTGCCACCGCTGTTGTTACCTCAGCGATGTTACGTACCTGTGATGTTAAATTGGACGCCATTTTATTTACCGAGTCGGTTAAGTCTTTCCAGGTGCCGCCAACACCAGGCACATACGCCTGACCGCCGAGCTGTCCTTCAGAACCTACCTCACGGGCAACACGTGTTACCTCCGAACCAAAAGAGTTCAGCTGATCCACCATCGTGTTGATCGTATTTTTTAATTCAAGGATCTCTCCTTTTACGTCCACTGTAATTTTACGCGACAGGTCACCTTTAGCCACCGCTGTTGTTACCTCGGCGATGTTACGTACCTGTGCTGTAAGATTGGATCCCATCTGATTCACTGAATCTGTAAGGTCTTTCCAGATCCCGTCAACACCTTCCACTGTAGCTTGTCCGCCCAATTTACCTTCTGAACCTACCTCACGCGCAACACGCGTTACTTCGGAACCGAATGAGTTGAGCTGATCCACCATCGTATTGATCGTGTTTTTTAATTCGAGGATCTCACCTTTAACATCCACAGTAATTTTACGTGACAAGTCACCTTTAGCCACCGCTGTTGTTACTTCAGCGATGTTACGTACCTGTGCAGTAAGATTACCTGCCATCTGGTTCACAGAGTCTGTTAAGTTTTTCCATGTACCACCCACACCGGCCACAGTTGCCTGTCCGCCGAGTTTTCCTTCAGTACCTACTTCAAGCGCCACACGGGTTACCTCTGATGCAAAAGAGTTCAGCTGATCCACCATGGTGTTCATCGTATTCTTTAATTCGAGGATCTCACCTTTTACATCCACTGTAATTTTACGCGACAAGTCACCACGCGCCACAGCCGTTGTTACTTCGGCAATGTTACGAACCTGTGCTGTAAGATTGGATCCCATCTGATTCACAGAGTCGGTAAGATCTTTCCAGATCCCGTCAACACCTTCCACAGTTGCCTGGCCACCGAGCTTACCTTCTGAACCTACCTCACGCGCAACACGCGTTACTTCGGAACCGAATGAGTTCAGCTGATCCACCATTGTATTGATCGTACGTTTCAGCTCAAGGATCTCTCCTTTCACATCCACTGTAATTTTCTTTGATAAGTCGCCCTTCGCTACCGCTGTTGTTACATCAGCGATATTCCGTACCTGGGCTGTAAGGTTACCAGCCATCTGGTTTACTGAGTCAGTAAGGTCTTTCCAGATACCGTCAACACCTTCCACAGTAGCTTGTCCGCCGAGCTTACCTTCAGAACCTACTTCACGCGCAACACGCGTTACTTCGGAACCGAAAGAGTTCAGCTGATCCACCATCGTATTGATCGTTTTTTTCAGTTCGAGGATCTCTCCTTTTACATCCACCGTAATTTTACGTGACAAATCTCCTTTCGCTACCGCAGTTGTTACTTCAGCGATGTTACGTACCTGCGCTGTAAGATTACCTGCCATCTGGTTTACAGAGTCGGTAAGATCTTTCCATACACCGGCCACACCTTTTACTTCAGCTTGTCCGCCTAATTTTCCTTCTGAACCTACTTCCCTCGCAACACGGGTTACCTCGGCAGAGAAAGAGTTCAGCTGATCCACCATCGTGTTGATCGTTTTTTTCAACTCGAGGATTTCTCCTTTTACATCCACTGTAATTTTACGTGACAGGTCACCGTTCGCCACCGCTGTTGTTACTTCGGCGATATTACGCACCTGACCAGTAAGGTTAGAAGCCATTTGATTTACTGAGTCAGTAAGATCTTTCCATGTACCGGCCACACCTTTTACCTGAGCCTGTCCACCGAGTTTACCTTCTGTTCCTACTTCAAGAGCCACACGGGTAACCTCTGACGCAAATGAGTTCAGCTGATCCACCATCGTGTTGATCGTATTCTTCAGTTCAAGGATCTCTCCTTTTACGTCTACTGTAATTTTTTTAGATAAGTCACCCTTCGCTACCGCTGTCGTTACGTCAGCAATGTTACGCACCTGTGCTGTAAGGTTACCTGCCATCTGGTTAACGGAATCGGTAAGGTCTTTCCAAACACCGCCCACACCTTTCACTTTCGCTTGTCCTCCCAGTTTCCCTTCAGAACCTACCTCACGGGCCACACGCGTAACCTCCATTGTAAAGAGGTTGAGCTGTTTCACCATGTCGTTCACTTCTTTGGCAATACGGGCAAATTCACCCTGCAGCAAGTGATCACTTACTTCAATTGGAATTTGCTGGGAAAGATTTCCTTTTGCAACCGCAGAGATCACACGGTCAATTTCACGGATAGGATAAACAAGATCGGCAATAAGAGTATTTAGCGCCTCCACGCCTGTGTTCCAGTCGCCCTGCGCATTGGGCAGCGCGATCCTTTGATTTAGCTTTCCCTCTTTACCAATACTGGTCTGGGCTTTAATAAATTCCTGGTTAAGCTTACGGTTAATAAAAATTATATCGTTCAGTGTATCGCAGATCTTTCCATTGATCCCCGTCTTATCGGTAGGCATCTTAATGTTGAAATTGCCATGCTTAATCTCCATAAGGGCATTAAGCAGTCGAAGGTTATCAAGGGCCTCGGAATCACTTTCATCTTTGTAACGGCCGTTTTTTGCCATAGCCGCCGCACTTTTGGCGTGCGCACTGCCGTTACCATTCTTCAGGGGGGCATGCTTGCCTGCTTTCACTTTCTTTGTCATTCCGTTCGTTTCGTTTGCAATCGCTGCTTCTTCGGAAATGCTAACATTTGTTGACATCTTTTCCATGTTAAAATCTTCTGCTGTTGGGGTTGGTGGTGTAGGTCGAAACTCAAATGTAACTATTTAAAAAGCAAATTGATAGAGGCATAAAAAATTATTTTTTTTGTCCAAAATCCTCTACAGTGAGCCTGGGACGCAATTTCCATGCCAGCACTTTTTTCTTAGAAATTCCACAATTCCTAAAAAAAACATAAAGAATTTGGAGGTGATTTTCGGCGAAAAGTGAAGTAACGGAACTACAGAAAACCAAAGCAAACTTCGGTCATCATGTAAATTTTAATTAAGAAAAGAGAAAATTTAAAATGATCAGAAACGAACAGAGCGGATCTTTCTGCCACGGCTGCGGGTCATTTTGCCGCGTATCGACATTCCATAACTGATGTTGATGGAAATGTAAGAATCTTTATTATTAGGATTTCCGCGAGGAGCCTGGTTGACAGGATTACCTTTTGAATCAACACCATGCCATCCGTAATTTTTTTCGTACCCGTCAGGTTGTTTCGTTACCTCGTCGTTGCGGTTTGAAAGGTCGGCGGCTGTATAACTGCTTAGCTCTGCAGGATTGCGGTACACAGTGGAAATATCGTCGAGATAATCGGTATTGGTATAACGCCAGTTAAACTCAAGACCTATGCGGTGCATTCTTCTGTTTTTACTGATGGAGAAATAAAATCCTGCGCCGAATGGCACACAATATCCGAAACGTCCGTATTGAACACCCTCTGTGCGTAGCGGACGCAATGCCACCCATGAACCCTGGTATTGTGTTTTCGGATTATGCATATAAGCACCGATGCCTATAAACAGATAGGAAGTAAAATACACCCTGGTCCTGGCATAAATGCCCATAGGTTTATCAGACTGATAAAAGTGCCAGTTAATAGTTGACTCAAGATCATAAATATCATTGCGAAAACTAAGGTTCCTGTAACGACGGGCATTATTGATGGTGAGGTTATCTTCGCCGGCGATGCGCAAATAATGAAAAGCCATTTTTGCGGAAAGTGAGCGGTGAAATTTATACCTTACATAAGCTCCGAGGTCCCAGCGTGTTTTGGCCAGTTTCATATCCCAGATAAAAGGACGGGCTTCTTTTTCACGTCCGCCGATCTCACCCAGGTAATTAGACATTCCGACAATACCGCCAAAATCCCATTTATACCCCTTTTGCGCCGTAGCGGCGAGGCATACAATAGTGAACAATAATATGGTGAAATTCTTCCTTTTTGACTTACCGGACATACGGAACCGTGTGTGGGTCAAATATACATATTATTTTTGGTCATATAATTTAAAAGCGCCCTGGTTTTTTAATTAAATGCTTGTTAATCAGGGAGAATTGGGGGTCTGAAGACCAGGAAAACCGGGAAATGATCACTGAAACCACCGGTATATGCACCACCACTATATGTACGGAATGGATAATTGCGATAATTACCATAATCCGATACAAGATGTTTTTTGTTGAAGATCCTCGCTTCCGAAAAAACCAGTGCCGATGTCTTTGTTTTCCACGCCTGATTAATCAGGATCTGGTCAAATAAATTCCAGCTGTCACGCCAGGCAAGTGTGCCCGATCCTGAATTAAAAAGTTTTTCCATCGGGTTAAATAATGCGGAACTCGTAAGATCATTGTAATTGCCTACAGTACCCAGTGATCTTCGCACGCTGAGGTCTACGGGATCGTCATTAAAATCTCCCATAACAATGATATGTGCTTCGGGAGTAGTCATGGAAATACTATCATAAATAAAACGGACTTTTTTTGAGACTGCCATCCGGTTGGGCCTGCTGACAGTTTCGCCTCCCCGCCGCGATGGCCAGTGGTTCACAATGACGCAAAGTAAATGACCCTGCGAAACTCCGCTTGCGACAAGGATTCCACGGGTGCGGTGAGATGTATCTACCGGCAGGGTTACCGTATACGAAACAGCTTTTTTTAGTTCGAAAAAATTCTTCCGGTATAACAGTGCTACATCTACGCCCCTGGCGTCGGGACCCTCAATAAGCAAAGTTTGAAGGTGAAACGATCGCAGAGCAGGCGTATTCACAAGGTCTTTCAGGACCGCATTATTTTCTACCTCGCATAATCCTATCAGGCCAAGCTCAGTGCCGGGGATCTCTGAATTAATTTCCGAGACCACCCTGGAAAGATTCATTATTTTCTGATGGTAACGCTCGCTGTTCCACGCAAGTTTACCCCGCGGAGTGAACTCATCATCATCCTTCAGAGGGTCATCTATAGTGTCGTAAAGATTTTCCACGTTCCAGAAAGCAATGACAGCGCCCGAAGCAGCCCGACTCGTTTTTTGAGCAGGCAACGTTAAGTTAAAGATCAGAAAAATGAAGATGATCGATGATCCTTTCATGGGTGGTTACCAAACATAAGGAAAGTATCACAGCTTTCATCTATAATAAGAGTTGGTTGGTCTACAAGTATTTAATGCTGGTATAAAAAAAAAGAGGCGGCAGGTGATTTTATTACTTTTATTGTTCAAACCCATGAAAAAGAACGAAACAGTTGCTGTACTGTTCCTCATTCATTTTTGTCTGCCTGCGCAGGACAAGAATGCAAAGACGGATACTATTGCAACAGACAGCCTCTCTTTGTTAGAGACTGTTTTCAGTTCATCGGGCGATCGCTCGGAATCAGGATCAGACCAGCAGGATATTTCCAGTTTACTTCAGGCATCGCCCGATATTTTCTCCAGGTACGCTTCATTTCAGTTTTCTGCTGCACGGTACAGGCTCCGAGGTTATCAGGCAGAGAATCATCTTGTGATGATCAATGGTGTAAGCGTGAATGATCCATCAACCGGTGCTGCCAGCTGGAGCTCGTGGGGCGGACTTACGGATGTTGCACGCCAAATCGAAAGCCGTTCTGGAATAACTGCAGGCAGGGACGGCATGAGTGGCGCAGGCGGGTATACAAATATTGATGCGTTCTCTTCATCCTTCAAAAAAAACACGAGACTTTCTTATACCGCAGGCAACAGAAATTTCAGACACCGGTTCTTAATGACCCACGCTACGGGAATGATGAGCAACGGATGGGCGTTGTGTTTTTCGGTATCCGGCAGAACAGGCAATGAAGTGCAGATCCCGGGAACTTATATACATGGTCAGAGTTATTTTCTCGGCATCGACAGAAGGTTATCGCGAAAAAATATGCTGAGCTTTACAGGATTTGTTGCGCCGCTTGAGCAGGGCAGGAGGCAGGCCGCCACGCAGGAGGCTTATTCTCTTTCCGGTACTAATTATTACAACAGTGCGTGGGGATATCAGAACGGGGAAGTGCGGAATGCCAATATCAGCAAGACATTCAGGCCCGTGTTGCTGCTGGCTCATAAATACAATAACGGCGATAAGGGAAAACTTGTTTCTACATTTTATTTCTCGTTTGGCAAATCAAAGAGCTCCGGCTTAAACTGGTCCGATGCACCAAATCCTAAACCTGATTACTACAGGTATATGCCTGGTTATTATTATCTGCAGCGTGATTCTGCCACCGGTGATCTGTTGTCCGAAGCATGGACACATGAAGATAACAGGCAGCTCAGCTGGGATAAAATGATCCATGTGAATCAGAATAATCTGTATTCAGATCCTCATATTGCAGGTCAGACCGTTAATACAGAAGAAACGCGTGCGCGTTATATTGTGGAAGACCAGGTTGAAAGTATGACGCACGGGGTATTGAATGTACTTTACAACCGGCGGATAAAAAAAGTTTTCCTGAGCACAGGATTGAACATCACGTCTTTTTCAGAGCGAAAATATAAAGAGGTGAACGACCTGCTTGGCGCATCGTTCTGGCTCGACGTTGATCAGTTCGCGGAGAACCTGGGGGTTGAAGAGTCATTGATGCAGAATGATATTGACCAGCCTAACAGGAAAGTGCGACTTGGTGAGCGATTCGGATATGATTATTCATATCATGTACGCCGGCTCGAAAGCTGGCTGCAGGCAGAATACTCAGGCAGAAAATTTGAGGCCTACGGCGCCGCGTCCTTTCGTTATGCAACCATGAGCAGGGAAGGTTTCACAGCCAATGGCAAATTTCCGACCACCAGCAAAGGCAAGGGTAAAACAATGTCATTTATAACTGGTACTGTGAAGGGCGGCGTCACCTATAAATTCTCGGGGCGACATTTTCTGAACATGAACGTGATAGCGCTTACACGGGCACCAGAAATTGATAATGTTTATGTATCACCACGTGTGCGCCAGGATGTGGTAAATAATGCGCACAGTGAAAAACTATATGGCGGGGATATTGCGTATCACATTAAATATCCCGGCTTTAGATTCCGCTTCAGCGCATATTATACTAAAATTGAGGATCAAACCTGGTTACGAACATTCTGGCATGATGCCTTTAATAACAATGTAAACCTGATCATGACCGCACTTGATCAAAGACACCAGGGAATTGAAATAGGAATTGAAAAAGATGTGGTGAAGCGTCATACGTTACAGTTTATTGGAGGTTACGGTCAGTATTTATATGCCGGACGTCCCCAGCTTCAGGCATGGCAGGACAATAACGCCGCGCCTCTTTTTAAAGACCGTATTGTTTATTTAAATAACTACCGCGTCGGAGAATCGCCGCAAACCATTGCTGCCTGCGGATATAAATACAGCGGCCGCAAAAACTGGTTCATTAATGTGAGCGGCAACTATGCCGGCGGAATCTGCGTAGAACCGAATCCTGACCGCAGAACGGCAGAAGCAACAGATAAGTATACAACCGGCGAAGAGGACCTCGCCTCTGTTATCACAGACCAGCAGCAGTTGAAAGGGTATTATTTTGTAAATGCAATGGCGGGAAAATCGTTCAGGATCAAAAGGAAATATTTCCTGAGCCTGAATCTTAGCTTAAATAATCTTCTCAATAACCGGCAAACGATAGTAAGCGGCTTTGAACAAATGCGCTGGGATGCCGCTGACATCAATACCTTTCCTCCAAAGTACACATATCTTACAGGGATCTCTTTTTTATTCACCATTAGTCTGAATTTTAAATGACAAAACAATTTAAAGTGATCCCTTTTCTTTTTCTGATCCTGATGACAGGATGTAAAAAGGAATTTGATGTGCCGCCGCTTGGCAGTGTGGCAGAATCGGGTAGGATAACGATCGCAGAAATGAAAAAGAGACTGACAGGACCGGTTGGCCATTATTATTTTAGCAGCGGAGACACCAATGTCTATTGCATGGTAACAAGCGATGAATCAAGCGGAAATTTTTTTCGGCAGATCCACGTCAGAGACGATGAGGGCAGCGCTATCCAGCTGAGATTAATTTCAGATGGCGGACTTTTTGTTGGTGACAGGATAAGGATCAATCTTAATAATAAGTACCTGGTGATAGCCAATAATATGATCTATCTTGATTCAGTGGACACAGACAACGCGGTTGTGAAATTATCGTCTGGCAACGAGGTCTTACCAAAGGTGACCACGCTCAGTGATATTCTTGCCAATGCTGCGTATCCTTCTGACGCTGCGAATTTACAATCACAGCTGGTTGAGTTGAACGGTGTGGAGTTTGATGCAGTTGTACGGGGGAAAACTTTTGCTGACGCAGTTTCAAAGACATCATCAGAATACCTGGTGCGTGACTGCCTGGGTAAATCTATCAGCGTAAGAACAAGCGGGCGCTGTAATTTTGCCGGCAAAACTATTCCTTCAGGCAACGGCAAGCTTATTGCTATTGTGTCGCAATATGATTCGGAGATGCAGCTGACTATTCGCGCGTTTACAGATGTTAAGATGGTAAATTCAGCATGTACTTCTGTTCCTACCGGTACTGCACCAAACACTGCAACGTTTGCACTTGCAGCGCCAGTTACCAGTATCAACGAGAGCTTTAATGATGCGGTGCAGAACATTACGTTTGAGCAGGGCGGCTGGATCAACTACAATGAAACAGGAAACAGTAAATGGAAGGGAAATATTAAAAGCGGAAATTACAAAGCATTAAAGGCAACATCTTACGGAACAGCTGAAAACAATGCGATGTGGTTTATTTCCCCGCCCATCGTTTATAATAGTTCATTAAAACTGTCATTTAAGTCTGCGGTGGAATTTTACAGCGCGGGCCACACCGAGCCGCTTATGGCATATATTTCCACAGATTATAATGGCAGGAATTTTGCGACTTCCAGCTGGACCAAGCTATCCGGAGTGAACTACGCAAATGCGGCTGATGTAAATTATACCGGTCCGCTCGGGTTAAAAAGTTCGGGCGAGATCAGTTTAAAGACCATTACTGGTCTGCAATCCTATTCGGGGAATTTTTTTGTGGCTTTCAGGTATTGTGGCGATCAGGCACATACATCCAATTTTTACCTGGATGACATCATGGTACAATGATCAGGTATTATTCTTGCTGAAGTTAGTAGAGCAAATGCCATTCACTATTTCCTGCAGTTCAGTGTATTTCAGAGGTTTGATGAAGTAACCTGCCGCGCCAAGATTCCTTGCTTTTGCCTTACTCTCCTCGGTTTTATTATTCGTGAGAAAATAGACAGGGATATTGCGAAGATTTTCCCTGGATTTTATTTCCTGGATAACATCGAATCCTGAAACGACCGGGAGATCAACATCCATTATGATCAGGTCGGGTGAAACGGTTTCTGCAGTGTAATAAACCCCTTTTTTCAAAAGAAGGTCCATCAGCTGCGAGCCATTGTAAACAGAAGTGAATACATGATTTACCTTACATTCGCGGGCTGCTTTTTTTACCCGGTCGTGGTCTGACAGATTTTCGTCAGCCATTACGATGATCATTCCTTCATTCCCCATGGTATCTCTGCTATCTATAAGAGATAAGAAAAACCCATGCCTGGAAGATGTGGGAATTTATTATGACAGAAGTACTTTTCTTGAGACCGCAAGAATCTCTTCAGCGGTTTTGCGGTCAGCCGCTTCTGCGTAAACCCGCAATACAGGTTCAGTTCCGCTGGCCCTGATCATCATCCATGTATTGTCATCGAAAAAGAACTTAAATCCGTCAAGATCTTCGACTCTCTGAACCCTGAATCTTCCGAATTCCTTATAACTGCCACTCTTGCAGTTCTGAAGCACCTTTTGTTTAATATTATCATCAATATGCAGGTCGTTGCGTTCAAAGCAGAATGTGCCGGTGATATCGTACACTTCCCTGATAAGTTCATTGAGCGATTTGCCTGTTTTGGCCATAAATTCCCAGATGGTAAGGCCTATCCAGATACCGTCACGTTCAGGAATATGTCCCTTAATGGCAATGCCCCCGCTTTCTTCTCCGCCAACAAGCACATCATCTTTAATTATAATGCTGCAGATGTATTTAAAGCCGATCTTCACTACCTGGAGCTCAAGTCCGTAATGAGCACACATCTGCTTTAGCTTAACCGTTGTACTGAATGCCACTACCACCTTGCCTTTCATTTTCTTGTACTTAACGAGGTAATGAATGAGCAGCAGTATAATATGATGTGAGTCTACAAAATTTCCCTTGTCGTCGTAAAGGCCGAGCCTGTCAGCGTCTCCATCTGTTGCCAGTCCGCACGAGATAGTACCATTTGTTTTTATAAAATTGCTGAACTCAATAAGATTTTTGTGGATCGGCTCAGGTGCCTGTCCGTTAAAGCCGGGATTGTGATCGCAGTGTAATTTGTGCATATCGGGAAATAATCTCTTCATTACCCGTTGTCCCGCACCATACATTGCATCATAAGCAAGGCTGAGCTTTGAAGAACGAATTGCATCAAGATCAAAATTGTCCTGCACATGTTTCACATAAAGGTCTTCAAGCGGAGCTGTTTCAAACATTGAATCCGACTCTGCTTCTTTCAATGACACTTTTTGCCATGCGCCGGAAGCGTGCTCAGGAATAAGATCTTCAATTTCCTGCACCTGCTCGGGCGCCAGAGGACCACCATAATTTCCTTTTATTTTGTAGCCATTGTATGAAGGCGGGTTATGACTCGCGGTAATTATTATGCCAAGGCTTGCTTTATAGTGGACGGCACCAAGAGAGATCATGGGAGTGCTCACGAAGTCGCGTGCAATTAAAACTTTAATTCCATGGGCAATAAATACCCTGGCGACTACTTCACAAAATAGTTCACCTGCAAAGCGGCAGTCATGACCGAGAACAATAGTGGGATTCTTTTCTTTTTTTGTCAGCCACAAAGCAGTCGCTTCAGAAACACGCGCAACATTATCTACAGTGAAATCCTGCGCTATAATAGCCCGCCAACCGTCTGTTCCGAATTTTATCTTAGTCATGATCTTTTAGAAAGAGCATAAAATTAAGTAAAATTCAGCAGAGCAGGGGCTTAGAAATAATAATAGGACCATCTTCATACACGGTGTTATGGTGCTCAGAAGATCCAGGACACAGAATAAAAAAAAGCGCCATTATCTGACGCTTTTAAATGTTAGAATTTAGAATTTTCTTATGCTATACCAACACCATGGCAGTTCTTATATTTTTTTCCGCTGCCGCAAGGACAAGGGTCATTCCTGCCGATCTTGGCATCAACCCTTATTGGCTGAGGTTTTGGTTTTTGCTGTGCGTTCTGTTCCTCCACCGCATTTTCATTGCGTGTTTCAACCAGCTTTTCCTTTTTCGGAGGAGGAGCATTCTGCGTGAAGCGGGGTTGCTGACGCTGATTCTGCTCATTGGGAAGACCACCTTTCATAAGGAAAGAGATCACTTCCTTATTGCTTTTAATGATCATCTCCTTGAAGAGGTTGAATGATTCGAGCTTGTAAATAACCAGTGGATCTTTTTGTTCCAGTGACGCATTTTGCACCGCCTGCTTAAGGTCATCGAGCTCACGAAGATGTTCTTTCCACGAATCGTCGATCATTGCAAGAACAACTGCTTTTTCAAAACCGAGAACCAGTTCGCGTCCCTTTGTATCGTAAGCGCGTTTGAGGTTGGTCATCACCTGCACTCCGCGGATACCGTCGGTGAAAGGCGTTACAATATTCTCAAAAGTATTGCTCTGGTTAGTGTAAACATCTTTTACTACCGGGAATGCCTGCTCAGCGATGAGATGTGCTTTTTCTATGTAATGTCTTTGCGCACTGTCAAAAAGCTGCTGTGTTGCATCTTCATCACGAAGGCTTCCAAATTGTTCGCGTGTAAATGGACTTTCTATGCCGAAGTTTTTCAGACACTCAATATTGAATCCGTCAAAATCTTTCTGTGGTTTATATTCATCAACCACGCTTTCAGAAACCTCGTAGATCATGTTGGCAATGTCGATGCTCAGCTTGTCACCAAAAAGAGCGTTCCTGCGGCGTTTGTACACCACTTCACGCTGAGCGTTCATCACGTCGTCATATTCGATCAGACGTTTACGGATACCGAAGTTATTCTCCTCCACTTTTTTCTGAGCGCGTTCAATGCTCTTGGTGATCATGCTGTGCTGGATCACTTCGCCTTCTTTAAGACCCATACGATCCATCAATGATGCGATCCGTTCGCTGCCAAACAAACGCATGAGATTATCCTCGAGACTGGCGAAGAACTGCGAACTACCCGGATCTCCCTGACGTCCTGCACGACCGCGCAACTGCCTGTCAACGCGACGGCTTTCGTGGCGTTCAGTACCTATGATGGCAAGACCACCGGCCTCTTTCACACCTGGCCCGAGCTTAATGTCGGTACCACGTCCGGCCATGTTGGTTGCAATAGTTACCGTACCGGCTTTACCTGCTTCCGCAACGATCTCTGCTTCCCTTGCGTGTAATTTGGCGTTGAGTACATTATGACGGATATTGCGCAGCTTAAGCATACGACTAAGCAATTCGGAGATCTCCACTGAAGTTGTTCCAACGAGCACTGGTCTGCCTGCCGCAACCAGCTTAACGATCTCTTCAATTACCGCGTTGTATTTTTCGCGTTTGGTCTTATATACAAGATCCTGCTCATCTTTCCTGATTACAGGTCTGTTGGTAGGAATTTCAACCACATCGAGCTTGTAAATGCTCCAGAACTCCTGTGCTTCTGTGGTAGCTGTACCGGTCATACCGGCAAGCTTATGGTACATCCTGAAATAATTCTGAAGAGTGATAGTGGCATACGTTTGCGTCGCGGCCTCGATCTTCACATTCTCCTTCGCTTCAATCGCCTGGTGAAGTCCATCGCTGTAACGACGACCTTCCATGATACGGCCGGTTTGCTCGTCAACGATCTTTACCTGCCCGCTGTCGATAACGTATTCAACGTCTTTTTCAAAAACGGTGTAGGCTTTTAATAACTGGTTTACAGTGTGGATACGTTCACTTTTGATGCTGAACTCGCGCATCACAGTTTCTTTGGCGGTAACTTTCTCCTTAGGATCGGTGATCTTTTTTTCGATCTCCGCCACTTCGTCGCCGACATTCGGTATCACGAAGAATTTCGGATCGTCTGAATTCCCTGTCAGGAAGTCGATCCCTTTTTCAGTGAGCTCAACGTGGTTATGTTTTTCGTCAATAGTAAAATAAAGATCCACATCTATCTTATGCATTTCCTTATTCTGGTCCTGCATGTAGTAGTTCTCGGTTTTTTGAAGAAGCGCTCTTACACCCTGTTCACTTAAGAACTTTATCAGTGCGCTGTTCTTTGGAAGCCCGCGATACGCTCTTAATAGCGGAATGCCTGCTTCCTTCTCTTTTCCCTCAGCAAATAATCTTTTGGCTTCAGTGATAGCTGTTTGTAAATATTGTTTCTGAACATTTACCAGCTTTTCGATCCTTGGCTTGTATTCAATGTACTCGTGTTTATCGCCTTGCGGAGTCGGACCACTTATAATTAAAGGTGTACGCGCGTCGTCGATCAATACCGAATCGACCTCATCCACGATAGCGAAATTGTGCTTGCGCTGCACCAGCTCATCCACGCTGCGGGCCATGTTATCGCGCAGGTAGTCGAATCCGAATTCATTATTCGTTCCATAAGTGATATCACAGTTGTAGGCCAAACGGCGCTCATCTGTATTTGGATCATGTTTATCGATACAGTCAACGGTAAGCCCGTGGAACTGGAAAAGAGGAGCATTCCATTCGCTGTCACGTTTAGCCAGGTAGTTGTTCACGGTTACAACGTGCACTCCGCGGCCTGATAACGCGTTAAGGAAGATAGGCAGAGTAGAAACGAGGGTCTTACCTTCACCGGTTCCCATTTCAGCGATCTTACCTTCGTGGAGCACCATACCACCAATGAGCTGCACATCGTAATGCACCATATCCCAGGTGATCTCGCTTCCGGCGGCGAGCCATTTGTTTTTAAAAACGGCTTTGTCGGCGCGTATCTCAATATTTTTAAATTGTTCAGAAAGTGCGATATCGGTTTCTGAGGCGATGACTTCCAGTTCTTCGTTCTCTTTGAAGCGGCGGGCGGTCTCTTTCAGGATAGCGAATGCTTCTACCAGGTGGGCGGTGAGTACCTTTTCGTAGTCTTCAACAATTTCCTTGTCAATGTCGTCGATCTCCTTATATAACTGCTCTTTGGTGTCCACGTCCATTTCCGCCTCATTTTCGATGCGGAGCTTTATGGCGCCGATCTTATCATTATGGTGTTTAACGGCCGACTGGATCGAATCGCGCAGAACACGTGATTTTACGCGGAGCTCATCATTAGAAACAGATTTCAGGGATTCATATAAAGTATTGATCTCGTCAACTTTGGCCCTCAGGTTTTTTACGTCCTTCTCACTTTTAGTACCAAATAACGTCTTAAGAAAATCAAGCATATTAAAAAAATTTAGCCAATAAAGGTAACAAAAAATAGGGATGGCAATTTTGAATGTTTGGAAATGTTAACACTGGTATGCGATACTCATCGGGATCAAAAAGCTTGAGAAAACCGTGAAAAATCAAATTCCGTGTTTTGTTGATAAATAGGGCATGAAAAGTAATAATAGCTTAGAAATCAATTTTTTAATAATTTGGGAAATATAGGCCGAAATGATATATTTGCAGCCTTAAATTCACAAAAGATCAAGTAGAAATCCTCTTTAATTATGCAAAACAAAGGTGCCATTAAAATATTCGCTATTCTGTTAGGACTGGCCTGTATTTTTTATTTATCGTTTACCTGGGTAACACGTGGTGTTGAGTCAGACGCGCAGGAACATGCTGAAAACGTTGCCAATTCGGCCAAAACGCGGATGCGCGCCAAGGAATATGCCAACGGAAATACCGCAAAGGAATTAAGTTATATTGATTCTCTTAAAGGTGTTATCGCTGACCGTTACCTTGATTCAATGAAGAAACAAACGGTTTATGACATCCTGATAGCAGAGTATACCTACGAAGAATGTAAGAAGAATGAGATCAACCTTGGTCTTGACTTACGCGGCGGTATGAACGTAACGCTCGAGGTTTCTACGATCGATATCATCAAAAATCTTGCTAATAACAGTGCTGATCCCGCGTTCAACACAGCGCTTTCTGAAACCCAGAAAAATCTTGGCGTTAATAACAACGACGATTTTATCACCCTGTTTCAAAAGAATTATAATAAGATCGCTCCGAACGGAAAGCTGGCACCGCTTTTCCAGAGCATCGAGAACAAAAGCAAGATCGCCTATACCAGCAGTAACGAAGAAGTGATCGCGTTTATCCGCGAGCGCGTAAACGAAGCCGTTGCCAACGCTGAAAAGACCTTCCGCAGCCGTATCGACCGTTTTGGTGTAACACAGCCTAACATTCAGAAACTTGAAGCAAGTGACCGTATCCTTGTTGAATTGCCAGGAGTAAAGGACAAAGAACGTGTGCGTGAACTTCTCCAGGGAACTGCAAATCTTGAGTTCTGGGAAACCTATGAGAACGGTGAGATCGCCCAGTACATGGATAAAGCGAACACTGTTATCAGCAATCATTTATATGGTGGAAAAAAAGATACTTCAGCTACCCGTGCCGACAGCACGGCTGCACGCTCTTCAGTGGTAAAAGCTGACAGCCTTCAAAGCGATTCAGCTAAAGCGGCTACCGCAACTGCTTCTATTAACCCGCAGGATACAGCCATAAAAGGTTTCCAGAAACGTGCACCTTTATATTCCTTCTTTCAAAATGCCCTGCCACTGGTGCCTTTAAAAGGCCGTGTGTCGGTTGACGAAAAAGGAAATCCGAAAAATTATGCCGAAGGCGCTTGTATTGGGATTGCAACTTCTAAAGCGGATACCGCCCTTGTAAACTCATATCTTAAGATCGCAAAGAGCAAAAATGTATTCCCTTCCAAACTTAAGTTCATGTGGGGTGCAAAAGAAGTTGAGCAAAGAACTGAAGAAGGAAAGATAGCCGGATCGTATTTCGAGCTGTATGCAATTAAACAAACTGCAGCAAATGGTAAAGCTGCCTTAAGCGGAGACATTATTACTGATGCCCGTAAAGATTATGATCAGCGCCAGGGTGGATTGCCACTTATCAGCATGACAATGAACAGTGAAGCAGCGCAGAAGTGGGCTACTATTACTAAAGCCAACAAAGGTCGTTGTGTTGCGGTGGTGATGGACAATATGGTTTATTCCGCACCGCGTGTTAATGATGAGATCAAAGGCGGACAATCGCAGATCACAGGTAACTTTAGCGATGAAGAAGCTGACGCCCTTGCTGCGATCCTCAGTGCCGGTAAACTTCCTGCACCTGCACATATTGTTGAAGAAAGTATTGTCGGACCTTCTTTGGGTCAGGAAGCTATTGATTCTGGTTTAATGAGCTTTGCAATTGCTCTCCTCGTTATCCTGGTATTCATGGCCATGTATTATAACAAGGCGGGACTTGTTGCCAATGTGGCCCTGGTTGCCAATATGTTCTTCATCATGGGTATCCTCACTTCACTTGGTGCCGTACTTACCCTTCCTGGTATTGCCGGTATCGTATTAACCATCGGTCTTGCCGTTGACGCGAACATCCTTATTTTTGAAAGGATTCGTGAAGAGCTGGCGCTTGGAAAATCCACCTCACTTGCAATTAAAGAAGGTTTCAGGCATGCCATGTCTTCGATCATTGACTCGAACGTAACGCTGGCGATTCTTGCGATAATACTTTACGTGTTTGGTTCAGGTCCTGTACAAGGATTTGCTACCACGCTCTTTATCGGTATCTGTACCTCTTTATTCTCAGCTATCCTTATTTCACGTGTGATCTTTGAATGGATGCTTGAGCGTAAGATGAATATCACCTTCGACACTAAAGCAACGCGTAATGCATTCAAAAATATCTCTTTTGATTTTGTTGGACGCAGGAAAATCTATTACATGATCTCAAGTGCGATCATCGTTCTTGGAGTTATCTTCTATATAAAAGACGGTGGTTTAAACCTTGGAGTTGATTTTAAAGGTGGACGTACCTACCAGGTTCGTTTTAACCAGGACATTAACACCGATGATATTAAAAAGGCACTTGCTCCTGTATTTGAAGGTGCTGCACTCGATGTAAAAACGATCGGTGGCGCTAACCAGGCTAAGATCACCACTACTTACAGGGTTACTGATAACAATCCGAACACCGACCAGGAAGTGGAAAATCAGCTGATCGCAGGGCTTTCCCCATTCGGTGTTACAGCTGATAATATCGTTCAGCAGCAGAAAGTAGGTCCTACTATTGCAACTGATATCGTTTACGGTGCTTATGGTGCTGTATTATTCAGCTGTTTAATGATGTTCCTTTACATTGTTGTGCGTTTCCGCAAATGGCAATATGGTTTAGGTTCAGTTGTGGCTCTTTTCCATGACGTTCTTATTGTATTGTCGTGCTACACTATTACTCACGGCTTATTCCCTAAAATGCTTAATCTTGAGATCGGTCAGGACTTTATAGCGGCTATCTTAACAGTAATGGGTTACACCATGACTGAAACTGTAGTTGTGTTCGACAGGATCCGCGAACGTTTGTCCGATAGCGGCAAAGCTGATGTGTTCGGAGAGGAAAGAAACAAGCTTATCAACTATGCGTTGAACAGCACCCTGAGCCGTACTATCCTGACATCCTTGACAGTATTCTTCGTGTTGGTTGTTATCTTTATTTTTGGTGGAGAAAGTATCCGCGGATTTATTTTCGCGTTGCTTATCGGGCGTATCATCGGAACTTACTCTTCGTTGTGTATCTCTACTCCTATAGTTGTGGATTTCGATAAAAAAGCACCAACTCCAACGCCGACCAGCAAACCGCAGGTTGCAAGAGTTTAATTAGTTTTCTAAAACAGAACCTCCCTTCGGGGAGGTTTTTTTATTTTATACAGGATGAGCAAACCATGGTTAGGATTTCTGGCTGCCGGATTATTATTTATCGCGGGCCTGTTGGAATTTGCGGGTGGACAACCAGCGCTTGGAATTTTTCTGGTGATCATGTCCTTTGTGAGCTTTGGAGTACGGATCTATATAAACAGGAAAATCCGTGAAAGAAATAAGGATAACGGATTATGATCCTTCGCAGCAGGCGGGGATAAATTCAATGATGGCGGGGATCCAGGATGAGTATCCGGAAGCTATTACCACGCACCATTCAACAAAGATCGAAGAGGTTTATAATAAACCGGGACAAAAGTACTGGGTTGCTGTGACGGAAGAAGAAGTGGCGGGAACAATTGGTATTGTTCTGTTTGATAACGATAAGGCTGTTTTAAAAAGAATGATGGTAGGAAAAAAATTCCGTGGGGAAGAATTTGGAACTGCCGCATCATTAATGAAAGTGGCCTTAGACTGGGCAAAGAGTCAGGGAGCAGTTGAAGTCTACCTGGGAACGATGTCACAATTTGCAGCAGCTCAGAAATTCTACAGGAAAAATGGTTTTTCGGAGATCGCTGAAAAAGAGCTTCCTTCCTTATATCCGCAGAATCCCATGGATACTGTTTTTTTTATGAAGAAGATCAGCGGGTGACCACTGAGAAATTCTGCACCAAAAAAAAGCCGGAGCTACCGGCTTTTAATTTTTAAAGATTATCTCTCGTCATTGATCTGGTCAGGCTTCATTCCTTTGGTGTCAAAAATGAACTGGCTGTCCGCAATTTCAGTATTCGGTTTAAGTGATTTCACGTCGTACGTTTGAACCCCTCCGTCCTTCAGCATCATCTTAATCTTTACCACCTGCTTTTTTGTTTTATCGGTATACAGTTTAATGGTATGGAATTTTTTCTTTTCAGGCTTCACTGATGGATAGAGGTCAATTGCGTGACAGACAACTGCACCTGCTTTTTCCTCTTTATCATATTTAAATTTGTAACCGTTCTCATACATGGTGAACATCTTGCTTGGATTCTGTTCATCGTTGTCAGGATCAAAATTTTTAATTGTGACTTCTTTTGCGTCCTTATTATAATTCCACAAGGTCTTACCATCACTTACAATGGTTGTACCGGGGATCTCTATCCGGAATTTATCGCCCTTGGTCAGGATCTTCCATGTCTGAGGTTTTCCCACAGGCTTTTTTTCTTTATCGGTCTCTGAAAAAATCACGTCGGCCGAAATGGTCTTATACGCCTTGGTTGTTTTGCTAACGTCCGCCAGGATGGCTTTTGCTTTCGGATCCTGCTCCTGCGCGCCAAGGATCATGGAACCGGAAATAAAAATGGATAGGAGTAATTTCTTCATATTAGGGATAAAACAATTATAATACCAGAATAAGGTCGTAAAGATAAAAAAAGGATCAGGATAGAGGAAAGGACCTGATTTTCTCAAATTTTAGGAGATAAGCTGAATTCCCCGCCACATGTGGCATTTAAAAGATATGATACCGGCGCGGCAGGCTCAGGAACTATTTATTTCTTAATTTTTGTAAAATTTCATCCAGTTGAGCCATGTCCCTGATCAGCACTTCGCGTGCCTTACTGCCTTCAAAAGGTCCTATTACCCCGGCGGCTTCCAGCTGGTCTACAATGCGGCCGGCCCTGTTATATCCAAGCTTTAATTTCCGCTGTAGAAAAGATGCGCTTCCCTGCTGGAACTGTACGACGAGCTTGGCGGCATCATCAAACATTTTATCGCGCTCACTCAGGTCCACTTCTTCCTTGCCTGAATCACCATCTTCACCAACATATTCAGGCAGCATGAATGCGCTTGGGTATGCACGCTGGTTACCGATAAATTCTGTGATCTTTTCTACTTCAGGTGTGTCAACAAACGCACATTGTATCCTGATGAGATCGTTACCGGTGCTTAATAACATATCTCCGCGACCGATGAGTTGATCAGCGCCTCCCGAATCAAGGATGGTGCGGCTGTCGATCTTGCTCGTTACCCTGAAAGCAATCCTCGCGGGGAAGTTTGCTTTGATAGTACCTGTAATGATGTTCACTGAAGGACGTTGTGTGGCGATAATTAAATGGATCCCTATTGCACGCGCTAATTGTGCAAGGCGGGCAATTGGCGTCTCCACTTCCTTACCGGCAGTCATAATAAGATCTGCAAACTCATCCACTACCAGCACAATATAAGGAAGGAACTTATGTCCGTCGTTGGGGTTAAGTTTTCGCTGGGTGAACTTGGTATTGTATTCTTTGATATTACGAACCTGTGCGTCCTGCAGCAAGGCGTAACGGTTATCCATTTCAATACAGAGTGAATTGAGCGTGTGAATGACCTTTGTATTATCTGTAATAATGGCGTCTTCTGAATTCGGCAGCTTGGCCAGGAAATGTCTTTCGATCTTATTAAAAAGAGTAAGCTCTACTTTTTTAGGATCCACCAGTACAAATTTTACCTGTGAAGGATGCTTTTTGTAAAGAAGAGAAACAAGCACAGCGTTTAATCCAACGGATTTACCCTGCCCCGTTGCACCGGCCATAAGAAGGTGAGGCATTTTAGCGAGGTCGGCAATAAAGATCTCATTGCTGATTGTTTTTCCTAAAGCGATAGGAAGCTCAAACTGCGAGTTATTGAATTTTTCTGAGGCCAGAATATTTTTCATTGGCACCATTTCCGGTGTCTGGTTTGGAACTTCGATCCCAATCGTACCTTTTCCGGGAATAGGGGCGATGATGCGGATGCCCAGAGCAGCAAGGCTTAACGCAATATCGTCTTCCAGGTTCTTGATCTTGCTGATGCGCACGCCGGCGGCAGGTACAATTTCGTACAGCGTTACTGTAGGACCCACAGTGGCCATGATCTTGTCGATCTCGATGCCATAATTTTTAAGCGTAGAAAGGATCCTGTTCTTATTCGCTATCAGCTCTTCCTGGTTGACCTTGCTTTGTATATGACCATAATCATTTAAAAGATCGAACGTCGGAAATTTATAAGAGCCGAGATCGAGTGTGGGATCGTATTCTCCGAATTCTTCAACAAGTTTCGCGGCCTTGTTCTCATCCTCTATTCGCGGTGATTCTACAGGAGGCGCTGCAATCTCAAGCTCCGGTTCACGATGTGGCATAAATTCTTCAGCCGGAAGATTGGTGTCGAGACCAAACTGGTTGGGCATAAGTTGTTCTGCAGGTGCCGGCGGCTCTTCTATTGTTGATTGTATTTCAAGTTCCGGCTCTTTATTAACTGGCTGCTCCTCTTTCTTGCTAAACACTTCAAAGTTCAGCAGGGCGGCTTCTTCTTCCTCGGTTAAAGAAGTTTCTTTTAATTCGTTGAAAGACCTGTTGTTTTCTTTAACTGGCGCAGCCTCGAATGCAGAGCGGATCTCATCGCTTATTTCACTGATCTCTTTTTCTGTTCGTTCTGGTAATTTGAACGAGAGATTGATACTTAATACGAGAAATGTGAGGAATGAGAAAGCGAGAAGGGCTATAAGACCGATGCTGCCAACATAGTTAGCGATCCAGCCATTCATAAAATACCCGAAACCTCCTCCCAGGTAAAAATGGCTTTCGCTGAAAATGTAGGATAACAGCAGCGAGGACCAGACCATTATGAAAAGCCACTTGGAATTGAATGAGGAAACCTTAATGAATTTTCGCTGTACCACTTTCTGAAGTCCGTAAAGCATAAGAACAGGAACAAGAATAAAAGAACCGGCGCCAAAAGCTTTGTACATGAAGAAATGTGAAACAAGTGCTCCCAGCTTGCCGAGCCAGTTGCTGATCTTTGTTTCCGGCAGAAAAAGATCGTATGCACTGCCAAGGACTTTATCCTGGTCGGTTTGCCAGGTGAAAAAATAGGAGATGAGGGCTATAAAAAGATAGGCGGAAAATAAAACCAGGAGTAATCCTGTGATCTTTTGCGTGCGTTCATCCCTGTATATGGCAATGGCTCTTGCCAGCTTACCAGGGGCTTTTGTTTTTTCGGTCTGAACAGGCGGCGCTTTAACCGGTTCATTGGAAGGTGGTGTTTTTACACGGTTCTTTCTTTCGTATTTTTTTTTAGTTCCAAAGTCTGCTATATCGTTTTTGGCAACATCGTATTCTTCCACCTCTGCAGTAGTTGCCACCTCTCCTGTCTCCCTGAATTTGTTCCTTTTTTCCGCGCTCATGATCTTTAAATATAGAGGGAAACACTGTGGGGCCGGACTGCTGTTAATCAATGTTTTTAACTGCCAGCTGTTAATCAAAAAGCCGTAATTTAGCCCGGTATGAAGTCATTTTTTAAGCCGATTTTACTGTGTTTTTTCATGTTCGGGACGCTCTTTTTCAGCGCCCAGGTACAAATAGACACTGTTTACCTGAAAAAATTCTATTCCAAGCGTGAAGTAATGATCGCTATGCGGGACGGAAAGAAGCTTTTCACAACTATTTACGCCCCCAAGGATTCGGTTCAAAAACATCCCATACTGATGGTGCGCACACCTTATTCCTGTGCTCCCTATGGTGCAAACGCTTTTTCTCCAAGATTATATACCACACACTGGAACAATTACATCCGTTTAAATTACATTATTGTAATGCAGGATGTCCGCGGACGTTACATGAGTGAAGGTGAATTTATGGACGTGCGTCCATTTAACGCTGCGAAAAAAGGTAATGAAACTGATGAAGCAAGTGATACTTACGATGCTGTAGACTGGCTTATAAAAAATGTGGGTGGCAATAACGGGAGGGTCGGGGTTTTCGGAATTTCGTATCCCGGGTTTTATGCCACAATGGCTGCGCTCAGCGGGCATCCTGCAATTAAAGCGGTGAGCCCCCAGGCACCTGTTACCGACTGGTTCATGGGAGATGATTTTCATCACAACGGCGCGTTTGCATTAAACGATGCTTTTGGTTTTTATTATTCATTCGGGAAGATCAGGACTGGTCTAACCACTCAAAATGCGGCAGGTTTTAATTTTCCGGAAAAGGACCATTATAATTTTCATCTTAAACAGGGCGCACTTAAAAATTACAATAAGCTGATAGGAGACAGCGTTCCTTTCTGGCACGAACTGATGCAGCATCCCGATTATGATGACTGGTGGAAGGCACGTGATGCGCGAAGAGCCTGTAAGAATATCAGGTCCTCCATGCTGGTGGTAGGCGGAACATTTGACGCCGAGGATTGTTACGGTGCATGGAATTTATATAAAGCAATTGAAAAACAAAACCCGGGCATCAGCAACCGTCTCGTAATGGGACCCTGGTTTCATGGAGGCTGGCACAGGGCAGAGGGTTCATATCTTGGCAATGTAAGATTCGGCGATAAAACCTCTCTGTATTACCAGCAGGAAATTGAAATTCCTTTTTTTAATCATCACCTCCTGTCGCAGGGCTCTGATAAAAATATTGCAGAAGCCACCGTTTTTTTCAGCGGAGAAAACAAGTGGAGAGAATTTACACAGTGGCCACCTGCTAATGTGGATAATAAGACCCTCTATTTTCAATCAGGTCAAAAATTGAATTTCTCGAAACCTGAAGCTGCAAATGCATTCTCATCCTACAGAAGCGATCCTTTGAAACCTGTGCCTTACACAGCAGAAGTGCATTCCGGTCGCACGCGGGAGTATATGGACGATGATCAGCGATTTGCTGCACGCCGTCCCGATGTGCTGGTATTTTCTACGGATATTCTCGAGAATGATCTTACTCTTGCAGGAATTGTTACTGCCGATCTTAAAGTGATTTTAAGTACTACTGATGCTGATTTTGTGGTGAAGATCATTGATGTATTTCCTGATGATTTTAAATATGATTCGGCAGATTGCTGTAAGGGAGTTAAGCAGGAAGCTGAAATGGCAGGCTACCAGATGCTGGTGAGAGGGGAGATCATGCGTGGGCGTTACCGGAAGAGTTTTGAAAAACCTGTAGCTTTCGCACCTGGCAAAGTAGAACAGGTAAAGTTTGAACTACCCGATGTGGCGCATACTTTTAAAAAGGGTCACAGGCTGATGGTTCAGGTACAGAGTTCGTGGTTCCCTTTATTTGACCGTAACCCGCAGCAGTTTGTAAATATCTATCAATGCGCTGATAAGGATTTTGTGCCTTGCGATGTCAGGGTGCTGCACGATGCATCAAACCCTTCTTCCGTTATTTTACCGGTAATATCAGCAAAATGACACAGGAAATCCTTGTATATGTTCTTCTGGGTTTAGCGGTTGTGTACCTTGTGTATCGTTTCAGCAGGAAAGCAAAGAAAAGCGACAAATGTGATGATTGTGGTCACAACTAAAAACTAAATATGAAGATCCTTTCAGCAGAGCAGATCAGGGCCTGTGATTCATTTACAATACAGAACGAACCTGTCAGTTCTCTCGATCTGATGGAGCGTGCCGCTAATGCCTGCTATGAACGTATTTTAAAACTCGTTGAGCCTGAAAAGAAGCTTGTTGTGTTTTGTGGCAAAGGAAACAATGGAGGCGACGGACTCGCAATAGCCCGGATGTTCCTGCTCACCGGCTTCGATGTGACAACAGTAATAATTCATCACAGCGAAAATTTTTCACCCGATGCCCAGGTGAATTACGATAGACTTCTGAAATTAAATCGTGGTGCAATTACAGAAATAAAAAATGAGGACGAACTTCAAACGCTTCCCCGTTTTGAAAATGCTGTGATCGTGGACGCGTTGCTGGGAACCGGCATAAACAAACCTGTTTCGGGATTACTGGCAGCTGTGATAGATTTTATTAATGCGTCTTTTCAGCAGGTCATAAGCATCGATGTTCCAAGCGGATTGCTGATAAACGGAACGAAAACTGAAAAAGCCATTCGTGCTGCCCTCACTCTCACCTTCCAGGTCCCAAAACTTGGATTTCTGTTACCAGGCAATGGTGAATTTGTACCTGAATTTGAGATCCTCGATATAGGATTGATGCCACGATCATTGGAACTTGTAAATACGGATCATTTTTATGTAACACTTGCCGATGTGGCCGCGTTATTAAAGCCCCGGCATCGCTTTTCGCATAAAGGTACTTATGGACATGCTTTATTGCTGGCCGGTAGCAAAGGTAAAAGTGGTGCGGCTGTGATGAGCGCAGCCGCCTGTCTGCGGAGCGGACCGGGATTGTTAACAGTGCACTCAACACAGGACACTGTGAATGCTCTGTTGAATTCTTACCCGGAAGCAATGAGCAGTGCAGATGCAGAAAAAGATTTTATTTCTGAGATACCATCTCCAGAAAACTACAACGCCATTGGTTTTGGTCCTGGTGCAGGCCTGCATGATGAAACGCAGAAGGTGCTGAAAAAGATATTGCAGTATTATGCCGGAAAATTAGTTATTGACGCTGATGGTCTTAACATCCTTGCGGAAAATAAAACGTGGCTTGACTTTTTACCTGCAGGAACTATTCTTACCCCGCATCCAAAAGAGTTTGAACGGCTCACACAAAAACACAACGATGATGAAGATCGCCTGAAGGCACTAAAACATTTTTCGCAACGATATAACTGTATAGTGATCCTGAAAGGGGCCTTCTCCGCCATTGCGATGCCGGACGGAAATACATTTTTTAATTCAAGCGGAAATCCAGGACTGGCAAAGGGTGGGAGCGGTGATTTACTTACGGGGATACTGCTGGGATTAATGGCAAGAGGATATTCTGCCCCACAGTCTGCCATCATTGGAACTTTTGTTCATGGATTCGCGGCTGACCTGCTGCTGGAAGAAAAAAGTGTTGAAAGCATTCTAGCCACCGACATTATCAATAAACTACCCACGGCTTTTAAAAAAATTGAAACTCTCAACTTATGATCACTACTCCCGGGCAGGAGGTGTATTCTGATCTTTGGGTTTAAACGAGTATGTAATCAGGAGATCGTTATTTTGTTCTTCCCCGGGCTGAAGCGCGGGGTCTTCAGGCACCTCCTGTCCGTCATCTTCATCTTCCCATTCATAAACATGGCGCTGCGGACCTTCCCTGCGGTAATTAAAAGCGACCAGCACTCCGGATATCGCTCCGAACAGATGGCCTTCCCAGCTGATCTCTGCCTTAAGCGGAAAGATGCCCCACATAATACTTCCATACAAAAAAACGACCAGCGCGGATAAGGCCATCAGGCGCAGGTGTCGCCTGAAAACCCCGCTGAAAAAAAGAAATGTAGCGAGGCCGTATATAAGTGTGCTTGCTCCGATATGCCTGATGGGATGCAGGTCGTTGTTACGTCCGCCAACCCACAACCAAACACCGCTAATGATCCAGATCCAAAGGAAAGTTGGTTTGGCGATCTTCCTGTAGAAGTGAAACAACATCATTCCAAGAACAAGCAGGGGAATTGAATTGGATGCAATATGCCCGAGATCCCCATGAATAAATACAGAAGTTAGAATGCCTGGAATACCGTCTGCCTGCCTGGCGGAGATGCCCCAGTTATAGAAATTATAGTCCGAAATATTTTGTAGCAGGAAAACGAACCAGATCACTGCAAGAAAGAGCAATGGATACAATGATGCACTGAAGAGGGATTTTGACAGGTAATTCTTCACAAGTTAAATTTGCGAAAAATCTGTTACGGAAAAAGGTTAAAAATCTCTATTGCTTTTTTGCCCGCACTGGCAGGAGGATCCGAGTCAGCCATTTGGCCTGATCTTTCACCACGGTGGGATCGTTCATATAAAATTCGCGCACCGGTGCAGATTGCGCAAAATCTTTTTCTGAGCAGATCTTGCGGATAGCGGCGTAGGATTTATAAAGATCCTGGTAGGCCCCGTAATGATTGTAAACCAGCATATGAGAAGCCTCCAGCACTACGATCTTACTGTGAACCGGTTTCTTCTCGGGCATCTTCTTAATCAGCAGAAGACATTCAAATTTAAAGTTGCGGGGATTGTTGTTGTAGCTGATCTGTCCCGGAGGGCCATCGGGCTCTGCTCCTGTTAGCTGAATATCTTTTTCAAGCAGGTCGTACGCTTTTGCAGACTTTTCAGCCACCATTTCCATTGAAGCAGAATCAAGGATAGTCAGGGCCAGCATCTGGCCAATTTCAAATACACCAACCACGCCGGGCTTATTATCAAACCTCTGTAAGTTATTGTCGAATGTTTTAGCTACAGGTGGGTGCAGTGCAGCCTTGGTCTTTTCCTGGTTAGGAGTTAAACCCGCTTCTTTTTTTGCAGGAGGAGCAGCTTCTTCAGCACACGCCAGCAGTAAAAATGGAAGTATATAGAGAAAAATAATTCTCATTATCTTTTTTTTCTTCCCGGATATTGTTTCAAAGCAAGGTCGAGACATTCCATTGCGTTCTTCAGGTCGTTACGGTTAAGTACATAGGCCAGGCGAACTTCATCGGTTCCGGCGCCAGGTGTTGAATAAAAGCCGGTAGCAGGTGCCAGCATAACTGTCTGCGAGTTAAAACTGAAGTCTTCGAGTAACCACTGACAGAATTTGTCGGCATTATCAATTGGCAGTCTTGCTATACAATAAAAAGCGCCACTAGGTGTAGGACAAAATACACCTTCAATTTTATTTAAGGATTCGATAAGGAAATCACGTCTTCCAACGTACTCCTTTTTAACTTCTTCAAAATAAGAGCGTGGTGTGTCCAAAGCAGCTTCAGCGCCGATCTGTCCATAACTTGGAGGACTTAAACGTGCCTGGGCGAACTTTAATGCCGCTCCCATTATTTCCTTATTCTTGCTGATCATTGCGCCGATACGTGCACCACAGGCGCTATACCGTTTACTGATGGAGTCGAGCAGGATCACGTTGTTTTCAATGCCTGAAAGATGCATCACGCTGATGTATTCTTTTCCGTCATAAGAAAATTCACGGTATACTTCGTCGCTTAAAAGGAACAGGTCGTGTTTTTTTACCAGGTCCCTTAAAGCTTCAAGTTCCGCTTTTGTATAAAGATATCCTGTTGGATTACCAGGATTACAGATCATAATGCCCTTGGTTTTTGGCGTTATGGCTTTTTCAAATTCTGAAATTGGTGGAAGTGCAAAGCCGGTTTCGATATAACTTCTGACCGGTTTTACAATTACATCGGCTGCTTTGCTGAAACCATTATAATTTGCGTAGAACGGTTCAGGGATAATAAGTTCGTCACCGGGATTAAAACAGGTAAGAAGAGCGATCTCAATAGCTTCGCTTCCTCCGCAGGTGATAATTACCTCGTTGTGATCGATATTGATATTGTATTCCTTGTAATAGTTGCACAGCTTTTTGCGGTAACTTTCATTACCTGCGCTATGACTGTACTCAACTATTTTGAGAGGTGCATTTCTAACTGCATCGAGAAAAGATGCAGGTGTTTCAATATCAGGCTGACCAATATTAAGATGATAGATCTTTACTCCTTTTTTCTTAGCCGCTTCTGCAAATGGGACAAGTTTGCGGATAGGCGAGGCAGGCATTGTGGCTGCTTTATTTGAGAGAACTGGCATATCTAATTTTTAAGCTTGCAAATTTACCATTTTATTGTTTCGAGTTTCTTGTTTCGGGTTTCTTGTTCTACGTGCCTATACGGTTTCCCAGATCCGGGTTTTAACCCGAAACCCGAAACCCGAAACCAGAAACCGTTTAGAACCTGCTTTTGCCGAATGATTTTTTCTTGTCGCCTCCTTTGTAGCCTCCGCGGTCACCACCACGATCGGAGCTGAAACTACCCGGTTTGCGTGAGCGTTGGCCATCGCGCCTGTCGCCGCCTTTTCCTCCGCCGCCTTTGCGTTCGAAGTTTCCTCCTCCGCCACCACGACGTTCTCCGCCACCTCCGCCTTCTTTCATGCGTTTGTTGCTTACTTCGATCTGGATCTTGCGATTATTAAACTCAACATCTGATGAATTGAGAGCCAGGAAATTGTCTACAAATTTGCTTTCGGTTTCAAAGAAGGAGAAGCTGCTTTTTACATCAATATTAAACACCATACGCTGATGAAGTTTAACCGATTCAGCTAAAAATTCCTTAAGGCTATGAATATTAAATCCGTCGAGCTGGCCCATGTTCACAAATAACCTGCTGGTACGATGACTTCCAAAAGCCCCGTCAACAGCGCCTTTTGTGATATTGAGATCTGGCGCGTTCTGGTAATATTCGTGGAAACGGTTAAATTCTTCGCTTATAAAACGTTTGATCAGTTCCTCTTTATTAAGGTCCTTTAATTCATCGTAAATAGCCGGTAAAAAAGATTCGATCTCTTCGTCCTTCACTTCAACATTATGAAGCTTATGCACAAGATTAAAAAGTTGTTTTTCGCAAACTTCAAGGCCGTTTGGCACATTCTTACGCTCGAACTTCTTTTTAATGATCCGCTCAATATCTTTAATCTTACCCTGGTCTTTCGGTGTAATGATCGCAATCGCGATCCCCGATTTTCCGGCACGGGCAGTCCTTCCGGTACGGTGAGTATAGTTCTCAACGTCCTCAGGTAAATTATAATTAATAACGTGTGTAACGTCGTTCACATCAATACCCCTTGCGGCAACGTCGGTAGCTACCAGCATCTGAAGTGTGCGGCTGCGGAACCTGCGCATTACGAAGTCACGCTGACTTTGTGAAAGATCACCATGCAGGGCATCTGCACTGTATCCATCCTTTATCAGTGAATCGGCAACTTCCTGTGTTTCTGCTTTTGTACGGCAGAATACAATTCCGAAGATCTCCGGATAATAATCAGCAATACGTTTTAATGCAAGGTAACGGTCACGGGACTGAACCAGGTAATATATATGCTCCAGGTTATCTGCGCCTTCGTTCTTTTTTCCGGTGCTGATCTCTTTAGGATTGGTCATGTAGTTGCGCGCAATGCGTTCAACTTCTTTCGGCATTGTAGCGCTGAATAACCAGGTGCTTTTGGTAGAAGGTGTTTCTTTTAAGATAATATCCAGGTCATCTTTAAAACCCATGTTCAGCATTTCGTCAGCTTCATCAAGGATCACAAATTTCACTGTGTTAAGGTTGATAACGCGACGCTCGATCATATCGATCAGACGGCCAGGTGTTGCCACCACAACCTGCACACCACGTTTAATATCTTTTATCTGCCCATCGATACGTGCGCCACCATAGATAGCAGTTACCGCGAAATTCCTTAGGTATTTGCTGTAACTCTTTACGTCGTTGGTGATCTGAACACAAAGCTCGCGGGTAGGGGCAAGGATTAGTGCCTGTACCGTGCGGTCATTGAGGTCAATTGAGCTTAGCATAGGCAGGCCGAATGCAGCTGTTTTACCGGTCCCTGTTTGCGCTAACGCTACAAGGTCGGTGTGATTTTTTGACAATAACGGGATGGTTTGTTGCTGAATGGGCGTAGCTGTCGCAAAACCCAGATCGGTCACAGCTTTTAAAAGGTCGCTGTTAAGACCCAATTCTTGAAAAGTCATTTTTATTTTTTTAGATTAAAACATTAAAGCAAAATACCCCGCTTTAATGCTTCATGCCGACAAAGGGGCGAGATAATTCTGTTTTAGCCGGCAAATATACCACTTTAATTCCACATAATGATTTTATAGTCAAAGCTTAACGTCCTGCCCGCATAATTTTTGTTATTTTTACGCCGTATTATTTTATGAAGCATCACTATGCAATAATAATGGCGGGAGGTGTTGGAACTCGATTTTGGCCGATGAGCACCACGCAGCAACCAAAACAATTTCTCGATATCTTAGGAACAGGACAAACCCTACTGCAGCAGACTTATCATCGTATGTCGAAAGTTTGTCCCAATGAAAATATTTTTGTTGTTACCAGCAACAGTTATGAAGATCTTGTAAGATCACAGTTGCCGGACCTTCTCCCTGAAAATATTTTGTGCGAGACCGCACGCAAAAATACCGCTCCGTGCATAGCATATGCTACGTATAAGATCCACAAACGTGATCCAAAGGCTATCACTGTTGTAGCACCAAGTGATCACCTGGTGAAGAAAGAAGAGATCTTTGCAAAAGCGATACGTTCGTGCTTCGAAAAAGCTGAGGCGCAGAATTGCCTGATCACTCTTGGTATAAAGCCTACACGGCCGGACACTGGTTACGGTTATATCCAGTTCATCAAAAGCAATGTCGAGGAAAAAGATAAGCGCATTCATAAGGTAAAGACCTTCACTGAAAAGCCTGACCACGATATGGCGAAGTTTTTTATGGACAGCGGTGACTTTTTATGGAACTCAGGTATTTTTATCTGGAGCACTAAAAGTATTCTGGCAGCGCTTGAAAAACACGATCCTGAACTCTCTAATCTTTTTAAAGAAGGATGGGACTTTTATAATACGCCACGGGAGCAGGAGTTTGTAAAACGTGCTTATACCACCTGCAAAAATATTTCTATCGATTACAGTGTGATGGAAAAGGCAGAGAACGTATACGTACGCTCGAGCATTATCGGCTGGAGCGACCTGGGCACATGGGGAAGTTTATTCAGCCATATTCAGAAGGACGAGAATACCAATGCCATTGTTGGAAAGAATATTCTTACATATGATTGTAATGGCTGTATCGTTCAGGTACCCAACGATAAGCTGGTGGTGATGCAGGGGCTGGAGAACTATATCGTGGTTGAAAGCGAAGGCGTGCTGATGATCTGCAAAAAACAGGACGAACAGCAAATCCGCAACTTTGTTAACGATGTAAAGGTGAAAAAAGGGGAAAAATATGTTTAACATCTGTTAACTTTCGCATTAATTTTCCGGCACACTACTTGGAAATTGTAAAAGACACAAACAAAATCAAAAACATGAAAAAAAATCTACTGTTATTCGCCGCTGTATTCTTCAGCGCATTAATGTTCGCACAAAGCAAGGTAAACCTTATTGTTTTCTCAGAGGCGGGAGATCCGTTCTATGCTTATGTGAATGGGATCCGCCAGAACGATAAACCTGAAACAAACGTAAAGATCACCGGAATCTCACCTAACATCAGCCTGCGTGTTGTTTTCGAAAACAGGGCACTCCCTGAATTAAAGAAGAACATGCCATTGGAAGCAGGTTTTGAGCATACTGTCCGCATTAAAAAGGACGCAAAGAAACAGGTTAAACTCACCTATTTCGGGCAGACACCAATCAGCGATGAACCAACTGCAGGAGTTGCAACAGTACCTTATCACAGCGTTGAAAATCCTGCACCTGCAGCTTCATCTTCCGAGGTTTCGTCCACACAGGCTACACAAACCGGAAACACTACTGTGACGAGCAGTACCACTACCACTACGCGTGGCACAACTACTAACGACAATGTTGCCGTTAACATGAATGCAGCCGGAGTTGGCATCACCATGAATGTGGCCGGTATGGATAATGCAGGTGCTGTTCAGATGAGCAGTACTTCTTCTACCACAGTTACTACTACAAGAAGTTCTTCTACTGGTAATATCTCTGATAATAATACTGTGGCTTCTGAGCCGGTTGTGAATTCAGCTCCTGCAGCTACGGGCTGTAGCGGTGCAATGTCTCCGTCCAGCTTCGCCAGCATGAAAAAATCGGTGGAGTCCAAGCCGTTTTCAGATACTAAAATGAGCACTGCAAAAGTGGCTACAAAGAACGCCTGCCTCACCATCAGCCAGGTAAAAGAGATCTGCAAATTGTTTTCCATGGATGACGAAAAACTGACGTATGCTAAATACGCTTACGATCATTGTGTGGATAAATCCAACTATTACCAGGTAAGCGAAGTGTTTGCGTTCAGCGGTACCACCGACGAATTCAATAAATTCCTGGAACAATAATTTCGAAACTTAACAGAAAGTTAATCCCCGCTGAAAACGGGGATTTTTTTTTGTTTTATTTAAAAGGTTAGATTTGATAAAAATCCAAACTCATGAATGTAAACGTCTGGGCATTAGTAATCTCAACTATTATTCCTCTCGCACTGGGAATGATCTGGTACAATCCGAAAATAGGATTTGGTAAAGCATGGATCGCGGCCAGCGGCATCACGGATGAAAAAATAAAAAATGCGAACCTGCCCTTAATGTTTACGTTGACTGCTGTCTGCGCTTTTTTTGTGGCTTTTGCCATCCAGAGCCTGGTTATCCACCAGTTTGCAGTGATGGGGATCCTTACGTCGCAGCCGGACTCCGCCGATCCTAACGGACCTTCTGCAACGATGTTTAAGGAATTCATGAGCAGGTATGGAACCAGTTACCGCACCTTTAAACATGGAGCTTTCCACGGAACAATCGCAGGTATCACACTTGTGCTGCCCATAATTGCCACAAACGCACTGTATGAGGCCAAAGGGGCAAAATACATTTTTATCAACGCAGGATACTGGACATTAAGCCTCGCATTAATGGGCGGAGTGACCTGTGCAATGATCTGATTTCTGACGGTTCTTGCATGATTTACTGCCAGGATGGGTATTTCCACCTTATTGGTGATTTTTTTTTTAGTTTGGAACATTTTCATTAATATTGTAAGGTATTAGCAGGGTTGCATGTTCTTGTAACCTCGAAACAATCAATCAAAAAGTCCAATCTGTTTTTATAAAATTTTTCTTTCCCTATGTTTGAAGTTATGGATTTAAGCGGTAGACCCCTACCCGAATTAAAAGAAATTGCGAAAGCGTTTTCGATCGACAATAAAGGTCTGGCCAAGCCCGAGCTCATACTGAAGATCATGGATGCGCAAAGCGAGAACAATGATTTTGCCCGCGAGGTGGTATCCAGATTTTCCAAGCGTGAAAGAGAACAAAGACCAGCCCGCGAACAACGCGATCAACGGGAACAAAAAGAACAGAGAGAGAAGAGGCCAAGAAAAGTAAAATTAGATCCGATCCCTGATGACAGCTTCCGCGAAACAGTTACAACACCACAGGAAGAAGAGCAGGAAATGCCGGTTGCAGAAGTAAAGCAGGAAGAAAAACCAGCTGAAGCAGAAACAGAAACTGAATCAACAGCCACCGAAGAGCCATCATATGGTTCTCCCGAAATGCCTAAGGAAGAACCGGAACCCCAGGAACCACAAAAGAAACAGGAAAAAGTATTTTATAATTTCGACAATATCGTTTTTGTAACGGGGGTGCTTGAGATCATGCCTGATGGTTATGGTTTTTTGAGAAGCTCAGATTACGATTACTTAAATTCTCCCGACGACGTTTATGTGTCGCAATCCCAGATCAAGTTATTCGGCTTAAAGCCGGGTGACGTTGTTAAAGGCGGCGTACGTCCTCCGAAAGAAGGAGAAAAATATTTCCCGTTAATTAAAGTAGACCAGATCAACGGGCGTGATCCGTCGTTTGTTCGTGACCGCGTCATCTTTGATTATCTAACGCCACTATTTCCGTATGAGAAGATAAAACTCACCGGGCATCCGCAGGAAAATATGAGTACCCGTGTAATGGATCTTTTTGCGCCTATCGGAAAAGGTCAGCGTGGATTGATCGTGGCGCAGCCAAAGACAGGTAAAACAGTTTTATTAAAAGACGTAGCAAATGCTATCGCTTATAACCATCCTGAAATCTATCTTATCATCCTTCTTATTGATGAACGTCCTGAGGAGGTAACTGACATGGCACGGAGCGTGAAAGCAGAAGTTATTTCAAGTACGTTTGATGAGCCTGCAGAAAAACACGTGAAGATCGCCAACATCGTTCTTGAAAAATCAAAACGTATGGTGGAATGCGGACATGATGTGGTTATTCTTCTGGATAGCATTACCCGCCTTGCCCGTGCTTATAACACGGTTTCACCTGCAAGCGGTAAAGTGTTGACCGGTGGTGTGGATGCAAATGCATTACATAAACCAAAACGCTTTTTCGGAGCAGCACGTAAAGTTGAGAATGGCGGATCGCTTACAATTCTTGCCACTGCATTAACTGAAACCGGTTCTAAGATGGACGAAGTAATCTTTGAAGAATTTAAAGGTACCGGTAATATGGAATTGCAGCTTGACAGGAAATTGTCGAATCGAAGGATCTATCCGGCTATTGATCTGCTGGCTTCTTCTACCCGTCGCGACGACCTGTTGCTTGACAAAGAATCGTTGAGTCGTTTATGGATCCTGCGCAAGCACCTTGGTGACATGAATCCCCAGGAAGCGATGGAGTTTTTGCTTGAGCGTTTACGCCGGAGCCAGACCAATGAGGAATTTCTCGTTAGCATGAACGGTTGATGAATAAAAAAGCATTACTGTATGCCCTGGGCTATTGCCTGCTGTTGATCCTCTTTCGCCTTGCCATTTTATTTGGAGGATATTCACTGACGAAATTCGGCTATTATTATTCTACTATCACCGGGGTATTCCTTATCATTCCTTTTTATTATTTAGCTATAAAGGATGTTCGTGATCGCGATTACGGAGGTATTATTTCAGGCAGAGAGGCCATGCGCATCGCTCTTACAGTTTTTGCCGTTAGTGCAATTATCACCAGCGTTTATCATTATTTTGAATATAAATATCATGGGGCGGCGCTCGCAGAACAATATTACAACAGCGAGCAATTTTTAGATTTCCTCAAAACGCGGACTCCGACAAAACCTGAAAACTATAATAAGGTGATCGAAGAACAAATAAGGGATTCGAAAGGTGCGGCTTTTAAAGCTACAACAGGCAAGTTATTTTCCTTTATGCTTATCGGACTAGGTGGTGCTTTTATAACATCCATTTTGATGAAGAGGTCTATAACAAAGTAAGACTATTTCCTTTCCAGGTTTGTCCTTGCACGGGAGCTTTCTATTCCTTCTTAAATATTTTTCCTGACTTAACCTGTCTTCTTTGTTCATTTAGCAGTTCGTAGAAATACAACCCACTTGAAAGCTGATCTGTAGAAACGCGCTTACCGGGGTCAACAGCTTCATCAAAAACAATGTGATTGTTCACGTCGTAAATCTTTAAAACATACCTGTTGTCTCCAGCGCTACTTATTGAAAGATGTCCGGAGAATGGATTAGGACTTATCTGCACATTGTCTTCTGCGAAGTTCTCTTCGATCCCGGTAACGTCACTGAACGACACATCATCAATATAGATATAACCATCGCTTTGATCTGACGAAGTGTTGCTGATAATAGTTGAGGTGTTGAAATCATCTTTAAAATTACCAATAATAAAAAACTGCTCACCTCCTCCTGCCTTGTAAAGCGCCGAGAACAAAACCCAATTACTGGTGTCGGAAATATAATTAGAATTGCTGTTTACAATTTGTGGCACCATCGGAAATGGAAGGGGACCCATACCAGCGATGCCAGTGGTGATGCTGCTGCTAAAATAAACCCCGATAGCATCTGTGGCTTTGTTAGAAAAGTCTGCACAATTCATATACATCTGGAACAGGTAGGTATTATTGGCCACAAGAGGTGCAGAGATACTACCCTGTACGTATTCCCTGAAACTGGGAGTGTCGGTATTTATAAGGGTTAAACCGACATAAGCGTTACCGGTTTTTGGAACCTGTCTCCCCCAGTAATTCTGTGGAACTCCAACTATTCCACCCCCTCCAATGCAGCTGTTAAAATAATCCGGACTGCCATCGGATGGTCTGGACCAGCCTGTTGCATTGGAAATTTGTGCCACATTGGTCGGACATTTGGTAAACTGTTCAAAGCTACCATTGATCACCAGGTTTTGTGAATAACAATGATAGCCAGCAAACATCATCATGCAAATCAGAATACTTTGTTTCATGTTTGTGAATTCTTTGGGTGTGTAGAATTAAAAGTAGTACTTTTTGTCCACCTGAACACTAATTCAATTTTTAATGTGAAGCTGTGCGCGACTCCGCTAGTGCATTATCTGGAGTAGGTTTTATTTCTTTTGAACATCCGTTTCCAGAACACTCCCCTCGAGCTGTTAGTGCCACGCCGTAAACCTCCCCTGCAGTCATCAACATTACCGGTGCGCGATTTGCATTTTGGATTTTTAAAAATTGAGATCCCCAGGTTAAAATAAACACCCATGGTGTATGTGTCCCTTCTCACGATAAGAGGCGCAATATTATCAACGCCGAGCACAAGGGTCCTGATACGTAGTGCAAAACCAAGCTGAGGCTGGTAGAATCGTTGCAAGATAAAAGGAAGAGCCACTTCAAGGTTTTTTATTTCAAAACGCGGAGTGATGGCAAGCAGGTCCGGCGACTGGACACCAATTACACCTAATGGTACAAGGTTCTTTACCAGCATCGCATTGAGGTAAATATAATTTTCAAAATTATAATCGAATTGAGCTGAAAATGAGGCCGGCATCATCATTGTAAAAGGGCCGTGCTCATATTCTTTATTAAGACGCAGTCTGCCCGAACTCCTGTGCGTGAGATCAGTAGGGTCCATATAAAAATAACCTTTGTCATCGTAGTCGGCAGTGTATGTGTTTTTCCGAAAATTTATGTAACCAAGATCACGGAGTGAAAACGCGAGCTTGTACTTATAATCAATGAACCTGCAATTGGAGCGGACAGAATGCGCCAGATAAGAGTCGATATTCCACAACATTTTTTTATACGTAAAGCCGATATCCATCGCATATCCTTTACCTGTATTGAAAGCAGCATCGTTAAACCGGACCTTTCCTTTAAAAGCATCCAGCCTGAGAGCCTTCTCTTCAAACCCTCCCCGTAGTTCCTGAATATGCGCGTACGCTCCGTTGATGCCCGTTAAGTATCTGATATTCGCGCCCAGGGTCATCATATTAAATTTGTCTTTCCTGATGATCCATGAGAAATTTCCACCGTACTCGAGCCAGTTCATATTTGCAGCTCCGGCATTCCTTACAGTTGGGATCACAGTATCAGTGAGCGGCAGATTTTCACCCAGCAACACTCCTACCATCTGGTGAGGGATCCGTTTGGCATTTACTACCGAACGCGCGCGCGCATATAAGCCCGCTCCCAGGTTTCCCCTGCTTATAAAAAAAGAAGGTCCTAGCACGGCCCCATTCGCGACAAAATATTTATCCTTTTCGCTGCGATCGCGAACAGGATTACCGAATGAAAAATCCCATAACCTGAAATCGGGCAGGTACGCCAGGTTTGAATGAACATAGGACTGAAGTCCTATCAGGTTGATCTGAATATAGGTCCGGTTATCGGCAGTAGAAGATGGATTTAAAAAAGCGCTGTTGATTGGCGAATAATTACTATTCGCAATTCCCTGTCTCTCCTGAGCCCGGGTAAAAAGACAGGAGAACATAAACAGAAACACCAGCTGTATATGAACTGATAAACGCAGCACGACATATAAATTTATTAAAAGGGAGCATCACTTTTTCATTATTCTGCTTTTTTAAGAATTGATAAAAACGAATGAGTGAAGCGCGCTTTTTATTTAGGGGGCAATGTGCCGGAGACGATTATTTATTCAGCTTAACGAAAGAGGGATAGATGCCCGGTGCGGATCTGTTTTTTATCGGTTCCTTTTTCGGTGCTTTCAATCCTGTAAATATAAATGTCCTCTGTACAAAGATTTCCTTTAAACCTGCCATCCCACCTGGAGGTTGTGGAGTTGGATGAAAAAACGGTATTGCCCCAGCGGTCGGTTATGGTGATCAGGAAATAAGTGTATTCACAATCAATTACAGGGAAAAAATAGTCGTTGCGGTTATCTTCATTGGGACTAAAGCTATTCGGGATCAGCATTTCACAGTCACAGGCCTTTAATTTCACCTTCACCGTATCGAATTGTTCACCGCAAAATTTACTGCTTGAAGAAAGAATATAGGTGCCTTCCTTTATAACCTGCAGGGTAGGGGTAGATGTCCCGGTGTTCCATTGTAACTGTACGTCGGGTCCGGCTTTAGCAGTGATCACTTTATTATCTTCATTGAGACAAAAAGTATAATCATGGCTTACAGAAACTGATGAACCTGTGTTGAATTTTACCATTACCGTATCGATCACTGTGCAGCGGCCATTTGTGATCTTCACCCAATAGCGGCCTGCATTGTCAACACGGATCTTCTGGTTGTGCTGACCGGTGTTCCACAAATATCGCATTCCCTGGTTGGCTGCGTCCAGCACCACGGAACGTCCGCGGCAGATGGTGGTATCCTTTAGCAATTTTACCGGACGTTCGTATAATTTTACGTAGCTGCTATCTACCATCACGGAATTATTGGCCTGGGTTAACCTGATAAAGTATTTGCCTTCAACTCTCGCCCTGATCTTTCGTGTATTACTGATATTTCCCCGCGGTGTATTCCAGCGGATCGATGGACTGGAGCTGAGATCCTGTCGCAGTTCTATGGAAGCACTATCGCCTGTGCACAGGTATATAGTGTCTGGCAGGAGATTATATTTCTGGGCCCGCGCAAAGAAAGACGAGATCACCAACATGAGAACAAATATGTGCGGCCCTTTACAGTTCAAGTTCAATAGTGATTAACGTTCCATTTTTTGCGGGATCTGCAGTCGATTTATCCGTCATTGTTACTTTTTGTTTTTTGCCGCTAAGCTTCGAATTAATTTCCAGGATGTTCCTGATGGTGCTTGTACCTAAAGATTTATGCCCGGTCCGCGAATGTTCGGCGGCCTTTATGAGCCCGATGCCATTATCCTCGATATTGATCTCCAGCTTTTTCGCAGAAGGCTTTCTGAAGCTGATGGATAGTACACCATGCTGTTGTTTGGGAAGAATGCCATGGAGAATACAATTTTCCACATGTGGCTGGATGATCATATTGGGGATCATCAATTCATGTGTATTAATATTCTCATCGATGTGGATCTCGTAATCGAATTTATTCTTAAACCTTTCTTTTTCTAATTCTAAATAATAGGTTAGTCGGGCAAGTTCGTCATGCAATGAAATATGTGTTTGAGCCGCTTTTTCAATTATCATCCTGATAAGCCTGGAAAATTTTGCCAGGTATTCACTGGCGCGCAGACTGTTATTTGTATTGATGTAATTCTGAATAGATGTAAGTGAGTTAAAAATAAAGTGCGGGCTTAGCAAAGCGTTCATGGCCTGGTGTTTTAAAAGATTGATCTGCTGCTCCTGTTCAAGCCGGCGTTTACCTTTTAGTTTCACATTGCGGATCCAGAGAAAGCTGATAGCCGAAAGAACAAGGAGGCTGCCGAGAGTTATAAACCAGTAAACAGAGGGTTTTTCTGAAAGCTTCTCTTCTTTAAAAATGCTGATGATCGTACTGTCGCTCCATACGATATTATCTGCCGAAGCGGAGATCTCTATTTCATGGAATCCCCCTGCTAAGGTCGGAAAATTGAACTGCGTGAGGCTCTCCATATATTTCCAGTCAGCGCGGTCGAGACGGTACTTGAAGAATTGTTTGTTGGGTCTGTTATAGAACGGACTGTAAAAATAAATGGTCAGATCTTCCTGAGAAGCTTCAAGGCTGAAGGAGTTGGCGGTTGTGGGTAGTCGCTGTCCACCACTGCTGATATAATTAATAGTTACAGGCCGCAATTTTGAACTGTAACGAATGATGTTCCTGAAATCCGTTGTTGATACTCCCCTCGCAGTAGCAATACTAACCGTTTGATCGTTGAAGGAAATATCATTGCAGGAATTTGACAGCAGGCCGTTAGACTTGTTAAGCGTTTTCAGCAGGTTAAGTTTATTGTCGCATATAAAAACCCCGTCGAGCGTGGCCAGCCAAACCTCGTCGCTGAAATGCCGTATTTTTTTTACACTGCTTAATCGGAATTTGCCCGCATTCTGAATGAGTTGTCCGGTATACACATTAGTGATGCCTGCACCGTGCGCTGCATACAGCTGTCCGTTAATAAGACTGAGATCATTGATGTTAAAGTTAAGTTCTGCCCGCACCAGGTTCTGATATTTTTTGGTTGCAAAATTGTATTGAAAGAGTCCATTGCTTGTAGCTACATACAGCAGACTGTCGATCTTGAGCAGGGCATTGACCGAGATGCGATAATCAGTGAAAGAGATCAGGGTGTCTAGGGTAACACTTCCGTCGTGGTTGCATAAAAGAATATTGGCTTCCCAGTCTGCGATAATACTTCTGTCCTGTCCCATCGGATAAAATTGTCTTGCCGAGACAGGTCGGAAGCGATAGATATTATTTCCTTCCATCAGGATCGAAGGAGATACATTCATCTGATTTCTTTTCACATAAAAGATGGTTTCCTGCGATGGAACAATGTCTGATATGGGTTCCATGAAAACTTCGTCGGGATGAGAAAGAGTGCGTGTATGACCCGTGGCCAGGTTCATACCGTAGAGGCCGTTGCTGGTGGCAGCAATCAGCAGGTTATCCTCAAGGTGCACCTGGTTAATGGTGAGACTTTTATTATTGTAGGTAAAGTTCACAGAATTAAAAAAGGTGTTTTGTATAAAATAAACGCCGTCGCTGAATGTGCCGATCCAGATATTCTGGTGGCTGTCCATTGTGATACAGTTAATTAAAGAAGGCGGTATATCCAGCACAGCAAAGAGGTCGTACACCGTATTATTTTGCAGGAGGTTGAGGTTTTCACCGGGATATGCAGTGAACCAGATCCTCCCAAAATCATCGGCAAGCAGCTTGGTGACCCTGCGTTCGCCTTCAAGTCCATAACTTGTTCCAGTGCCTGCGTAAGTTGGTATTATCTCTTTTTCGATCTTATTACCCGCAATCACATAGATCTTTCCGATGCCGCCGGCTATCAGTCGTCCGGACTTATCCTGGGTGATGGAAAATACCGGCTGATCATTGAGAACTTCCAGGCGTTTCTGATGCCCGTTGGTAACATCATATAAACCGTTGCTCCGTCCAACCAGTACAGTTCCTTTTTTTGTCTGATAAAGGCAATAGGCAAGATTAGTGCGATCGCCGTTCTTTAAAGTATCGGGAAGCACTTTTTTTGTCGCGAGGTCAATGATCACCAGTTTTACTTCCGATGTAAGAAGATACGCGTATTTTTCTGTGATGATAAAGTTGTCGGCGTTATTGTCTTTAATTCTCAGGCGCAGATCCGGGCCAAACTCGCCGGTCCTGAGATTAAAAGTGGCTATGCCTTCGTCACGGAGTGAAAGATAAAGTTCATCTTCATTTTTGATCTTCACTGTTTGCAATGCATTGCTTTGCAGGCTGTCAATGTCCAGTTTATTAAACGTATATCCATCATAATAATAGATACCGTTCTGGGTGGTGAAATACATCAGGCCATTCTGATGCTGTTCGATATTAAAGATATTGGCATTGTTAAGACCTTCCTCGCTTCCCAGCTTCTGGAAGTTAAACGAGGGGGTCTGAGCCTGCAGGCTGAATAGTACGGTCATTACCGCGAACAACAGATATGTCCTGGTGAACCTCACCATACCAAAAATACCCGACAAGATCTTACTTCAGCGGTTTCGCGGATGCCCATATGCGTAAAAATACGAAAAGCCGGAAGGATTTACGATATACGATATACGATTGACGGGTGAGGATAGCTTTTGCTCAAGCTACCTGCCTTTTTTAATTAAGATTTACGTCCAATAGTCTTGCGGATCAGTGTTCCTGTCAGATGAAAAACCGGACAACGGATGCGGGTGGATTTCTATTTCGGTGAAACGGAGCGGGTGCGGATAAAATCAGCAAATTCCTGGTTCCTGGCCTTGCTCACTTGCACGTGGGTGCCTTCGCTGAGGATGACCTCGCCCCCTTCGTGGTTTGAATATTCTTTTACGTATTTAATATTGATAAGAGCGGAACGATGAACCCGGAAAAATTCGGTATCCGGGAGGATAGTTTCAAATTCCTTGAGTGTTTTACTGGCGATGATCTTTTTTTGTCCGCTGAGATACAAATTAGTGTAATTGTCGCTTGCCTCCAGCCAGATGATATCCTTGAAATCCACAAGAGTAAAACCTTTGCTATGATTAATGAGGACCAGATTTTTATTTTCTTCTGTCTTGGCGGCCGTACCCACACCCTTGCCCTCATAATGGGCAACCACTTTGCGGATGGCACCCTGCAGCTCACTCAGCATTAGTGGTTTCAGAAGGTAATCAGTAGCACCTGCTTTAACAGCGGTGATGCCGTGTTCGCTGTAGGCAGTAAGAAAAATAACGCAAAAATCACGGTTATAAATCCCTTCCAGCATCTGGAAACCATTCATACCGGGCATATTGATATCAAGAAAAACCACGTGTGGCTTAAGGTCCTGGATCTTCTTTTTTCCTTCCGGACCGTTGTCAGCCTCTCCTACTATTTCGATCTCAGAGCAATAGTTTTCAATCATATTGCGGGTATTGCTCCTGCTATCCTCTTCATCATCTATTATAACTGCACGGTATTTTTGCATGATCTTTATTTTTGACTAATCTAACTATTAATATAACGCAAATAATTCAATTTAGCAAACAGCCTGCCGGGGTGAGGGAAGCAGCCTTTAGCGGGAAGGAAGCAGTTTTTTTTGTTAAAATATTTAGCGGTGGAAATCGTTTATTTAATGATGAGGGTTAATTTCTAAGTACTAATATCTAATATCTAATATCCAGAGTCAGGTGATTAGAAATGAAAAAAGCCTCCCGTTGTGGGGAGGCTTCTTTATTGCCGGATGACCGGGTAGAGGAACTTACGACGCTTTTTCATTCAACACCACATCGTTGGCTACGACTTCGGTGATGTATTTTTTATTGCCGTCCTTATCGGTGTAGTTGCGGGTTACCAGCCTGCCTTCGATGCTTACAAAGCTTCCTTTTCTTAAGTCGGCTTCGATACGATCGGCTACCTTGCCCCAGGCGGAGATGAAGTGCCATTGGGTGTCAGAGGTTTTTTCGCCGCTGCGGTTGGTGTACTCTTCTTTTGTTGCCATTGAAAAGCGGGCAAGCTTGCCTCCTTTGTCAAAGGTTCTGATCTCCGGATCTTTTCCGAGATTTCCTGTCAGTTGAACGCGGTTAATTGTGCTCATGATTCTTTTTTTTGATTGTTATTATTTACTTATTGATTACTGATTGAATTGTTATGCGGCTTTTTGCTGTGTTACAAACAGCTCGTTTGCCACGATCTCGGTGGTGGAGCGTTTAATGCCGTCTTTGTTGGTATAGGAGCGGTTGAATAATTTACCATCCACTGTTACCTGTGTTCCTTTTTGCAGGATGCGCTGGGCTATTGTGGCAAGACTGCCCCATGCAACGATGGAATGCCATTGCACATCACTTACCTTGTCGCCTGTTTTTGTTACGTATGTTTCTGTAACGGCGAGGTTGAATTTTGCCATTTTAGTGCCGTTCTCCAACACTTTTACTTCCGGGTTTGCACCTAAACGTCCAATTAGTTGTACGTGATTTTTGATCTTCATAATCATTGTTTTTTTATTGATTGTTATTTTGTTTTCCCGTTACCCTCTTCATTTTATTTTTCTTTGCGGGGCGACCGGGTTGTCGGTTTAAAATGTGAATTCAGAACATGTCATTCAAATCGACGATGCAAAGGTGGGGAGGGTAAGAAAGGTTATTCGGTTTTTACGCATTTACATACGGATAGAAGTGTTTGTAAGCGTTTGTTGTCGGGAGGAGTGGCTGCTACGTGGGCCTGCGGCGTTTACGGCTTATCTCGCGCACAGGCTGATAAGACTACTTAGACTGCAAGTAGGTGTGGCAGAAAAGGCTATCACACGGACAACGTAGGATTTTATATCTACCGATATATGTCTTTAATTCTAGCATCTTTTATTGTTCTTTTTGTCTTGAAACACAGCAAATGTGCTAGGGCACATTTGAGTGGAGCATGTGAGGAAGGCGGAGACGGTATTAGCTACCAACCTACCGCACCAACTCGCGCAAAGGCCTACCAGGCCTTTGACGTCCACGGCGACAAGGCCCGCGCGCGGGACCCTCTGTGGGCCTATCAACGCACAGGCTAATCTGGTCAAAAAATCCGTTCCAAGAACACCTCAATTGTTCTTGTTAATACTTTAATTACGTCGCAATTTTTAGTACCAATTCATTCAATTTCTATAAGATTAAATTAGTTTCTTTCTCAATGAGGTTTTAACAGTATTTCTAGGAGCTTTTCTTGTTCATGTTCTTTGCGCGAGGCCTGGCCCGCGTCGCGTCGTGGCGGGGCACAACCGTAGGTTTAGCGCCGCGCATGCGCACAGGCGCGGCAGGAGTTTGCAATAGCGTAAGATCCGCTAACGAAGAAGTATTTACTTTCCGCCTGGCCGCACCTAATTCCTAAAAAACGAGAGCACAAAGAATCACGCTTGCTCTGACGAACCCGTACACGTTGCACGAGTGGCCGTTATCCAGAAAATGTATGTTTTGTGCGGCGAATAATGAAGCTAATCTCCGCAAAAATGCGGTGAATAGATTGGCAAATGCGGCGAATAAATTGTATATTTGACGCATATATGCGGAGAATATATATACATGAGTATAAGCGCTGGCCACGTTTTACGTGGAAAGATGGTCAGATATTGTCTGCTCTTACCTCTGTGCGTTTCAGGCAGGGTAAGTTACGGGGCCAGATGGAGCAGCTTGGATTTCCCGCAAAAGATGAGGCAGGGTTGCAGGCTGTTACTCTCGATGTGCTGAAAACATCTGAAATTGAAGGTGAAAAGCTGGATCCTGCGCAGGTGCGGTCGTCGGTTGCGCGGCATTTGGGAATGGATATTGCCGGCATGGTGGCGGCTGACCGGAAAGTAGACGGGGTTGTTGAAATGATGCTTGACGCTACCGGTAATTATGAGAAAAAGTTAACCCGTGAGAGAATGTTTGGCTGGCATAGCGCTTTATTTCCATCGGCGCGCAGTGGCATGCATCGCATAACAACTGGTGCGTGGCGTAAAGATGAAGGCGGTCCTATGCAGGTGGTGTCGGGTGCAATGGGAAAGGAGAAAGTTCATTTTGAGGCTCCGCCAACCAAAAGAGTAAATGCTGAAATGAGCCGCTTTTTAAAATGGTTTAATGCCCCTGATGATACCGATCCTGTGCTGCGTTCTGCAATCGCACACCTGTGGTTTGTTACAGTGCACCCATTTGATGATGGTAATGGTCGTATTGCCCGTGCGCTGGGTGATATGCTGCTGGCAAGATCTGAAGGTGACAGCAGGAGGTATTATAGCCTGTCGGCGCAGATACGATTAGAACGTAAAACATATTATGAAATACTTGAAAGCACCCAGAAGGGTGATCTGGATGTAACGGAGTGGCTCAAATGGTATCTTGCCTGTTTAGATCGTGCCCTTGTAGCCGCTGAGCGTAAATTAAAACGTGTGCTGAACCGCACTGTTTTTTGGGATAAGCACCGGTCCCTGGAATTAAATGCACGACAGCACCGGATGATCAATAAACTCTTTGAGGGTATCGAGGGTAAACTCAACACGTCGAAATGGGCAAAAATGAATAAGTGCTCTGCTGATACCGCATTGCGTGATATCCAGGATCTGCTTGATAAAAAGATCCTGGTGAAAGAAGAAGGTGGGGGCAGGAGTACGGCTTATGCGTTGAAATAAGGGTGCAATATGTAATATCTAATATCCAGAGGCAGGTGATCAGAAAATAAAAAAAGCCTCCCGTTGTGGGGAGGCTTCTTTGTTGCCGGATTGCCGGGTTAGAGGAACTTAGGACGCTTTTTCATTCAACACCACATCGTTGGCTACGACCTCGGTGATGTATTTTTTGTTGCCGTCCTTATCGGTATAGTTGCGGGTTACCAGCCTGCCTTCGATGCTTACAAAGCTTCCTTTTCTTAAGTCGGCTTCGATACGATCGGCTACCTTGCCCCAGGCGGAGATGAAGTGCCATTGGGTGTCAGAGGTTTTTTCGCCGCTGCGGTTGGTGTACTCTTCTTTTGTTGCCATTGAAAAGCGGGCAAGCTTGCCTCCTTTGTCAAAGGTTCTGATCTCCGGATCTTTTCCGAGATTTCCTGTCAGTTGAACGCGGTTAATTGTGCTCATGATTCTTTTTTTTGATTGTTATTATTTACTTATTGATTACTGATTGAATTGTTATGCGGCTTTTTGCTGTGTTACAAACAGCTCGTTTGCCACGATCTCGGTGGTGGAGCGTTTAATGCCGTCTTTGTTGGTATAGGAGCGGTTGAATAATTTACCATCCACTGTTACCTGTGTTCCTTTTTGCAGGATGCGCTGGGCTATTGTGGCAAGACTGCCCCATGCAACGATGGAATGCCATTGCACATCACTTACCTTGTCGCCTGTTTTTGTTACGTATGTTTCTGTAACGGCGAGGTTGAATTTTGCCATTTTAGTGCCGTTCTCCAACACTTTTACTTCCGGGTTTGCACCTAAACGTCCAATTAGTTGTACGTGATTTTTGATCTTCATAATCATTGTTTTTTTATTGATTGTTATTTTGTTTTCCCGTTACCCTCTTCATTTTATTTTTCTTTGCGGGGCGACCGGGTTGTCGGTTTAAAATGTGAATTCAGAACATGTCATTCAAATCGACGATGCAAAGGTGGGGAGGGTAAGAAAGGTTATTCGGTTTTTACGCATTTACATCCGGATAGAAGTGTTTGTAAGCGTTTGTTGTCGGGAGGAGTGGCTGTTACGTTGGCCTGCGGCGCTACACCGTAAGCCTGAGGCGCTTACCACTAAGGCCCGCAACGTACCGTTCGATACGGGCTTGCACATAGGCACATAGGGCATTTCCTGCGTCCCGTAAGTTTAAACACTAAGGACACAAAGAGACTTCAATTTCACACGCCCCCACGAAGGACACTACGCCCACCGCACAGGCAGTTTTCGGTTTTTAAAAACCCGCCCGTACGAACGTACGTTCGGGCGGGCACTGGGGACACTAAGAAAACACTGGAAAGTAATTTTAAAATGCTTTCTGCCTATAGAAAAAGATCACTAAGAAAAAACCATGCTTAATGGATGTTTACTGCAAAGGGTCAAAGTTTTTGTGCTAAGTCGCAATGGAGGATAGGTAAATAACGTTGCGTTCTGTGTACCTGCCGGGCAACCATCGCGGTTAAAATTCCCTGACCTCATTCAGGACTCGTCAACTCGCACCAGTACACTTTAAAACGGTTAGCATCAAAAGAAATGGGCGTGAATTTCAGGGTTCTGAAATAATTTCCGTCCCGGTGATAAACTGCATCATAATAGATGCCGTTAACGGAAATAATCAGTTTTTGCTGGTCTTCGGGTCGTTCAAAAAGTGCGTTTTTCCAAAAGAGATGCATAAGCAGGAACAAAAATGGAGGGCGAAGATAGGTGACCCGGAAAAAAAATTATTCACCAATCAGCATGATCTTTGTCATGTTTTCGGCAGGGCCGTATAAGTATGATATAGGACACACTCCTCTAAATGCGGGTATTCCCTGAGCTTAGGATGAAGAAATGTTTTTTGTTGCTGCATGCCGCACTTTTTCATTACCTGCACCGACCTTTCGTTTACAACAGGTGCGATCGCATACAATTCTTTTATTCCCGTTTCTGCCGCAAAGCCAATACATCGCATTGCTCCTTCTGTGGCATAACCTTTGAACCACGCCTGTTGCTTCAGCCGCCAGCCCATGTCGACACAGGGAGTAAAATCAGCTTCGAAACCAGGAACACTCAAACCAATAAATCCTATGAAATCATTATCAGCTAAAGTATCGACGGCGAAATAGGTAAAACCTTTTTCATGGAACTGAGCCTGCATTTTGGAAATGAACTCAGCAGTTTGTTCGGATGATTGTAAGAAAGGAAAATACTCCATTACCTTGGGGTCATTATTGAGCGCTGTCATCGGTTCGAGGTCGGCAGGCATCCAGTTACGAAAACCAAGCCGGGAAGATTTGAAAAGATATTTCTGAACCTCCATGAATCTTAATTCCAGGTGAACTGTAAACCCAGGGTAGGGGCAACAGAATGAAAAATGAAATCACCCCAGGCGGTGCCGCTCTCGTTAACTTTTATGTAAGGAATATTTAATTCTGCTGCTACATTTTCTGTAATGCGAAGATTAATACCTGCACCGGGCATAAAAGTAATAATGGATGTGTTGACCACTGGTTGCGCAGATGAGACGCGTTGCTGCGCCTGATTTCCAAATCCCCCGGCAAGCATAACGTAGAACGATACTTTTTTACCATTAACCAGGTAATATCGGATGTATGCGTTAAGTCCGTATAACCTGATGTGGTCCTCTTCGGCAACTGAAACGGATGGTGAAACCGGGGTTTGCCATGCATTTGATACGGTGGCATAAAAAGGATTAAAGCCGGCAGCAAAACCTGGAAATAAAAATGTTCCTGCGTTTATACTTACTGCGGCACCTTTTATTGTATTGTCGGGAAAAAAATTAAAAAAGTCCGCAATGGGAAGTACAGAGATGCCGGCCTGGTAAGTTCCGCGGGTGGACTGCGAATATGCAAAACCGTAGAGGCTAATGAAGGCAAACAACAGAATTTTTTTCATGAAGTAAAAAGCAGCTATGACGTAAATCTAGCTTATTTTTTAGGGAATTGCCCCTGTGCACATAAATTGATTCCTGCGGCACGTCAACTTTTGTACGCCTGATGTCATGACAGTATAAATACGCATCAGATACGGCACTACATTTTGATAGTTTATATTAACTTGTGGTTTGAATGCATTTAGAAAATGCAAAAATAAGCATGGCCTGAGCTATTATGACCGGACTAATTATTAATACGAACGTAGTTGCCGCTACCCTATGGGGATTGGTGTCAGGATCGGCTTTACTGATCGGTGCTTTTATTGGTTATTTCTGGAAAGTACGTTCACGAACAATCGGAATGATAATGGCTTTTGGCAGCGGTGTGCTGGTTTCTGCGCTGGCGTTTGACCTCATGGAGGAAGCGTTTAAACTGGCCGGAATTTTTCCTGCAGGAATAGGCTTTGTAGCCGGGGCTGTTATTTACACTGTTGCTAATTATTTGTTGAACAAGCACGGTGCTATTCACCGCAAACGTTCTGGGCGCCAGCAATTATCAGAAGAAAATAAAAGTGGTAGCGGAACTGCAATTGCGCTTGGAGCACTTGTGGATGGTATTCCCGAATCTATAGCAATCGGAGTTAGCATGATCGAAGGATCAGCTGTGAGCATTTCCGCAGTGGTGGCCATTTTTCTCTCCAATGTGCCTGAGGCGCTTTCAAGCACTTCTGGAATGAAAAAAGCCGGACGTTCACCTAAGTTCATTTTTGGTATCTGGGCCGGAATTATGTTATTATCAGGCTTTGCTTCTTTTTTAGGTTTTACTTTATTTTCCGGTTTATCGCCTTCCGTTATTTCTGCCACAATTGCTTTGGCTGCGGGAGGGATCCTTGCGATGTTAAGCAGTACCATGATACCTGAAGCGTATGAGGAAGTGCACGACCTTACCGGAATTATAACGGTAGCAGGGTTTCTTGCTGCCTTTGTACTCAGCAAGCTGACCCTGTAAAATAAATGTGGTGTTAGATACAGCGATTGATATCCGCCGTCATTGTTACTCACTGACGGAATGCTAGCGCGAGGGATGCGGAAGGTTTAGCTCTTTTGCCGCATTCCGCCTGCCATCGATCCGCGGAACCGAGGAGCGACACAGTGTGGGGGGCTGGTAGCTTATGAACGCAATTCGTCAGTGACATGCGGCAAAAAGCCGAGGCAAGAGCCGAGCCCACGGCAAATGTGCTACGGCACATTTGAGCGAGGTTGTGTGGGAGCAGCCCGACCCTGGAGCGAGGGCGTGTCAAATTTTCCGGGCGCCCTCTGCTTCAGGGGGGCGCCCAAAAAAGAAAACCTGTTCTATTCTTTAATTCCTGCTAATTGACAGCTGTGGAAAATCAGATCCTGATCTTGCCTTCAACACCGCCATCCATATGTGCACCTGAAACCGCTGACACAGCGATCTTTAATAGGGTCACCATTTTTCCGTGTTTTGTGTCCCAATAATACGCATCGTTTGGTGTTACTTTTATAAGGGTCAATGAAGGGTCGTCTTTACCACCCTTAAACCAGGCTTCCGCCATTTTATTCCAGAGCTCGTCGATTTTTTTACGATCGCGACTTTGAGTTGCAGTGCCTGAGATGCTTAAGAATTGCGAGGAAGATGGATTCGCGTAAATGAGCTGTACGTTATCCTGATCTTTTATCTCTATATTCTTATCGCTGTTTGCGGCGCTGAAGAACCAGATATTTCCCTGCTCGTCTACTTCCTGCGTGGCCATGGGCCTTGTTTCCAGCGGTATTTTATCAGTTTTGGTGCAGAACATGGCGATGCGGATGCTTTCAGCCAGTTCTTTTAATTGTTTGATGCCTTCGTGGCGCTCAAGATCTTTTTGTTCTCCCATTTTTCAGTTCTTTTAAATTTAAATTATCTCCAAAAAAAAAGCGGCGACCGAGGCCACCGCTGTTTTAATAACATTGTTTGTATTACATTTTATTAAACCCACTTTTATGATAATGTAAACACTATCGATGTAACAATTAGAAGAACAATGTTAGTGTCCTGAAGGTATCTAAACTTATACCAGCCTTTTTTGCTTCTTTTTCGTGGAAATGCGGGTGCAAATGATGAATAATTACCTCAGTACGCCACAAATTCAGGCCTTCCCACTGAGAAACTGCGGACTTTAAGGGTAAAGCTGCCGATGGGGTTGTACAGAAATTTGTTTTTGCTGCCGTCGGGAAGAAGAGGATAAAAACCCACCGAAAAATGGAAGGTACTGCTGAGAAGGTTTTCGTTACGGAACATTATACCAAGTGAATATGCCTGGAAAAGAATGCTTTTGGCAAGTGGATTGTCGCGATCGCCTATTACACCGAGTCCAACAAGAAATACTGGTGCGAACCTGAAGCCGACCACATTGTAGGGCATGTAAGCCACTGTTTCGGAATTGAGCACCATTTTAGTATTGCCGGTAAGACTTCCGTTGTTAAAGCCATACATATCTTCCGGCCTTAAAGTGATTGTTTCGGCCTGCAGTTTATTTTCGCCATGTACCAAATTAAAATTCACGAATTGCCGGAAGAGCCATTTTCCATTCTTCACCAGGTTGCTGAAATAGTAGAGGTTGTAATTGGTGGTGACATCGTTGGCGACTTTAGTATTGTAAAAAATACCATATGAAAAAGTTGCAGAGAGATATCCAAACTGGTAATGTTTGGCTCTTGCCACTTCTATTCCATTATAAAACCTGAGCTTATCAGTTTCTTTTTTATAACCTCCGTAAATGAATTGCACAATAAGTCCCTCGGGTACATCTTCGTTAGCGCCAAAACGATAGATGTACTGGTCTTTGTAATACTGCTGCACCGCGAAGCCAATATTGTTGATGAGTCCTCCCCAGTTGAGATTGCTCCTGTTAGTATCGATAGCAAAAGAGGGACGGTTGACAAATGAATTATTAAAGTACCTGGTGCCCATTATAATGTTTGTGCTCTGGTTGAACATGGACTTGCTTTTATTGAGCTTGAAACTTTTACCAAGCCATACATCGTAATTAAAAAGATTGAGTGGCATTTTGCGTGTGATGTCGGAAACAGTGTCGGTGACCGAGAAAGTTCTCCATGTGTGATTAAGAGCCAGTCCACCTGCCCATTTGGCGAGGGGGGAGAAAAAACCACGATCGAAAGACAAGGATAACGCCGTAGCATCTTTGTTACTATAATATCCGAGGCGGGATGAAATATATGTTTCATCAATATTTGAGATATTATAATAACCGCTGTAATCGAGAACATCCGGTCGCCTGAAGCCCACATAATGTTCGAACTGTTGTCCCATGCCGAAGAGGTTATTGTTTTTGAATCTTACGTTTCCCGAAACATCGGTTATTAAAATTGGAACGGTGATGGGCCATTTGTCGTGCACAATAACATTTACGTCAATACTGTCGCGACTTGTAGTTGGTGAAATAAATACGCGGGCATCGTTAACATAGGCCTGTTCGCGGAGGATCCTTTCCGTTTCACTCAAAGCCAGAGGATTGATACTATCGTTCTCCTTAAATAATAAGCGGTTGCGGATGATCCAGTGACGGGTTTTGAGATGAAACCTGTTACCGGCTTTCTGCAGGATATTTGTATTGCGGGGCATCGTATCCCAGACGGAGTTGCCAAAAGGATCGAGGACAGTGATCGAAATGTTCCTGATGATCTTTCCGGGATAAAGTAAAAACGGGTTGATCTGTTTAACCTCTTCGGTTGGAGCTGGTTCGGGAGTGTATTCTTTTGGTTCGGGATCTACAAAAACCGCCTCGTAGGCCAGGCGGGTGATCCGGTGTTTGGCAGCAGCATGTTTTAGTTTTTTATAGATACGCAGGGAATCGTTTTCCTGTGCCAGACCGTAAAATGGCGCCATCAGAATGAACGCGCACAGTAATGCGTATCCTTTAAGTTTTCCCTGTTCAACAGTGCTCATTTCACTCTCACTTGCGCTCCTGAATTTTCTCCTCGCAGATCGGTTTAAATTGATGTTATTTATTATTACGCTAAAAAGCTTGAAAAAACAGGGGTCGCAGGCACTGTTCCTATTAAAATATTCATACCAAAGGGGTTGGCAGAGGGGCAAAACTTTTTTTATGTACTTGCAGCTGCTGTTTAAAGGGGAAAGACCGGTAGTTAGAATCGGTAAGGATACGATGTTCTAAATCGCCACAGGTTGCACGGTGAATTATGGTTACAACTTTCCCCAAAATGAGGAAATTACTACTTGAAAAACCGGGGCTAAACGGCTGTAATTCAACGGCGGCAGGGCAGGAACGATAAAAAGTCGCCTAACTACCATTTATGTATGCTGCGTTTTGTGCCGTGCGCATGGCATTTTTGTTGAAGACTCAAAGCTAAAAAGATGGCCTGCAATTTTTCGATAGAGTTTTCTGAGACCGCCGACAGGATGGTACAAAAAGCTGAAAAGATAATAAAAGGTGAAGGAGGCAAATTCACAGGTGATGCTGCCGGTGGTGAATTTAGTTTGTCTACCATGATAGGTTCGGTGAAAGGCGAGTACGCTGTTTTAAATCAAACCATGTCAATAAGGATACTGGACAAGCCTGGTATTATTCCGTGCAGCAAGATCGAAAATCTTGTAAAAAAGTACCTGTCAGGTCAGTGATAAATAAAAAATAATTCCCATGATCAGGAATAGCGAAAATAGGCGACAAGGTTTAAATGAGGGAAACCTGCATTTTAAACATTACAAAGTGATGGTTAAGATCCTGCGTGAGGAAAAAGTGGAATATCAGAACCTGGAGATCTTTACTACCGGCTTACCGCGGCTGTTAGAAATGAGAAAGATCCATAACAAAACATTCGGGCATCTTTCGTTCAGATACCTGCTCGACAATTTAAGAAACAATTGATTTTTTTATCTGAAAGGGAAGCGCGGGGAAACCTGCGCTTTTTTTATTGGTGGAAGTATGATAGCAAGGAGATGATCGTGAGCAGGGAGACCGGGATGCCCACCACCACTGATAATACCAATCGCCGGCTGGGAGCGGATTTACGGATAAAAACACGATATAATAAAGTTGCTACAATTAAGAATGGGATCGCACAAATAGTCATGATCCACCTGCCGGAATGTTCTTCCTTAAGAATTTCAGCAGCATTACTGTCGAAATAAGCGAGGGCCATTACAAATAATGAAACGCTGCATGCCAGCAAACCGCTGCTTAAAATAATTGACCTGTTGTTTCCTGAAAGATCCGTTCTCATTGCTATAAAAACGCAAGGAAAAGGGGTTTATTGTCCGGAAACAGAAAGCTATCTGCCTGAGAGACAGTGCCGGAAAATCAATGATGGGATTCCTCTTCTTTGGGAAGGAGTTGCAGATCGGTGATCAGCTTTAAAACGAACTCCAGTTGCTCTTCTTTATTAAGATCACTGTTGTCGAGAATGATGGCATCTTCTGCCTGAATAAGTGGACTTTCCTTGCGGTTCAGATCGTCGTAATCGCGCTGCTGCAAACTTTTTTCTACTTCGTCGAGCGAAAAATACTGACCCTTGCTGCTGAACTCATCCATTCGTCTCTTGGCCCGTACTTCGGGGTCGGCAGTCATAAAAAGTTTGAGTTCTGCTTTGGGAAAAACGTGAGTGCCAATATCGCGACCATCGAGCACCACCCCTTTACCTCTGCCCATTTTTCGTTGCTGGGCCACCATCTTTTCACGTACTTCCCTGATTGCGCTTACGCGACTTACATTATCACTCACGCGCATGGTCCTGATCTCACGTTCAATATTCTGCGCGTTAAGAAGCACATCAGAATTATGGCTGATGGGATTGATAATAAATTTTACTTCCAGGTTCGGGAGTGCTTTTATGAGCTTTTTCTCATTGATGACATGATCGTCACTGATGAGACCATTTTCGAGAGCATACCAGGTCACTGCCCTGTACATGGCACCTGTATCTATGTATTTATAATGGAGCTTTTGCGCCAGTGCCTTAGCAAGCGTACTTTTACCACAACTGCTGAACCCGTCTATTGCGATCGTTATTTTTTGCACCGGCGATAAATTTACAAATTTATAGGTAAAAAATTATTTGCGCGTTTCATATTGGTTTGGAATGGGGGAGGGGCCCGGGCTTAAAGTGGCGGCAGCAGCCAATTGGCGGGTATTTGAAAAAGTTGATAAAAAGTAAGGTTAAACCTCGCTTTTATGGTAAATTTGCCCTTTAATTTTTCAAAATATGAATAAAGCAGATGTATTGCTTGGTTTGCAGTGGGGAGATGAAGGAAAAGGAAAGATTGTTGATGTTCTAACCCCCTCATACGATATCATTGCCCGATTCCAGGGTGGTCCTAACGCAGGGCATACACTGGAGTTCAATGGTATAAAGCATGTTCTGCACACTATTCCAAGTGGCATTTTCCATCCAACAGCTATTAATATAGTGGGCAATGGAGTGGTGATTGACCCGGTGATCTTTAAAAAGGAGATCGACGCGTTATTGAAGCTTGGCGTGAATGTTAAGTCTAAATTACTGATAAGCAAACGGGCGCATCTGATCTTACCGACACACCGTTTACTTGATGCAGCCAGCGAAGCCTCGAAAGGAAAAAACAAGATAGGCAGCACTCTGAAGGGAATTGGTCCTACTTACATGGACAAGACTGGCAGGAATGGTCTGAGGATCGGTGACATCGAAACGGCAGAGTTCAGGGAAAAATACCAGGTGCTAGTTGAAAAGCACAAGCAGCTTTTATCATTTTATAATTTCGAATATAACCTCGCTGAATTAGAACCCACCTGGTTTGAAGCTATCGAGTCGCTGAAGAATCTTGAGTTTGTGGAAAGCGAGCATTACCTGAATAAGGCTATGCTGGCAGGCAAGAAGGTGCTTGCAGAAGGGGCACAGGGAAGTTTGCTGGATATCGATTTTGGTTCTTATCCTTTTGTGACCAGCAGCAATACTATTTGTGCAGGTGCATGTAATGGATTGGGAATAGCTCCGAATCGCATTGGTAATGTGATCGGGATCTTTAAAGCTTATTGTACACGCGTTGGCAGCGGGCCTTTTCCAACGGAGCTGGATAATGAGACAGGCGAAAAAATGCGTCAGATCGGAAAAGAGTTTGGAAGCACTACAGGTCGTCCCCGCCGCACAGGCTGGCTGGACCTTCCTGCATTAAATTATGCCGTGATGGTGAACGGGGTTACTGAACTTATGATGATGAAAGCGGATGTGCTGAGTGATTTTGATGAGATTGAAGTGTGTACGCATTACGACTATAACGGAAAGATCATTGATTATCTTCCATATAACATAGATCCGAATTATATCAAACCGGTTACAATTAAGATGAAAGGCTGGGGAACAGACCTTACTGGTATTGACCATGAAACTAAACTTCCGGCAGAACTTCTTGAATACATAAAATTCATTGAAAAGTCGGTGAATACACGTGTGAGCATTGTGTCTGTGGGGCCGGACAGGAAACAGACGATACGGATGAGTTAGTTTTGAAGTGTAGCATGTCCTGCATTCCGTTTGCTTAACCACGGAGACACAGTTTACAGTGTCCTGCATTCAACTCACAGCGACACAGTTTAAATTTACGAAGTATACTGTCCTGCATTCCGTTTGTTTAACCACGGAGACACAGTTTACATTGTCCTGCATTCAACTCACAGAGGCAAAGTTTAAATTTACGTAGTACATTGGCCGCATTCCGGTGGCTTAACCACAGGGACACAGTTTGCAGCCTCCTGCATTCGACCCACAGAGACACAGTTTTTAATTTGGGAAATACACTGTCCGATGAAACGGATAGGACGTAAGACAAGTATGGTTTGCGCTGATTGCGGTTTTATTTCTATTTTATTAATTTGAAGCTCATGATCTACTGCACCTTGTACCGAATCAGTCGTTTCTCCTGTGACCACATGGTTGCGCTAAAAAAGAGAGATTCCTGCATCAAACCAATTCCGGGAGCGTATCTGAGGTGCTGGAATCTGGGATTCTTAAAGCCTGGTTGTACATATTTTGGCCAGGTGTAAAAAACGCCAACTGCGTCTTTTGTTCTAAAAGTTCCTGCGGGTACTGTACAATCTTTTTCGCCAGGAGCCATTTTTGTTTTTAAAGTCGCAAACGTATCCGTAACAGAATTAAGGTAATAAAGTTGTTTTAAAAAGTGAGTTGTATCACCTGATGAAAATATAACTGCATCCGGACTAATAATGTAATGCAGAGAATCAGTCAGAAATTTTGTGAGGATCTTTGTATTATCATTATTATAACTGACAAACATGCGGAACACGCGGCCTCTTATGATAGTATCCCTTTCGGCTACAACACTATCTCTATACATAAGATTTTCCGTGCCGTCCTCATAAATCAATACCGTCTGGTAAACCCAGTAATTACCTTTTTGTGGCATGAAATAGTTTGACGGTGACGCTGCTGGGGTGACGGGTACTTCTTCGGGAACAGGCTCAGGTTCATTTTTTTTCTTGCAGGAAAGTAAAATAACAAGCACACAAAAAAGAGTGATTCGAAATTTCATTGGGCGTGAATTTTCTTAATTAACGAATCAGAGAAATAGATATTGTCTACATCCGCTAAACTTAATGAGAAGGGTTTCGATCAGTTCACCTTGTATCTTATCAGTCTTCTTTCCGTGCCGTAGTCAGCGTTGTAAAAGTAGAGCTCTGTTTCCTGGACAATCCCAATGTTTTTTGCATACCTGCAATTCATGTATCTTGGATTATTGACCCCGACAATGACAAATTTTGGATAAATCAGGATGGTTTGCTGAAAGCTGGACGTAGTGAAAGTTCCGGCAGATGTGGTTACAACCAGATCCTTATCGTTCATTTTACTTGTAAATACATAGAACGTATCGCTCATCTGTTTTGAATAGACCCTTGAAAATTCAGTGGAAAAATCTTCTGATGAAAACAGGATATTTCCTTTCTCGTTAATGATATAATGAAGTGAATCGCGTGTAATGGTCCTCGTATTGATTGAAAAGTTAAAATCAAATCGTTTAATGATCCAGTATTGGAGTCCTCTGATTGTCGTGTCTTTTTCCACATACATACTATCAAATTGATTCAGGCTGCTTGAAGGTCCGTGCTGTTCAAACCGGAATCTTTCGTAGATCCAATAGTTTCCGACTTTGCATGGCATGTAAGTGGGGTACAGTCGCGACCAGACATGGTTAACCTGATCCAGGGCTTCAGTGGGGCCCTTAGGATTTTTTTTACAAGAGCAGAGCGTAATAGCCAGTAATAACAATACCACGGATAGTTTTAAACTCAGATTAGTTTTGCGTTCCGTTAGCATTCAGGTTTAATTAAGTTTATATCGTACCAGCCTTTTTTCGGTGCCGTATGGCGCGCTCACAAAATATGGTTCTGTTTCCTGCACAACACCTATGTTCTTCGCGTACCGTTTATTCATGTACCTGGGGTCATTTACTCCCTGTTTAATGTACTTTGGGAACAAGCGAACGTTTTGCTGCATATTTGATGTCACAAAGCTTCCAGCTGCAGTTCTGCAGAGAAAGTCTTTATCATTCATTTTGGAACTGACCCGGCATATTGTATCGGTAGAAAATGGCGCAGGGTCCATAACGAAATACTCTGAAAAAACTGTTGAGTAATCTTCAGAAGAGAAAAAAATCCTACCCTTCTCGTCAATAATATAATGAAGCGAATCCCGGATAAATGTATCGTAATCCCAATTCCTGACGAACTCATGGGAATGAATTTTCCAGTACTGATTTCCTCTGATGATCGTGTCTTTAATAACATAAACGCTGTCGAACTGGTGCATACTTGTTGTATCTCCATGTTGCTCGAAGTGAAACAGTTCATAGATCCAGTAGTTGCCTGCCTTGCATGGAAAATATGTCGGATACTCCGGATTCCACTGCTGCGCAACAGGTTTTGGAGGGCCAGACAGTTCATCCTCTTTCTTTTTACATTTTGAAAATAGCAGAAGAAAAAGCAGGAAAGAACCAATTATGAAGAGATGCTTTGGGTGCATGAGTAATCTTAATTCTAAGATACATCATGAACTTTTCAGTTGCAAATTATTTTTCGGTTTGCAGATCAGCCCGGTTATATATGCCAGGAGGCATTTTCCTCGAACGTAGTATGAAAATAATCCCGATAATAATAAAGGGAATGCTCAGCCACTGGCCCATATTGATGGCCATGTTGTCTTCGAAACTCACCTGGTTCTCTTTAAAGAATTCGTCGATGAAACGCTCTATCCATAAAAGAACGCATAACAAACCAAACATAAAACCCGGACCAACGGTGTTACGTTTGTTTTTCCAGAACCAGTACATGAACATAAAAAGAAAAAAGCAGTAGATGGCTTCGTATAGCTGTGCCGGATGTCGTGGCTGGTTATCTTCCTGCACAAATATAAATGCCCATGGAACATCGGTCACTTTCCCGATGATCTCGCTGTTGATCAGATTTCCGATCCTGATACACATTCCGGCTAATGGGACTACGATAACCAGGCGATCAAATAACCAGAGCCAGCTTTCTCCTGTTTTCCTGCAATAGAGGATCATAGCTGTAATGATACCGATAGCTCCGCCGTGACTTGCCAGGCCGCCTTCGTAAACTTTGAGGATATTGATGGGATGTGAAAGATAACCTTCGTTCATCAGCCGGCCATACATATCGTACTCGTCGAACCAGGGACCATAAAATAAACAATGTCCGACCCGGGCGCCAATGATGGTTCCGAGAATGATGTAAAGAGTAAGAGTGTCGAGGTCTTTTTCAGTGCGGCCTTCAGTGCGGAACACCCGGTTCATAAAAAAATGGCTTGCAATAAATGCAAGGGCCCACATTAATCCGTACCATCTCACCGGCCAGTTGATACCGGGTATGGTAAAGATCTCAGGGGCGGGATTCCATGTGATAAACTCTAAAATCATAGGTGGTAAATGTAAGGAAAATGAGTGGTTAGCGGAAATCGGCATTGGTGCGCGCAAAGGCGCAAAGACCGCAGAGATTTTTTCGTTAAAAGCTAATTGACGTCACAGGAGAGGCGGGTTTTGCTTACGTTACAAAAACAAAAATAAGTAAGGGTACACAGCCTTTCTCCGGGACCAAATCGCAACAAATTTTCTATGAAGCCCGGGAGCTCCCAATAAATAAGTATTTTTGCGGCCATGATCAATGCAGCCATATTTGCGAGCGGGGAGGGCACCAATGCTGAGAATCTTTTCCGTCATTTTGCAAATGACCCCCGGATCCGTATTAAACTGGTGGTGACAAATAAAGACACAGCGGGGGTGATTGCGAGAGCTGAAAAATACAAAAAGAACGTGCAGATAGTGAGCAAAACGGCATTGGAAAATTATTCGGATCAGCTCATAGAATTTCTGAAAGTAGAAAAGATCGACCTGATCATCCTCGCAGGATTTTTATTAAAGATCCCGCAGGCCTTTGTAAAAGCTTTTCCGAACAGGATCATTAATCTTCACCCGGCGCTTCTTCCAAAATTCGGAGGAAAGGGTATGTACGGGATCAATGTGCACAAGGCAGTTATAGAAAAAGGAGAAACTGAGAGTGGTATCACTATTCACTACGTTGATGAGGAATACGACAGGGGTGATATTATCTTCCAGGCAAAATGTAAAGTTGATGAGGGAGAAACTCCTGAGTCGTTGTACCAGAAAATTCAGCAACTGGAATTCGAATATTTGCCAAAAGCCGTTGAAAGGTTTCTTTAGCTGATCGCTCCTTTACTTTTTTTTACGCGGGTCCAGATCTGAGTTTTTCGCATTCCCCCATAATAACCCCTGATGCGCATGGTGTTTTTGTCCTTAAGATTCACCACGGCGCGAACTTCGAGGCCTACCAGGGGGACATATACTTTTCCTTCCCATTGTTGTTTTCCCGCGTCAAACTTCAGATTATACAGGGTATTCATACCTAACAGAGGCCTGTTTTTTAAATGCGGATCTTTGTTTCGATGATCTCTTTTTGGATTTCCGTGTTTATCATTTGGTTTTGATAACCAGCGAACTCTTCCATAATACAATTCATTCTTTTTATATACTTCAACGATGGCTTCGGAATCAGTTGTAACCCAGATGCCTTTTATGTCGTCACGCTGTACAGGTATAGTTGTACTTGCGCTTAAAATAAAAGCTAAGGGAATAATTTTAATCCCCAGTGATATAATGGCCGAAGGTCCGGACATGATCTGAATTTAAAGTTGTACTATGTGGGAGGTCGTGTGGACGGGAACTGTAAAATAAATTTACGATTTATTTACACGTACCCAGACCTGTGTTTTTCGCACGCCACCGAAAGATCCACGGATATGCATCGTATTATGATCTTCGAGAGTGATGACGGCGTCTACCTCCATTCCTGTGAGAGGGATGTAAACCTTTCCTTCCCACTGCTGGCGGGCGGCATTGTATTTCAGATCGTAAAGCGTATTTATTCCAATGAGCGATCTCTCTTTTAATCGGGGATCTTTATTCCTGTGATCTTTTTTCGGGTGGCCCTTTTTGTCAAAAGGTTGTGCAAGGGACAGGACTTTTCCATAATACTGAAGATTATTCTCATACACCTCAACCAGCGCTTCTTTTTCGTTTGTAAACCAAAGTCCTTTAATATCGTTGGCATGCACAGGCCTCTCTTTATTCCCCGCTGAAAACAAAAACAATGGAACGATAGTGAGTAAAATAAATCGAATCATAATTTATACTACAAATTTACCGGCTTTTCTAAGGAGGTGTACTGACAACGATCAGTTGCCGGTTAATTGGTTTTGCGGTAATTTAAAACTGCCCAGGTATTCAGAATCACTGCAAATGCCGCAACAATGCCCAGGTGCGGAAGAACCTCCCTGAGCCCACTGCCTTTTAAAATAATGAGGCGCATCACATCAATAAAATAGGAGACAGGATTAAGCCTGGCGATGATCTTTGCCCAACCTGGCATTGAATCAATAGAGGTAAACAAACCTCCCATCAGAATAAAGATCATCATAAAAAAGAACATGATGAACATGGCCTGCTGCTGCGTATCACAAAACGTGGAAAGTAATAAACCGAATCCAAGAATGGACAAAAGAAACACGGATACAAACGCATACAAACTCAGAAGGCTTCCTTCCGGTATGATCCCGTAGATGACTCTTGCAACCAGGAGTCCGACACTGAAAACCACGTTACCCAGAACCCAGAACGGAATAAGTTTTCCCAGTATGAAATGATGTTTTTTGATAGGGGTGACATTGATCTGTTCGATGGTTCCGACTTCTTTTTCTTTCACAATATTAAGCGCTGCCAGGAAACCTCCGATCATTGTGACGAGGATCGCTAAAATGCCAGGCACCATAAAAACTTTATAGTTCATATTTGGGTTGAACCAGAACGAGGAGGTGATCTCTATTATGGGTGCGGGTGGGATCCCTTTCAAAGCAGCACTCCCACCTTTTAAGCCGGAGTTGAAACGCAACAGAATGGCAGATAAATATCCTCCACCGAGTCCCGCCTTGGTGCCGTTAATTGCATTAACAGATACAAGAACTTTTTTTGATCCCGTAATTACAAGGTCACGTTCAAAGTTTGCGGGAATCTCAAGCAACAGGTCTGCTTTGTCCTTTCCTATCAGTTCCATGGACCTTTTGTAGGAGCTGGTATAATCACTTAACCTGAAATAACCTGATGAAAGAATATTGCTGACCAGCTCACGTGACAGAGAGCTGCGGTCGTGATCGATGATACCGAGGTTGATGTTTTTTACTTCGTAATCAGCGGCCAGAGGCAGGATGATCAGTTGCATGATGGGCATGGCTGTGATGAGTATCAGGATCGTCCTGTTACGGAAGATCTGCCTGAACTCTTTTTGAAGTAAAAAACGGATCGTTCTCATTATTCAAGTCTTTGTTTAAAATTAAAGAGACTGATCCCGAAGAAAAATATGGTCATGCCTGCAAGGATGACCGTTTCTTTCCAGATAGCAGCGATACCAAGCCCTTTGATCATGATGCTTTTTACAATAATGTAAAACCATTTGGCCGGCACAATATTGGAGATCACCTGCAGAGGAAGCGGCATATTTTCGATAGGAAACATAAACCCGCTGAAGAGCATGGTGGGCAGCAGCATTCCCATTAATGAAATTAGCATGGCCACCTGTTGCGAATTTGTTTTAATGGAGATAAAGATCCCGAGCGTAAGGCAGGTGATGATGAACAGGGTGCTTTCGGCCACCAGGAGAATCAGGCTCCCGTTGATGGGGAGATCGAGAACAAATACGCTCAGCAACAAAATGGAAGCAAGATTAACCAGGGACAAAATAAGATAAGGGACCGCTTTTGAAAGGATCACATATACAGACTTAAAAGGAGAAACGAGAAGTATTTCCATGGTACCAAGCTCTTTTTCGCGGACTATTGAAATGGCGGTCATCATCACGCATACGAGCATAAGCACAAGTGCCATAACACCGGGAACAAAATTGTGCGCGCCTTTTAACTGGGGATTGTATAACATGCGCACTTCGGGCACAATGCCTGCCATCTTCATCGCCCCTCCTGAAAGTTCCCGCTGATAAGACTGAATGATGGAAGAAAGATAACTATTGAGCATGTTAGCAGTATTCGGGTCACTGGCGTCTGCTATGATCTGGATCTGCGCGCGACGCTCGTGCAATAGAGAAGCTTCAAATCCGGCAGGGATAACAATTGCAGCTTTTATTTTTCCCTTTTGAAATTCTGTTGTGATGTCAGCGGAAGAAACAAGACTTTTTTCAATTTCGAAATAACGGCTGGAGCTGATGCGTTCTATGATCTGCCTGGAAGCCTGGTCCCTGGCCTGGTCGAGGACCACTATCTTTGAATTTTTGATCTCGTTGGTGAGGGCGAAACCAAAAATAAGGATCTGGGCAACAGGCATTCCGAAGAGGATGACAAGAGTTTTCCTGTCGCGCAGTACGTGCGCAAATTCTTTTTTTACAAAGGATAGGAATTGTTTCATTTTATTCTCCCCGTTTGGCCCCCCTTGCAAGACGGTAAAACACATCATTCATTGAGCTCACCTCAAATTGTTTTTTTAAAGCTCCCGGAGTATCCAGTGCTTCAATTTTCCCGTCGACCATTATGGAGATCCGGTTACAATATTCGGCTTCGTCCATGTAGTGTGTGGTAACAAAAACTGTTATACCGTTGTCGGCAGCTTCGTAAATTAATTCCCAGAACTGCCGCCTGGTCAAAGGGTCCACACCACCTGTGGGTTCATCGAGAAAAACGATCTGTGGCTGATGAAGCACCGCAACTGAAAAAGATAATTTCTGTTTCCAGCCGAGAGGCAGACTTCCTACCAGCGTGTTTTTTTGTTTTTCAAGTTCAAGGCGATTTATCAGCTGTTCTGTCTTGGATCGGAGAACTTCGTCGCTCAGGCCGTAGATACCACCAAAAAAGGTAATATTTTCCTTTACAGTGAGATCTTCGTACAGCGAAAATTTCTGGCTCATGTAGCCGATGTTCTTTTTGATCAGTTCTGTCTGAGAATATACATCGTACCCTGCGATGGTGGCCTGGCCGGAAGTGGGCTTTGAGAGCCCGCATAACATCCGCATTGCTGTAGTTTTTCCTGCACCATTCGCACCAAGGAATCCAAAGATCTCGCCTTTTTCCACTTCAAAGGTGATGCGGTCGGCCGCAATGAAGGTGCCGAATTGTTTGGTGAGATCTTTTGTAACGATAGCCTTGCCTGACATTTTAAATTTTTAATAACCTGATAAAACAATCTTCCACGGTAGCTTCCGTTTTGTGTATTTCGGTGCCTTTAAGTCCTGCAGCCTCAAGGAATTTCAGAACATCATTTTCTCCTTCTTGCTTAAAAGTGGCGTGAACAAATTCTCCGAAGGCGTAACTGCTTTCAATCTGCGGATAATCTGCAAGCGTACGAAGCAGGGTAGAAGTGCTGGAGGAGCGGATAGCAAAGAGCTGTTTTGGGAACGCGTTAATAATATTCTGTGGAGTGTTCACCGATAAGATCCTGCCTTCCTGAATCAATGCGATGCGGTCGCACAGAGTAGCTTCATCCATGTAGGGTGTAGAAACAAGTATTGAGATCCCCTGTTCTTTTAACCGTTTCAACATGATCCAGAATTCCTGGCGTGACACTGGATCAACGCCAGTGGTGGGCTCATCGAGAAAAAGGACTTCTGGTTTATGGATCAGCGCACAGCACAAGGCAAGTTTTTGTTTCATGCCACCCGAGAGCTTTCCTGCCCTGCGTTTTTTAAATGGTTCGATCTGTACATATATATCACGGATGAGGTGGTAGTTCTCTTCTACTGTTGTATTAAAAACTGTGGCGAAAAAATTCAGGTTCTCTTCAATGGTAAGATCCTGATAAAGTGAGAAGCGGCCGGGCATGTATCCCACAGAGTGACGGATCGCAGCAAAATCCCTGACCACATCGTGATCATTAACTTTTGCAGAGCCGGAGTCAGGAAGAATTAAAGTGGTCAGGATACGGAACAGGCTGGTTTTTCCTGCCCCGTCAGGTCCCAGCAGTCCGAATATTTCGCCGGGAAACACATCAAAAGAAATATCATTCAATGCCCGCACCGATCCTTTGTTATATGACTTGCTGATATTTCTTACCTCTACCGGATTCATCACATGAATTTTAATTCTCCGTACATGCCGATCTTTAAATAGCCGTCGTTCTTCACGAGCACTTTCACGGCATATACTAAATTGGCTCTTTCGTTTTTGGTCTGGATGGTCTTTGGCGTGAATTCAGCATTGTCGTTGATCCATGTTAGTTTTCCGGTGTACGATTTATAATCGTCCTTACCATTATCAACCAGCACTTTCAGATCCTGCCCCAGCTTCAGGGAAGAGATCTGGTCCTGGGTGATATAGGCTTTTAATTCAAGCTGGGAAAGATCGGCAATCCTGTAAAGAGGTTTTCCCGGGGCCGTCATTTCAAATGCCCTGGCATATGTCTCAAGCACCATGCCTTTGAGTGGGTTTATGATCCTGCATTTTTTTAATTGATCTTTCAGCGAGGCCAGCTGTACCTGCAGCGCTTCAGCCTGTTCATTAATTGTTCCACTGCTTGTTCCAAGGCTGCTTTGCATGGCGTCGATCTTTGAGCGGATCACCGAGACACGGCTTCTGGCGTCATCCAGCATTTTCTGGGAAGCTGCTTCAGCTTTCACAAGATTCTCGATCCTGCTCGCATCGCTTTCTGCACCCGACAGTTCTCTTTTAAGCGCTTCCACCTGCACCTGGATATCAGGCCTGCCCCGGAGCATAGCTTTTATGTTTTGCTCTACCTGTTTTGTCGAAAGGTAAATCTGGGTGCTGTCTATAAAACCCACATTCTGTCCTGGCATTAGCTCCTGACCTTGTTCTGCAGAAAAGGCGAGGATCTTTCCCGCGGTTTCAGCGGATATAATTGTTTCCGTTGCCTGGAAGGTTCCGGTAGCATCCGGCTCTGAATCTTTGTTCTTACAGGCAAAACAAAAAAGATTAAGGACTGCGGCAATGAGAATTACTCTTTTCATATTGTGAGATTTAATTTCCGTTGATGGTTTTATGTTGGTAGAGTGTCATCAGTAGTTCCATGGTATGCAATGAACGGTTGCTCTGAGCCTCTGTGAGACGGCTGCCTGCGTTCAGCAGATCACTTACCGGGCAAAGACCGTTGTCGAATTTCAGCTGGTAGGCATCGCGGATCTTTTGTTTCAGCGCTACGATGTCATCATCTTTGTCCAGGACCGCTTTTTGTTTTGCGATATCCGCAGTACTTTGTTTAAGCTGCACCCTGGTGTTAAAATTAAAGGCCTCCTCCTGTGCATTTACTTTTTCAAGTTGAATGCGTTGAAGTTCTTTGTTGTTATTGCTTTTATAAATGTTGGATGAATTCCACGACAGGCTCAGCCCGGCAAGAAAAAATGATGAGAAGTCCTTATTCAGAAGATTGACGCCCGGGGCCAGCATCACCCCGGCTCCCATCAGGCCAAGCTTGGGCATATTCTGAACACGGTTAGTATTTGCCTGCGCGCTAACCAGTTTTTTCTGTTCCATAAATGCCCTGCGTTCAGGACGATTATTTTCTGAGGAATCGCTTATTTCAACAGTTACGGGCATCTGCAAAGTTGTTTCGGAAGAGAGAGGTGTGCCGATCAGCACTGAAAGCACTTCGAGATATGCTTTTTTTGAAAATGAAAGTTCGATCAGCTTTTGCTCAAGAAGTAATTCTTCCGCTTTGATCTCATCAGCGTCGCTCTGCAGGGAAAGGCCATTTTCTTTTGATGCGTTTATGCGCTTAAGACTGCGCTCCAGGATGTCCTTAGTATTGCTGAGCGTTTTAATTCTTTCATCGAGCAGGAGGATGCCAAAATAAACCTGGTTAACCCTTTCCTTAAGCGCGTGGAAATTTATTTCCAGGTTCGCTTTCTCCACTTCAGCGCTGCTTTTTACAATTTCTTTCTGTGTTTTAGTGGCGCCCCCGTCCCATATGGTTTGCTGAACCTGCACTAAGCCGATAAGCTTAAATTTATCCTGTTGTGCGGGCTCCGCACCGGGTGGGGAAAAATTAGGAAGCTCACTGAAAATATATCCGGCGATGCCGGTTAAACTTATTTGCGGTAAATACATGCGCCCTGCATTGGACACATTGTATTCAGCGGACCTGCTGATAAGATCAAACTGCTTTATCAGCGGATAGTTTGCCCTGGCTTTCGCCTGGCAATCTTCGAGTGTTAGCTGTGCCTGGAGAAAAACAGGCAGGCCTAATAAAAGCAAAATGAGCTTCTTCATGGCTTGGAGGATTTTGGTTTTTTGACCGGGGTTTTACTATGATGTGCCAGCAATACGTCCATCCATTGCGGGATGAGGATTTCGCGTTCCTTAATAAGCTGGCTGAATGCCTTTTCATTGGCCATGCCGGTCTGTAACAGGATGGGACTGGCCACAAATGGAAATATGCACATGCTTAAAAGATTGAGGAGAAAATGAAGAGGATTTATTTCAGTCTGGAGTTCGTGCACTTGCCGGAAAAAAGCAATATTCATTATGCCTTTATCCTTGCTGAATGGAATGGATTTGATAAAACCACTGTCCTGCTTTCGTACTTCATTTAAAATGAAAATGGGCAGGTCAGGATTTTTAGAAAGTACCTCAATGTAATTGCTCACCATCTTCCGGATCTTTTCATCGAGAGTAGTTTCTTCATCCATTACGACGGGCACAATATTCCTGAACATCATTTGCACCTTTTCCTGCATTACCAGCTGGAATAGTTTTTCCTTGCTGCGGAAATAATAGTTGAGCAACGCGAGATTAATTCCTGCCTCTGTGGCGATGTCCCTTGTTCTGGTTGCTGCATATCCTTTTGTGAGGAAGACCTTCCGCGCCGCAGCAAGAATCTTTTCTTCTGCATTTTCAGGTTTGGTTTTACTTGGAACTTTTTTTGCCATTGGTTGTTTTGGTGGGACAAAGGTATGCTGAAATTTCGCAATTAATCAGATATTTTAATCATTTGATTAAATATTGACGTAAATAATTGTAGGCCAATGTGATAAACTTATTCCTAAATCGAAAAATGAAACTTTATTACTCGCTGAATGAGATCAGGATATGCCTGAAAGAATAGACGTTGCCGTTTCTGCTTGAAAGACGTGCAATATGATAACCGTATGGTGTAAGAAATGGCTTCGACACAAGATTGATGGTTAAATTATATACCACTTTTTCAAATTCGGGTGTCATGTCCCCAAGATGCACATTGAGGTATTTTCCTCCTTTGGATTGTGAACCGGGATCATCGGAGTATTCTTTGGCGAGTGTCGCGAAATCAGCACCTGCGACCAGTTTTTTGAAGAGAACGTCGGCAAGCGCTTTTGCCTGTGGTTTAGTGCGGGTTTGTGCCTGAAGTCCGCCAACCGAAGGTATCAAGAGGAAGATTATAAGTTTCAGAACTTTGATTGACATAAAGTGAAATTAAGAATTTTCTTTTTTTCTGGATAGCCGAAACTTCGAAAGACCGATCATCGCATTGGGTTTAATTATGTAATTTCCCACCAAAAGAAATGCAAACATCTAACGAATACGTACCAGGCACCTGTAATATTGGTCCGACAGAGATAAAAAGGAGAAAGACGGCGACCCTGTTTGCTCTTGTGCTGACAATCGTAACCGTAGCACTTATTTTAGGATTTCAGTATCACCGTCTCTGGCGATTGATCGTGTTTATCCCTGTGTCGGCACTGGCCGTTAATGCACAGCAATTATATTTTAAATTCTGTGTAAATTTTGGATTAAGAGGTGTCTTTAATTTTGGCAACCCTGGTAAACTGGATTCAGTGGAGCAGGCGGAATACAGGAAAAAAGACCGGCAGAAGGCCATTCAAATGATTGTTACCGGCATTGTGATTGGACTGATTGCGGCGGTAGTATTTTATCTTTTATAATTATAAGGATTGCAGGTAATCACAATCCTCATAATTATTCTTTAGATTCCTGTAAAAAAGAAAGCTTTACTGTAACTGGATCTCAGGCAATACGTGTGATGACCTGTGGTAGATACGACCCTCCAGCTTTTCGCCATTTGGCAGAAGAATATGATGGTGGTGCGAAGTGGTTTTATAACTGTACAGACCTTCTCTGTCCAGTTTATAAAAACGTTTATCGTTATCTGATAAAGTATAGGATAAATGATTGTTGCTGCTGAAATCACGAAGTTCGAATTCTACATTTTCAAAAGTGCTTACCTGTACAGCCTTCGTGCGGTTTAACTCATGCTGAATGTCTGCTTTCTTTTGTTCGTTGCTTTGATAATTAACGTGTTCGAAAACGAGATGAATATCCCGCTCCTCGTTTGATAAAAAATAATGTTTCATTTTATATTTTAAGATAAATGTCCTGCTTGTATTATTTCAGGAAGCGCAAAATAATACTTTCAAGAACAGATCGCAGAAAAAAGCACTGGGCGGCAAATAATTTTATTAACCGTTAATTAGCTGATTGGTTTAAAAGTTACTCAAGAATTAAAAACTCGGTACGGCGGTTTTTTGCACGACCTTCTTCCGTGGTATTCTCTGCCCGTGGTTTACTGGCTCCGTATCCTTTCGCGGTAATTCTTTTTCCGTCAACGCCCAGCTGTTCCAGCATGCTTTTAACCGAAAACGCCCTGTTGCTACTTAAAGCCTCATTGTCCTTAGGATTCCCGACGTTATCGGTATGGCCCTGGATCTCCACTTTAAGATCAGAATTTTCTTTCAGGTATAGAGCAAAACTCTCAAGGATGGCAAAACTCTCAGGTTTTATTTCCGCGCTGCTTGTATTGTATAAAATATCGTCGATCACAAAGCTATTGCCCGGTTTGGCTTCACGGACCTCGAGGTCCAGCTTTTTCGGAGTATCTTCTTCCGGCTTCAGGGTTTCGGCTTTGATCAGTTTAGAGTTAAAGGCTATACCGTCTTTTTTGGCGGTGACCACTACGTCGTTTTGTTTTTTTACCGCCATCATGTATGTACCATTTGTACTGTCAACCGTAGCAAGCGAGATCTGCTTTGTTTTGGTATCGCGCACTTCTATGATAGCTCCGTTCACCGGGTTTCCCGCATCATCTTTAATCGCACCTTCCACGAAAACTATCTGCTGTGGGCGTGCCTCCTTATACAACTCGAAACCAAAAAGATCATAACGTCCGATGCCACGATTTACCACCTTGCCTTCGTTATAGCTGAAAAAATATCCTGTCTTGGTGTCCTTGCTCACAAAAAAACCGGTATCATCTGTCTCGCCATTTATGGGAGAGCCAATATTTTCCGGATCCGACCACTTGCCTTTTTCGTCCTTACGAACATAAAAAATATCATATCCTCCAAACCCAAACTGCCCGTTACTACTGAAATACAAGGTTTCGCTGTCACTATGGATAAACGGAGTTTTTTCGTCTCCCTGGGTATTGATCTTTGGTCCGAGATTCTGTGGTTTACTCCATTCACCGGTAACAGGATTCTTTTTGGTTACATACAGGTCGATGCCGCCATACCCGCCAGGACGGTCGCTCGCAAAATAAAGGGTGACGCCATCTGCAGAGATAGTTGGCTGACTATCCCAGTATTTTGGATCGTTGACGTTTGCGCTTAGCTTTCTTATATCGCTCCATTCTCCATCTGCATTATCACTCACATAAATATCGCAGTTCGGTTGCAGCCCGCCTTCTTCACGCATAAGAGCAAAATACAGGTGTTTGTTATCGATGGAAATGCTGCATCCACCCTGGCTGTCATCGGTAGTATTAAAAGGTCGGTTCACCGGTTCGCCGGCATCGAAAACGCCAGTCTTATCGCGGCGCGCTACCATAAAAACTTCTTTTTCCTTATCGCTGGCATAAACCTGGTTCTTGCTCTGCATGGGTACGCGTCGCACGAAATAACAACTCTTGTCGTCAGGTGTAATATAGGCAAGATACTCATCGCGCTCGGTAGATACCCCTTTGATGACATGAGGATCGAATTGCACATTTTTCTTCAGGGAGTTCTCTTTTTTGGCTGACTTTATCATCATTTTTGCCTGCTGTACCTGGAATTCCCAATCCTTGGAGAATTTCTTTTCATCATCGTCCTTAAAAGCGATATACTTTTCAAGGTACTTAATGGCGGAATCGTTCTTTACTTTTTCGTAATATTCAAAACCTATAAAATAATAGGGATCACTATGTACTTTAGGACAGCTCGCAATGGCCTTTAAAAAATACGGCACGGTAGCGGTAAAAGGTTTTGATTCGAGCTTTGCCCTGGCAACCAGTTCCAGACCCATTGCCACGTTGGCTTCCGCAAATTCCGGTTCAATGGAAAGCGCCTTACTTAAAAACTCGAGGCGTTCCGGCTTTTTATATTTTTTCTTATCAATGCCTTTTTCATAAAACCCTTTCGCTTTTTTATCAAGGTCTTCATTGCAGAAAGAAGACGGGCTTTTATCATCATCCTGGCAAAAGGCAGTAAAACCTATAAGAGTAATCGAAAGAAAAAGTACGTGTCGTGTGATCATGTGCAACAAAGATAACTTTAAGTGGAATTGCAGCCCGGCAAACAGGCAGACTTTGTAAACCTCTAGGCTGTTAAAAAGCCTTAAGTCTGATGTTGACAGTATACCCAAACGCGTTTCCTGTGGGTAAAGCCATACGAGGAGGAAATTCCACAGGCTCCGGTAACGGGTGGTTTCATGGCGACGAATGGCCAAAACCTTTGGCTGGCAAAAACCGGGAGAGCTGGCATCATTTTTATTGTTCAGATAAGGAAACAATAAGTTTCTCTTAAAAACTAAAGTTCTACTATGAAAAAGATTATTCTCTACGCGGCTACTATTGGAATGCTAGCTGCTTGTCACTCGAAGGCAGACCGTGAAGCTGAAATTGAACAGGCTAACCAGGCTGCTATAGATTCTGTAAATGCCATCACTGACCGTGAGCGCCTGGACGATTCCATGCAGAATGAAACCGCTTCTGAACCTGTAATTGCGGCACCTCCTACTGCCGATGAAAAAACAGCACCTACCCGTAACAAAAAACCGTCAACAAGTCCGGGTAAAACAAAACAACCTGAAAATCCCGGAACAGCAGGTACACCTTCACCGGTGCCAACCGCTACAAGCACAACTGAAAACGATAACACCACTGTAAAAACCGAAACACCAGCACCTTCTTCTGATCCTGAGGCTTCAACCGAAGAGAAAAAGAAAAAAGGAGTTAATAATACTGTGAAAGGTGCTATTATCGGAGCCGGTGCAGGCGCCGTAGGTGGAGCTATCATCAATAAAAAGAATCCCGGAAAAGGAGCTATTATTGGTGGAGTTGTTGGAGCAGGAGCAGGCGCTGTAACTGGTGTGATCCTGGATAAGAACAAGAAGAAAAAAGAAGCTGCGAAAGATTCGGCAAGCAGAAAAACCAGCACTAAGGAGCCGGATCCAAATAGCGGTGAAAATCCACAGCCGTAAACCATCCATGATATAAATAATAAGAACCCTGCCCAGGCGGGGTTTTTTATTTATTCTGAAGATCAAACAACCTGCGGTAATTCTTTTTGAGGGAAAGCAGCTCTTCGTGAGTGCCTTTTTCAACGATCTCCCCGTCCTTTAAATATATTATGAGATCTGCCTGGCGAATACTTGAGATCCGGTGACTGATGATGACGCTTGTACGGTTCTTCATTTCACTCTGAAGATTAGCCAGGATCCTTTCTTCTGTTTCACTGTCAACTGCGCTCAGGCAATCGTCGAGAAGCAGCATCCTGGGCTGGTTGATAAGAGCCCTCGCAATCGCGATGCGTTGTTTTTGTCCCCCGCTTAGCGTTACTCCGCGCTCTCCCACTACCGTGGAATATTTGTCGGCAAAGGCTATAATATTATCATGCACTCCCGCTTTTTTAGCGGCTGCTTCTATATGTTGCCGATCTCCCCCGGTTTCTGATGATGGCACTCCGAAAGCAATATTATTTGAAATGGTGTCGCTGAATAAAAACGCTTCCTGAGGTACCACCCCGCAGTTCTTACGAAGCAGGTGCAGGTTATGTGCCGAAATATTTTTTCCGTCAATGAGGATCTCTCCTGAAGTGACATCGTACTGCCGGGTGAGCAAGGCAATAAGTGTGGATTTACCGCTGCCTACCTGTCCCGTGACTCCTAGAGTTTGCCCGTCCCTGAGCTGAAAAGAAATATTCTTCAGCGCCGTCACGTTGTTTTCAGGATAGGTGAAGGTCACATTCCTGAACTCGATCTCGCCTTTTATTTTATAAAGATTGAAATTGTTGTTCTTTATGGAAGGTGTGGTATGCAGAAATTCATTGATGCGTTCCTGGGATGCGGAAGCCCGCTGAACCAGGGAAGTGACCCATCCTAAAGAAGCAAAAGGCCAGGTAAGCCTGAAAACGTACAGGATGAACTCCGTGATATTTCCCGGCTCTATTTTATTTTCTATGGTAAGTTTTCCTCCATACCACACAGTAATTAAGACACTTAAACCCACCATAAGCGCCATTACCGGGGTGAAAAAGGCTTCTGTAGTTGCAAGTTTCAGCGCTGTAGCTTTATAGGTTTCGTTTCGGCGTTCCATTTCAGAGCTGAAGAAATTTTCGCGGGCATAGGCCTTAATGACCCTGATAGCACTAAATGTTTCCTGGGCCTGCGATGTGAGCCCGCTTAACTGCTGCTGTACTTTGGTACTTTGACGCGCAATAAGATCGGATACTTTATAAATAAGAAAAGAAAGAATTGGCAGGGGCAGAAAAACAAGCAGTGTTAATTTTACATTAACACTTAACATAAAAATGAGGATCGTCACCGTAGTAACCAGTGTATTTGCCAGGTACATAATAGCAGGGCCAGTGTACATACGCACGCGGCTGACATCCTCGCTGATGCGGTTCATAAGATCCCCGGTTGTATTCAACTTGTAAAATTTCGCATCGAGGTCCTGGTAATGCCTGTAGATCTCGTTCTTCTGATCATATTCGATATGCCTGCTCATTACAATGATCGTTTGTCGCATAAGGAACATGAAAAGCCCGCTGGTAAGCGCCAGACCAACGATGATGAGTCCGTACTTTACAAATACAAAGGAATCACTTGAACTTCTGTCTTTTATCTGCGCGAGGATCTCATTGGTGCCATTCCGGACAACCACACCCTGGTAAGTGCCGAAAATGGTGGACAGGGAAACAAACAGAAGTCCGCCCAGGAAATGCCATTTGTACTTAAAAAAGTAGTGATTAAGAGTTTTTAAGTGATTCACGTGCGCAAAGGTACGTCTTGTGTACAAAGGAGAACCGGAAATAAGCGGTTTTTTTGTGATTTGTTGGTATGATTTGATCTGTTTGAGAGAGAGCAAATCTTTTTTTATTCCCTCAATTTCACCTAAATTTGCGGCCTCGGGTAAAACAAAATGGACGTAAAAATTCTCAACAACAGCAACATTTCTGAAAATCCTGTGATTGGCCAGATGAGCCTTCATAATCACGAACAGGTGCTTTTCTGCAACGATAACGCAACTGGTTTAAAAGCCATTATTGCAATTCATAATACTGTCCTTGGTCCGTCACTTGGTGGAACAAGAATGTGGAATTATGCAAGTGAGATGGAAGCTTTTAATGATGTGCTGCGTCTTTCCCGCGGGATGACCTATAAATCCAGCGTAGCAGGACTTAACCTGGGCGGTGGCAAGGCAGTTATCATTGGTGATGCCAAGAAAATAAAGAACGAAGCATTGTTACGCCGTTTCGGAAAATTTGTAAATAGTCTTGGCGGAAAATATATCACCGCAGAGGATGTTGCAATGACTAGCCGAGATATGGAGATCATTAAGATGGAAACGGATCATGTAAGCGGACTTCCTGAAAATATGGGTGGTAGCGGAGATCCAAGCCCCGTTACTGCTTATGGTGTTTATGTAAGCATGAAGGCCAGCGCTCGCGAAGTGTGGGGCAGTGACAGCTTAAGCGGAAAAAAAGTCCTGGTGCAGGGGATCGGACACGTTGGTGAAGTACTGGTTGGACACCTGACCAAGGAAGGTGCAAAAGTTTACATCAATGATATCAGCGAGGAAAGAATGGCTTTAGCTGCAAAAAATTATAATGCACAGGTTGTAACAGCGGATAAGATGTTTGATCTTGATCTCGATATTTACGCTCCATGCGCTTTGGGTGCAACAGTAAACGATAATACCTTATCACGCCTGAAATGCAAGATCATTTGCGGCGCAGCGAACAACCAGCTCGCCAATGAGCAGCACCACGGAGAAATGGTGGGCAAACAGGGGATCCTGTATGCTCCTGATTACGTAGTGAATGCGGGCGGTATCATTAATGTATACTATGAACTGGAAGGTTATAACCGTGAACGTGCAATGACACACGCGGAAAAAATTTACGATACTACCTATAACCTTTTCCAGCTTGCAAAAAAAGAAGGTATTCCTACATATATGGCTGCAAATCGTTTGGGTGAGCAGCGTATAGAGGCTATAGCCAGGCTAAACGCCGTGATTTAATAACAAACAATAAAGATGGCTGCGGGCACCTTGCCGGCAGTTTATTCACGCAATAATTTTACAATACAGAATGTTAAACAGAAGGTTTTTAAGGATCAAGGTGATGCAGACGCTGTACTCGTTTTTTCAGCACGAAAAGGGAGATCCTGCTTTTTTTGAAAAGGAATTATTCAAGAATCTCGATAAGATCTATGATCTCTACCTGTCGATCTTAGCGCTGTTGTCGGACCTCCACCATGTATCGCTCCTTATCATTGATGAGAACAAGAACAAGAGGTTGCCAACCAAGGAGGATCTTAATCCAAATATGAAGTTTGCTGAAAATTCTTTGCTGAGGGCAATTGCCGAAAACAAGGAACTGAAGGCTCTCCTTGAAAAAAGAAAAATTTCATGGCAGAACGATTTTGATATCGTTCGCAAGCTGTACCAGAACATCAGGAACGGAAAAGTGTTCAAGGCCTACCTTAATTCAAAAGTATCTGACATAAAGGAAGACCGAGATTTTGTGATCTCGCTTATCACTGACCATCTCAGCACAAATGAAATGCTTATTTCTGTATTCGAAGAGAGAAGCATGCATTGGGCGGATGATACATTTGTCGCGTACAATTCTGTGATAAGGAATTTCGAGGACTTTAACGGGGAATTTAAAGTTCAGCCCCTTCTTAAGGATGAGAAGGATGATCTTGAATTCATGAGCATGCTCTTTAACAAGACGATCACTTACCGTCAGCAGTTTGAAGAGCTGATCGACAAGCATACCAAGAACTGGGAACTTGAGCGTATTGCCAACATGGATATGCTGTTGATGGAAATGGCCCTTGCCGAGATTCTTTATATTCCAAGCGTGCCGATAAAAGCTTCCCTTAATGAATACATTGATATCAGTAAGGAATACAGCACGCCTAACAGCAAGATCTTTGTGAACGGTGTTCTTGATAAGGTGATCGCGGAGCTAAAGCGCGATAACCTGGTTACCAAGACCGGCCGCGGCTTAAAGGAAAGTTGATCTAATCAAATTTTCGCGACAACCCGATATACGGGATTGGAAGAGCTTTCAGATTTACGTGCAGGTTGTTGTTTACTCTTTGCATCAGCGTGTAACAACCAAAATTCCAGCAGGTATTTTCGCTCTCTAAATATTTTATTCCTATACCGGCCATTGCTACATCTTCATTTGGCAGGTACCATCCTTCCAGGTTCAAAGCTGTTTTTGCTGCGAACTGATTGCAAAAAGCGATACTCGTAAAGGGTGTATTCATGAACGGTTCAGTGGGGAACTCATATAAGAGCGAAGAATTCAAGCCTAATAAACCTGCAGATAATGTCATGTTGCGGTTGTCGGTGCCATGGGTAAAGCGGGCAGCACCCATATATCCCATAAATGATGGTCCGGATGTGAGGTTAACCATTCCCACTACCGTTCCACCAATGTAATCCATCTTGCTCAGGGGAAAAGCGAATTTCAGGCCGGTTGCCATGGGATAAAAAGCAATGGTATGCACGGAAAGAGCAATGTTCTCATTAAACGCGTAATCGATCTGATCAAGTAGGAACCAGTGACCGTTGGATGAGATCTGGTTAGGCTCGAATAAAAAGGCAGAGGTGCTTAAGAGGTAATCACGACTATGTGGATTTGACATTGGTTCAGGTATGGACCTGCTTTGTGGTCCGCCGACTATTGAGAATCGTGCGATCTCCGATTTTCTGAGCTCCCAGTTTTCCCGGGTTTCGCGGTTGGTTGCCGACACAAAAGTTTCGTCTTCAGAGATCACAACACCGGTGTACTTTGAACCATTTTTCATTTCAAAGTTGTAGTTTATTCCGGTCGAAAATAAATAAGGAGCATGAACAGGAACAGAATCCTGCTGCGCCTTCATGCAAAGACTAAGAAGAACTGTTACAAGTAGAATAATTTTTTTCAACTGCTATTTTTAATTGCCTTGAAGAACCTCTGTTTTCCGCTCATATCTGTGATCAGGCGCGTTTCACAAAACTGGCCTGAACTTTCAGCATACCGGAGCACTGCCATTGCGGTTAAAGGATTCAGTTCAAAATAGAGGCGACCCGCAGGAGACAAATGCCTGGTACAAAGATCAATTATTTTTTTGTAAAACAATATGGGGTCCTCACCTTTAACGAATAAGGCCAGGTGTGGCTCATTATCGAGGACATGCGGGGCCATCCCTGCTTTTTCAGATTCCATAACATAAGGCGGATTACTTACCATTACGTCGAACCTGCTGGTGACGGGCAATTCAGCTGTAACCAAAAGATCGCATTGAAAAAAATAAACGGTCAGCTGGTTTAAGATGGCATTGTTTTCCGCCGTTTTTAGGGCATCAGCGCTAATATCAGTGGCAGTGACAGAAGCTTTGGGCAGATTTTTTTTCAGGGCTATGGCAATACACCCGCTACCGGTGCACAGGTCAAGGATCTGGCAGGCTTCCGGATCTTCTTTCACAATTATATCACATAGTTCCTCTGTTTCGGGACGAGGGATCAGCACCGCGGAATTAACCAGGATAGTTGTACCATAAAATGGCACTGAGCCGAGGATATATTGCAGGGGTGTTCCTTTTTTTAGGGCTTTGGCGCAATCGTATAACTTAAGAACATCGCTTTGATTGAGATTCTCATCAGCCCTGGTAACAAGATCTGATCTCGAGAACCCGAGATAATGGTGCGCGGCTTCCGCGAGCATGGACGCGATCTCAGCACGGTCATATACACCCGACAATTCAGAGTAAAAAAAATCGCTGAGGTGCTGAAGTTTATTTCCGGGGATCCGCATAATTATAGTTTATTGCCAGGGCAGATCTTTGTATTCAACGTGGTTCCGTACTTCCGGAATATTTCCCACCGCATTTTTTCCGACCAGGCGACCAACGGTATGTGCCTGCAATAACCCGTCGGGACAAGGTTTAATCAGCGCGCGTAATTTTTCGACGTCTTCTGGAGTTTTACAATCTCCTAACCAAAGATCCTGTTCTTCTTTTGTGAGTATGACAGGCATCCTGGGTCCCATTTCAGCCTTGTCGTTATTATGGATCCTGCTCATTAACTCATTTCCAGTCGTGGTCACAATAGTGCAGGTTTCAAAAACCTCTCCTGTTTCCTTATCGGCCCATTCTTCCCACAATCCGGCCACGGCCATGGGTGAGCCGTCCTTCATTGAAATACGAAACGGATAGGTTTGTTTGTTTGCGTGATGATGCTCGTAAAAAGCGTCGAGATAAATGATACAGCGTTTATTTTTTGCTGAATTCTTAAAGGAAGGTTTTTCGAAGATGGTCTCGCCCCGTGCGTTCAGTGTTTGTGTCCGGACTTTTTTCGCATCCGCGCCGGTTTTTGTCCACATAGGGATCAGTCCCCAGTGAAGCATAGAGGGGTTATAAGGATCGTGCTGCCTGAATGCGATAAGTTTAGGATGAGCAAAACCGGATACATGAAAGCGCGGTTCCTGTTTGATCAAAAGCTCATCCAGCTTTCGCTGCAGTTCCTCGGCAAGATGGAAATCACCCCGGTGGATGGCATACTTGATTGCATGAAGGGTGGCGGATTCTACATGATAGCACATGGGATTTTTGACACGAATTACACGAATAACACAAATTTACCAAATACTCAGATTACACCAATAAAACAAGTTCTGCTCCGGGGCACAAGATAGAGGAGGTGGAAGGTTGATCGTAAAATTAATCGCGCATTATTTGAATTACCGTATTTACGCCCTTTACCCGGTTACTCAGCTGGATTGAAACCAGATTTATACCCCTAATTTTTTCAGTTCTGTATTTACGGCAACTTCGACCTGTTCCATTATATTATCGTAACCGCCGCGCTGAAACTTTTTGCCGGTCACTTTTTCAAAAAGCTCGATATATCTTTCACTGATCTCGTTCACCCAGGCTGCTCCCATTTCCGGGACCTTTTGTCCTTCCTTGCCCTGGAAACCATTCTCAATTAACCAGCGGCGAACAAATTCCTTGCTGAGCTGTTTTTGTTCTTCACCTTTTTTCTGTCTATCCTCATAACCTTCAAGATAAAAATACCTGGAAGAATCGGGTGTGTGGATCTCGTCCATTAAACAGATCTTGTTATCATAAAGTCCGAATTCGTATTTGGTATCCACCAGGATCAATCCGTGTTTATTCGCGATCTCCTGCCCGCGCTTGTATAGAGCCAGGGTGTATTTTTCGAGTTCTTTGTAGTGTTGTTCGTTTACAATTCCCTGCTTAATTATTTCTTCACGGCTGATATCTTCATCATGACCTTCTGAAGCCTTCGTAGTAGGAGTAATGATGGGTTGCGGGAGCTTATCGCTTTCCTTTAGTCCTTCCGGTAATTTCACTCCGCATAATTCACGTAATCCGCTTTTATATGTCCGGGCCGCGTGACCGGCAAGATATCCGCGTACCACCATTTCAACTTTAAATGGCTCACACATTTTTCCAATACTCACATTGGGATGCGGAGAGGAGATCAGCCAGTTTGGTACAATGTCTTTGGTTGCTTCCAGGAACTCCGCTGCGATCTGGTTCAGCACCTGGCCCTTGTATGGGATGCCTTTTGGTAAGACCACATCAAATGCGCTGATCCGGTCGCTGGCGATCATCACCAGGTATTTATTGTCGATGGTGTATACATCGCGGACCTTGCCTTTATAATAGGCAGTTTGTTTCGGGAATTTGAAATTGGTTTTATCGAGGGTCATTTAACGAAATATTATAGGTAAAGTTATCAAACGTTATTTTATAGATCGAAGTTCAAAGGTTCAAAGTTCAAATAACGTATTTGAATCTTTGAACAATATTGAACCTTTGAACTTTAAGTACTAAAAATAGAAACATGTTTTCCGGTTAATTATATTGTCCAGGTAACAAGCCCCTCTTCAGTAAACTTAAAAGGTTGAATTCTTCCGCCCAGGCTTTCAATGGCGCGGGCGACTTTAATTTTTGTAACGCCCGGACAATAAAAGAACATAAAACCACCCCCTCCTGCACCGGAAATTTTTCCGCCAGTAGCACCATGGTCAAGGGCCTTTTGGTATACCTTATCGATCAGCTCGTTTGAAATGCTGCTTGCCATTTGTTTTTTATTCGCCCACCCAAAATTTAAAATTTTGCCGATAGCTGATAGTTCTCCGCGAAGCAGTGTGTCTTTCATTTGCTGGGCCTGCTCTTTGAGATTATGCATGGCCTCCACACTTTTGACATTTTTTTCATTTACATTTTTCACCTGCTCGTTAATAATGCCGGCCGACATTCTTTGTGTAGCCGTGAAATATAAAAGCAAATTATGCTCGAGCTCATATACCAGTGCCGGTTTAAGGTGAAGCGGATTAACGATCACTTTATCATTGGCCAGGAATTCAAGGAAGTTGATGCCTCCGAAAGTGGCTGCATACTGGTCCTGTTTTCCGCCGGACATGGCCAGGTCGACCCGTTCGATCTCATAGGCCAGGTGTGCAATATCATATTGGCCTAAAGGCAGCTTTAACCACTCGACAAATGCGCCGAGAACTGCAACTACTATCGTTGATGAGGTCCCCAGCCCTGAGCCCTGTGGCGCTTCAATGTAAGAGGTAAGCCGAAAGGAAAGTGGTTCAAGTTTGAATTGTTTTATGATGCGATTGTACACACCGATAAAAAGTTCAAAGTCATTTGTGATCGCAAGCTCTTTACCTGCATCAACTACCAGGCTTTTTTCTGTACCATCAATAACGAACTCTATCTTGCCATTATTCAAAGGTTCGATCGAGGCGTACGCATACAGGTCAATAGTGGCATTTAAGATCGCGCCTCCGTAAATATCTGAATACGGGCTCACATCCGTTCCACCGCCTGCGAGACCAATCCTTAAAGGCGCCTTACTCCTGATGATCATAGTGCGCAAAGATAATTATTTACTTGAGCGGATAAAGAATCCCACTTGCAGAAAAGACCATTTGTCGATGCCAATTTCTGCGAAAATACCGGCATTGCGGGAGAGGTATTCCCTGAGACCAAAGGTTAAAGACCAGTAAAAGGGATGATACACATCCATCAGGAAATCAGGTCCGCCGGAAAACCAGGGATTCCGGACATCCGGGATCCTGATAAAATAATTGGAGGGATAAAAATCCGAGATCTCTTCTACGGTGAATGTATAACCTCCTGAGAGGGTGAAATAAGTTTCACTTTTTTCTCTTTTTTTGATGTAAAAGGTATTCCTCAATCCAAAGGTAAAACTTTGCAGGCCGTAGCGGAGCTCGTAAAAGTTGTTCGTCTGGACAGTAGGACCCTGGTTAGCAGCGCCTGATGGAACGAACTGGTGAGTAATGTATGCCCGCGAATAGCCCAAGACCGGACCAAGACTATATTTATCAGAGAGCATATGCTCTGAGCGAAAAAATAACGGTCCGAATCCTTTTACTGAATATTTAATATTGCCGGTATTTGTAATGCCATTATGGGCCAGGTTTGAAAGCTGGTACTCCATATCCTGCTTCAGCATGATCCGCCCGGGATTGGGAAAGAGATATGCCAGTGAGATCACGCTTTTTTTTCTGCTGCCAAGGGAATCCTGCGCCGACAGGGCGAATGATGAGAACAGGAGGACCAACCCAAGGCAGAACCGCATGATCGTGTTATTTCATATTAATGAACTGCAGGGGTATCTCGTAATTCCCACGTCGGCAGATTGCAATGACAGCCTGAAGATCATTGATGTTCTTTGAGCTTACGCGGATGATCTCATCCATGATCTGGGCAGTGACCTTTATTTTGCTGTCCTTAATATCCTTCAGTATTTTTTTGGAAGCTTCCTTTTCAATTCCCTGCCTCACCTTAATATCTTTAATGATCATGGGTCCACTGGGATAATGCTCCTTGCTTTCATCCAGGCCACGGGGATCAAGGCCCTGTTTGATCATCCTGGAGTGGATGGCGTCGGTGATCGCTTCCAGGCGCATATCATTCTCAGTAGTTATTTTAATCGTAAGCTCCTTTTTATTGAGTTCGATGCTGCTTTTACTGTCCTTAAAATCCCACCGGTTAAGGATGTCTTTGCGTGCAACATTTATAGCGTTATCCAGCAGCTGCGCATCTAACTTACTTGCAATATCGAATGAGGGCATAATTATTATATTTGACTCAAAAATAATTATTTGTTTTCAAAATTATTCCCGGCTGGTGTCACATTCATTTTAACAGCGATCCTTCTTATCGCCTGTAATGAGCGTAAGCCTGAAAACGAAGTTTATACCCTGAGAAAAAAGATCGTTTACCAGATTGTTCCGGACACGGCAAAGCAAGCTCCGGCACCGGTGAACCGCGATACCTCCTACCTGGAACATGTTTTTAAAAGTTACGATCTTGTCAATATTGCATCGCTTGATTCAACGATCGCGACCGATTTACGGTATGCAGATACCAATAATTTTTTAGGAAGGGATTTTTATGATGGACTTCGAAACGCTTATTTTACCTGTGAGCTTGCCATTCGTCTCTGTAACGCCCAGTTTTTTCTGCACCAGGTAGACTCTTCGCTCGACCTGGTAATTCTAGACGCCGCCCGTCCCCTGCACATCCAGCAGATGATGTGGGATAGCCTTGACATGGCACCTGACAGGAAATACATTTATCTTTCCCCACCATCTGAAACAAGCATGCATAACTATGGCTGCGCTGCGGACGTTTCTGTCAGGGACTCAACTGGCAAGTTGCTGGACATGGGTTCAGAATATGATTCCTTCCAGAAATTATCGCAGCCCCTGAATGAGGCAGTTTTCCTGCGATCAGGACAGCTTTCTGAGCAGGCGCTTTATAACAGGAAAATGTTGAGATACATTATGAAGCGGGCAGGCCTACGCGGTATTAACACCGAATGGTGGCATTTTGCCCTCGGATCCAAAAACGAAGCCGTTGCGAGGTATCAGCTTATCAGATAGTATTTATCTTTTATCAATGGCCTTAACGCAGATAATCTGCATATCACGCGTTTTAATTGAGAATTTATAAAAATTCCTTTATACCTCTATCTGTAGCAACTTTTATAGTTCTTTTCTCTTGAAAGAAAAGAACCAAAAGTTCAAGTCGCCGCGATTGCTTACGCGCCCCTTGATTTTATTTTGAATGACAGGCGAAGTAAACAAAAACTGGCACCGTTTAGTGAACTTCTTTCTTATCGTAACGATTATAATTATTAATACACCAGTTTTTGAAACTGCCCCTTTTCGGCCGCGTATTGCAATAGCGAAGCGCGGCCGGGGGCAGCCTTCGCCGTCATTCTACATAAAATCAATTCCCCGCAGAGCTGCTCCACGCGGCGACAGGCCCACCGCACGGGACCCTCGGGGCGCCTATCAACCGCACGAGCTGTAAAGGTCTCTACACCATCACCTTCGTGTCAAATAAAGATGTAATCCAAAATTTCTTAAACCGTAATTGTCTCTTTTAACGCTGAAAATTAAAGCCGTAACTTTATATCTCCATGGCTTTTAAACTCACTTCTGAATTCCAACCCACCGGTGACCAGCCGGTAGCGATACAACAACTTGTTGACGGCATTAATAGCGACACAAAACACCAGGTGTTGCTGGGTGTGACGGGTTCCGGTAAGACCTTTACCGCCGCGAATGTTATTGCGCAGGTAGATAAACCCACTCTTGTTCTTTGTCACAATAAAACACTTGCAGCGCAGCTTTACAGTGAATTCAAGCAGTTCTTCCCTGAGAATGCGGTCGAATATTTTGTGAGTTATTACGATTATTATCAGCCTGAGGCCTATCTCCCGACTACCGGAACCTACATTGAAAAAGATCTTGCCATCAACGAAGAAATTGAAAAATGCCGGTTAAGTGCGACCTCTTCCCTGCTTTCAGGGAGAAGAGATGTGATCGTGGTTAGTTCGGTGAGCTGTATTTACGGTATTGGGAATCCTACGGATTTTAAAGAAAATATTATTTCCATTGAGAAAGGACAAGTGGTTTCCAGGAATAAGATCCTTCACAAGTTAGTGCAATCGCTTTATTCAAGAACAACTGGCGATTTTAACCGCAGTACTTTTCGCGTGAAAGGAGACACCGTTGATATCAATTTACCTTATGCAGATTATTGTGTCCGGATCTCTTTTTTTGGGGATGAAATTGAATCGATTGAAACATTTGATAACGCGAACAATCATGTGCTGAACAAATTTGACTCCTTTTCCATTTATCCTGCCAATATCTTTGTTACCGCTCCTGACACGTTGCAGAAAGCGATGGGGATGATTGACCAGGACAAAAAGAAACAGGTGGAATTTTTTCTTTCCCAGGATAAAACACTCGAAGCGAAACGAATAGAAGAGCGCGTTAATTTTGACCTGGAGATGATGCGTGAACTGGGTTATTGCAGCGGAATAGAAAACTATTCCCGGTACTTTGACGGACGCTTGCCTGGGATGAGGCCTTTTTGCCTGATGGATTATTTTCCAAAGGATTTTTTATTGCTGGTCGATGAAAGTCACGTAATGATCCCGCAGGTGCGAGCCATGTATGGGGGTGACCTGAGCAGGAAAGTTAATTTAGTGGAATATGGGTTCAGGCTTCCATCGGCATTGGATAACCGTCCTTTAAAATTTGAAGAATTTTTTGCGATGCTGAACCAGGTGATATATATCAGCGCGACCCCTGCCGAATTTGAATTGCAGCAGGCCGGCGGTATCGTGGTAGAGCAGCTGATCAGGCCGACGGGCATCCTGGATCCCATTATTGATGTGCGTCCATGTGCCAACCAGGTGGATGATCTTTTGGATGAGATCCATAAAGTTGTGGCAAACGACGAGCGGATCCTTGTAACCACGCTGACAAAAAGAATGGCTGAGGAGTTGACTAAATATTTGACAAAGCTGAACATCCGTTGCCGTTACATCCACAGTGAAGTGGATACTTTGGAACGCGTGGAGATCTTACGACAATTACGCGTGGGCATGTTCGATGTGCTGGTGGGGATCAATCTTCTTCGCGAAGGTCTTGACTTACCGGAAGTTTCGCTGGTTGCTATTTTGGATGCTGATAAGGAAGGATTTCTCCGGAATGAGAGAAGCCTTGTGCAGACCGTTGGTCGCGCCGCGAGGAACGTGAACGGGCGTGTGATCATGTACGCTGATAAGATCACAGAAAGTATGCAGCTGACCATTGATGAGACCATCCGCCGTCGCCAGAGACAAATTGAATACAACTACAAGCATAATATCACTCCTGTGCAGGCAGGACGTAAGAAAACGAACGCGTTGCTGAGTGGAGTAGAGGTGACGTTTAACGGGCAGCTGGTTAAGACGTATACAGAGCCCGATGAGATCAGCCTGGCCGCGGATCCGGTGGTTCAGTACATGGATGCCGGCGATCTGAAAAAACAGATCGGCAAGATCAAATCCGCGATGATCAAAGCAGCCAAGGAAATGAACTTTATGGAAGCAGCGAGATTGCGGGATGAGATGTATGCCCTGGAAAAGATTTTGGAGAGTAAGGAAGAATAAATCCCTGATATAAGCTGATCGCAATTGTGAACCGATCTATTTCCAGATCATCACAAAATCATTCATCACATACCCGTTGCCAATATCAAAATCAGCAACCTTTTGAATGGTAAATCCATTCTTAAAATAAAAATTAATGGATTTGATATTTTGACGGTTGACCGTAAGCACAATGGACTTTGGATCTAGTTCTGCTAGTAATTGCCTGAATGCGCCAGAGCCCACCCCTTTTGCTGCGCGATCCTGGTCGATGTAAAATTTATTGAGGAACCAGTCTTTTTCCTGGAGAATATTGACGGAGATAAAACCAATGTTTTTTCCATCTGATCTGACGAAATAGAAGATATGCCCCGTTTCCAGTTGCGCCTGCAGACTCTCCTGGCTGTACATCATATTGAGCATATAATCGATCTGCTTCCGGGAAATGATGGCAGGGTAATGCTGGTTCCAGACAAGCACAGCCAGCTCCCTGATTTCAGGAATATCGTCGGTTCCAGCCTTTAATAATTGAACCTCCTGCACTTTTAATTTGTAATTTTGTAGCTGTGGCTAAAATAAGCAATACCGTTAACATAGAGAACAGGCGGGCAAAATTCGATTACCAGTTTTTAGATACTCTCACAGCGGGAATGGTACTGAAAGGAACTGAGATCAAATCGATAAGAGAAGGAAAGGCAGCCCTCGCTGACAGTTATTGTTTTTTCAAGAACGATGAATTATTCGTGCGCAATCTCCACATAACAGAATATGAGAACGCGTCATTTACCAATCACGATCCCATGCGGGAGCGTAAGCTCTTATTAAGCCGGCAGGAACTGAACAAACTTCTGAAAAAGGTCAAGGACCAGGGACTTACTATTGTTCCCGTTAAGTTGTTCATCAACGACAAAGGCTTTGCCAAGCTGAACATCGCGCTGGCAAAAGGAAAAAAACTGTTTGATAAACGCGATGATATTAAAAAACGTGATATAGAGCGGGAAATGAACCGGAAGTTCTGATGAGAGCCTTGTTTTTTAAATATTCACTGATGTTATTGCCCTTGCTGGCGCTGGTTTCATGTGGCAAAGGTTACCAGATCAGATGCACGAATTTTTATACCGCCGATATGGATACCGTAAAGATCGGGAAGGACATCATTTTTACTAACGTGAAAAAATACGCGACCTCCGAATTCGTGAAGATCAAACGCGGTCAGTACCCCATCACTTTCATCAGCAACAAAAAAGAATTTTTCTATTCCAACATCTTTATCCCCGGCTCGGGAGGCGGTAAACGAACGATCCAGATTGATGCGGCGGAACAGATCAGTATCCTCGAAGAGTAGGGTTACACACGGCGGTTCCCGCAGATTTAAACGTGTTTTAAACACAAAACCAGAGTTGAAAACCTTTACCACTAAGAGCACTAAGAGCACTAAGAGCACTAAGGACACAAAGGAATCTTACCAGTAACGCCTAGAGAGCAAGTACACAAAGGAAAACATCCTTCGGATGTTTTATTGAAGGCCACCAAGAATCACAAAAAAATAAGCATTGCTCTTTTGAAAACGGCAGGATAGCGGAGCAGCTGCTTTTGGAAACGTTAGCCACTAAGTCCACCAGGAAGATGCTCGGCACGCTCTTGTACAGGGATAAGCGGGCTTGAATTTCAAATCAAATCAGCGTTGATCTGCGCTAAGGTGTGACTTCCAAAAGATCTGCGGAATCAGCGGGAAATAGAACCTAGTAGGCGCGGCGGTTGCTGCCTCCACACGGTCCCTCATAGTCGCAAAGCAAGTACTTGCGGAGACCTTGAAGGACCTCCCGCGCAGTAACACGAGATAAAAAATAAAAACGTTGGATGCCGACAACCAACACGAAACCCGGAACTCGAAACCCGAAATAAATAATAAAAACGTGTGTTAGCGAAAATCAACCCGCCCGCCTTCCGATATAACCCAGGGCGTCCCGATAGCGATCGGGACCGCCGCTTGCGGAAAACTCGAAACCCGAAATAAAAAATAGAAACGTGTGATGCCGTAAATCAAACAGAAACCCGAAACAAGAAACCCGAAACAGTTTAGTAAGCCCTGCGGTTGCTGCCTTCCATGTAATTCACGAACGCCTGGTTGCTTACTTTATTTCCGCCCGGTGTTGGAAAATTGCCACTGAAATACCAATCGCCTTTATGTTGAGGACAGGCATCATGTAAACCTTCCAATGTTTGATAGATGATCCCGAATTCAGCCTTCAGATCTTTTGGACGGATCATGGCAGCGATCTTATCAGAAACCTGCTGAGGTGTAAATGCGCTGTAGATCTCCTTTACAACGTTCACCTGCTCTTCTTTTGGTTTTTCAAGTTCCTGTAAAGCGCGCTGATACATTTCTTTCAGAAAATTTTCCTTGCCGCTCTCTTTCACTAGTCCCACCGTGGCTTCGAAGGCGACAAACTTATTCAGTACAGCCATATCAATACCGTAACAATCAGGATAACGGATCTGTGGAGCAGAACTCACCACGATTATTTTTTTAGGTCCGAGACGATCAAGAATGGTAAGAATTGATTTTTTCAAAGTAGTTCCCCGCACAATGCTATCGTCGAGAACAACCAGCGTATCAATCCCTTTTCGAACAGTACCGTAAGTAATATCGTATACCAGGTTCACAAGGCTGTCGCGGCTTTCATCGTTGGTAATAAAAGTGCGTTGTTTTGCGTCCTTGATCACCACCTTGTCAATACGTGGTTTCCTGTTTAAAATATCCGCAAGCTGTGCCTCTGTATATTTTCCGTTGAGAGCGGCGATCTCTTTTGCTTTTTTAAAGTTCGCGTATTCATGCAATCCTTCTACAAGCCCGGTAAATGCCATTTCGGCGGTGTTTGGAATATAACTGAAAACGGTATTTTCAAGATCATAGTTAACCGCTTTGAGAACGTGCTCGGTGAGATTTTTTCCCAGCCTGCAACGTTCACGGTAAATATCCATGTCGTTACCGCGGCTGAAATAGATCCTCTCAAAAGTGCAGGAAAGTTTTTCCTGCGGCTCGATGATCTCTTCCTGAGAAAGGCTGCCGTTCTTCTTGATGATAAGAGCGTGTCCGGGTTTTACTTCATTGATCTTTTCAGCAGGAACATTAAACACCGTCTGGATAACTGGTCTTTCGCTCGCAACCACTACCACTTCATCGTCCTGGTAAAAGAACGCGGGACGGATACCGTTAGGATCACGCAGAACAAAAGCATCACCATGTCCTATCATGCCACACATCACATAACCGCCATCCCATTTTTTGGAGCTTTCGCGCAGGATGGAAGCCACATCGAGGTTTTCCTGGATGAGCTTGCTGATCTCGTAATTCTTATCGTTTATTTCCTTGAATTTCTTAAAAAGGCGATCATTTTCCCTGTCGAGGAAATGCCCGATCTTTTCCATTACGGTCACCGTATCGGCCATCTGGATGGGGTGTTGGCCCAATTCCATCAGGTGCGTAAAAAGTTCGTCGACATTGGTGAGGTTAAAATTGCCGGCTACCACCAGGTTCCGTGACATCCAGTTATTCTGTCTTTTAAACGGATGACAGCTTTGCACCCCATTCTTGCCGAAAGTGCCGTAGCGCAGGTGTCCCAGGAGCAATTCTCCCGCAAACGGGATGTTTTCCTTTTGCCATTGTGCGTTTTTATACGCCTCCGGATTCTCGGTCTGCGCGTCTACAAAAAGGTGGTTGATCTGTTCGAAAATATCCTGTGTTGCCTTGGGAGCCACGGATCTCAGGCGATCGATATATGTGGTTCCGGGTTCAACGTCCAGTTTTATGGTGGCGATCCCGGCGCCGTCCTGACCGCGGTTGATCATTTTTTCCATGATCTGGTACAGCTTATGAAGGCCATACCTGGCGGAACCGTATTTGGTTTTGTAATAATCGAGGGGCTTGAGTAATCGGATGAATGCAACCCCGCATTCGTGGTGGATAAAATCGCTCATAATGCCCTGCAAATTTAGCTCTTTGAAACGGTAATTAACAATTAAAAATCCCTAATAACTGTGGCCAAAGGATTTTTTGCCGTTTAACGTTGTATTTGTATATTTGAAAAGTACTTCGAACAAACACACTTTCACAATTACTATGATAGGCAAAAAACTCTTTACGTTTTTTACGGTTCTTATTGTTATATCCGGAAAAATTTTCGCTCAGCCAAATCCACCCACCCCACAGGTACCTATTTTGCTCAACGAATATTCGGCTTCGAATGTTACCGGTCCTACTGACGACTATGGTCAGCACAGTGACTGGGTGGAGCTGATGAACAACCATACTGAATCAGTTAATCTTGGTGGTTATTACCTGAGCAACGACCGCAATAATAAATTCAAATGGGAGTTCCCCGGCACGTTTGTACTTGGAGTAGGGCAGCTAAAATCCATCTGGCTATCCGGCCGCAACATCAGTTCCGGAGATAATTACCACGCCAATTTTACTTTAGAGCAATGCAAGGATCAATGGCTGATCCTCAGCGATTCAAAAGGTGTTATCCGTGATTCTGTTTTTGTGCAGCCTACCATGGCCGATCACACAAGGGGACGGATCGACGGGCATTTCATTGGTGTGCCTTACTGGAGACTTTATAAACAGCATACCCATCTGCAGCCGAATCCGCTCGTGAATTTTTATATCGATTATGCTCCTACTCCGAAAGTCGTGATAACTGATCTGGGCGTGCAAAAAGGAAAAATAAATACCGGTGGATTTTTTGATGGAACTCAACTGGCTTTTTTTAAGCTGAACGGCAAGACATACGACACCACCTCCATGAAGTGTTTTAATATTTTCTATACCCTCAGCAATGGTGCGTCGGCTGATTATCCGCAGGAAGCGTATCCGCCTGTTGGTTCTACCATGCAGTTCATTGATACGATAGTGCCCATCACCATTTCACAGACCTCCGTTCTAAGGGCTATAGCAGTCCCTAATCCGACTTTTGGAAATTGTGGCAGTTATCTCCCGAGTTTCTGTGAGACAAATACCTACTTTATCACGTCTGAAGATGTATCGCATGATGAGAACTTTGGTGTAGTGTCGCTTTCTTTCGACTGGAGAGATACCACCTGGTTTACTGCGCAGGGTCAGCATCCGTTGCCTGCCAATTCCACCAGCATACACGTGGAATATTACGACAAGAAAGTACAGATGGTGGAAGGTTATGGTCTTGTAAACCGTCCTCCGCAGGAAGAATGGAAAACCAAGCAACGTGGTTTTTATGTTGATATTGACGACAAGCGCGGCTTTGGCTGTAATTTCGAAGGACCGATCTTTAACGTGCAAATGCTTGGTACCAGCACCAGGACAGTGTTCCCGACTCTCCACCTGAAAGCCGGGGATATAGAATCACATTCGCCGATCATTAATTCGGGAGACGGTGACTCTTATGGAACAGGTATGCGGGATGTGATCATGCAGTCGCTCGCAGCCAAGAATAATCTGAGAGTTAATCCCCTGCATATTAAACCTGTTGTAGTTTTTATGAATGGAAAATATGCAGGCGTATATAACTGGTACGAGGTGTTCGATAAATATTACGAGGCCTTTTACAATGGTCAGTTCAGGGATTCTGTAGACATGCATTACATGGATAATGGCCAGGAGAACAGCGTGACGTATTTTGACGGAGGCGTTTCCCAGACCACTGCTCCTTCCACCTGGAAAAAATTATATGACTCGGTTTATGCCGGGCAGATGAACAGCAAGAATCAGTATGAGATGGTAATGAAAAGACTGGACAAAGCCAGCTTTATCGATTACATGATCCTGAACAGTTACGCTATGAACAGCGATCTCTGGAGAACGAATGTGGCTTTTGCCAGGGGGCTGAACGCTGCGGCAATAGGAGGCAAATGGCATTATTACCTGTGGAACATGCCTGCCATCTTCAGCTTTACAGCGGTGTCAAATGTAGCAGCTCCATATAACAGCAGGGGAGTTTCACCATGCGTGCTTCACACCGGACCTGTTTCCAACAGTACGATAACTGCGCTCAGGTACAACGGGCATGGTAATATTCTCCGCCAGCTCATGAATACCGTGGATAACGGTGGTAACGGAGCCGGCAAGTTCCAGCTTGAATACAAGAACCGCTATTACGACCTGATGAATGGTCCATTGAAATGCGATAACATATTGAAACATTTTGACGGAATATACAATCTCTACCTCAAGGAGATGCAGTATCATGAGCTTCCTGACAAACCTTTTGGATCGCAGACAAAGGATCGTTGGGATACATTGATGTTACAATTAAGGAATTTCATTAACCAGCGTTGTTACATTGTTGATGAAAATTATTTCAGTAAAAGCGCTTCCTGTTTTGGTGCAGGAGGAGGTCCTTATCCTTTAACTGTGGATGTTTATCCGGTTGGTGCCGGACGTGTGAAGTTAAACTCAACTATCCTCGATAGTTACCTGTGGAGCGGACAATATTACCAGACAACTCTTAGTTTCAAAGCTATTCCGACAAACACCAATTATGCTTTCCACCATTGGGAATTCAAGCAGCATACACCGATGGATCCGCTGAGCATGGACTCCGTAGGCGTGCGATTCGCACAGCCGGATGATGTGAGGGCGATCTTTACGGATAAATCTGCGGATGTGACCTTTGATGGTGAAGGTGCAAATATCCCTACAGGCTTTACACCGAACGGTGATGGTCTGAATGATGACTTCCGTCCATTAGGACCTGCTGAATTTGCTGCAAATTATGAGATGACCATCTGGAACCGCTGGGGCCAGGAAGTGTTCCGGACCGTTGACCCGATGAAGGGATGGGACGGTACATTTAAAGGACAGCAGGCGATTACAGGCGTTTATGCTTATGTTATTTCATACAAGAATCCATTTGGAGAAAATAAAATTGTGACCGGAAACGTGACCCTTAGCAGGTAACATTTTGGTAAACCTGAGCTTTAAGACTATATGAATAAGAACAAATACTTTTCGACACTACTGGCCTTCGCACTTTGCACTTCCGTTATGAAAGCGCAGGACATTCACTTTTCGCAGGTGCTGGAATCTCCTGTGCTGCTGAGCCCTGCCAATACCGGCTTTTTTAATGGTTATGTAAGGGCCATTGCGAATTACAGGAATCAATGGGCCACTATGAACAAGGCTTACCAGACAATGGGACTTGTGGTTGACGGTGGTTTATTCAAATCGAAAAAACATCCTGCCTTTATGGGTGTTGGTCTCTCAATTTTCAGAGATGTAGCGGGTGTTGCAAAGATCACTAAAACAAGTGCATTGCTTAACCTGAGCGGGTTAGTAAAGCTTGGTAAGAAGAGCGCAATGAGCGTAGGGCTTGCCGGTGGAACTGCCGCGCATAACGGTGATTACAGCAAGCTTACGTATGCATCACAGTTTAACGGGAATAATATCGAATCAAACATTAACAGCAACGAAACGCCCTACCGTCAGTTTACTACACTGGATGTGGCTGCTGGTATCGCATATGAATTCATGTCTTTCAAGAAAGACCAGGATCATGATGATATGACCTCTTTTAAGATCGCCCTGGGAGCCTTTCATCTCAACAGGCCAACGCAGGAATATGGCTTTGGTTCTGCCTACCGCCTTCCGGTTAGATATTCTGCCGTGCTGACCTCTGTGCTTGATCTTGAAGACACACGTTTCTCGCTTTTACCTGCCGTAGTTTACCAGTCACAGGCAAGTAACGAAATGCTCCTGTTAGGAAGCTATTTGAAATTCAGGATGAGCTCAGGTACAAAAGTAACAGGAGAAAAAACTCAGAATGCTATTGGGTTTGGTTTATTCTATCGCACCAAAGACGCAATCATTCCTAAGCTGGCCATGGATTTCGGTGATTTCAGCTTTGGTATGTCGTACGACGTTAATGTGTCTGGTTATCGCACTGCATCATCCGGTATGGGTGGGTTTGAAGTATCACTCCGTTACAACAATCTTGCTAGTTCGCTGTTTGAGTCCAAACGCGAGTACAAATAGTTTTAATTTATGAAAAGGTCTTCTTTCGTAATCATTGCCGCGCTCGCAGCGCTGGCGGGGTTTGCGATCTATACTTATGTTTCACGATCACCACTCAGCACCGTTGAGGATGAAGACCGTAATTTCAGATATGAGGATACTGCGTCCATCACTAAAATATTCATTGCAGATAAAGAAGGCAACAAAGCGCTGGTAGAACGCCGGAAAACGGGGTGGGTGGTGAACAACAAATTCCCCTGCCGAAGTGAAGCTATTCTTAATCTCCTGGAGGCAGTGAGGAATGTGGAAGTGAAAATGTCGGTCCCCAAAACAGGGCGTGACAATGTGATCAAATTCATGTCCTATAGTGCCCTCAAAGTGGAGCTGTATACAGACGACAAAAAAGTAAAACAATATTATGTTGGTCATGAGACCCAGGATGGGGAAGGCACCTTCATGCTATTATCGGATCCTGAAAGCGGAAAGAATTATCCCGAGCCTTATATCTGCTTTATTCCCGGATTTACCGGGTACCTGCAGCCACGTTATATAGCCAATGAAAATCTGTGGCGCGACAGGCTGGTGATGAATTATACACCACCGGAGATGCAGCAGATAAGCGTAAAGCATTTTAATTCTTCACCTGATTCATCCTTTGCCATAGAATTACTTAATACCACCACGTTTAAGATGAGGAACGGATCTGGAAAAGAGATCATGTTCGATGAGCTTAAGTTAAGACAATACCTGGTGTATTTTCAGAATATATCTTACGAGGTGCTGATAACCGGCAAGGACGTGCATTTACAGGATTCGCTCAAAAAGGTCGGACCATTCAGCGAGATCAGCGTGACAGGGAAGAACTTCAAGACCGATGTTTTTAAGTTTTACCGTAAATCGCACAAAGGACAGGTAAATCCGGAGCTTGGCGTTAAATATGAGTATGATCCTGACCGGCTTTATATGAGCTTTGACAATGGTCGGGAATGGGCAGTCATCCAGTATTTCGTATTCGGCAAACTGCTAGTAAATACAGGGTATTTCGCGGCTTCTTCATCTGTTAAAAAGTAGTGTAAAACTAAGGGTCCGAATTAACGGATATTCTTGCGCTTACTGTAATTTCGCTGGTAATTAAACTCCTTCATTTATGAATTTTGTAGTATCGGCGTCTGCATTGCTTAAACATTTGAAATCGATTGGCGGTGTACTCAACACAAGCAATACCATTCCGATCCTTGATTGTTTTCTTTTCGAACTAAGTAAAGGGGAGCTTGTGGTCTCTGCAAGCGATATGGAAACAACCATTACCACCTCCCTGAAAGTGGAATCAAATGATTCCGGCAGCATTGCGGTACCAGCTAAAACACTTCTTGATTCCCTTGCGAATCTTCCCGAGCAACCTGTTTCATTTATCGTTGATAAAGCCAAACAATCCATTAAGCTAAAAACCGAAACCGGTGATTATAATATTTCAGGACAGAGCGGGGATGAATATCCAAAAATGCCAAAGCTTGATTCGCAAACTTCTATTGTGATCAAAAGCGATGTTCTGGCCAACGCGATCAATAAAACCATCTTCGCTACAGGCAATGATGATCTTCGTCCTGTTATGAGCGGAGTGTTTTGTCAGTTCAATGAAAATAATTCAGTGTTTGTTGCCACCGATGCCCACAAGCTGGTGCGCTACACACGTAACGATGCAAAGGCAGCTTCTTCGGCTTCCTTTATCATGCCTAAAAAACCACTGAACGTTCTTAAGAACCTGCTCACAGGTGTGGACGATGCAGTGAAAGTGGAATTCAACAAGACGAATGCACTATTCAGTTTTGGAAACGTAAATCTTGTATGCCGTTTAATTGACGGAAAATACCCGAACTATGAAGCGGTGATCCCAAAACAAAATCCTAATAAATTAACTGTTGACAGGAGCGCATTCCTTGGAGCTCTTAAACGTGTAAGCGTTTTTGCCAATAAGGCCACGCACCAGATCAGGGTTAAAGTTACCGGTAGCCAGCTTCGTGTGAGCGCCGAGGATCTTGACTTTGCAAATGAAGGACATGAGACTCTGACCTGCACGTACGTAGGAGAAGATATGGAGATCGGATTCAATGCCCGTTTCCTTGTGGAAATGGTTAGTAATCTTGATTGTGATGAGATCATCCTTGAGATGAGTGCGCCTAACCGCGCGGGAATTATTCTTCCCAACAATAAGGCAAATCCAGCTGAGGATGTCCTGATGCTTGTAATGCCCGTTATGCTTAATAACTAAAGCAATGATATGCTGAATACGAGAATATTTTTTTTAAGCCTGACTATCCTGTCAGGCTTTTTTGTATCCGGCCAGGGATCCTATATTGTTGACAGTATTGCTATAGGGAATTCGTACCGGACCTACCTGCTGTATGTGCCTGCGTCGTATTCTGCAGGAAGTAATGTTCCACTGGTCATTAATCTGCACGAAACAGGTTCCGATGCTAACCAGCAGATGCTGTATGGTAACTTTAATAAGATTGCTGATACTGCCAATTTTATTGTGGTAATGCCCGAGGCAACCGGTCAGACATCGTTCTGGAATGCCGGGCTGGGGTCCACTCCAAATGAGGGAGCTTTTATCAGCGCCATGATCGACACCATTAAAAAAGATTATTCGATCGACCTGAACCGTGTTTACAGTGCTGGTTATGGTAACGGCGGCGTAATGAGCCTCTACCTGATGTGCTCACTTAATTCAAGGATCGCTGCTTATGCATCGGTGGCTGGTTCCATGTATGGGAACTGGTTCTATAATTGTCCTGCGTCGCGTGCATTACCTCTGATAATGATCAATGGAACGTCAGATGCAACAGTCCCATACGCCGGAAGCAGCTTGTATGTGCCGGTGGATACGGTGATCAAAAAATGGAGAGTGCATAATAAATGCCAGGCAAATTCCTCGGTTAACGTTCCTGATACGAATACCGCAGATGGCTGCCATGTAATACTGACGCGATACAGCAATGGGACCGACGGAAGTGCCGTTGAGCTGTTCCGTGTGGAGAATGGAAGTCACTCCTGGCCTAACGGTCCTCCTTATGTTGCCAATACCAATTATGATATGGATGCTTCGTCGGAGATCTGGAGATTTTTCCGGCAATTTTCACTGAGCCAGTTCCCGACAAAAGTGGGCGTTGAGGTTCATGGTTTACAAAAGATGATCCTCTTTCCGAATCCTGTTGCAGATGTTTTACATGTTGATGGATTTAATGAAGGCAGGTTTATTGTTTACTCTGCCGATGGAAAGATGTTGCTGGAAGATAGGATTGAGAAGGAAGTGAAGGTTGACGCTTTGCCGGCGGGGATCTATTTAATGGTGCTTGAGAATACTGACGGCAGGCACTATTACCGTTTCATCAGGGAATGATCTGCTGCGAATTAAGTTGTTCCATGGAAGGTAGTTCGCAGATCTCATTCTGAGAATTAAAAACCACATCGCTTATGCCATTGCTGATCATCAGCAGGCCGGAACGCAGCGTAAGATTATATCGAAGAGCCTGGGCTATTACTGAATTATCGAGAGCAATGTACGGTGCTTTGCACTCCACAATCAGCCAGGGTTGAAGCTGACGGTCATAAACAACAATATCGTACCTCCTTGTGAGATCATTGAGCGTCAGCTCTTTTTCTATGGAGATGCGGGAAGGCGAAATATTCTTTTGAGTAACGAGAAAGTTAAGCAGGTGTTGCCGAACCCATTCCTCAGGCGTTAATACAAGCCATTTTTTACGGATAAAATCGAAAATAAAGGATTGCCCGGCATGGTTTTTTAAGCGCACATTATAAGGTGGATATTTTAGAGATTGTTCCAGTCCGGCTGAATTTATTTTAAATATATTTACAATAACGAGCCGATGGGGTTTTAGTTATCAGAAAAAAACAACAGGAATTATGAAGACGAAAGAAGAGATCGTAAATAACTGGTTGCCCAGGTATACAGGCGTCCCTATTGCGGAGTTCGGCGCGTACATCATCCTGGTGAATTTTTCCAATTATGTGATCCAGTTCGCCAACCAGTACAACGTGAATGTGCGGGGTCTCGACCGCCCGATGAACAGCGCCACAGCGAATAATATTACCATTATTAATTTCGGTATGGGCAGTGCCAGCGCCGCAACGGTAATGGACCTTCTTACTGCCATCAGTCCTAAAGCGGTCCTGTTCCTTGGTAAGTGCGGAGGTTTAAAAAAGAAAAATAATATTGGCGACCTGATCCTGCCAATAGCTGCTATTCGGGGTGAAGGAACCAGCAATGACTATATGCCTCCTGAAGTACCGGCCCTGCCGGCTTTCAGTCTTCAAAAGGCAATATCACATACCATCCGCCTGAAAAGTCTAGATTACTGGACCGGAACCGTGTACACCACCAACCGCAGGGTGTGGGAGCACGATGATAAATTCAAGGATTACCTCCGGTCGCTGCGCACAATGGCCATAGATATGGAAACTGCTACGATCTTTACTGTGGGATTTGTGAACAGCATTCCCACCGGGGCCTTATTGCTCGTGACCGATCAGCCCATGGTAGCAGAGGGTGTAAAAACAGAACAAAGCGATCAGAAAGTAACTGAAAATTTTGTGGGCAATCATTTACAGATAGGCATAGAAGCTTTGCAGGAATTACAGAACAAAGGCGCTACTGTAAAACACCTGCGTTTTTAAAAGGTGTCGAAGGTCACAAATAAACAACCAGCTTCTTTTTTTATTGAAGGGATCCTTAAGCGCGACATTGCCATTCTTAGTCGTGCCATCACGCTCGTGGAATCGAGGCAAAAAGAGCATCATGAACTTTCGCGTAATATTATCGAAGGCATCATCTCAAAAACAGGAAATTCCTTCAGGCTTGGTATTACCGGGGTGCCCGGCGTGGGTAAAAGCACATTCATTGAAAGTTTCGGAAAGTTTGCAACGTCGCACGGACATCGGCTTGCTGTCCTGGCAATCGATCCTTCAAGTACCAAAAGCAGGGGGAGTATTTTAGGGGATAAAACACGAATGGAAACACTTTCGGTATCTGAAAATGTGTTTATCCGTCCCTCTCCCAGCAGCGGCAGTCTTGGTGGCGTAGCGCGCAGCACGTACGAGACCATTCTGTTGTGTGAAGCGGCAGGTTACGATTTTATTATAATAGAAACCGTTGGAGTGGGGCAGAGTGAAACGGCGGTGAGCAGGATCACGGACTTTTTCCTGCTTCTCATGCTCGCCGGGGCAGGCGACGAATTGCAGGGCATCAAGCGCGGAATAATGGAAATGGCTGATGCACTCGTTATCACCAAGGCGGATTCCGGAAATCTTGATAAGGCAAAAACTGCCCGCACCGAATATGCTCATGCCATGCATATGCTGCAGCTGCCCGACAGCGGCTGGAGACCTAAGGTGCTGACCTGTTCCGCACTTGAGAATAAAGGCATTAAGGCAATCTTTGAAATGCTGGAGGAGTATCAGCGACATGTAAGAACAAACGGGTATTTCGAAGAACGGCGCAAAGAACAACGGTTCGAGATCTTAAAGGATGCACTGGACCAGGAGATCCTTCAAAAATATTATAGTGAGAATGATCTTCAGCAGCGTCTTGAGGATCTCAGAAAGCAACCACTGCTAAATCCTTTTGCTGAAGTTTCACGCTTGCTGGGAGGGACAAAACCGCTATGATTCTTTGAATGAATGTGACGATTATGTTAAATTACATTAAGTAACTTCCCCACATGTGTAGAAAACTGATAATCAGGTCACTGTGAAAGGTGTATATTCTATTCTTTTTATCCAAACCCTTTTTTCTTTTCAAAAATTTTTTTTCTTTTGCATCAAATTAAAAAAGCAATTTAAAATAACCGTATGTATTGGACATTAGAATTAGCAAGCTGGTTGGAAGATGCCCCCTGGCCAGCCACGAAAGACGAGTTAATTGATTATGCCATGCGCAGCGGTGCCCCGATGGAAGTGATTGAAAATCTCCAGGAAATGGAAGATGAGGGAGAAAGCTACGAGAGCATAGAGGAGATCTGGCCGGATTATCCCACGAAAGACGATTTCTTTTTTAACGAAGACGAATTCTGATCATTCTTAATACCAAATATTATCCCGGGAGACCGGGATTTTTTTTTGAGATGAAAGCAGCCCGCACGATAATACGTAGGCCTGCGGCGCCACCACTAAGGCACTGAGAACACTGAGAAACACTAAGGTGATTTTCAGTGTTTATTATAACGCCTAAAGTACAAGATCACAAAGGGACGTAGGCCTGCGGCGCCTACCCGGCGGCAATCCGGTGGATCGCCGAGCGGGCTCGTGCGGTTGGTTGGTAGCAAGCACTAAGAAAAACACTTAGGTAATTTTCAGTGATTATTATAACGCCTAAAGTACAAGATCACAAAGGGACGTAGGCCAGCGGCGCCAGCATTAAGGCACTGAGAACACTGAGAAAAATTCATTTGTTCATCATCATACCTGAAAAGAAAAGATCAACTTTAGGAAGATCACAAAGAAAAGGTGCAGCGCCTTCTGATAATATAATCGAAATCGATTTATCCCAAAATTGTCGATTTAGTCGATCGACTTGCGGTTAAAGATGATGTACCCTACATGGAAGAAAATGGAAAAAGGATTCTGGTAGGAGCCGGTGCTGCGGAACTGATCGTAATAATTTAAACTTACACTTACAGGTCCTACAGGGCTGTTATACACGAGGGCGGCCACACCGCTGAAATGCCTGTAAAGGAATGGTGTGGTATATTCTGCTTTGCCTCCCACATTTATGATGGAGAGCACTGGTTGAAAAACGTAAGCCTCCAGTCGGATATCGAATATTCTTGCGGGACTGGTTATGACCTTAAATCCGCTTGCCAGGTAATTATGCGCGCGGTAGGCCTCAATAAAGAATGTCTGGCTTTCAGGTGTGGGATTAAAAGCGGGAGCGGAAAGAATGGTGGATTGATAATTGCTGAAAAAGCTCTGCGTCGAATAAACTGTTTCTGCAAAAATGCCGATCCTGAATTTCCTGAATGTTTTAATATAGCTGTCGAAGGTAAGCTTCAACTGCAGCCACGGCGCCTGCGAGCGGTTGCGGAATGTGACGGTATCACTGCTCGTGTTGCCGGGATAATAACTTTCATGACCCTGAAGATATCTTGCGCGCGCATTCAGAAATGTTCCTGCAGTAGGATACATTTTCCGGTCGTGGGTGTTGACCTTGTAATTTAATTGCGTATACCAGTAATCAAAATACGTGACGTCGGCCGTGTCGAGGTTAGTAAAGATATCCTGCTGATAGTACTGGTTTTTCCATTCTGTTAGACCCCCTGCGACATTGAACTGAGAGATATTACCAATAGGCACACCCACACGGATCTCCCCGAACTTATCTTCCTGTATAAGGTAAGCTGGTTTTAAGAGGTCGTAGAATAAAGCGCTGCTGCTGTAATAGTCCCAACGCGACCAGGTAAATGACGGCTCAATAAACAATGGGATCGGGCCTGGAAAATCGAAGCGCACCCTGCTGAATGTTCCGCTGTAAAGTTTACCGAGATAACCATTCGCATAAGCACTGAAACCGATCCGCCCGAGGTAGTTGTATTGCAATCCGAGAAAAGCCTCGCTGATTGGACGATTGGAAAGGATAGCCCCGGGCTCAAGGTAAAAAGGTTTTTCTTTCCGTCCGGATAAACGCAGGGTGTATTTACCGGTAATGGAATCGAGCTGCGCAACGGGGAACATGTTCTTGATCTTGTCTTCGCTCGCCAGCCGGAAATATCGTTTTTGCAGCTGACCAAGTGTAAAAGGTTTGTTGCCATATTGAAGACTGCGTGATACAAACTGTGTCTGCTTTTTATTAAATCCCGTGATCAGGATACTATCAAAAACCACATCATTCAGCTTTCGTACTCTTCTGAAGTCTGTCCGTTTTCTGCGCAGCTCCGCGGTGTCCGTCCTGGTGGCGATCTGTTTTTTAATTTCAGGTATAGCCCTGAGCGTAGCACTGTACCCGCTGTCGATAAGCCTTTGCGCGTTTTCGAAATCAAACACCGCCACTGCGCTCCACGGTTCTATCACAATACCATTTTCACCGGCCGGCGCAAAGTCAGTGGGACTGGTCATGAGAGCGCGTAGCTGCAGGTATACATTTTCGTCGTCGGGTTTCATGTTCTTTTCGGCGACGTTGCATCCTATCAGGAAATCGGGATTAAACTCCGAGAGCATGACATTGGTTGGGAAATTGTTATACAGCCCGCCATCGAACAACAGCTTTCCATCAATGGAGATAGGCCTGAGATAAAAGGGATAACTCATTCCCGCCCTGATGGCGCTGGGCAGGTCACCTTTATTGAACACAATGGTCTTTTTATTTACCACATCTGCCGCCACGCACCTGAATGGAACAAACAAGCTGTCGAAATTTCCTTTAGCCTTATTGGAAGCGCCGGTAAAGGTCTCCATAAGGTAATAGTCGATGGGCACTGAGTTTACCACGTTGGTGGGAAGATTCTTAATATAGGTATCGCTGAAGTTGTACTTAAGCGACAGCCATGCCGCAAAGTCATCGCGTTTTTTGATCATGTACTCATAACGCACGGGTACGTCTCCCCGTGTGATGCTTTGAAAAAAATAGGTCTTTACAATGTTTTCTATTTCCAGGGGTGAATAGCCAATGGCATAGTAGGCACCGATGAGGCCGCCGATGGAAGTGCCCGCAACAAAATTAATAGGAATGTGATGTTCTTCAAGAGCCTTCAGCACGCCCACATGACATAATCCGCTGGCACCGCCACCGCTGAGGACCAGTCCCACTTTTTGAGCGGACATGTGTGTGAAGAGTAAAAGGATGCCTGCGAGAAGGCTGGTTATTTTTAGATTTTTGGTCAACGACAAAAAATAAAAGTCACTGCAGTTGCAAGATAGGGTAATATTTAAAAGAAAAAATTCCTTTCCGGGCTTTTTTCAAACGTGCCTATGCGGATAACGGCCGGTTATATCAGGATATTGCACTGCATTTTACCCGTCTAAAGTTTTATCTTAGCAACCGGCTTCGCATTTTGACAAATTTCATCATAAAAAAAGTCCTTTACGGATTGGCGGTTCTTTTTGGGGTCATTACCACGATCTTCTTTTTATTTAATGTGCTGCCCGGCGATCCGGCGGCGATGATCCTGGGCCAAAGAGCAAATAAGGAGTCTATTGCCGCAGTACATCGCGACCTGGGACTTGATAAGCCGTTGGTGACCCAGTACCTGAACTACCTCAATGATCTTTCCCCGGTCTCGGTCCATAACCACCGTCGTCCTGGAAGTTTCTGGTACCTCAATCCGCAAAAATACAGCTGGACACCTTTAATGGAGATCGGGAATGATAAGGTGGTGGTTGTAAAATATCCTTATCTCCGCCGCAGTTACATCAGCCGTCGCTCCGTTTCAGACATTATCCGCGAAACGTTGCCTGAGACAGCCGTGTTGGCTTTCAGCGCTATCATTATTGCTTCTATCGTCGGTATATTGCTCGGAATTGCCAGCGCTATTAAAAAGAACAGTCTTTTTGACCGGTCGGTGTTTGTGTTTGCGACCGTTTTCGGAATGAGCGCTCCTTCTTTTCTAGTAGGATTGATCGTGGCATGGCTTTTTGGATACGTGCTCAGCGATTTCACGGGATTGCACGCTTCAGGGAGCTTATACGAAACGGATGTATGGGAAGGGGAACAATTAAAACTGAAGAATCTTATCCTGCCGGCCATTACTCTCGGCGTGCGTCCCCTGAGCATTGTGATCCAGCTTACCCGTAATTCTTTGCTCGATGTGATGTCGCAGGATTATATCCGGACAGCCAGGGCGAAGGGACTCTCGAATTCAAGGGTGATCTTTGGACACGCGCTTAAAAATGCTTTAAACCCCGTTGTGACGGCTATTTCGGGGTGGTTTGCGGCTCTTATGGCTGGCGCAGTATTTGTGGAGAAGATCTTTAGCTGGAAAGGTATCGGTAACGAAGTGGTGGAAGCGCTCAATAATAATGATCTTCCCGTAGTGATGGGAGCCACGCTGATCTTTGCAGTTATCTTTGTTTTAATAAATATAGTTGTTGACCTGATCTACGGATTACTGGATCCACGGGTAAGTACCAAATAGTAAAAAAATGAGCAGACAAAAGATCGTTGCAGGCAATTGGAAAATGAACCTTGGTTTAACCGAGGCCACTGAACTGGTGAAATCTGTCACACAGCAGGCCAACAAAAATCCTGAAGTAAAGAAAATATTTTTCCCACCGTTGCCTTTTTTAAAACCGGTAGTGGACCTGGTCATCGATGATCAGAGTTTTTCGGTGGGCGCACAGAATTGCAGCGAGCACGCTTCGGGGGCATTTACAGGAGAGACTTCGGCGGGAATGATCAAATCTGCAGGAGGAACCTATGTGATCATCGGTCATAGCGAACGGAGACAGTATTTTAATGAAAGCAGTAAACAGCTGACAGCTAAAATTTCACGTGCACTTGAAAATGATCTCAATGTGATCTTTTGTTTTGGTGAGCTACTGGCGGATCGTAAATCACAAAACCACTTTAACGTGGTGAAACAACAGTTGCAGGAAGTGCTGGTCGTTTTTCCAAAAGAAAAAGTAAACAAACTAATCCTGGCATATGAACCTGTGTGGGCAATCGGGACCGGTGAAACGGCCACCCCTGATCAAGCACAGGAGATGCATGCATTTATTCGCAAAACGATTGCAGAGATTTTTTCTGCAAAGACAGCGGACGAAATATCTATCCTGTATGGAGGCAGCTGCAATGCGCAGAATGCAAAAGAACTTTTTGGCTGTAAGGATGTGGACGGAGGCCTGATCGGCGGTGCCAGTCTTAAAGCTGCTGATTTTTCCACTATTATCAGATCTTTCTGATGGCTTACAGGGCTTATCACTTCACAGTAGATCCCGCCCAGCCTGGTTCGGAGATCCTCATGGTCACCATTGCTGAACAGGGCTTTGAAAGTTTTGATGAAACCCCGACAGGATTCACAGCTTATATTACGGAAGAGAATGAGAAGAACGTTGATCTGAATCTCACCTTCGACGATTTTACATTTAAATATTCTGTTGAGAAAATTGCAGACACTAACTGGAATGCGGAATGGGAAAAGAATTTTGAGCCCGTGTTTGTGGAAGACCTCGTTTGCATCCGCGCTCCGTTTCACGAGCCTGCGGGAAATGTAAGACACGAGATCGTGATCATGCCGAAGATGAGTTTTGGCACCGGTCATCATCAAACAACACGGCTCATGTGCAGGGAAATGTTCAGTCATGATCTTAAGAACAAACGCATCCTGGATATGGGCACCGGCACCGGGATCCTTGCTATCCTGGCGAAGCAGCTGGGCGCAGGCGATGTATTAGGAATTGATATTGACCAATGGAGCGTTGAGAATGCCATTGAGAACTGTGCTTCAAATAAATTTAAGGATATTAAGATTGTAAAAGGTGATTACGATCTTTTAGAGAACGAAAAACCATTTGACGTTATCCTGGCGAACATCAATAAGAACATCCTTAAAAAACATTTGCCTTATTATGCTAAAGCACTAAAAACCGGAGGACTTCTTTTTCTGAGTGGTTTTTTTGTGACGGATGCTGAGGAATTGAAATCAGAAGCGTTAAAGGTTGGCAATCATTTCGAATCGATGCAGAATGAAAATGAGTGGGCCATGCTGGTGCTGAAGAAGAATTCTTAATCGCTGACGGCCTGCGGCGCTACCACTAAGACACTGAGATCACTAAGAATCACTAAGAGAAATAAAAACTTTGTGCCTAAAGAGCAAGGTCACTAAGGAAGCATCTCGGGTGAGCTGAGATGCTTAATCGAAGAGCACAAAGAAGTGCTTTTTTTGTGACGGATGCTAATGAATTGAAATCAGAAGCACTTAAGATAGGGGTTCATTTTGACTCTATGCATAGTGAGAATGAGTGGGAGATGGTGTCAATGAGGAAAAAGTGATATTCTATCTTCTATTGTGAATACGGTTTTGTTGTTTTCTCTCGTAGCCTTGGAATCAATCACTTGAACTTTTATTGATTTCTTCACTGGAAATTTTAAATGCGTTGGATAGGCATTTAGAGGGGTCCCGTGCGTTGGCCTTGTCGCCGCGCGGCGCGGCTCTGCGTTGAATTGATTTTACGTAGAATGACGACGAAGGCCGGCCCCGGCCGCGTAACAGTATATCCCGATCGCGGCCGACTAGGGTCGGTTTCAAAAACTGGCGCTCCGATGAATTGTGCGTGCCAGTTTTTGTATACTTCGTCTGTCATTCTCGTAAAATCAAGAAGCGGGTCGGCGATCGCGGCGACTTGATTTTTTTGGTTCTTTTTGTATCAAGACAAAAAGAACAGAAAAATATGCTACAGGTACGTCTTGAACCCAAGAAATACAGAGTAGCATTTGCAAATGCTAATTAACTCGCCTGCCGCAGAATCGCTAAGTAAAGGAACGACATTCTACTAATCTTTGACGAATTTTCGCCGTCCTCCCTTTGAAGTTTCAAGTAGATAAATGCCCTTTGCAAGAATAGTGACATCCAATTGTTCTGTAATTTCCTTAATCTGTAAAGTGAGAACTGTTCTACCTAAAAGGTTAATGATCTTCACTGTTTGGTTTTCAAATCCTTCCAAAGTTAAAAAGTCTGACACCGGGTTTGGATAAATTCTAGCTATTTCATTTTGCCGTTGCGATTCTAAGAAGGTACAGGGTGATACCAACACTGAAAAAGATTTGTTGCTTGTACAGCCAGAAACTGTATTCGTGCCTGCAACAGAAAATAGAGTTTGGCTTCCTACAGTAACCGAGACACTTTTCGTTTGTGCCCCAGTGCTCCAGGAATAAGTATCAGCACCAGAAGCTGATAGTTTGATTAGGTCCCCTGAACATGCCTTAGCGGGGGCGGTGATAGTCAGTGCTGGAACTCCCGCGGGAATAACCATCTGAGTTAAAATACTGTCTTTACCACAATCGTAAGTAACATTAAGTTGGACAGTAAAAGTTCCACTGGAAGAAAAATCATGTATAGGAGAATTAAAAGATGATGTATTTGCAGGTCCGGATGCCGGTTCACCAAAATTCCAGCTGACAGAAGTAACACTGGAACTCATTGCACAATTCGCCGTTGGTTGCCAATTAAAGAGAACTTTGCCACAATTCACTGTATGGGAAATCGAAGCGGTTTTAGTTTTAGTAAGATCATTTATAAAATTTGGTAATCCCCAGGACAATGTACCTGTATTCAATGAAACACCTAAATGAGTGTAATTACCGAATCCTTGCGCGGAGTTGGGATTATTAATAATTCCTAATGCTTGAACTGTTACGTTGCTCGACGTCTGAAGAGAAACGTAGATATTTCCATCTGTGCCAATTTGCATTGCCCTCGGCCAATGGCTGGATGTTCCAGCCTGTTGGGTGACGCGATAACTTTGCCGGCTTGTAAGTATCAGCTGTGGCGACCCTGCACAGAGGTCCCACTGAACTATAGAATCATGTTGTGTTACAAAAAAACGATTGCTTGCCGGTGAAAAAGTACACCCATATGAAAAACCTTGGGATGCATATCCGAGCTTCAACCAGTTAGTTATTGCTCCGCTTTTTGCGTCGAAGTCAAATAAATGATAGGTGGATCCCTGGCCATCGCTGTATACAAGTCCCACTCGTTTTCCATCTGGAGAAACTTTCATTTCGCCGGCAAACCCTCCACCTCCTGCGTATCCCATGACTGGGCCGATTGAACTAGTCACGGCCACGCTGCTTACTCCTGCGATTGTCACCGAATAGCTGCGAAAAACGTTTGACTCGCAATCGTGCACAACGATCCAAGCATCTTCACCATTACAGTGTCTAGCAGCAGCCATGCGCTCAGTAACACTTGCGCTAATTATCGTCACATTTTTACTTGTTACCGATCCTGTTCCTCCGGACAAGCTCATGTCCACTTCAGAATATCTAAAACCGTTTGATCCGCAAACCTGATCCGTTGTGAAAACAAAAAAGCGGTTAGTGGATCCCGGTCGTCGCACAATTAAGGATGATTGTGTTGAGCTCAAATGGCCAAGCAATCCGGAACCGTTAGGCATTACCTGGTGAGATGAGTTCCAGATTGAAAGACCGTTCGTATAGAAAAGCAGTTTCCCATTTACATCGCTGATGGAAGACGAACCTTCATTTGCAATAATAGCACTGGCTACCTGTACAGGTGCGCCACTGGTAAATGTTATCCCACAGTTAAGTCCGAAATGCCAGTTAGCATTATATAGTTGGCAAAAGAAAAAATGTGGGATCAGAAGTAGTATCCACAATACGGATCTCATTTTCAGGTGTTTTATTAAATATACAAACTTTTCTGGGTACGGTCAGCATCGTGACCAGGCTAATGAATAAATACGAGGTATCAGGATTGTAAGATCACTTCGAAAAAGTACCCCTCATCACCTTACTAAACTCTTCTTCAATCTTCCCATTTGTCGCGGTGATCTCACGACCAAATAACCAGTTGTTACCACCTTTAAAATCATGAACAACACCGCCGGCTTCTTTTACAATTAGAGCGCCTGCCGAAACATCCCAGGGATGAAGATTGTATTCGTAAAAACCATCAAATCTTCCGCAGGCGACAAAACACAAATCTACTGACGCGGCTCCGAGTCTCCTTACTCCGTGAGTGTTTTTGAAAAAATAATGAAGTGCTTCTGTAAAAGGATCAAGCCTTTCGAAATTATAAACCGGGAAACCTGTTGCTATCAGACTTTGAGCAAGAGTCTTGTTTTGAGAAACAGCAATTTTGTTATCGTTCAGAAAAGAGCCTCCGCCTTTTGATGCGTAAAAACATTCAGAACGCGTGACTTCATACACTACACCTGCCACCATTTCACCTTTGTGCTCGAGACCGATGCTCACGGCATAGCTCGGGATATTATGAATGAAATTTGTTGTTCCGTCAAGCGGGTCTACGATCCAGTTATAATCATGACGATCAGTTCGTGTGTTCTCTTCTACAATGTATCCGGCCTCTGGCAGGATCTTCTGAAGATCGGCAACGATCATTTTTTCAGCGCCTTTGTCTACGTAACTTACCAGGTCGTTAAGACCTTTTATTTCAATGGCGTCAGTTTTAAAATTTTCTCGTTCGTGACGGATGAAAGCACCGGCTTTTTTAGCGGCGGCTATAATAGAAGGTAAAAGAGATGCGGGATCCATTTATTTAGAATTTGAAAAAGAAAGCCTGCTGCCGTATTTTGATTCGTCAAACTTTCCCTGGTCATAAACAAGGTGACCGCTTACAAATGTTTTATCAATGCTGCTTTTAAAGATATGTCCTTCGAACGGGCTCCACCCGCATTTGTACAGTATGTTTTCTTTTGTGACAGTGGTCGGTTTTTTAAGATCCACCAGCACCAGATCAGCAAAAGCACCTTCACGGATATAACCGCGGTTGTTGATCCTGAACAGGTCCGCCACATTATGGCTCATTTTCTGAACAATAGCTTCCAGGCTTATTTTTTTATTGTGGTAAAAATCAAGCATTGCCAGGATGCTGTGCTGAACTAACGGACCGCCGCTCGGAGCTTTCAGATAAGGACTTTGCTTTTCTTCCAGGGTATGTGGAGCATGATCGGTTGCTATCACATCAATAGTGCCGTCAAGCACCGCTTTAAAGATCATGTCACGATCGTACATGGTTTTAACCGAGGGATTCCATTTGATGAAATTGCCGAGACGGGCGTAATCTTCATCGCTGAACCAAAGGTGATGAATGCAGGCTTCGGCCGTGATCTTTTTTTCTTTCAGCGGGATCTTATTGGTAAAAAGACTGAGTTCCTTAGCGGTAGAAATATGAAGGATGTGTAAACGTGTACCATATTTTTTGGCCATTTCTACGGCCATTGAAGAAGAACGGTAACAGGCTTCTTCGTTTCGGATGACCGGATGAAAATAAGCCGGAAGGTCTTCGCCGTATTCCTCCACGATCCTTTTTTGATTTTCTTTCACCAGTGGATCATACTCGCAATGTGTGGCAATGAGCGCATTTATCTTACTGAAAAACCCTTCGAGCACTTCTTTATGATCAACCAGCATATCGCCTGTTGAAGAACCCATAAATAATTTTAATCCGCAGACCTTCGAATAATCCACCCGCAGCGCCTCATCCAGGTTATGATTGGTGCCTCCCATGTAAAAGGAATAATTGGCGAGGGAACATTGTGATGCGCGGGTGTATTTTTTTTCAAGCTCTTCAATGGTCGTGCTTTGCGGTACGGTGTTGGGCATTTCCATATAGGTGGTAACACCACCAGCCACGGCGGCTTTGGCCTCGGTATAAATTTCTCCTTTATGGGTTAAGCCTGGTTCACGAAAATGAACCTGGTCATCAATGGCACCAGGAAGCAGTACCAGCTTCTCCGCATTGATCTCTTTGATATTACCGGTGTTTTCAATCTGCCTGTCGATGCGTGAAATGACCTGGTCTTCAATTAAAATGTCGGACGAAAAAATTTCTCCTTCATTCACAACGGTGGCATTCTTTATCAGGTATTTCATAACTGCAGGTAAAGGTACGATTTATTGAATATCGTCGCGATACAGGCTTACAGGCTGTTTAGGGCGATGAGAAACTTCTCGATCTTCTGCCGCGCCTCTGTCGGAGTGCAATTGTAATTATTAAAGATGACAGAAAAAGCCAGCTCCTTTCCGCTTTTAGAAGTAACGTATCCTGCAAATGCGCGCACCCGGTTTATATACCCGGTTTTCGCTCTTAATTTTCCTTCAATTTCGGAACCGTTTCCCACTGAGACCATGCTTCCGCGTTTGCCTGCAACTGGTAAGGAATTACTGATGATCTTATAGGCGACGCTATCCTGCCGCGTTTTACTGAGCACATTGGCCAGGAATTGTGGAGTCAGAACATCGGACCTTGATAATCCGCATCCGTCATTCATAAAAAGTTCGGTAACGTCCAGACCTTTTGATTGCCAGTATTTTTTCACGGCCGAAATTCCCGAGCTTCTGTTCCCTTTGCCTAAGGTCAAAAGCAGTGATTCGCAATACAGGTTATTGCTTTTCATGTTGGTATGATAGATCAGCTGGTCGATCGTTGGAGAATAATGCGTATAAAGTAATGTTGTTGGGATGGAGTCATTTTTATAAACGACCCGGATCTCAGACTGGCATTTGACTCCGATCTTTGCGAGCGAAGTAAAAAGCGACTCAACGCACAATAGCGCCGGGTCAGGCAACGCAGCTTCCACCTGGTAGTTGTTTCTTTCGGGAGGGATGGTGCCGCTCACAAATTTTTTCCAGCCATATGGATCGCCGTATACACAGGCCTCGTCGCTGTTACCGTTTGATGAAACATTTGCAAGGATCTCGATCTTGTTTTTTAAATAGGGTTGATCCACCTTGCTGAGGACCGCAGGTGCGCCTTGTTTTCCGCTGGTAAAAGCCAGGCTGAACTTATTATCACGAAATGAAATGCCACAGGGTGTAGTACCGAAATAATTGCCGATGTCGCCCCAGATCCATTGATCGGGTATTGATCGTTCGAAACAGGAAGTATTAGCAATGATGGCACCGGTGATGGCTTTGACCCCTTTTTCTTTTAAAGCGTTGGCCCATATTTCGGTAATATTTTCAGCTCCACTGTCGAAATATTCTGACTGCAGACTTGGATCACCGGAGCCAATAATGATGAGATCACCGTTAATGGTGCCCGTGACCTTATTAAAGTTTCCCGTATGAACCAGGCGGGTAGTGTAGCGGAATTTATTTCCGAGGATGCCCAGGGCAGCGGTGGTGGTAACTACTTTGAGGGTGCTTGCAGGTACAAGCGCTTTAGAAGCATTATACCCGGAGATCGTCTTGCCCGACTTTGCATCAAGCACCGAAAATCCAATAGAAGCGTTTTTGAGGTCTTTATCCTTTTCCCACTCCGAGATGATCTCCTGCATTTGCGCAAAAGAAAAAAAAGGGAGCAGGAAAAAGATTAAAGCTTTCAAAGGAAATGATTACCAGATTTCTACCCTGCTGGCTTCAGGTGTGAACATTTTATCACCTGCTTTTACATTAAAGGCTTCGTAAAACTCTTTCATGTTTGTAAGTGGAGCAAATGCCCTGAAATAAGCAGGGGAGTGGTAATCGATGGTAAGCAGTCTTTTTAATTCCTCGTCACGGGTCATGGATTTCCAGCCCTGTGCCCAGGCGATAAAGAAACGCTGTTCGCCGGTATAACCTCCGATTACTTTGGAAGGTTTTCCGTTAAGAGATTTTTTGTATGCATAATACGCCATCGTTAAACCGCCAAGATCAGCGATATTTTCTCCCTGCGTCATGCTGCCGTTCACTTTCATGGTGTCAATGGCCACATAATTATCGAACTGCTTAACGATCTGGTTGGTCTTGCCTTTAAAGTTCTCAAAGTCCTGGTCGGTCCACCACATTTTCATATTACCGTCTGCGTCAAACTGTGCACCCTGATCATCAAATCCGTGAGTAAGCTCATGACCTATAATTGATCCCATTGTTCCATAGTTGGCGGCATCTTCAGCTGCAGGATCAAAGAATGGAGGTTGCAAAATCGCGGCAGGGAAAGTGATCTCGTTGGTTGTAGGATCATAGTATGCGTTTACAGTAATGGGCGTCATCTGCCATTTGTAACGGTCAACAGGTTTTTTCAGGTCATTCAGATTATCCTGTGTGATCCATTTACTTGCGCGGCATACATTAGCCCAATAGCTGTCAGTTGCAACTTCCATACCGCTGTAATCTTTCCATTTGTCAGGGTAGCCGATCTTGCGAATGAGGAGATCCAGCTTGCGATTAGCTTGTTTTTTTGTTTCAAGACTCATCCAGGTACGGCTTTCAATGCGATCGCGGTAAGCCAGCGTCAGGTTGTCGATGAGGTTATTCACTTTCACTTTCGCAGCAGGAGGGAAATGTTTTTTTACAAATTCCTGGGAAACAATTTCTCCCATTGAACCATTAATGACATTGTGAACACGTTGCCAGCGCGGTTTCATGGTTTTTGAACCACTCATCACCTTGCCACGGAATGCAAAATGTGTATCTACAAATGCACTTGAAAGATAAGGTGCAGACTCCATAAGCAATTGAGCCTGTGCGTATGCTTTCAGCTGATTCAATGGAGCATTTTTTAATTGTTTGTCGAGGCTCTGCATGTATTCAACCATGGCAATATTGATGGAATCAGGAATGGACAGCTTTTTACGGTCGAAAAATAATTTCCAGTTAATAGCAGGAGTGAGCTCAGTTATAGTTTTTGGGGAATACACGTTGTACATTTTCTCCATGTCACGCATCTGCACACGTGTAAATGCTTTCTCCACCAGCTGTTTTTCGAATTCGAAAACCATTGCAGCCTGTTCAGCAGCTGCTACAGCATCGGCGCCTGACAGGGCAAACAATTTTGTGAGGTAAGTTTTATATTCGGTCCTTATTTTTTCTGAAGCAGGTGAGAAATAATAATCGCGGTCACCCAGACCAAATCCACCCTGGCTGATATTGAACGTGTTTTTCTTACTGTTCTTAAGGTCTGCTGAAACGTAGGCGTTAAAAAGCAGGTTCACTCCCATAAAATCAAAGTCTGATTTTAATTTAATGAGATCATCTACCGAGGTAATGGCATTGATCTGCGCCAGCTGTGCCTGGATGGGTTTAGCACCTAAAAGATCTGCGCGGGCCGAATCAAGTCCTGTAACATAAAAGTCACGGAGACGTTGCCTGTCGGTATTTACTTTGGCTGATTTATCTTTAAAAACTTCATCATAGATCTTTTTGATCTTTACCAGGTTATTTTCATTGATCTCATTAAAGCTGCCGTAACGGGCATCGCTGGAGGGCAGCTGAAAGGTCTTTTGCCATTTACCGTTGCAAAAACCGTAGAAGTCGTTGCAGGGATTAGCGCTTGAGTCAATGTAGGCGAACTTAATTCCAGGATTCTGGGCAATAAAGTTTAAAGCAGTGAACAGGGCTACTACAGCGCCGGCAGTTTTTTTCATGATGTGAGTATTTAAGCGGGTAAAAATGAGTCCCGAAGATACTTAATTTACTTCAATGACGCCAGGTCCGTCGATGTAAACCAGCAGTTTTTTGATTTTTTTGTATCCCATGGTGGCCAGTGCCTGTGCGTAATGATCGAGCTGCGCAAAATACTTTTTATTGTTCTCGTGGCCTGTTTTATAATCAATAATAACTGTTTCGTTCTCAGTGAAAACAATTCTGTCAGGACGAAGAACTTCGCCATTTGCAGTCACCAGCTCGGCTTCATCTTTCGATACCAGGCCGGGCTGGAAATAGGGCGCCAGGCTTTTGTGCTGCGTTATGCCGGTGATCTTTTCACGAAGGATCTCCCGCTGATCCCTGTGCAACAGACCGCTCAGCTGTGCATTTTCGAGCGTCGGTTCAATATCATTTTTGTGTTTTATGTGTGACATAAGCTCATGAAGCAGCAAACCCTGTTGCCGCGCATCTTCCACTTCGGGGTGATTATGAAGACGGGAGGATTTGATTCGGATAGCGCCGGGATCAGTTTCAAATTTTAATGGATCAAGCGCAAATACATCAGGCAGCTTTTCCTTGTGCACACCTTGTTTATTTTCAAGTGTACCGACCTGGAAAGTAAGATCTTTCTGCTCGTGGTTCTTAGACATAAAATCTTCCAGCCAGTCGGCGACAGTTGTGCCGCGCGAAAACTGGCTTCCCACGGTAATGACATGGAGACGTTCACTGGCCCTTGTAAATGCAACGTACAATAAATTAAGGTTATCAAGCACCTGTTCCTGTTCTTCTTTTTCCAGCTCGGAGCCGAAGCCTGACTCGCTCACTTTTTTAGAGAGGTTAATAACGCTCACCGGCAGCTTTACTTTTTCATCCTGGATCTTTACCCAACTGTCAGTTGAACGATACACCGCCCAGTTACAGTAAGGAATTATCACAACGGGAAATTCAAGTCCTTTGCTGGAATGGATAGTCATGATACGTACTGCATTCGTCGTATCAGGAATTATCATTGATGCTTTGTCGGACCTGCTCTCCCACCATTCGAAGAAATAAGCAGTTGACCCGTTTTTGGAAACCATAAACTCATTCACTTCATCCAGGAAAAAACGCACGTAATGATAAGCGCGTTCCTCCATACCAAGAGCTTTGCTGATATAAATGCAATTATCGAAAAGAGTAGTAAGGTCGGGCTGCTCTGGTGCTGAAATACCAATGTCAGTAAATATCTTCATCAATGAGATATGCGATACTACCTGGGAAAGATACTGATGAAGCTGCTCTTCGCTGATCCTTTTGACCTGGAAAAGATAATTAAGCACTGTGGCGGCGCTGATGTTATCCTGGCGGTTGTTGAGGTATTTCAGGTAGGCAATGATGGTATTAATTTCCAGGTTGTTCTTCAGCAGGAGCGAATCGGAAGAAACAACAGGTATTTTATTCTCCACTAAAAAGGAAGCGATGGTATTTCCATGTGTATTTTTCCTGGCAAGGATACAGATGTCCCTGTACAAATAACCGCTGGCCAGAGCAGATTCGATGCGTTTTTTCACAAGTGCGGTGGTCTGTTCATCCACGAGGTCCTTCTCCAGTTTCCCGGTATCAACTGTTATGCAGCCTGCTAGCTGACCGTTGCTTTCCTGGTGCTGGTCCCTGTAAATAGAACTGTAATTTTCAGAAAGCAGGTCGTGGCTGAGATGCGAGAACAGGGAGTTGTTGAAGTCTACAATGTTCTTGAGGCTCCGGAAATTTGTGTTTAGGACCTGTTCTTTAAAATTGCGTCGCAGTGTATCTGCCCGTTCCCGGGTAACCGCGCTCTGCGATGCATTTTGCACGGCCGGCAGATCTGCGAATTGCTGCACATTGGCGTTTCTCCATCGGTAAATACTTTGTTTGCCATCTCCAACAAGAAGATTGAACCACCCGTTACCGAGTGAATTGTCGAGCAGTGGCAGAATGTTATGCCATTGCAGGCTGCTGGTATCCTGGAACTCATCGAGCAGGTAATGCTGGTAACGCTCCCCTAATCTTTCGTAAATAAAAGGCGTGGGTTCGTTGTTAATGATGTCGAAGATCTTCTGGTTGAACTCGCTTATAAAAACAAGGCGATCTTCCTGCTTTTGCTGCTGACTGATCTCCTCTATCTTTTTTAAGAGCAGTAACGGTACCATTTGTCGCGACAGAAGTGAGCACAGGGAATAATACCGGTAATGAGACTCAATGAACTCAGTTAATTCTGTTGTTATGCGCGTTAATTCCCCGCTTATAGATTCAATCTTTCGGATGGACTCGGGAGAAGTTTTCCCCGCCCATTTATTATTTGTCAATGCATCGGTTATTCGGGCCCCTCGGGTATCGTCGGGTGACACGTCTCCGGAAATACATTTTTTGAAGAATGATTGAGGCCCGGTTTTTTTATAATTAAAGTCATCGTCCGTTAGCTGTTGCGACCTGATGAGATCGATTGCCTTTTGCGCCAGAGTTTTGAGATGCTCTTTATAGTACTGGATGAATTCAATGAATTGTTTACGGAAACCAGACAGTTCTTCGGTACTGAACTTTTCCAGCTTTGAAATATGTTCAGGTGCTTCTTCTTTCTGAAGCAGGCGCGAGAACTCCCTGATCTGTTTTTCAGGATCCCAGCTGGCATTATCCTCTGCCTTGTTAAGCACATATTCTTTCAGCAGCTGGCTCACAAATGGGTCTTCACCAACCAGGTTCAAAAGCTGGGAGATCACTTTATCGTAAAAGGACTGGATGTCCAGCTCCACATTAAAGTTTACTGGAAGCTTCAGATCATGTGCAAAGGTCTTTACGATCTTGTGCGTAAAGCTATCGATGGTGCCGATGGAAAAATCAGAATAATGGTGCAGGATATTACTGAGTACAATGCCCGCCCTGCGCTTTAATTCCGCCTGGGAAATACTTAGCTCCTGCGCGATCATATTACCAACCAGCGGCATTTCTGTGGACGTAGAGATCTTATAAAGCGCTTCCACAACTCGGGTCTTCATCTCAGCCGCCGCTTTATTTGTAAAGGTGATGGCCAGAATTCTCCTGTAGGCTGAAGAGAGTTTTTTTTCTTCAAGCAACGACAGGCGAAGGTACTCTTTCACCAGCGTGAAGGTCTTGCCGCTGCCGGCACTGGATTTATAAACGACAAAGTTTTGCAATGATTAAAAATAAAAAAGACCGCAGTTTCGTGCGGTCTTTCTTTTTAAATGTTATGAATATTATTCGTCATCACCTGCTTCATCATCATCTCCGTCATCACCTTTTTTAGGTTTGGTTGGAGTTTTAGGAGCATTAGGATCAACAAAATCAAAGCTCAGGATCTTGAAGGATGTCCTCCTGTTCTTCTGGTGCATTGCTTCCTGTTCTTCCTTGGTTTTAGCTTTTTTGATCTCGCTGTCCGGGATCAAAGGCTGGGTCATACCATATCCTTTTGCCACCAGGCGTTTTTCGTTAATTCCTTTTTCTTTCACCAGGTAATCAACGCATGATTGTGCACGGGCAGTTGAAAGAGTCATGTTGCTTGCTGCACTACCGCGGGTATCTGTGTGTGAGTTAAGCTCAACCACGATGCTTGGGTTATTTTTAAGGATGTCGTACAGGTAGTTCAATGAATCTTTTGAGCTTGGAAGAAGATCAGCTTTACCAAGTTCGTATTGCACTTCAGGCATACGTGGATTTGGTACGATAGGAATTACGCAGAAATCTGCCATAAAATCTTTCGAAGCACCTTCTCCAACAGTTGTTACAACTCTCGCGTCCTGGTTTGCAAGGAAACCATCCTTGTTATGTGAATTGGATTTTGAGGTTTTAGAAGGTTCTGTTGTGATGGTATAAGTGGTGTTCTCTTTTAACTTGAAAGTATAAAGACAATCTTTTCCGGTCATTACCTCACTGATAGTTCCGTCGCTGCCGATCACTTTTACTTTTACGCCTTCAACTGGTTCTCCTTTGCCTTTTCCTGTATTTGGATCTCCGCAGCTGATAACACAGCCTTTTACGTTAAATACCATGGCTGGCAGGCTGAAGCTCCAGATATCATCATCACCACGACCACCTTCACGGTTACTGGTGAAATATCCACGGTTCTTTTTGCCTTCAAAAACAATTCCGAAATCATCGTAAGAAGAGTTCAAAGGATATTTAAGATTTTCTACAGGCTTGTTGAATTTTCCGTCAGGACTAATGTCTGTTACAAACATATCGAGTCCGCCAAGACCAGGGTGGTAGTTAGAAGAGAAATAAAGACGTTTTCCATCATCTGACACTGTAGGATATACTTCAGTTCCTTCTGTGTTTACGTTTGGACCAAGATTTTTTGGTTGTCCCCAGCTGTTTGATTTTGGTTCAAATGTGCAGCTGTAGATGTCCATTCCACCATATCCGCCAGGGATATTGGCAGCGAAATATAATTTCTTACCGTCAACTGATAAACTTGGATGTGCGAAGTTGGCACTGTCGGTTGCGAAAGGAAGAAGCATTGCTTCACCCCATGTGCTACCTTGTTTTTTTGCCATGAACACACCGCATTTATTTTCCTTGTTCTTTTCTTCAGGACATCTTGTAAAGAAGATCATATCACCTTTTTTAGCAACCCAGGCACGACCTTCGTTAACAGGGGTAGAAACAGCAGGAGGAAGGAGAACAGGAGTAGACCATTTACCGTTCTTATCCATTTTTGTTTCATAAACGTCAGCTTTGTTCTCGCCTGTGATGATGTCCTGGCTTCCCAGGCTACCGTCGCGGTTTGAAGAGATAATGATCGATTTGTATTTTTTATCGCTGAAGCACGGAGCGTAGTCACGTTGCTTGGAATTGATAAGTGCAATGTTCTCTGTTTTGTAACGCATAGGGTTATCTACCCATTGCTGAGCTAATTCGCAGGACTTAACACCAAGATCAGCTTTTTTTGCATTACCACCTTTTGCCTTGTAGTTTTTGAACTCCACCATTGCTTCAGCATATTTCATCTGGTTCTTAAGTACTTCCGCCAGTTTAAAATACACTTCGGGATCGTCAAAATTTGCTGCAATGGACTTTTGATAATATGATTCGGCAGCTTTATAGTCGTTTATTTTCTGACTTGAAACGCCCGAACGGTAAAGCACATAACCTCTTTTATCTTTAGGTACGCTCGAATAAGCTTGCTTATATAAATTAACGGCATTAAAGTATTGGTGCGACTGAAAAGCCTCATCAGCCTTTTTAAGGGCCTTTTGAGAGTAAGCTGATACTGAGAGAGATAAGACCGCGATGGCGGTTAAAGTAAGCTTGGTGATGTTTTTCATACTTTGCAATAAGGTTAAGTCGGCTGCTAAAATAACGATAATTTTCAAATATCTTAAAAAAAATCCAATTTTCGGAGGTTTTTTGAAACCCTCAAATACATGCTTCCTGAAGGCTTGATTTCAGCGGGAGTTCAAGCTACATCGCAATATTGTGAGTAATTTCGGAACCGTGTCAGGCATCTATATTCATATTCCGTTTTGCAAGCAGGCTTGCACATATTGTGACTTTCATTTCAGTACTAATACAGCCTCAAAGTCGCTGCTGGTGGGAGCTCTGGCGAAGGAGATCGTTCTGCGTAAAAATTATATTACACAGGAACCTATTAAAAGTATCTATTTCGGCGGAGGCACTCCAAGTCTTTTAAGTGCAGCTGAATTATCCGTGATACTTGGAACGATCCATGAACGATTTTCGGTGGATGCCGGAGCAGAAATAACACTGGAAGCGAACCCGGATGACATCACTTCCACCGGCCTGAGATCATGGCGGGAACTGGGTATCAACCGGCTCAGCATAGGCTTACAAAGTTTTAATGAAGAGGAGCTCAAATGGATGAATCGTGCGCACACGGCAGATGAGTCGGTCTCATCGGTTAAAATGGCGCAGGATGCAGGTTTTTCCAATATCAGCATTGATCTCATTTATGGAAGCAGGTTCCAGTCCCTGTCATCGTGGGAAAAAACACTGGTCCGTGCCGCAGAGCTCAATACGACACATATTTCTTCTTATAACCTGACCATCGAGGAGAAAACAGCCCTTGGAGCGCATAACCGTAAGGGAAAAGAACCACCTGTGAGCGATGAGCTGAGTCAACAGCAGTTTTTAATGATGTCCGAATTCCTGCAATCCGCCGGGTTTGTTCATTACGAGATCTCCAACTTCGGGAAACCCGGGTTCTTTGCGGTGCATAACAGCAATTACTGGCTCCGTAAAAATTACCTGGGATTAGGTCCCTCTGCCCATTCTTATAACGGTTTTAGCCGTCAATGGAATGTCAGGAATAACGCTATATATATAAAGGCGTTGAATGAAGGCACTTCCTTTTATGAAAATGAAGAATTATCGCCAAAAGATCAGTTCAATGAGTATGTTCTCACGCGACTTCGCACCATCTGGGGATGTGACCTTAACGAGATCGGTGAACTATTCGGAAAGGAAGCAGCGCTTAATTTTAAAACCATCGCTGCAAAGTATAAAAATGAACTGACAGAGGTAAACGGCGTTTATACCTTAAATACCGCCGGCCGGTTAAGAGCGGACGGTATTACTTCAGATTTTTTTCTTGTGTAAATAATCTTTGATGAGTGCCTCACTATGGTCGACACTGGTTTTAAGCCATTCGAGGTAAACGTCTGTCTGTTCCTCGCTGCTGAGACTGAAATCTGTAACACTTTCGCGGATGCGGGTGGTGAGCTCGTACATGCATAATGCAGCGGATACACTCACATTAAAACTTTCTGTAAATCCAAACATGGGAATGGTCACAAAATCATCCGCAAGATCGATCACGTCCTGTGAGATCCCATCTATTTCTGTTCCGAAAACAAGAGCGATCTTTTTATCCACCGGCAGATCGTGAACCGAATAACCATTTTTATGCGGTGAGGTCGCCACAATACGGAAACCCTGTTTTTTTAATTCCGTAAGTGCCGCCACGGTATTGTTCTCTGACTGATTGTGACGGTGAATGGTTAGCCAGTTGCTGCTGCCCATAGCTACGTCGTCGCTGATGCGGAGATGATTCCTGTTCTCGATAAAATGTACATGCTGGATCCCGAAGCAATCACAGGAACGTAACACGGCGCTGGCGTTATGGGCCTGGTATAAATTCTCAAGCACAACGGTCATGTGAGCCATGCGATGTGAGATCACTTCGTTAAAACGCTGCTGCCTTTTTTCAGACATGAACGAAGAGAGGTAAGTGATGAGTTCTTGTTTAGTTTCGGGGGTCATGAGGGTGCAAAGAAAATGAATTATAGGTCAAATTCTAAATTCTGAATCAGTATTCCAGGAGTTTAAGAAAGCAATCGGTTTTTAAATTTGCGGTATTATTTCGTCATACTAACATTTTATTCTGTTCTTTTTGCCTTGATGCAAAAAGAACCAAAAAAATCAAGTCGCCGCGATTGCTTGCGCGCCCTTAATTTTATTTGAATGACTGGCGAAGTAAACAAAAACTGGCGACGTACTTGAGTTTTCATATGTCCCCTATCAATGTAAGATCTGGACACCAGTTTTTGAAACTGCCCCTTATCGGCCGCGAGGTTTCACACTGTAATGCGGCCGGGGGCAGCCTTCGCCAGTCATTCTACATAAAATTAATTCGCCGCAGAGCCGCGCCGCGCGGCGACATGGCCGACGCACGGGACCCTCTACCCGTTTACCAACCTCACGGGCAACATAACGTGCTGAAGCTTTTTGTAAAGGAAATTATTGCGTAGGAGTGATTCTAAATTCTAACTCCGTTGGAATATCCGGAAAGTTGTCGACTTAGAATTTAGATATTAGAATTTAGATATTATCTCTGTTATCAGTACGCCATTGTAACGAAACCGCTAAAAGCGCAAAAAGCATTATATTTGCACCAGAATCTGGTTCTTAAAAAAGAATAATAGGGAACAGTGTGAAATTCGCTGACAGTACCCGCTGCTGTAAGTCCTTTTAATACCCGGCAATCTGGCCACTGAAGCTGTTAAGCAGTAACGGGAAGGCGCCAGGGTAAAGGATGAGTCAGAAGACCTGCCAGGTCAGTAACAGTTCCGGTCCTCCGGGGAAAGAGGAATGGGGCGCCGTTAAATTTTAGAAAGTGTTCAGGCAACAGGATAAGCATATTGCTTATTTACTTTTTTGCGCATGTTTTGCGCCGCTGATCTTTTTTGCGCAGGAAAATAAATCTCCTTTGCAGGATACGCTGCAGCTTAACGATGTGCTGGTGACCGCCTCAAGGATCGGTTTTTCACAGGTTGGTAAAAAGACCGAGACGGTAGATTCTTCCGTGAAGGCCCATTATGTGTACAATTCAATTGCCGATGTGCTGAGCTTTAATTCTGCCATGCACATAAAGTCTTATGGTCCCGGAGGCTTGTCGAGCACGGCCCTCAGGGGAGGCAGCGCCGAGCAGACAGCTGTTTTGTGGAACGGGTTCAATTTGCAGAATACAATGCTCGGGCAGAACGACCTTGCTCTGATGCCATCCTTGCTTTTTGATGAGATGGCTGTCGAATACGGGGGTTCATCTGCACTTTGGGGAAGCGGCGCCGTCGGCGGAAGCATTCATCTGAATAATCGTCCTCGCTTCGGCCAGGGTCTCAAAGTGCAGGCTGGCGCGGGAACAGGAAGCTACGGACTTCGGAACGCCCATCTGAAAACATCCTATAGCTCCGACAGGTTTATTACATCCACAAAATTATTTATCAGCAAAGCAGTCAACGATTTTGAATACATGGGCAGTGGGAGCCAGCAGGGAGAGATCCTTCACCAGCAGAGAGCAGGTTATGTATTCAGGAATTTTCTGCAGGAATTTAAATTCCTCATAAATTCAAAGCAGTTCCTCACCTTTAATGCCTGGCTTAATAACAACGACAGGCAGCTTCCTTCCTTTACACAGGCGGCAGGCAGCAAGACCTCGCAAAATGATGATGCAGTGCGTTTAAGCGCCGGCTGGAACTTTATTGATTCTAAGTTCCGGTCTGATATACGAGCTGCTTATTTCCAGGACCACATTAAATACACCGATAGTTTATTTCCCATTTTTTCGAAAAGTAAAACACAGACGGTGATGCTTGAAAATGAAAATTATTTTCAGTGGTTACCGCATCACCAGCTTAATATCGGGTTCAGTGCTCTCACTACCTCCGCAGGCAGCACCTATTACCAGGACATGAAAGGATTGTCGCGTTTATCTTTTATCGCAGGAGAACAGTCTCACTTCTTTAAGAATGCGCTCAGTGTTGTTGGTGTTGGTCGCGTTGAATACTTCAGCGCTGGTGCTTTACCTGTTACAGGCAGCCTGGCACTGGACTGGAGATTTCTCAGGCACTTCTCCATCGGCGCCAATTTTGCGAAAGTATACCGTCAGCCTACGCTCAACGAACTTTACTGGACCCCGGGCGGAAATCCTTCATTAAGGCCTGAACAGGGATATACTTCAGAGGGCGTGCTCAGGTATTCTTCCGGAATCGCTGCACTGAAATTCGACGCGAGTGTTGCCGCTTACAGTAAAAATATAAAGGACTGGGTGCTTTGGGTGCCGGGTGCGGGTGGACAACCATCACCCATGAATATTCAACAGGTATGGAGCAGGGGGCTTGAAAGCACGTGGAAGATCGTTTATAATAAAAATAAATATGGAGTGGAATTCCGGTTCATCACATCCTATGTCCTGTCCACTGTTGAATCTAACGAACAGGAAAATAATAACAGTATCAATAAGCAGCTTATTTATACCCCGCTGTATACTTTAAACGGAAGTATCATCCTGCATTATGGGCAGACAAGCTTAGGAGTATTCAGTCAGTATGTGGGTTATCGCTACACGTCGACCGACAATGCAGAATGGCTGTTGCCCTACCAGGTCACATCTTTAAAGTTTAACCAACAGGTGCGTATAAAAAAGATGAATATTTCCTTTTTCGCCAACTGTAATAATTTGTTCAACACCGATTACCAGGTGCTTGAGAACCGGCCGATGCCTTTGCGCAATTACGAGTTTGGTCTTAGCGTGGAATTACATTATAAAAAAACAGAAATAAATCAACAACTAAATAATCAATAGAACAGATCATGAAAAAAGCAGCAGCATTATTATTTATCGTGGCATTGGTATCCTGTAAAAAAGATAAGCCAGAACCCGCAGAGCCTGAAGTTCCGGTAGTGGTACAGCCATCGCAACAGAGAGTTTTTGTAGTTAATGAAGGAAAGTTTGGTGGAGGCAACGCAACCATTTCACTTTATAACGTGGCCACCGCAGAGGTATCAAAGGAATTTTACCAGGCCCAGAATAATAATGAGAAGCTCGGTGATGTGGCGCAAAGCATGACCAGGATCGGTTATAAATATTATATCGTGGTGAACAACTCAAAAAAAATTGTGGTATGCGACAAGGACATGAAGAAGATCTCTGAGATTGTTTCACCTTTATCGCCACGCTATATACTCGCTGTGGATGATAACAAAGCTTACGTTACTGACATGAGCGCAGGATCTATCCATATTGTGAATCTCTCTTCCAATACTATTTCAGGCGAAATAACCTGCAAAGGGTGGACAGAAGACCTTGTGAAAGTGGGGAACGAAGTGTTTGTGCTGAATGAAACGACCGGCAAAATGTATGTTATAAATACTGCTACTGATAAAATCACAGATAGTTTGTTTGTGGGAGATACGCCGGTGAATGTTGACCTGGATAAAAATGGGAAGCTGTGGGTACTTTCGCAGGGAGATTTTGTTGCTGCAGGCGGACAATTATGGAAGATCGACCCGGCATCCCGTTCAGTTGAACTGAAATTACCTTTCACTACTTCGGATTTTCCATCTTCACTCTGTATGAATAAAACAAAAGACACCTTGTTATACCTGAATAACGGAGTGTGGCGCATGCCGGTGTCTGCTACAGCTAAACCAGGTGCAGCTTTCATTTCCCCGGGTACCCGTATGTTTTACGGACTGGGTGTAAACCCGGCGAATTACTCGATATACGTTAGCGACGCAATTGATTTCAGCCAGGCATCAACCATCTACATTTACGATAATGCCGGAAATGAAAAGTCTTTTTTCAAGGCAGGTGTGAACGCCAGCAGTTTTTATTTCGAATAAAAATAGCATCTTTGGATGAGTGAGCAGGTACCTTAATATCGTCGCGTTTGATGTTCCCTTTCCTGCTAATTACGGGGGGGTCATCGACGTTTATTACAAGCTGGTGGCATTAAAGAAGCAGGATGTGAAAATCATCCTGCATTGTTTTACGTATGGCAGAAAACCTGCGCCCGAGCTCGATGCGCTCTGTGAAAAAGTGTTCTATTATGAGCGAAGGACAGGTTTTATGGCCAACATGTCCCTGCTTCCCTACACAGTAAGATCGCGACACAGCAGGGAATTAAAAAAGAACCTGCTTGGAAACGAATGGCCCGTATTATTTGAGGTTCTCCATACCTGCGCGCTGCTGGTGGATAAGGATCTGGCCGCACGGCCAAAATTTTACCGTCATAGTAATATTGAGCATGACTATTACCGTGAACTTTCTCATACCGAAAAAAGTCCGGTGAAGCGTCTTTATCTTAAAATAGAGGCCTGGAAATTGCAGCGGTTTGAAAAGGTATTGCTGGAGGCACAGGGCATCCTGGCGGTTAATGAAAAGGACACCCAGTATTTTAAGCATAAGTATCCAAATGCCAGATCAGTTTATGTGCCGAGCTTTCACCCGGTCGACAGCGTCAATGTAGCGGAAGGCAAAGGAGATTATGCGTTGTTTCACGGTAACCTCGGTATCTCCGAAAATTATGAAGCTTGCTCGTGGCTGATAACGAATGTTTTTTCGAGGATGACCGAACGGGTGGTAATTGCCGGATTGAATCCTCCCGAGTTCCTGAAAAAGCTAATTGAAGCGCATGCTCATATTGAGCTGGTAGCGGGACCAACCGATGAAAAAATGTTTGAGCTGATAAAGAATGCTCATGTTCATGTGTTGTACACTTCCCAGCCTACGGGTTTGAAATTAAAATTACTGAACGTTCTTTTCAGCGGAAGATTTATTGTTTGTAATACCCATATGACCGCAGGAACGGGACTTTCGCGTGACCGTTCTTTTTTGATCGCAAATTCGAATATTGATTTTCTTTCTTCTATTAAACAGGCATTCGCAAATTCGTTTTCGGCAGCTGACCTTGAAGCACGGAAAAAAATGACGCAGCGGTTCAATAACGACATCAATGTGAAGAAACTCATCGAGGTTATTTATTTATAATCATGTGGAAATATTACGCAGTTCTTTCTGCTTTTTTTGCCGGCCTCACAGCGGTATTTGCCAAGCTGGGGGTTAAAGGCATCGCGGGGAACGTAGCCACATCTGTGCGTACGCTGGTTGTTCTTTTTATGGCCTGGGGAATCATATTATTTACTGGTGAAATAAAAGATCTGAAATACGTTAGCAAGAACACCTTATGGTTCCTGGTGATATCGGGCATCAGCACCGGGTTATCATGGATCTTTTATTTTAAGGCCCTTGAAACCGGCCCAGTTTCAAAAGTTGCGCCCATCGATAAATTAAGTGTTGCTTTCGCCATGGCGCTTTCGTTCCTGCTCCTGAAAGAGGAGGTGGATCTGAAAACAATTGCGGGCGGTGTATTGATTATTGCAGGCGCGCTGCTGATCATCTGGTGATCACACAAGAACCAGCGGCACGTGTATAGCATGTCGCACGCTTTCGATGGTTGTTCCCAGCACAATATCCTTAAGTGTTTTATGTCCATGTGTCCCCATAACGAGTGCATCGCAGCTGTTCTTTTTTACAAGATCAGGGATCACCGTTTTTGGAAGTCCGAACCCCAGCTGGATCTCGGCCCTGATACCTGCCTGCGTCAATTGTTCCTGGTAAACAAGAAGTTTCTGGTAATCCTCTTCACGTTCAAGATCATGGGCTTGTTCCCCGTAAACTACGGCACTGGTGCTTTCGAGAACATGAATTAAAATAAGAGTGGAGTCGTTATTGCCAAGTTGAATGGCCCGATTGATGGCTTTGTTATCGCTGGTTCCAAAGTCGACCGTTACACCGATGCGCACAAAACCAGACATCTGATCGATGGCCAGCCGTGCGAATTTTTCATGGATGTTGCCCGAATGATCCGCTCTGTGTTTAGAAATAAATGGAAGCAGGAAGAGATATAATAACAACAGCAATGAGAACACACATACCGGCACCAGGGTGAAGCTCACGAGTACGGCATGACCACTGTTCTCAAGCAGGTCGGAAATAAAATTGTATACCACTTTGGCATTTAAAAGAATGATGGTGAGTGCAGCGACCCACGATGCGATGCGCTGCCAGACGGGGATCACAAACTCGCCCATTTTCCGTTTATCGCTCACAAAATGAATGAGCGGGATCACGGCAAATCCTAACTGCAGGCTAAGGATCACCTGGCTGAGGATAAGCAGCCGACCGGTTGCAGCATCACCCAGGAACCAGATGGTAAGAAATGCGGGAATGATAGCGATAAGACGGGTGATCAGTCTCCTGATCCACGGGGCAAGGCGCAGATTGAGGTAACCTTCCATTACCACCTGTCCTGCCAGCGTTCCGGTTATTGTTGAACTTTGTCCGGCTGCTATCAATGCCACTGCGAAAAGGATCGGTGCCATGGCGCTTCCCAGCATGGGAGCCAGGAGCTGATGAGCATCCTGTATCTCTGCTACATCATGCTTGCCATTCTTAAAAAATGTGCTTGCGGCCAGGACGAGAATAGCAGCATTTACAAACAATGCAAGATTTAATGCGATGGCACTGTCGGCGGTGTTGTACCTGATGGCCTTTTTGATCTCAGGTACTGTTCGTCCGAACGAACGCGTTTGCACCAATGAGCTGTGCAGGTAGAGATTGTGAGGCATTACCGTGGCACCAATAATTCCAATGGCGATATACAGTGCTTCGTCGTTTGCAATAAAAGGTACGAGTCCCGTGGCGACCTCACTCAGAATCGGCTTCGCGATCAGAAGCTGCATGAGGAATGAGATGCCGATGAGCAGCACCAGGCTGATGATAAATGCTTCCAGCTTGCGGATGCCCTGGTTAAGAAGGAAAAGAAGAATAAAACTATCAAGCACTGTAATGCATACACCTGTGAGGATGCTGACATTTGGGAAAAGTAGATGGATACCAATGGCCATACCGATCACTTCCGCGAGGTCACAGGCTGCGATAGCGATTTCTGCCAGTATGTACAGATAAAAATTTATCAGTCGGGGATAGTTCTCCCGTGATGCCTGTGCCAGGTCTTTCCCGGTTACAATACCCAGACGCGCACAATGGCTCTGCAGCAGCAAGGCGATGATATTGCTCATCACCAGCACCCATAAAAGGCTGTAGCCGAATTTGCTTCCCCCTGCGATATCAGTGGCCCAGTTTCCCGGGTCCATGTATCCCACGCTGATCATATAAGCGGGACCGAAAAATGCAAGCAATCGCCTGAACTTGCCCCCGCTGTTGGTATTTACCGAGGAATTGACCTCTTCTAATGACTTGTTCATTTTTTGTGCTGAACTAAAATATTAGCGCTTACTTTCTCGCTGAAAAAAGTGCTTTCGTGTTTATTGATGCGGACCTTGAGTGAATTATCGAATTCATTGATCTCAACAACCTTGATGCTGTCGCCGATCTTCAAGCCTAATGAAGTGAGGTGCTGCAGGAAGGCCGTGGAATGTTCTGTGACCCCTGTAAAAATATAAGTGCCTGTTGATTTGTAGTGAATGAGTGGTTTGGCTTTGATGACACTGATGGTTCCGTCTGAATCAGGGATGGGATCGCCGTGGGGATCGGTGCGCGGTTTTCCGAGAAACTCGTCAAGGCGACGGATAAGCTCTTCGCTTTTAATATGCTCTAGCTGCTCGGCCATTTCATGCACCTCGTCCCAGCGGAATTTTAATTTTTCCATTAAAAAAACTTCCCAGAGCCTGTGTTTGCGGACAATATTAATGGCCAGCTTTTCACCTTTGTGGGTAAGCATCACGGCTTTGTATTTTTCATAATTGATCAGCTTCTTTTCCGCCAGTCTTTTCAGCATATCGGTAACGGAAGCAGCCTTGTTGTTGAGGTGCTCGGAGAGCTCGTTGGTGCTGGCGCCCTCACCTTCGTTAGCCTGACTTATGGAGAAGATCGCTTTTATGTAGTTTTCCTCGGTGAATGAAATTTCCATGAGCAAATATAATAAGTTTTATTGATCTAACAAAATATTTAGGTTAGTCTAAATTTACGATATACGAGGTACGATTTACGGTTGATTGCTGTCAATCTGCCGCACGGGCTTATACCGTCAGCTTAAACACTAAGGACACAAAGAGAGTTGGGTAGCATACGTTACACAAAGGTCACAACGGCCACCGCACTCGCAACCGAAGGATTTAACTCGGAGAGCTCTTGAGCGAGCTGTTCTCCCCTGATAGCTATCGGGGCGTAATTCTTAAATCGTAATTCGTAATTATAAGCGTGGTGAGCCGGCGCGTCAGCGGTTCTCCAATCGTAAATCGTAATTCGTAAATCGTAACTGAGAACGTGGTGAGCCTGTGCGTAAGATGTTCTTCCTTCGTACATCGTACTTCGTCCTTCGTACTTTATCGGAATGCAGGACCAACTACCAATCTGCCGCACGCGCCCGCTCGTCCACCCACTGGGCGGCCGCCGTGTACCTCGTACTTCGTACTTTAAACGGAATGCAGGACCAACTACCAACCTGCCGCGCGGGCTTATACCGTCAGCTTAAACACTAAGGACACAAAGAGAGTTAGGTATCACACGCTCCCACCAAGGACACAACGGCCACCGCACTGGCAACCGAAGGATTAACTCGGAGAGCTCGTGCGTGAGCTGTTCTCCCCCCGATAGCTATCGGAGCGTAACTCGTACCCGATAGTTATCGGCGCATAAATCGTAACTGAAAACGTGGTGAGCCTGTGCGTAAGAGGTTCTTCAATCGTAAATCGTAAATCGTAATTCGTAATCATAAGCGTGGTGAGCCTGCGCGTCAGCGGTTCTTCAATCGTAAATCGTAAATCGTAATTCGTAATTATAAGCGTGGTGAGCCCGTGCGCGAGCGGTTCTTCCTTCGTACCTCGTACTTCGTACCTCGTACATCGTACTTCGTACTTATCGGTAAAACTCCACCGTTGTCTGCATATTCGACTGGATGGTGAACTTTTTTTCTACGGTGTAGATGCTCCCTCTCATTGACCGTGCACGCCAGGTGGTGACGTAGTTTCCCGGTTGCAGGTTAAATGTTTGTATAGTCTGCCCGCTCAGATTACACACCCATTCCAGCCGCCCGTTCCGCCTGACGAGGATACATCCATCTCCCGCCTCAAGAGCTTTCACCTGCAAAAGGCCGGCGTTGGGAATTTCGATGGTATTTATTTTTGACTGCTCAATACTGTTCTGATTGATA
>CBIHOL010000004.1:0-142176 GCA_966211905.1 uncultured bacterium
ACCAAATACGGTGAGACCCAGGGCTAAAAAAGCAAGGAAATAAGAAACGTTGGTATTTTCTTCATTCATAAATCCCAGGATCTGGTAAAACCGTTTACCCAGGTAAAGACCGATGTTATCGGTAAACCTGCCTATGAATCCCGCAATATCCTCTTGTCCTTTGCTGGCATCATAGGGATCTTTATTAAGCAAAATTCCCATCTGCGACTTATATTGTATCGCGCTTTCTCCCCAGATAAGACTTTTGATCACTTCATATAAAGTTTTAAAGATCCCGAACGACACCAGCGAGATAGCAGCCTTGCGGTATTCCTTTTGAAAAACATAAAAGAGGATTATTGCTGCGATACCGAAGATCAGAATGTTTTTGGCCAGTGTCAGCACCATCATCAGGAAACCGATCATGAGCCATTTTTTATACTCGGTGCGGATATCGCCTTTCAGGGGGTTGTCTCCAAAATTATAATTGAGGAAAAAATATAAAAAGACCGCCTGCACCAGCATGTAAAAGGCCTCCGAGAAGGTTTGACTGGAAAAATAGATGACCAGGTGATTGGTACATAAAAAAACAAAGACAAAATACTTCAGTACTTCAGGCACTTTTTTATCGATGGCCCGGTAATATAATATAGCTACAAGTACAAAGAACAGCATGGAGAATAATTTAAACACGATCAGATTTGTTCCGAATATCAGCGTCAGCAGAGCCAGGAACATAGGATACATGGGTGCATTGGAGGTATAATAATAATTGGGGAATTCATGAACATAACGATATCCTGCTTCTATGTATAAGGAGTCGTCATGGGCTTCGCTGATCCGCGCATTAAAATTTATCACAGATAAGAAAATGCCTGTGATAATGATAACGGTGAAAAGTTTTTTGCGCTTAAAGTAGAGAGCCAGCTTGTCGTAAAGTGTGTTTGTGGACGTGCTGACTTTTTTAGCTGGAGCGGGTTTGGCCATAATTTTTTCGAATCCACAAAATTATGATTATTTCAGTATCCCAGCACAGGTATATAGCGGAGAATACGCACAATAAACTTTAGGGCGCCAGTGCGTTGCCTCTGTGGCCTTTGTGTTGTCAGGTGCGATGGCATGTGCGTTTGCTCCACCTTTGTGGGTCGGCTCAGCCGACCTTGTGGTTAAGCAACCGGAATGCATGACTGGTCTACCGCATCAACACCATCTTCCCAAACTCCTTGGTAAAGAATGGATCTGCCCCGCTTGCCCGCTTATCAATATTCTCCCCGTTTAATTTGGTTCTTACCCTGTATAGATAAACTCCGTTCGCAAGCCGGTCACCATACTGGTCCCTGCCATCCCATGCATAGTCGGTAATATTGTTTCCAATCCTTAGCGACCCGAGTTCGTCCCTGGTGATCTCCTTCACCAGTTTTCCAGTAACGGTCATAATTTGAATTGTAAATACTTCCGGAATCTCGCTTCCGGTTAGTGTAAAAACAAAGCGTGTGCTGGTTGAGAAAGGATTAGGATAGTTTAAAACATTGGTCACTGCAGGTTTATTATCCACTTCAAACTGGATCTGGTAATCATGCGTACCGGACATGTTCCTGCTGCGATCAGTTGCTTGCACGGTGAGCATATATTTGCCATCGGTAATTAATGTTGGTGTGTACACAATGCTTGCGCTGTTTTTAGGAAGACGGGCAGGGGTAAACTGCAATCCTTCGCCAAAATAGATCTGCCTCTGTCCGTTTTGGCCGGGCGTTTGCAGCATCACAGTAAAATCACTTGTATCATTCAATGCAAGGAATTTATTCTCATCCTTTAAGGTGATCAGGATAACTGGTTTTGCTGATACGATCTCCCCGTTAAGGATCCTTTTCCCGTCAAAAGTTACATCCAGCAATGGATTGGTGATATCAGAGGTGACAGTAAAAGTATATCTTCCTATATTATTAAACTGGTACTGCTCGGTCTGGTACCGCGTATGGGTAACGGGATTCACGGAGATCCATAGTGCGTTTTTTCCGACTCTTTCCATGCTGCTCACCTTTACAGTATCAATCAATATTTGTCCCGGAACAAATGGCCTCGATTTTAATTTATCGGGTAGCGGCTTTATTCTTCTGTCGTTATCCTCGATCCAGTAAGTGGCTACAAGGCTGTCTTCGAAATTCCTCGGACCCACATTTTCGATGGGAATTCTCAAAATAAGATCATCCCCTTCCTGCAGACTGTCGCTCTTTATGCTGAATCCTTTCAATGGGTTTAATGCGCATTCAGGGGCCTCATCAAATAGTACCTGCCACCTCACGAGTTGCGGGGAGGTCTGGAAGATCCTGTCGTTCACAAAAGCTACAAGCTGCAGATAGGGATATACTTCCGCGTCGGCATATTGCTGCAGGTTCACAACGTCGTTTTCATTCTGCAAAAAAGTATGAAGGGTATCCTTTTCACCATTCCTTTTTATTCCCACGATCTTCAAAATAGTTGTGTCTCCCGCAACGCTTTCTAAACTTCTCATTCTCCAGTGAAGGCTGTTCCACTTGTAGGACGGACCGATAATTTCAGAAGCGATGGTTCCGCTGTTCCATTTTGTTCTGATGGTATCCTGTGTGGTAACTATGCTCTCTTTGGTTGCTCCCAGTGTTTCTTTTGCCTGGCCCGGCAACATTCCTTTGCGCCCGAAGATCACCGCTGCAACTGTGTCCGGAAGCGTCCTGATCTTTCCGGAACCTATGCTTTCAAATGCTGTATATAAACCGTTGCTGTAAGAAGAGGGATTCGAATATACAGGTCCGTTTAAACCTGTAGTGTACGCAAGTATCAGCTGGTCAGCAGGGAGACTGTTTAAAAAATTCATGGCGTTATTTTGCCAGTTGGGATCTTTGCAAGTTTGGTCTCCGTTGTTTCCAAAATAATAGGCGTACAGGTATTTTTGATTCCGGTCGCACAAACAATTGTTGAATGGCCCGGTGGTTGCACCATTGGGAAACGCAGGATTCAGCAAGGGTTGTGGCAGCCCTGTAACCTTGTCGAATAAAACAAAGTTCCATCCGTTGAACGAACAGGAATAATTACCCAGATCGTCGTTATTAAAGAAATAGGTTATCGCTCCGGGATTTATATAAGGGAAGAGGCCTGTGCGTGCAGACACAAGATGCTTCCTGTTATTAAAAACAAACGATCGTTGTGTAAGGTCAGGGGTAATAAACTGATAAGAGCTTTTCAGGAACTGGTAAAAATGCGCCTGTCCCCAGCCGCGGCTACTGCCAATGGTTTGAAATGAACTTGTTTTCCAGTTATACGATTGGGTAGGGGAGATGCTGTCCCTGCTGGTTCTCCAGTAATAAACCCCGCTGTCGGGCAATATCAGGTTCACAGACCATTCAAGCACTCCGCCCTTGCTGGTGATCACGGTGCTTTGAATGGGGGAAATAAAAAGATTGGTGGTATCTAACTGCAAAAGATACCTGGCTTCTCCGGCAAACGGATCGGTGGTAGACGCTTTGAGAGTTATTACATTTGATTTCGGTACTACTGCGTATTTATAAGGATAAACCGGCGTGATATCATTACCCTGAATAAAAACATCTACGAAACCTGTTGAATTATTGTTTTCGTTCGACTCTTTGATTTCATTTTTAAAGTCGATGGTCACCCGGAATTTATTCAACCCTATGCCTCTTTCCTGGTCGATGGGAAAATAGAAAGTAAGCTTGTCGTTATAATATGGTGTTGCAACTTTATGCACCTGCATGGTTGTATCACCTGCCGGAAGAAAACGTTCGATCAGCACCGCAAAGCTGTCAGCCACGGCCCTGGCAATATTCCTGTAATTCACTTCAACAATGATCGTGTCCAGCTTGCGATACTGTTCAAATAACAGGTCCTGTCCAAGGATCCTGTAATCGGGTAGGGCGCCGTTCCCTATTCTTACAGCGGGATCCCCATGCAGGGTCATGTCGAGACTGATAAGTTTGGTGATCAGTTCTCCGCTTTGAGCATTCTCCTCAGCTGCGAATTGGATGATCTCCCCGATCGTTTTTCCATAATGAGATACTGATAATGCCTTATAAAATTCGCGTGAAAAATGGTCTAGCGCATGGGTAAAACCAAGTGTATTGCTGGCAAGGAATCCAATACTGCCTTTTTGTTTGGCAAATAAGAAGCGTTTGCTCACAGAACCGGACATAGGATTATGAATAAATCCGGAATAGCAGGAGTTTGCTAATATAAATGGATATTTTCCAATGTTGTTATAAACGTCTGGATCATCTATCGATTGATCGAAACCTTGTGTGCTTCCGTGCCCGAAGAAGGTGAGTAATGAAGCACCTGCATTTACCGACATTTTAATGCTGTCGCTTACCACAAGCTGGATCGGCGCTGTAGAGGTTTTCTTGAACGTACGCACTTTTCCACCAAACAACGTGTCTTCAATGATCTCTTTATAGCCCTCCATATACGAGGAGAGCAGGTTCACCTGGCTCTCATCGGCCCCTCCCACAAAGTGCAGTATCTTTTTTTTCCATTCCTGCTCACCTGTACTTTCGTGCTGCTGGATCTTTTTCAGGTACTCTTCTACATCTGTATTGATGCTTGCTGCTATCCTGCCTATCGGAACTTCCGGGTAAGCATTCATCTGCCCGTCAGAAAGTTGTTTGGCGGCTAAAAGATTGTCGGAACTTGGACTTCCTATAGTGGGGATCAGGTTCAATGGACTTGTTGCAGCTATCTCGGGCATTTCAGCGCCGGTACCTATCAGCAGGAATGAAATGGGTTTTAATGCAGGATCCTGCGACAGGTAGGAAACGAAATTCCTGATGGCCAGGGGATGCTTCGGCAGCCCGTAGCTGAACTGATCATAAAGTTCAATAATGCTGGCAAAAACGGTTTTGTAACTTCCTCCCGCAATACTTTCCCTGTATGATTTGTAATTCGTTGCGGAGCTTGCAAGCTGTGGATGATAAACAACTACGTAGGGAGATGTTGTGCCTGGAGAAAAAGAATTGAATTTTACAGCGGTCAGTTTTGTCACAGGAATAATAGCATCACCGCCGGAAATAAAACATAGGCTCTGTTGTGTTCCTCCGGGGATGACCGTGTTAAAATAATAATTGGAATAGATGACCGGTATCTTCTTCTGGTTGGTTACATCATACAAGGCCACTTCCGTGCCGCTACCCGTGCTTAAGCTTGCAAAATGATAGGATCTTTTAGCTCCGGAGCCTGGCTCGGTATAAAAACGATGTGTTTGTAATCCCGCCAGATTAAGATTACGGGGATATAAAAGATGAAAATAATAAAGCGCGGTTGAATTACTGACCGTGCTGAGTGTGGTTGTAGAAAGTGATTTGAAAAAGAACTCACTGCCATTCCCAAGATTTTGTGTGTTGATGGTAAACGTTTTCTTTACTGGCACAAATCCCTTATACACTGTATCAAATAGTGGTACGCTTGTGCCGTTCAGGTCGAGGTAAGTAACCTCCGAATGATGGTCCAGGGGATCAGTGTCGTTGGTGCTCTTGCCTGCAAAGGAAATGGTAAAATAGCTCAGAGGCGCTCCTGCCCCGGCTGCGTTAAGAGGCGCAAAGGCTGAATATTCTGAGGCGCCCTTTGCAAGCTCGTGTCCCCAGGCTTCTGCCTGTGTTATTCGTGGATCGCTCAGGTCTCCGGCCAGGGAACGAACCGTATTGTAGACATAATCGAAAGATCTCTTTTTCTCTGAATAAATAAATGACGCGCTCGGATACGATTGTGTACTGGTGTCTGTTTCCAGCACATATCGTTTATTCACACTGCCGGTATTTATTGAAAGGAAAGCATAGATGGTGTCGTTATACAATGGCACGAAACGGTTTGGCACATAGCTGATACCTGAATAAACCAGGGAATCGATTTCAGCTGTTGAATTGTGCGCGTAAAATTCAATATAGTCTCCGTTATTGATCTTGTTATCGCCACCATCCTGCACAAACAACGCGAGCTCTTTTCCTTTAAAAATAAGCTGAAGATCTTTGGGATCTGTTTGCGAAAGATTAAAAACGCTGGCTAACTGGGCAGAGTCAATGCGATAAATCGCTTCTTTGTAAATGGGAAACTTGTAATACTGCCTGCTGTAATCGATCCATTCATTGCCATATTTCTGTGAATATGCCCCGCCCGATAGCAGACATAAACAAAAAAACAGCAGTAACTTCCTAAAACTCTTATTTACGGTTAATGTCAATTTTCAGCGAGAAGATGTTTGAATACAGGGCCATAGAGCGGTCACCAATATCCGTTAAGGCGTAATCAAGTGTGAAGATCCTGTACTTGATGCCAACACCAAAATTAGGCTGTACAGTGGTTATATATAATGTTGCGCGATCATTAAGCTCCTTTTGAATATTACCTAGACCCGCCCGCAGGTAGATCAGCCCTTTGTAACCTATTTCGAGACCAAACGCAGGTTCTACGCTCCAAAGATCACTTTTAATTACAGTGTTGCGCATTCCATCAAAGGTGTTGATCAGGTTGATTTCCGGAAGGATGGTAATCCTGTCTTTCCAGACTGAGATATTTCGGGAAATTCCCAGGATCAGTTTTGGCGTGGTTATTTCAATGGATGATGAAGGTATCTCATTACCGGTTTGCACCAGGGTGGCTATATCATCTTCCTGCAGATTATAGGACCATGCATTAAAGGTGCCGGTCACATCACGAGCCATAGCTGCAAATCTCCACTTTTTCAGGTTATAACGTGCTCCTGCGTCAAGCCCGAAACCCCAGGCGCCACCGAAATCTCCAATCTTACGGCGAATGATCTTAAAATTACCACCAACTTCTACTCCTTTTAATGCCGGCAAAGCGCGGGCATAACTTAAGAGAGCGGCAAAATCAACGACATTGAATTTTGAGATCCTGCTGTAATCAATATTTCCGTTTGCGTCCTTAAGATCTAAAGTATTAGGGATGTTATCAACGCCGAACCGCAAAATGCTTATTGCTCCCACGCTGTTACTGTCTATGCGCTTCGATACCCCCACGTAATCGTATTTAGCGATGCTTGCAAAGTACTCTGCATGCATAAGACCTACTTCAATGTCGTTTTTCTGGGTTAGGAGGCCTGCCGGATTCCAGTACCCCGATTCCACACCCTCTACTGATGAAACGTTGGCATTGCCCATGCCTAGTGCCCTGGCGCCGACACCTATATTGAGAAATTCATTACTGTATTTTCGTACCTGGCCCCAACCGGCCCCTGCAATGAGCAAAGAAGTAAAAAGAAGTAATTTGTACATAACAGCTAATAAAGATATTTAAAAAAAACGAATTGACTGCCCGTAATCAACGCGGAAACAGTCCCTTTTATTGTTTTTTGTAAACATTACCGGAGCTTTTGCCTCAACGATTTTTTTTCACTGAGTTTCTTTTTATTATCCAGCTTTTTTTGTTTCGAGGCTTTGCCGGGTTTGGTGGGAACTCTCTTTTTAACAGGCTTCAGAAGCTTATTAATGAGGGTAATAAGTTTTTTTTGAGCTTCTTCCTTGTTCTCAAGCTGGCTGCGGTGCACGTTGGCTACTATTTTGATGAGATTCCCGTTCACCAGGTCAGCGTATTTTTCAAAAAGGATTCTTTTTTGCGGATCAGTCAAAACCAGCGACTGTTCAATATTAAATTCCAGTTCAACCTTGGTTTCCACCTTGTTTACATTTTGTCCGCCTTTTCCTCCCGAGCGCGAGGTCTGGTAGTTCACTTCGGTTGCAAGTAACCTTTCGGCCTGTTCATCAGTTAGCATTGTTTAAAATTCTGACTTGAAATTTACCCAAATTCTCCGTGCGATAAACTATTTTTACCCCGTGAAGAACTTATTTATTTGCCTTTTCGCCGGATCCACTCTTTTTATATCGGCACAAACAATACAACAATGCCGGGAACGGTTTAACCGATACCTGAATTTTAAAGGAACCCTGAGCTCGCTGGTGCGTTTTGAGGATAATTCCATTTGTCTCTATGCCGGTGGGAAAAAAGAAATGGTTGTTTATGCCGATGAGCTGGCGGTGATGGCAAATGTTTTTGAATACGCGTCGCTCGAAGAGCAGGTTAAGATCATGCGCTCAAAAGGCACCAGGCACTTTACCAGTCGCGAAAAAGACAGCCTGCTGGTAACAGTAAACGACGATAAATCGGTGATCCGCAAAAACGATTCCCTGCCTTTGCGCGGTTACAGGATTGCTATTGATCCTGGGCATTTTGGTACTAATATGAAGGACGCGATGGTGGAGCAGAAATTCGTTTATTTTCTCAAACCTGCCGGCGAACAGGGTGCCAGAGATACCGTGCAGCTGTTTGAAAGTACTCTCACATTTAATACTGCCCAGATAGTTTCTGCAGTTTTAAAGGAAAGAGGTGCTGATGTATTCCTTACCCGCGACAGGGCAGACTTTACATCTTTTAATCTCACCTTCAGCGACTGGTGTTTTGTGCATAAGAAAAGGACACTTGATAGTTTAAAATCGATTGGTACTCTTACACCTGCCCGTCATGCGCAGCTTTTAAAAGCAAATGATTACAATTTTTTCTGGGACTTTTTCAGGGATTATGACCTTGCTAACAGGGCCAAAAAGATCAATGAGTATAATCCACATGCCACACTGATCATTCATTTTAATGTCGATGAAAAAAATGCACCCTGGAAAAATGATTCCAGGAAGAACTTTACCATGGCCTTTATTGGCGGGGCTTACACAGCCTCCAACATCGACAGGGCAGAAAATAAAATGCATTTGCTGCGCATGATCATTACTGATCAGCTCTGGAGATCTGAAAAGTTATCGGGTAATACAGTGGCAAACTTTAACCGCACGTTAAATATTCCCATCGCAAAACCTAACGACGCTATTTATCTCCGCGACAATTGTATGAGTGTTTCGACCCCCGGGGTTTTTTGCCGCAATCTTGTTTTATGCCGTAAGATCAACTCTCCTCTTGTTTATGGAGAAAGTTTATACCAGGATAACGAAAGAGAATGTATCGATCTTATGCGTTGCGACGTGGATGCCTACGGGATCAAAACCAGCGAACGCTTGATAAAAGTAGCCTCCTGCTATTACGAGGCGGTTCATGATTTTTTGCTGAACTAACTGGTTAAATACCTGTTGGTTTAATAAAGACAAAACACGAACACGGACATTAAGAACTTCCACTACAGCCGGATACCGTGCATCATTAGTGTAATTATTTATAATTTGTGAATTAATGTAATTCGTGTAATTCGTGTCAGGCTACGGCATGTTCATGTACTTATGCGTTTTAAATAGAACCGACTCTGCCTGTGCGTTGGGCAATCGTAAGTCGTACATCGTAAATGAACCGATTCTAAAATTATTTGGGAAGAATAAGTGCTTAAACTACGACATGTTCATGTATTTATGCGTTTAAAATAGAACCGTCTCTGCCCGTGCGTTGGGCAATCGTAACTCGTAAGTCGTACATCGTAAATGAACGGATTCTAAAATTATTTGGGAAGAATAAGTGCTAAAACTACGGCATGTTCATGTACTTATGCGTTTTAAAGAGAACCGACACTGCCTGTGCGTTGGGCAATCGTAAGTCGTACATCGTACATCGTAAATGAACGGATTCTAAAATTATTTGGGAAGAATAAGTGCTAAAACTACGGAATGTTCATGAATTTATGTGTCTGCAAACTTATCATCCACTTTGGATGTGCTTTCACATATTCAATGATCTCAGGCAGCAGCGTCTGACTTTTGCTCCACTCCGGCTGCAGGTATAAATAACAATCTTTTGAAACAAGTGACGCCTGCTCTTCAGCCCATTTCAGATCGTGCTTATTAAAGATGATCACTTTTAATTCATGCGCTTCTTTGTACACTTCAGGTAACGGGTGCATGGTCTTTTTTGGAGAAAGACATATCCAGTCCCACTTGCCGCTTAAAGGATACGCGCCCGAAGTTTCTATAAAGGTTTTAATATTCCTTGATTTAAATTCAGACGTAAGATATTCAAGATTATAGATCAGTGGTTCTCCACCTGTTACCACCACGCTGTCTGCTTTGTATTCCAACACATTGGTAACAATTTTTTCAACCTTTGTCAGTGGATGGATATTGGCATCCCAGCTTTCTTTCACATCGCACCAGTGACAACCCACATCGCAGCCTCCGATCCGGATAAAGTAGGCGGCTTTACCCGAATTAAATCCTTCTCCCTGTATGGTATAGAATTCTTCCATCAGGGGAAGTAATTTTCCTTCTTTTAGCTGCGCGTCGTCGGCCGGGGTAAGACTATGTAATTTGTATGCCAGGTCGCAAAGGTACGCAGAAGGCCGAATAATGACGAATAAAAGAACGTTTTGCTTTCAAACTTTAGTTTTTTTTATTCCGGCAGATAACCCGGCATGCAACCAGGGGTAATCTTTATTCTGTAAAGAATTACTTTCGTTATACATTTTGGTTATCGAAGTTTGAATAAGCTCGATAACAGTTCATGTTGCTTCTTTTTGATTCTTTACGAACCTTAACATTGTTCCCTGCCAGGAAAACACAACTTTGCGGATTATCCGACATTGCTTAAATTTATAATCTATGAATATAGGAATGGTTTGCTTCCCAACATATGGTGGAAGCGGAGTAGTGGCAACCGAACTGGGAATTGCTCTTGCTAAAAAAGGACATAAAGTTCATTTTATGTCTTATAGCCAGCCCTTCAGGTTAAATCTGTTCAGCGAGAATTTGTTTTATCACGAGTTCAACGTAAATGATTATCCTCTTTTTGAATATCAGCCGTATGAAAGTGTTCTTGCAAGTAAGATCGTTGATGTTGCTATTTATGAACAGCTCGATGTTTTGCACGTGCATTATGCCATTCCTCACGCCAGTGTTGCGTACACCGCACAGCAGATCCTGAAGTCCAAAAAGATTAACCTTCCTTACGTAACCACTCTTCACGGAACCGATATTACCCTGGTGGGGCGTGATCCTGCATTTGAGCCGGTTATCAGGTTTTCTTTAAATCATAGTAATGCCATCACAACGGTATCTGAAAGTTTAAAAAAGGATACTTTAAACACCTTTAAGATCGATAATAAGATCACAGTCATTCCTAACTTTATCAATGTGCAGGAATTTGATTCCACTCGGGAGATCTGTCGCACGCGTCATTACGCGCGTCCGGGTGAAAAGATCCTGGTGCATATAAGTAACTTCAGGAAAGTAAAACGTGTGGATGACGTGCTGAGTATTTTCGCAAAGGTGCGTGAACAGATCCCCTCAAAACTGATCCTGGTGGGAGACGGCCCTGAAAAACAAAAAATGGAGCAGCTTTCGCGTCAGTTGAACCTGAGCCAGGATGTGATCATGCTTGGAAAAGTGGCAGATCCCCGCGAGATCCTGAGTATGGCTGACCTTTTTCTTTTACCGTCTGAAACTGAGAGTTTTGGTTTATCAGCTCTTGAAGCCCTGGCAATGGGGGTTCCGGTTATCAGCACTAATTCAGGTGGACTTCCGGAAGTGAACGTGCAGGGGGTGACCGGTTTTTTAAGCAATGTGGGGGATGTTACTGAAATGGCTGCAAATGCAGTACAGCTGCTTTCCGATAAGGACCAATGCAGTAAGTTTTCGCAAAACGCTCTGACTCAGGCAAAAAAGTTTGATATCGAAAAAGTGCTTCCACAATACGTGAAGGTTTACGAACAGTTGCTGGTAAATGCACCTGTATCGGGGTAAATGTTAAAAAACACTGCGGATGCCTTTCTGAGGCCGGAACCGTATACTTTTATACTGATTAATGGTAAGAATAAATACACATAACATTGAAATTTCGGTAGAGGCAAAGTTCTGGCCGGAAAGCAGTATTCCCAGGGAGAATCATTTTTTCTTCGTTTACTTTATTACCATCGAAAATAAGAGTGATGTCACAGTGCAGCTTACCAAAAGGCACTGGGATATTTTTGACAGCGTTGGAGATCACCGCGTAGTAGATGGAGAAGGAGTGGTAGGCGAAACGCCCGTACTGGAACCCGGACAGAAATTCGAATACAACAGTGGCTGCAATCTTACCAGCGACATGGGTTATATGAAGGGGTATTATACGCTTGTAAATGTTGCCGACAAGAAAACCATCTTTGTTGAGATCCCTCAATTTGACCTTGTTGTGCCTTCCAAAATGAATTGAAACTGTTTCCGAACAGATCTAAACGCGAAATAATAAGCGTGGAACTAAACCCGGAACCAGAAACACGACACCAGTTCTTCGCTGTGTCCGTTGTGAACGTGTGTGACCCTGAACTCTTTGTGAGGCAGCTTGCTGCCTTTGTGGTTAAGCTGACGTGTGTTACCGAAAACCAACCCGGAACCCGAAACAAGAAACCCGAAACTACTTACAGTATTGCTCGATCAGCTTATACGCCGTTTCCGAACCGAGCACATCCGCTTTTTTCAGATCCTCACACGCACCTCTTTTGTCGCGGCTTGCAAATTTTATAGCTGCCCGGTTTACATAAGCAGCCGGATAATCAAACTTTAGTTTTATTGAATAATCGAGGTCCTTAAGCGCTTCCACGTAACTTTTATTCCCGCCTTTGGCTACACCCCGGTAACAATAACTCACTGGGTTTTTACCGTTAAGTTTAATGGCCTCATCAAGGTCAACAATCGCACCGGTATTGTCGTTGGTATTTATTTTAGCGGCTCCCCGGGCCACAAGCGCTTCTTCCTCCTTACCCAAAGCCTCTATATAAACGTCCCAGTCTTTTATGGAACCTTTAAAATCCCCTGCCTCAAATTTGCTTTTTGCACGCAACTGAAAAGCCTTGTAATCCGTTTTGTCAGCCGGCATTTTTTCTATTGCGGCGTCCAGCTCCCTGATGGCGTACCTGAATTCCTTGCTGGCATAACGGATCTCCCCTTTCAGCATGGTTGCTTTTACGAATTTCGGATTGATCTCTTCTGCCATCTCGCAGGCATCGAGAGCGCCTTTGTAGTTCTTGCCTTTAAACATGAGCAGTGCGCGGTAATAAAATAGTTCGGCGTCTTCAATACTTTCTTCCAGGGCAACGTAGACCGCCGTATCAAGTGTGGTTTTACATTCAGCGTATTTTTCCGTGAAATAATAATTGATAGCCCTCATCTTAAGACTTTCAAAATTCATGGGCGCTATTTTTTCTGCTTTGTCGAGAGCTTTAAGTGACTCTTTATATTCTTTTAATTGCAGCTGTGAATACGCTATTTTATTCCAGGCCTCCCAGTAATCGGGCTTCAGTTTGGCCGCTTTTTTCAGCAGGGGAATGGCCTCTTTATAGCGTGCCGAATCTACCAGTTTTGCGCCAGCTTCAAATGTGACCTGGTGTTCCGGAAGCGTATCTTTTGCCGGTTGTTGCGCGTTACAAAATCCGGCGCAAAACCATATAAGCACGATATTTAACCACTTATCAAAAAAAGGAATTCTTACCTTCGCGCCGCTCACAACCAAAAAATTAAAATACTATCTTTATACAAATATAGTGCCTTATGATTTCAACCGGGACAATCGTTCTGTTTTCATTCCTGCTGTTACTGCTATTATTATCGATAGTAACTGTTCAGCAAGGTACTATAGCCATCACCACCGTATTTGGGAAATTTCGCCGTATCCTCCGTCCTGGTTTGAATTTCAGAATCCCCTTTTTTGAAGTTGTATTTAAAAAGATCTCAGTCCAGAACCGTAGCGCGGAACTTGGCTTTCAGGCGGTTACAGTTGATCAGGCGAACGTGAACTTTACCGCCATGTTATTATATTCTGTATTTAACAGCGAGGAAGAAACCATTAAAAATGTAGCCTTTAAATTTATTGATGAACGTAATTTTATGCAGGCTCTGGTGCGATCTGTAGAAGGTTCCGTGCGCGCATATGTAGCTACAAAAAAACAGGCTGAAGTTCTGATTCTCCGTCGTGAGATCGTGGAAGCGGTAAAGGAGCAGCTCGACCGTACACTCGAAGAATGGGGATATCATCTTATTGATCTGCAGTTAAATGATATCACTTTTGATGAAGAAGTAATGAGGTCTATGGCGAAAGTAGTGGCAAGTAATAATTTGAAGTCTGCCGCCGAAAATGAAGGTCAGGCTTTGCTCATCACCCGTACCAAGGCAGCTGAAGCGGAAGGTAATTTTATTAAGATCTCCGCACAGGCCGAAAAAGATGCGTCCCAGTTAAAAGGGCAGGGTATTGCTCTTTTCAGGCAGGAAGTGGCCCGTGGTATGGCAGGTGCAGCTAAGGAAATGCAGCAGGCCGACCTGGATGCGTCCCTGATCCTGTTCAGTATGTGGACAGAATCGGTGAAGAATTTTGCGCAGGAAGGAAAAGGAAATGTCATCTTCCTTGATGGCAGTGTGGAAGGAATGCAAAAAACCATGAAGGATATGATGGCACTTAGCCAGTTAAAAAAGTAAAAACTAAACATAATATATCAATCACTAACAACATGAAAAAACAGTTATCTAAATCATTGCTCGGACTGGCCTTATGTTCTGCCCTTTCGGGATTTGCTCAACAACCAGTGCTGCCGTGTGCCACGGATGATGCAATGGAAAGAGAGTTTTTAAGGACTCCCGGAATGCGTGAGGCGCATGAAAAAGCCCAGCGTGAATTTAAGTACATGATCGACCATCCTGTTTACCAGGAGCGCGCGGCAGCTGCTCAGCAGTTTACCATTCCTGTAGTTTTCCACGTTTTGCACACTGGCGGAACAGAGAACATTCCTGACGCTACTATTTATGCTGCAATTGACTGGATCAATAAGGATCTCGCCAAGTTGCATTCTGATGCAAACACTGTTACTGAACCTTTTAAAAGCATGTTTATTCCATCTGACATTAAATTGATGTTGGCAAAAAAAGATGCGCAGGGCAATTGTATCACTGGTATTATCCATAAATATGATACGCGCACTATGTGGGACCGCGACTCCCCAAATTTTCCGGCTAGTTATTACAGTGGAATCACAACACCGTCATTATATCCTACCGGAAAATACCTGAACGTGATCATTGTTAAACAAATTGATGAGCCAACTTCAAGCGGTATTACGGTTGGTTATACCTACCTGCCATCTACCAACTGGGGAACGAACGGAGAGCAGGATTGTATCGTTTATCGTTACGACTTTCTTGCCGGAGGGCAGGCGAGAAGCCTTACACATGAATTAGGCCACTGGCTTAATCTTAACCACGTTTTCGGACAAACCAATAACCCTGGAACTACTTGTGGCGACGATGACGTGTGTGACACTCCTCCAATGAAAGGCGCTATAAATATCGGTTCATGTCCAAGCAGTACAGCAGGTAACGTATGCGCTACCACTGCTACTTGCGGGTGGACTGCAGGCATGCAAAACACCGAAAACATTATGAACTATTCAAATTGTCCGAAAAATTTCACTGCAGGTCAAACTGCCCGTATGCGCGCCACCCTCGGTGAAAATAATCCTCCTAATCCTTTCTTTCAAAAAAGGGTAGACCTTGTTTCTTCTGCAAACCTTATAGCGAGAGATGTTGACGGAAACAGCACCTGTAAACCGGTTGCCGAATTCCTTTCCTCTACTAACCTTTATACTGTCTGCAGCGGGAATGCTCTCCTGATGAAAGATTTTTCTTACAACGCTCCTATTACTTCATATTCATGGACTGCTGACAATAGCGCGATTATTGCAAACCCAACCAGTTCAAATACATCCATCACATTTCCTAATGTCGGTGTTGTTAACGTGGCTTTAACCGTGAGCAATGCTCAGGGAAGCAGTACACAAAACAGGACAGTGTTAGTGCTTAACGGTGCACCTGGCATGGTTGCCCCTGCAATGGAAGGTTTTGAGGCTGCCACAATACCAGCTAACTGGACAATTGTAAATGGTAACCCGGGAAGCCCTACGTTTGAAAGAACAACAGATGCTGTCCCTTACGAAGGTACCGCCTGCCTGGTAATGAAAACTGCAAACAGCGCAGCTTACCAGGAAGATTATGTGCAAACTCCTATCATCGACATGTCGGCAGGAAGCGGCCAGTTTCAATTTGCTTATGCATACGCAAGGCAGTCCACATCACATGTGGATCATTTGAAAATTGATGTGTCGAGTGATTGCGGTGGTTCATATAATACCATCCTTGATCTTGTTTCTTCACAGATGATGCAAAATTCAGGTGACCAGCAAAGTATTGAGTGGTATCCTTCAGCGTCCTTTGAATGGAAAGTTGTTGACCTGTCTACTTACCCTGGTGCAGCTGCCAAATGGGTTCCTTACAAAAATTCACCGAACGTGATCGTACGTTTCCGTTTTGCGCAAGGACCTGTTGGTAATGGCAATAACTTTTTCCTTGATGCCATTAACCTGCCTGGATCAACTGTAGGAATGAATGAATTCCGCAAAGAAACCAGGATGAAGCTGTATCCTAACCCGACCAGCGGATCAACCAATGTTGAATTTAAGCTTAGCGATCCATCTGTGGTAAAAGTTTCTGTACTTGATATCCTTGGTAAGGAAGTGCAGTCAGTTCCTGCAGCAAACCTGAATCCTGGCTCACATACTATTATTATCAACAAAGATCAGGCTCTGCCTGCCGGCGTTTATAATGTGAACGTTAGTATCAATGGCGTTAACCTCGCAAGCAAGCTGATCCTCGAATAACAGCTGAATTGTGATATTATTAAAACCCGGCTACACCAGCCGGGTTTTTTTTATATTTACTGTGCCCGCTGTGAATACCTTTTCAAATATTCCCTTCCTCAGGATATTATTTCCATTTGTGGCAGGTATAGTATTGGCGTTGTTACAAATCTCCTTCCTTCTTATCATCCTCTTTATTGTTGCCTCGGTTCTCCTTGTAATTGTTTTGCGAACAACACGGTCCCTTCGCTTTTCACGAAACAACTGGTTATTGCTCGGCACAGAAGCCTTGTTGCTTGTTTACGGTTTCCTGCTGGTGCCGGTAACATCCGCGACAATACAACCCGGGTTTTACGCTCGCGTAATAAATACAGATTCCGCTGTCACTTTCGCTGCTATCATCGACGATATTCCTGAAAAAAAGAAACACTCACTTAAATGCAGGCTTAAGCTGATCTCTATTATTAAAAAAGACACGACAATTCCCGTGAGCGGTGTCATTATCGGTTATTTCCGCGATTCATGGAAAACAACCCAGCTTGCTGCAAATACTGTTGTGCTGGTGCAGTCTACACTTTCTGCAGTGCCACCGCCCGCTAATCCGGGGCAATTTGACTATAAAGCCTATCTTCAGAATAAGCAGATCTTTCATGTCGCTTTTTCCGACTCGTCCTCTTTCCAGCTTCTCAATTTAGAATATGATGAAGATCTCCTGTGGCAGGCGGGATTAAGCTGTAAGGAATTTGTTCTTAAAAGTCTCAAAGACGGAGGCCTGTCCGCCGAAGCATATGGCATTTGCGCCGCATTACTTACAGGTTATGATGCCGATATCGACTCGGGGATCATGGAATCCTTTTCACACTCGGGCACTCTGCATGTTTTATCAGTATCTGGACTGCACACGGGACTTATATACCTGGTGCTTTCTTTTCTTTTTGATCTTGCTGACAGGCGCAAAAATAAAAAGCTGTTAAAGTTCCTCTTCATTACATTCTTCCTTTGGGGATTCGCGTTGCTGGCCGGCTTTTCTGCTCCAGTTTTAAGAGCGGTTATTATGTTCAACCTCCTGGGACTGGGAAAGATCTTTTTCCGGTCCGGCTCCAGGCACCAGATCAATATTCTTTGTGTGTCCGCTTTTATCCTTCTTAACTGGAATCCGTACCTGGTGTGTGACGTGGGGTTTCTTTTAAGTTATTTTGCAATGGCCGGACTTTTTTGTTTCCAGCCGGTTTTAAGTGCACTGTGGAAACCCCGCGATCAATTCCGCACATACTGCTGGCAAAGTATTACCGCGTCGTTCGCTGCTACACTTAGTACACTGCCCATCACTCTTTTTTTCTTTAAACAATTTCCAATCTGGTTCTTTGTATGCAACCTGGTGGTGGTGCCTGTTACATTCCTTCTTCTGCTGCTTGCTTTCCTGGTGGTGATAAAATTAAATTTCTTCGCAATCGTCATCAATCAGATCGTTTCCTGGCTGATAGTATTTATTGACGCATTCGACTCAAACAGGTATGGTTATCTCGATTTTATTCATTTCACGCTCATTGATCTTTTATTTATGTCGGTCATTATCATCCTGGTCTCTTATGCATTGATAGAGCGTTCTTTCTTCCTGTCGAGGATCACCCTGGTTGTTCTTATATGCTGGCAGATCTTATCTATTTGCCGAAGCTTTTATAATAAAACGGAAAAAGAGTTTGCTGTTTACCAGGTTAACAGGACACGTGCAGTCAGTCTGAAAAACAAAACAAATGTCTATATGATGCTTGATGATTCTTCCCAGTTTAATTTCCAGTTACGACCGCATCTGAACTCCTTTAATTACCCACTTATCCTGCCTGGTGCATTTAATTATATCAGCGCGGCAAACAGGAAGATCTTGCTGCTGGATGGTAAGGGAGAATGGAGTGGGGGAGTGATGCAGGACGTAAATATCCTGGTGATTTCATATGATTTTGTTATTACCGAAAAACTGCTTTCGGCTTTTCCCACATTAACGGAAGTGGTTATGGACGGTTCAAATAATGCAAAGACAGTTAAAAAAGCCGGTGAATTATGTCGTAAATTAGGCCTCAGGTTTCACGATACCCGGTCGGGTGGAGCGTACCTGTTAACTTTGAAATGAAACTGAGAATTGGTGATAAAGTGAGATTCCTCAACGAAGTTGGTGAAGGGATCATCTCACGGATTAAGGATAAGGAAATTGTTTTTGTTGAAATGCCCGATGGCTTCGAGATTCCCTTCCCGGTTTCACAGCTCGTTCCTATCCATACCGAACTTATTATAAATAAGGATGCCGAGAACATCGAACTTAATCCTGAGGCTCACCTCGACGATGCCGTGTATTTCGTTATTGAACCTGATCACGACTTCCCTTCTCTTATTAATGATTACAAGCTTTATCTTTTTAACGCTTCATCTTTTAACCTGCTTTTTTCATATTCAGTCAAGGATGATGAGTATTTTCAAACGCTTAAGCATGGTGAGGTTGGAGCTTACCAGAAGGTACTGCTGCGACAGGTAAAAATGCAGTTCTTTAAGGAGTATGTTTATCACAAGCTCGAAGCGCTTTTATACAAGAATACTTTTTTTAAAGCGCAGACCCCTATAGCTGAAGTTCTGCATGTTTCCCCCGCAATTCTGGCCAAGGCAAAGACCATCAAACACGAAGAGTTTAAATTCCCGGTGTATGGGTTCCTGCTGAAAGATGAGTTCTTTAATCAGCAGCAGGTGGAATCTGAAATTGACCTGGTACAGCTCGAAAAGCTAAAAACGATCAAGGAGTTCCGCCCCCGTGAAAAAAATTCAAAATCTTCAAAAGAATATCTGCGCTCACTCGAAAAGGAAGTGGATCTTCACATCGAAGAGCTGGTAGATAAACCAGGCGATCTTAGCAGTTTTGAAATGCTTAATATTCAGCTCGAACGCTTTGAAAAGGAGCTTGACCAGGCTATTGCCAATAATTTCAGAAAAATTGTTTTTATTCATGGAGTTGGTAATGGCCGGCTGCGCCAGGAAATTCATAGTATCCTGAAGAAAACACGGGGCGTTACTTTCCAGGACGGATCTTACAAGGAGTACGGTTACGGAGCAACGCAGGTTAATATTTTGAATTAAAAGGCCCGGCGCGACACCGAACATATTAGAACTTTGATATTAGAAAACAGATAATTAGACATTAGATATTAGAATTTAATTTATGATACCCTTTTCCCCCCCGCGTATAGACGACCTTATCTGTGATGAAGTTGTAAAAACCCTCAAAAGCGGTTGGATAACCACAGGGCCAAAAACAAAGCTGTTCGAGAAAAGGATCACTGCATACTGCGGCAACAAAAGTACCATCTGCCTGAATTCAGCTACCGCGGGACTGGAGATCATCCTGCGCTGGTTCGGTGTAAAGGAAGGCGACGAGGTTATCCTGCCAGCTTACACTTATTCGGCGACAGCAAATGTAATTATACATTGCGGGGCAACTCCTGTTTTTGTAGATGTAAAACGCGACGACTTTAATATCAGTCACGTTAATATTGAAAAGGCGATCACATCAAAAACCAAGGTGATCATGCCAGTTGATTTTGCGGGACTTCCTTGTGACTACGATCAAATCAATTCCCTTGTTCAAAAACATCGTTCATCTTTTATTGCAGGAACTGACAATCAGAAAAAGCTCGGTCGCATCCTTGTATTAAGCGATTCAGCTCACTCATTTGGAGCCACTCTTAATGGAAAGAAAGCAGGATCACTTACCGATATCAGCGTTTTTTCTTTTCACGCTGTTAAGAATCTCACAACTGCCGAAGGTGGAGCTGTAGCATTGAATCTCCCTGAACCCTTTGATAATGAAGAGGTGTACAGGTCACTGTGTGTCAGCACCCTTCATGGACAGGATAAGGATGCCCTGGCTAAGACAAAAAAAGGCAACTGGAAATACGACATCGTGGAGGCCGGTTACAAATGTAATATGACAGATTTGTGCGCAGCAATTGGTCTGGTGGAACTTGATCGGTACGACAATGATACTCTAAAGAAAAGACGGCACATTATTGATATGTACAATAAATTGCTGGGAACGGATCCGCGATTCGAGTTGCCGCAACTATTTACAGGAGATAAAGTCAGCTGTTATCATCTTTATCCCCTGCGCATCCGCAATTGCTCTTCAGAACAAAGAGACCAGGTAATGCAGTTCATTTTTGATGCAGACGTGAGTGTGAATGTTCATTTTATCCCGGTACCGGCAATGAGTTTCTACCGTAAAATGGGTTATGATCTTAAAAATTACCCGGTCACCCTCGATAATTATAGCCGTGAGATCTCCCTTCCGGTTTTTTATGATCTTACCGACGACCAGATAAGTATAGTTGTGAATGCGGTAAAGAACGCTGTGGATAAGGTACTTTGAAGAGATTGTTCGATATACTGGTTTCATTTGCGGCCATTGTCATCTTGTCTCCGCTTTTATTAATAATTGCTTTGTCGGTTGGACTAACTTCCAGGGGAGGAATATTTTATGTGCAGACGAGAGTCGGAAAAAATAACAGGGATTTCAGTCTTTATAAATTCAGGACCATGCGAACGGGTTCAGACAAGGCGGGTTTGCTTACTGTGGGAACCCGCGATCCACGTATTACCGCAATTGGTTATTATCTGCGAAAATATAAGATGGATGAATTGCCGCAACTCTTTAATGTGCTTTTCGGCACCATGAGTCTTGTTGGTCCCCGACCCGAAGTACGGAAATATGTCAACATGTACAGTCCGGATCAGATGCAGGTCCTGAACGTGCGCCCGGGAATTACAGATCTTGCTTCACTTCAGTATTTTTCTGAAAATGATCTGCTCTCCGGTTCTGCAGATCCTGAGACCACTTATATCACTCAGATAATGCCTGAAAAACTCAGGCTGAATAAAGAATACATCCGCACTCAGTCGTTACGCACCGACCTGAAGATCCTGTTCAAGACCGTGCAAAAGATCTTTAATCATTAAATTTCATCAAGGCGAAAAGTGTTCTTTTTTCTGGCACCTTTCTCAGTTAGTTCCAGGTCTGCGCACTCAATTACAGGATCGTGTTCAAACATCAGTACCCAGTTATGCTCTGCTGCTTTTTTGAGTATGATCTCTTTTTCTTTCAGGGTCTCAAGTGGACGCATATCGTAACCCATCACGTAAGGTAAAGGAATATGATGTGAGCTGGGAATAAGATCAGCCATATATGCAACAGTTCGTCCTTTATATTCAATTACCGGAAGCATCATGGCTTCTGTATGACCGTTCACTTCTATAAAACTAATACCGGGAAAAAGATTTGTGGTTGCATCGATAAAAATGAGCTGACCGCTTTCCTGGATAGGCAGGATATTCTCTTTCAGGAAACTTGCTTTCTCCCTCATATTGGGATGCAGCGCCCACTCCCAGTGTTTACTGTTGCAATAATACTTTGCATTTTCAAAGGCGGGGATAAGTTTACTTCTATCAGAATTATATTTTATGCTGCCACCGCAATGATCAAAATGCAGATGTGTTAAGATCACATCGGTTACATCTTTACAGCTAAAGCCATGCTTATTCAGCGAGCGTTCAAGTGAGTCATCTCCGTGCAGGTAATAATATCCGAAAAATTTGGCGTCCTGTTTGTCGCCCATGCCGTTGTCCACAAGAATAAGTCTGTTGCCATCTTCAATTAATAAGCAACGCATGGCCCAGCTGCACATATTGTTTTCATCAGCGGGATTGAGCCTGTTCCAGATACTTTTGGGAACAACTCCGAACATGGCGCCACCGTCCAGCTTAAAATGTCCTGCGTTTACGGAATATAATTTCATCTGCTTATTTTTTTTTAACGACCTTGAATTCAAATACTGAGTTCCTGCAAAATTATAATTGTATTGTTACTTTTTACTTTTTATTTATCTCACTTTCCCGGCGAGTCAATTTTTATTTTTTTTAGTAAATAAAAAACCCGTCTCTTTTAAAGACGGGTTAATTTTTTTGCTGATGAAAAGTACTAGCGGCTAACGACGAGTTTTTTAACTACGCGTTCGCTGCCATTGTTTACTTCACAGAAGTATATTCCCTCCGGTTTATTGCTCAGGTCAACCGTTAAAGCCGCATTGTCAACTGATGACAATAGCTGTGTACTGATACGCTGACCTACGGCATCGTAAATGCTTATGGTGAGATTTTCCTGTATATCAGGCATTGTTAACAGCAGCTGGAAAATACCGGTAGCGGGGTTAGGCATTACGTTCACGCCGGCATTAAATGCCCTTGATCTTTCTTCTATACCCACAAGAGGACCGCAGCTGATGATCGGAATCATAGCAAGATGGATCTTGGTTCCGCGATGAGTTTTAAACGATCTCCATGTGGAATTCGAATTGCGGTACCATGAAGTAGAATCGTACGTAGAGTTGAATTTTGTGTCACTGTATATCTTCACCGAATCAAAAGTTGGTACTTCAACTGAAGCGAAGAAACCAGTAGAAGGACTATTGATGACAACAGGTGTAGGAAGATCAAAACGATACGGAATGATCTTTTTGTTTGGAACCACATAACCAACCTTGCCCAGGTAATTGACAGAATAAGTATTAAAGCTGGTCCTGATTGCGGCAATAGATGTTGTGCTTGGCGCTCCGATCGGAAGTCCACCGGGACCCTGCAAGGCATTGCCGCCGTAGATCTTGCAGCTTACACTTGCCGGACTTGTACGAGGTCCTGTACCTGCGCTGTCAAAAAGAACTATCACACTATGAATTTGTGGAAAAGGAACTGCAGTGTATGTTGATGGCGGGAAATATTGAGCAAATTCTTTATCGCCATAACAGTTGGTACCTACCAGGTTACCCGTAGGCGCCTGCATACAATCTATCACACTGTTGTTAAGAGGAGCTGCATAGGTGGTTAGCGTATCTGCTCTCTTTATCATTTCAATGCTATCCTGGCAAGCTGTAATTATTCCGCAACTGCCTGAAACAACAACCAGCTGGGTGTAGGTAGAAGATCCAACAGTATTGGACGCTACTACACTGATGGTATAATTTCCAGGCGCAGGAAAAATGATGTTTGGATTTGCAACTGTTGTGGCCGGTGTAAAGGTAACAGGAGGATTGGAAGACCACAGAAATCCTGGAGCTGGACAGCCCGTTGTGTTGTTATACGGGAATACCGGTCCTTTGGCACATGCATGGGTCAGTCCAAAATTTGCTTTTGGGGCCGCAGATATATTTGCGGGATCTTTCCAGCAAAGGTCATGAGTACCGAGTGAATATCGCTGCTGGCACTGGCTCATTGCAGTAAGCATCCTGACCTTCTGGTCGTTGGTAAACATGTACTTGCAGGCATCTTCACTTTCATCCATAAAATTCATTGGCATTTCGCCTGAAGGACTTAATCCCGCTCCGCATTGATCAATTGGAGTAGGTACCGGTACACAGCCAAAGTGTGGTCCCTTGGATGGTGGAGTATCCTGAGCGTAATCAGAAAGGCAGTTTCCATCACCCCAAATATGTCTTAAGCCAAGCCAGTGGCCCAGTTGGTGAACAGCTGTGCGTCCTTTATCAGTAGGACTAACAACATTGCTTCCTGTTCCAAAAGCTCTTGCCCAAACCCAGATACCGTCGTTATTTTGCGTACCATAAGGTCCGCCGTTAGGTAACCCAACCAGACCTGTTTGAGCAGGATAAGTTCCAAAGCTTGTCAGTTTTTCGTTCGCAGGGCGATCGCTCACCCAGATATTCAGGTACTTTGTCGGGTCCCAGATCGTTGACGGAATAATTACTGAATTAAAATATTGCTGAAGGTTGACAGTAGGTGTGGCAGGGTTTTCCCAGTTATTCTGCGCGCAGCTGACAGGGTGTACTCCCCGCGTTGGCATTACCGATCCGCTGAAGTCTTTTGTAGCAAGACAGAACTGGATCTGGGTATTTGCGACAAGGTTCTTAAATGCCGGCGGCACATTTCCTGAATTAAAACCTTTACCTGCAAAATCGAGATTCAGAATGTTGATCTGCGACTTCACCTGGTTAGTATCAATATAAGGAAACACAAAAGGATTCTGATTAAAGTGGATCACATGCACAACCACGGGAATGATATGCACCGCATCAGGACAAAGGGTTTCAGAGACCCTGCTGGCGTTTTTATAAGTTTCAATTTGTTTTGCAAAAGATGCCTCCCATTCCTCTGATGGAACACCGGTTCCGCAGGTGATCTGGGCATACCCAGCGCCGGAAGCTAAGGCGAAAAAAACAAAGATTAAAAAAGGTAATTTGATGCGCATAGGTTTGAATTGAAAAATAAATTTATTGATTAAAGCAAATATAAAGAAATATCCGGCTCACCGGAAGCTCTCTTTCACTAAGTGACTCACACTTTATTGAGGCGGGCAAACTTTAATAGAAGACTTTTTGCTCCCACTTTTTCAAACTGGATAACCGCTTTTGTTTCAGGCCATGCACCTTCGAGCGCAACAATTCTTCCCTTTCCGAATTTTTCATGCTGCACTTCATCACCGGCAGTCAAAGCTTTGTTCGCAGCCAGGTCGGCAGGTGCAAAAGAGTTGCTGCCGAGGCTACTGTTTAATTTTACCAGTTTTTTAGCCGGGGGGTTAAATCTGATGCCTTGTCCGGTTTCCCGGCCGGCCGGTGCAGCTCCTCCCGGGGAATTATAATCCTGTCTGAATTTCTCGAAAAGGTTGTCCGAAAATGTTGGTGCAGCAGGCTCCTCCGGGTAATCGAGATATTTGTCGTCAATCTCGTCGATAAAACGGCTCGGCTCACAGTAAGTTACATTACCAAAGCGATAACGCATGGTAGCATAGCTAAGTGTGGCTTGTTTTTCGGCACGCGTTACCGCAACATAAAACAACCTCCGTTCCTCCTCCAGGTCGCTCCTGCTGTTGATCGACAGTTGCGATGGAAAGAGATTTTCTTCCAGCCCTACAATATAAACATACGGGAACTCCAGTCCTTTTGCCGCATGAACGGTCATCAGGCTGACTTTATTCTTGCTGGTATCTTTTTCATCTTCGTTGTCAACACTCGTCAGCAAGGTGATCTCCTGCATAAATTCATCAAGTGTCTTTAACTTTTTATCTACCTCTTCTGCAGGAAATAGATCAACACCTTCAAGGATCAGCGATGATTTTATGATGTCGTTCAGTTCGTTTTCCTGCGGACTTCTCTGCTGTTCAACAAAATCCTTTATACCATTGAGCAATTCCTGGATGTTTTCATACCTGCTTACTCCTTCAGGTGTTTTATCGTTGTAAAGCTCCCTAACAATACCACAGCTCACAAGTATATGGTTCGCAAGTTCAAAAGCGTCCTTGTACGGCAGCAATAAGTTGAATGACTTTATCTGCGTAACAAAATCATTTATCTTGCCCGAGATACCGCTGTTGATGCCAAGATTAAAATCCTTCAGATTGCTGATCACCGACCACATGCTGATATCGTGCTCTGCAGCGGCTACTGTGATCTTATCAATGGTTGTTTGTCCGATGCCCCGCGCAGGATAATTAATGATGCGCCTGAGACTTTCGTCATCATTGTTATTGATGCTCAACCTGAAGTAGGAAAGAGCATCTTTAATTTCCTTCCTTTGATAAAAGCTGATGCCGCCGTAGATCTTGTACGGGATATTGAGGCGCCTTAATGCCTCTTCAAAGGCACGTGACTGGGCGTTGGTACGGTACAAAACTGCGAAGTCGCTGTTCTGCGCCTGGTTTTGCGCCATGGTCTCATAAATGCTGTTTACTACTTTCTGACCCTCTTCATTATCAGTGCTGGCTTTGAGCACCCGCAGTTTCTGACCGTTCTCGTTCTCGGTAAAAACATTTTTTTCGAACTGCTCCTTGTTATGCGAAATGATCTGGTTCGCGGCTGCTACGATGGTTTTTGTGCTTCTGTAATTTTGCTCCAGCTTAAATACCCGCATGTCGGGATAGTCCTTTTCGAAGTTCAGTATGTTCTGGATGTTCGCACCACGGAACGCATAAATACTTTGAGCATCATCACCTACCACACAGATGTTCTGAAACCTCGCAGCCAGCTGTTTAATGATCACGTATTGTGAAAAGTTCGTATCCTGGTACTCATCCACAAGGATGTACCTGAATTTATTCTGGTACTTCAAAAGCACATCCGGAAAATCGCGCAACAGTATATTGGTCTGGTAAAGCAGGTCATCAAAATCCATAGCGCCTGCCTTAAAGTTGCGTTTCTGATACGCGTCGTAGATCTTGCCGAGCATGGGTTTGCGGCTGCTCTGATCTTCCTGCTGGATCACAGGATTATTCAGATACTGTGATACCGAAATGAGTTTATTCTTGGCATCGCTTATCCTGTTAAGTACCAGTGATGGTTTGTAAACCTTGTCGTCGAGACTGAATTGCCTGATTATTTCCTTTAGAACATTCTTGCTGTCATCAGTATCGTAGATGGTAAAATTGTGAGGATACCCGAGTTTGGTGGCTTCTATCCGTAAGATCTTTGCAAACACACTGTGAAAGGTCCCCATCCATAAATTGCGCGCTTCACTGGCACCCACAATTTTCGCGATCCGTTCTTTCATTTCCCGGGCCGCCTTATTTGTAAAAGTGAGGGCAAGAATGTTAAAGGCATCAACCTTTTTTTCCATCAGGTGTGCTATACGGTAGGTAAGTACACGGGTCTTCCCCGAGCCGGCGCCGGCTATGATCATCACCGGTCCCTCGGTAGCCTTGGCCGCCGCTCTCTGCAATGGATTTAGTTGGTCCAAAAAGTGCTCCATCCTCTAAATTTCCCTATTTTTTAAATGCTTTTCGTTAAAAGATTACCAGAAGATTTTAACAGTATTTACTCACTAAACATACTTGTTTACTAACTGCAAACCCTATTATTCGATATTATCCTTTCATTTCGGCATTTTGTTATATACATTTATATGTAGCAAAGTTAAAAATGAGAATTGTTTTTAAGATTTTTCTTGCATTCTTTTTTTTACCAATGCTTCTTGTTGCCCAAAATCCCACATGTCCAAGCCCTTACGTGTATCTGGACGGTGCAACGAATATCAGGTTTTATGACCCAGGTCTCCCTTTAAGTTCTACAAACCCCGGCACTACCACCATTCCGGCGCTTGGTATGGGACTGGCCCTGATGCCCAATATTAACGGCGGCACTCTTTGTCCTACCTTTTACACCACTTCAAACGGATACTACCATTACTGGGACGGCTCACAATGGGTAAGCACCGGCCATACTACCGGGCACGCCACAGCTGTAAATATTGCCGGCTGCGGAAGTTATATCTACAACCTTGTAGGCACAACAGGCGAAATTTATGTGTACGATGGCCAGAGCAATGGTTCACTTCTTACCACTCTTGCTGGCTTCAGTTCAAGCGGTCCTTTGGACCTGGTTGCCGATTGCGATTGCAATTTTTATGTGATCTGGACCTCTACACTTTCTCCGGGACAAAGTCTGACCAAGTATAGTCCTTCAGGAGGAGTTCTTGCTACATACTCGCTCGTTAATATGCCACATGCTACATCCGGAACCGGCTTTGCGATCACCGGAAACACAGTGTATCTGCGTAATGGAGTAGGTACAGGCTTTTACAGTGGGATTATCTCCGGTAACTCAGTTAATTTCAGTGCTGTCAGCGGTTTTAATGCCAGCTTAACGGATTTTGCCACATGCCCGACCTGCACTACAATTGTAAACTACAACCCAACTGCAGCAGGCGGTCAGATAACATGCACAACTCCTACATTAAATCTTGCAGTTACCAGCTCTGTTACACCTACATCGTACACCTGGACAGGACCAGGAATTGTTGGAGTGACTACTCACTCTGATGTTACGGTTAATTCTGCTGGCATCTATTCGTGCGTGGTTAAATATCAGGCGTGTCCGCCGGTAGTTATGACGGTCACCGCAGCGGTAACAAGCAATACATCACTTGTGTCAGCTGTGATCGCGCCTTCAGGCAATATCTGTTTGCCCGCTAATTCTTTTGCAAAATTATCTGTTGCACATACCTCCACCAATGAAGTGGTGTCATGGAGCGGACCTGTTGTTCTTAGCGGCAATGATACGCTTGCTGTAAATGCTCCTGGTACATATACTGCAAGGGTTGTAAACCCGGGTAATGGCTGCGAGGCGCAGGACATTGTTCATATTATTGTTTCTCCCACTGTACAGGTTGCCCTGAGTTCGACTTCACTTTGTTCGGATCCGTACAATGGATCTCCGGCTACAATTACTGTTACTGCATCGGGCGGCACCACTTATTCACTTCTGGCCGGACCGGGATTAACCACCACAGCGCCAAACGGAACAATTATGCCGGTAAATGTGTTTAATGGAAATCTCTCTATGACAACGGGCACCGTGGTAGGAGCTAATGGTTCTTGCTCAAATACAGCTACGTTTTCAATTTCAATTATTAAAAATCCAAATGTTGTGGTGTCCTCTGCAGCAATCTGTCCGGGGCTAAGCCACCAGTTTATTGCGGTAGGAGCAACTTCGTATACATGGAGTGGCAGCGGACTGAATACTAACAATGGTGCAACAGTAACCAGCACTGCAGCAGTAACAACCGTATATACTGTCACGGGTTTCGCAGGAGGTTGTTACAGCGATGACGAAACAGTTACCCTAACCATATTACCACTACCGGTCATCGGTATATCCCCATCTTTCACCACTGTCTGTGTTGGTGCGTCAGCTATCCTTACAGCCACAGGAACAGCTTCATCTTATGCATGGAGCGGCAGCTCGGGCTTGTCGGTTACAACAGGAATGCAGGTACCTGTAACTCCTCCGGTGTCGCAGGTTTACACTGTCATTGGGTCACTTAACGGCTGTACAAGTATTGCTCATAGCACCGTTAATGTGGTGCAGCCTCCACAGGTAAGCATGAGCCTTGATAAGAATGTGATCTGCGCCGCCAATTATAACGGGTCTCCCAACATAATAACGGTTGTGCCTTCGGGCGCCAGTAACTACACATTACTTTCAGCTAACGGCTTTACCGTCGCCCAGCCGAACGGACCAGTAATGCAGGTGATCGCCACCGGTGTGCAGCCAAATACACCAACTACCTTTTATTTAAATCTTCTTGCATCCTCAGGCGTTTGCAATGTTGTGCACACCGAATCCTTTACAATAGTTCCAAACCCCGTTATTAAAATTTCTCCTCCCAGCGTTAGCTTATGTCCCGGCCAGGATGAGCTTCTTTCCTTAAGTGGTGCGTCTACATATACATGGGGCGCATCTCCTTCTTTAACGATCATTAGTGCTAATACCGCCATTGTGAAACCCTCACAAACATGTTTTTATTCAGTGATGGGATCAAGTGACGGATGTGAGAGTGATACTAAAAATGCAGTAGTGATCGTCCTGCCGGCACCTCAGGTAATAGTTACCCCGAATTCTTCTACTTTGTGTACCGGCGAAACTGTAATGCTGAGCGCACAAGGCGTTGCCGATTCCTACGCGTGGTTCCCTCCTGTTGATATTTATCCCGTGGTGGGGGCCAGTGTCCTCGCTACACCGCAAACTTCGCGAACATATACAGTTGTTGCATCCTTAAACATATGCACAGTAAGTGCAGTTGTTCAGCTGAGTGCCATACCAATGCCAAAGATCTATGCATCAGCCGACGAACCCCTGATCTGTAGTTCTGCTAAAACATTATTAAAAGCGGGTGGGGCAACAAGCTATGTGTGGACCCCGGTTCCCTATCTGAACACGGCCTTTGGAAGCCAGGTGACTGCCAGCCCGCCCGCAAGCATCACTTTCACTGTATGGGGCTTTAACGGTATTTGCAGCGGATCCACAAGTGTTTATGTTGAAACTGTACCAACGCCTCAGATAGAGCTGACTACAATAGGAGGTCAGAATGCGATCTGTTTCGGAAACTCCCTGCAGGTTAGTGCCGCCGGAGCCTCAGAATATTCCTGGACCCCCTCTGCATATGTTCATGCAATTTCGTCAAACAGCCTGGTTCTGCTTTCACCAAACACCTCCACTAATTTTACTGTCACAGGCACCAATCACCAGGGATCGGTATATTGTTACCAGCAGCAGACTTATTCTGTAACTGTAATGCCGAAGATCACACCGCAAACGTCAGGAAATGTAACCCTTTGCCTTGGTGAAAAAACAACGCTCGTGGCAGCCGGTGGTACAAGCTATAAATGGAAACCGTCTGAAGGATTAAATTATGCAGATGCTAACCGCGTAGTCGCTTCACCAACGGTACCTACAAATTACACGGTCGAAGTATCTTACCAGAGTTATTGTTCCGAATCTGCTACGTTGCTTATCAATGTAAATCCAAGACCAGAAGTTTTCGCTGGCCGGGACTCTTCCTTTCATGTTAATGAGCCGATCAATCTTATGGCTTCCGGCACTGGTTCTGTTACCTGGATCGGCGGTGAAGGAATAGTTTGCAGGTCATGCGCAGCAACGCAGGTGCTTCCTTCCCGTTCGGGTTGTTATATTGCGGAAGCAGTTAATGAATTCGGTTGTACTTCAACTGATGAAGTATGCGTTGAGATCACATCAGACTTTACCTTTTATCTGCCCAACACCTTTACACCCAATAATGATGGCCTGAATGATGTTTTCAAAGTATATGGTGAAAACTTCAGCAATCTTTCCATGGAGATCTACGACCGATGGGGACAGCTTCTTTATAAAGTTCAGGGAGAGGACTGCACCTGGGATGGAAAATTTAAAGGCGAGTTATGTAAGCCCGATACTTATGTCTACTACATTCAATACAACGGAGTGGATCGGAAGAAATACACACAGACAGGCCAGGTTACCCTGGTAAGATAAAACAGCTTTTTATTTTAATCTCGCTTTTTGCATTGGGTTCTGACCGGCGCTTTGTCCGCGCGCCGCAGCTGATTTTGCTTTGAACAATTCAAACCGGTCAGGTTCTGATTTTGTATTCCAGGTATTATTGCTCTCATTAATGTCTGCTGTCTCACGGTAAGGATCAAGTTGCACAGAGATCACTTTTTTATCTTTCAGGAAAGTTTTAGTTACCTCTTTTTCGTTCTTTCTCCAGATATAAGCGCTAATCCTTTCAATTTCGCTTGTTCCGTCACTGAAATTGAACTGAATGATGAGGGGCGAAACCAATCCTCCTTTATTGGAGAATTTCATTTCATAAAGAAATTGTCCCTTGTATTTGTTCAACACTGAATCCGGTGCTACTTCAAGAGCGTCGTATTTGTTTTTAGCTTCCTTGGTTATTGCAGCAGGGCCAGTATAACGGTAATAAAAATCACGTAAAGTGGTGTCGCGATCAACCAGCGGAATGATACCACTTTCACGGTTCCTGATCGTTGTTATAAAATCAGCTTCTTTCTTTTTTGGAGCGCTTACAATCGTATCCATCTTTACCGGTACTTTTTCGCCCTTCACAATACTATAAGCTTTTAAACTGTCTATTGAAATATCAACCGGGTCAATATCGTAAAACCATCCCCTCCAGAACCAGTCGAGATCCACAGCGCTGGCATCTTCCATTGTGCGGAAGAAATCGGCAGGCTCGGGATGTTTAAATGCCCAGCGGTTACAATATTGTTTAAAAGCGAAATCGAAAAGTTCTCTGCCCATTACGGTTTCACGGAGAATATTGAGCGCTGTGGCGGGTTTACCGTAAGCGTTAGGACCAAAATGAATAATGTTCTCGCTGTTGCTCATTATGGGTTCCAGCTGGTTCTTTGGCAGGCGCATATAATCCACCATTTTGTATGCCGGTCCTCTTTGCGAAGGATAATTAGCATCGAACTCACGTTCGGTCAGGTACTGCACAAATGTATTAAGACCTTCATCCATCCAGCTCCATTGACGTTCATCGCTGTTAATGATCATCGGAAAAAAGTTATGACCTACTTCATGGATAATTACCAGGATCATTCCATTTTTTGTACCCTCCAGGTAGGTGCCGTCTTTTTCTGTTCGACCAAAATTAAAGCAGATCATCGGGTACTCCATTCCGTTTGCTGCTTCAATACTTTGTGCAACAGGGTAGGGGTACGGAATGGTAAATTTTGAATAGGTTTTAATGGTATGCGCAACTACCTTGGTAGAATAACGGCTGTATAAACCGTACGCCTCTTTCCCATAGAAACTCATGCACATAACCCGCTTACCCTGGCACACTACAGGCATTGCGTCCCAGATAAATTTGCGCGAGCTCCCCCAGGCAAAATCTCTCACGCTGTCGGCTTTAAATATCCATGTTTTGGTTGTCGTGCTTTTGTTTTTTTCCGCTGCCGTAGCCTCTTCAAGCAACTGCATCTGTACAGGTTCGGTAGCATTTTGCGCCTGTTGCCAGCGTTTAAGCTGAGTGGCACTCAGCACCTGCTGGTAATTCTGGCATTCACCTGTTGAACAAACCAGGTGATCTGCGGGAACAGTTATGCGTACTTTGAAATTTCCAAAAGCGAGGGCAAATTCTCCCCGGCCGGTAAACTGTTTGTTTTGCCAGCCTTCGAAGTCGCTGTACACGCACATACGAGGGTACCATTGTGTCATTGTAAACAAATGATTGCCGTCTTCCGGAAAAAACTCATATCCGCCGCGGCCACCAAACTCGGTGCGGTTAATCATTTTATAATGCCACCTGATGCGGAACTTCATTTTTGCTTTCGACGCCAGTGACTTTCCTAGGTCCAGTCGCATCATTGAACCGTTAATTGTGAAGGGTATCTTTTTGCCTGTCTCATCCGTCACTTCATCAATTTTATCTCCAAGGCCGGCAAGATTTTCCTTTGTTTTTAATGCTTTAAGCGCCTGGTCAGACAGGGGAGCATCGACTTTATTCTCGTTAAAATAATTTACCTCGTTATTGGGATCGTGTTGATTTTCATCAAGCTGTAACCATAAATAATTTAAGGCATCGGGCGAGTTATTGAAATATGTAACCGTTTCAGTTCCGATTACCGATAGATTTTTTTCATCCAGGGTCACATCAATTTCATAATCCGCTCGTTGCTGCCAGTACTTGGAACCCGGTGCACCCGAAGCCGTTCTGTATTCATTTGGAGTAGGAAGGATGGTACCCAGCTGCTCGAATTTATTACCGTGGTTGGATTGGGGATTATTCTGAATATTCTGCGCGGTCACATTTACCGATAACAGGATCAGAATAGCTGAATAAGTCGCTGAACGAATAATACAACTGAAACAAAGACGATTGAACATATGATGACCTTTTTAAAAACAGGAATATATTTTGTTGTGGAAAGCCTTAAAATTAGGTAAAAAACCAGAATCCCTCCTACAATAATAAGTTGTCCGCATTCAAGTCCCAGGTTAAAATACAGGAGCGGTAAAAATACATTGTCAGCCGAACCCAGCATTGCCCTGAGCAGAAAAGAAAATCCTAATCCATGTACCAATCCAAAAACAATAGCGCTGATGTATAAAAAAACCGGGGTTATTTTGCCCGAAGAAAAACGTCGTGTTGTGCCGTGCTCTTTCTTCATTTGTTGCAACTGAAAAAGGCCGGTTATCAAAATGCTAAAAGCTATCAATGTTTCAATTACGGGTTGTGGGATCTTCCATGCGTTCACAACGCTTAAAGCCAGAGAAAGTGAATGGCCAACGGTGAAACCGGTAATGAGGATCAGGATCTTTTTCCACTGCCCGGGAGGATAGGCAAGCGCCAGGAGGCTTACATATAAAATATGGTCGTACCCCGAAAGATCGAGGATATGGCCTGTACCGGTAAGAAACCAGATATGAAAGTCAGAGTTGATAATGCTTGCGAAATTAAAACTTTCATAAATGAGTTACCTGCTTTTATGCAGCAATGGCATTTTCGTTACTTTCGCATCAATGCGCAGATTCACATTTATATTACTAGTAGCAGCAGCGACCTTCTTTTTCAGCGCGTTTAAGCATCCGATCTATCTCAGCGTTACCGATCTTAAGTACACGGCCCACGAAAAGACCATTCAGGGCTCCGTTAAAATATTTGTAAACGATTTTGAAACCGCGTTAAAAAGGATCCACCATAAGCCTGTTGACCTTATTAATATTAAAGACTCTGTACTCGTTCGGGACGTTTGCGAGCAATATCTTCATAAAAACCTGGTTATCAGCGTTAATGGTAAACAGTTAAAGTACTCCATCCTTGGCTTTGAGCAGAATGAAGAAGCATTCTGGATGTACGTTGAATCTGCAAAATCTGCCTTTCCGGGGAAAGTGATGATCCAAAACACGATTTTATACCAGGATTTTCCTCAGCAAATGAACATTATTCACCTGGACGTGAACAAAAATCAGAAAAGTACCCGCCTGATCAACCCGGAATCGCAAGCTGCCTTTATTTTTTGACGGTGTAAATACGATTTTCGTCGAATTTTCTGCAAAATTTGCTAAAATCCCCTATAAGTGTTAATAAGTTTTGCTGTTTTTACTGAAACTGCTTTCCATTTATGGAGTAAAAATATAAACTTTGTAAAACACACACACTGAGAAATTTAGTAAAAATATTCATCGCAGCCGGGTTTTCAGTCTTATTTCTCCAGGCGAAGTCATTTAATCCGGACGAAAAGCGTCCTGGTGATGATAAAAAAGCTAAGGCTAAACGTGAGGACACAACGAAGTTCGTTGTTAACCAGGCGGTTGCAGAAGAAGTTACCGACGATGACGAAACTCCTGATACTTTACAGATCGAGTTTCCGAGTCATGACTTATATGCTTCGTGGGAAACCAACGTAGCCCATCCTTATAAATTTAGTGAAGCTTTTAAAGAGGACAGTGTTTGCATTGACCTGGTTCAACCTGAAGACAACCCATTTGTATTACCTTATCGCGGTCCGCTTACCAGTCTTTTTGGCTGGAGAAAATACCGTCCTCATTACGGAACAGACATAAACCTCGAAACCGGCGATACTATTGTTTCCTGTTTTGACGGTATGGTTCGTTGTGCAAGAGCTTATCGCGGATACGGAAATTGCGTTATTGTACGTCATAGTAATGGTTTAGAGACTGTTTATGCACATATGTCCAAAATACTGGTTGAATCGGGACAAAAAGTTGATGCCGGTACCACTTTAGGACTTGGCGGTAATACTGGTCATTCTTATGGCAGTCACCTTCACTTTGAGATCCGTTATCTTGGCCAGGCCTTTGATACACAAGATTTTATAGACTATGATAAAGGTGAGCTGAAGTCGAACACTTTTACAGTACGTAAAACGGACGTAGAGAATAAATACGACTTACGTGCCTTACATAACCGTCACAAGAACGAGTTGATGGCTCACGGAAAATATCCTGTAAAAGGAAAGATCTACCGTGTGAAAAAAGGAGATACCCTCGGAAAGATCGCAAAAAAGAGTGGTACTTCTGTTAAATCACTTTGTCGTAAAAATGGTATTCGTCCGACTACCACTTTAAAACTCGGTCAAAAGCTTAAGATCTAAGCGCTAACGCTTTACACACACATTTTAATTAATAATCTTAATAAGATGTGTATTTCCTGTTAATGATACTTATTAAAAACCTCCCAGGCCTGTGAATAGGCTTTTTGGAGTTCTTCATAATTCAGCTTCAGATCGATGTTTCTCGAACCCGCAAAGTATTCGAGATCTTCAGTAGCGATATTACCCGTAAGCTCATCCTTAGCCATCGGGCATCCCCCAAAACCGTGAATGGCTGAATCAAAATGCCTGCAACCGCTATCGTAAGCTGCTGTGATCTTTTGAAGGGCTTTTTCTTTTGTGGAATGCAGGTGAGCTGATAGTTCTACGTCCGGAAGGGCAGGGAGGAGGCTCGAAAACAATAATTTTATGGTCTCGGGATCCGAGGATCCCACCGTATCTGCCAGGGCAAGGTGACGGATGCCCAGTGAATTTAATTTCTTGCACCACTTGATAGCGATCTCCGGTTCCCAGGGGTCATTATATGGATTACCGAATGCCATCGAGATATAAACCAATAGTTTTTTGCCATGTTTCTGGCATAATGCCTGGATCTGCTCCACTCTTTTTAATGATTCTTCAATTCCGGAATTGGTATTCCGTTGCTGGAAGGTTTCTGAAATTGAAAAAGGGAAACCTAAAAAATCTATTTGCTCAAATGCGCAGGCGTCCTCAGCTCCTCTCTGATTGGCAATAATGGCAAGAAGCTTACTCCCGGTCTGATCGAGGTTAAGAAGCTTCAGGACCTCTGCGGTATCCTGCATCTGCGGGATGGCCTTGGGAGACACAAAACTACCGAAATCGATCCTGCTAAAGCCCACTTTCAATAATTGGTTGATGTACGCGGCTTTTAAACTTGCAGGGATCTGCTCTTTTATCCCCTGCATTGCATCGCGGGGACATTCTGTTATTTTGACCATTCAAATTTTTTGATAAGCCTGTTATTGATCTCTTTTATTAGTCCGGGACCTTCATAAATAAAACCCGTGTAAAGCTGAACCAGGTCCGCACCGGCCTCCAGTTTTTCAAGCGCATCCTCCGCACTATGAATCCCGCCCACACCAATAACAGGGAAGGCATTATTGGATTTGCTCTTAAGATAACGTATCACTTCCGTACTTTTATCTTTAAGAGGCTTGCCGCTTAGTCCACCCTGCCCAAAGGAATTTATCTCTTCGCTCGAATAACTCAGTCCACTACGACTAATAGTAGTGTTAGTGGCTATAATGCCGGCAATGTGAGTCTGCCTTACAATTTCTATGATATCATCGAGCTGCGGATTCGAAAGATCGGGTGCGATCTTCAGTAGAATTGGTTTAGGTTTTTCGCGCAGATGATTAAGATCCTGGAGTTTCAGAAGTAAGGCAGTGAGCGGACCTTTCTCCTGCAGATCGCGAAGATTAGGAGTGTTAGGTGAAGAAACGTTCACTACAAAATAGTCTACCACATCAAACAATTCATTAAAACACTTCACGTAATCATCAACTGCATTTTCGTTGGGGGTATTTTTATTCTTGCCTATGTTTCCACCAATAATCAGCGACGGATCGCGTTTTTTCTTTAACCTCCTGGCAGCAGCGGCGGCTCCATGGTTATTAAATCCCATCCTGTTTATAAGAGCAGAGTCCTTCGGTAACCTGAAAAGGCGAGGCTTGTCGTTGCCGGGCTGTGGGAGAGGAGTTACAGTTCCGATCTCAATAAAGCCAAAACCAAGTTCACCCAGTTCATTAAATGCAATAGCATCTTTGTCTAGCCCCGCGGCGAGTCCAACCGGATTGCGGAAATCGAGTCCAAACACTGTTTTTCTCAATAAAGGACTTGAAGCCGCATATGCTTTGCCGGTAACTGCCGAGACAAGTGGAAGTTTTAAAACATTAAAGGTTAGATGGTGCGCGGTTTCAGGACTGAAACGGAAAAGAAGCTTTTTGATCAGAGGATACATAAGCGTATAAAATTAGGGCAATTTACGCAGGTTCGCAGCAATTCTTTAAAGAACACTGTTTAAAAAATTAAATGTCCTTTTTATGCTTTTTTGTATTTATTGGCAAAAAAGATGTAATTTTGCTCGCAAATTTTAAAACAATAAACCAAAAATGAAAAAAGTATTATCGTTGATCGCTGTTGCCGCTATGACAACTGCTTTCGTAGCTTGTGGTCCTTCTAAAGAAGAAATGGAAAAACGCAAGCAGGCACAAGAAGATTCTATTGCTGCTGTTGAAAAAGCAAAACAGGATTCTATTGCTGCTGCTGCTGCTGAAGCCGACAGAATGGCACAAGAAGCTAACATGCAAAGGGTTGCTGACTCTACGCGTATGGCTGATTCAATCGCTGCTACTTCAAAAGGTAAAAAGAAAAAGTAGTAGATAGACAAGAATTTAAAAAGGCTGTTTCAATGCGAAACAGCCTTTTTTTTTGGAATAGCGTCAGTGTTAAAGTTTTGACCTTCAGGCGCTAAAAGCTCTAAATGCCGTATGTTTGCACTCGCGGACAATAACCCGGAATCTCATGGTCAACAAGTTACTAATTTCAGCGCTCGCCTCCATAATCGTGGCGCCACTCACCGTTAATGCTCAATGCGCCACCAACGTAAACGGAGGTTCTTCTACCAACATGTTTACGATGGTTCGCAATAATTCAAATCCTATTGCAGCAAGCAAAGACCTGAACACAATTGTTTTTATTCATCGTAATAACGTTAATGCATTTGGTGGAAATTCAGGGCAGCTTCGTTACGACATTTCAACCAACGGAGGTAGCTCCTGGACCAATAACCAGGGTATTCTTAATCCCGCGACAGGCGTTACGGCAAGATATCCGAATGTGGTACTGCACAATCCCCCGGGTAATACAAGTCCATCCAATGCTTCCTTCGGATTTTTAGCGGCGGTGGTAAATGGTAATTATTGGAACGGGTACGTTACCGGGACGCAGAAAATTGGTGCTGGTGTAAGTGGCGAAACCTATAATCAGCCGAATCCTAATTCACTTATAGCCGGTTCGCTTGTTAAGGGAGCGCCAGGGGTTTACTGGGCAATTGACTGTTCGTCGGACGGAACCAACGAAACGGGAAGTGTGCTCGTTTATAAAGGTGTCTGGAATGGTACAACACACATTAACTGGTCAACCAACAACGTTCTTTCACCGGGCTTTAATCTTAATTATAACGGGATCCCCTACACAGGTGATATGAACATTGCGTTTGATCCGAGCGGTACTTTTGGCTGGATCTCAATTGTTGGTCACCTGAACAGCGGACCATCATCATTTAATATTTATCCGATATTTTATAAAACAACCAATGGCGGCAATACCTGGAGCGGACCTATTACACTGAACTTTAACCAGTTTAACTGTATCACTTCAAACCTTTATACAACTCCCGCAATTACTATTGGAGCCGATCTTACTGTTGATGCTTATGGTAATCCGCATTTTCTCGCTGTGGTTGCAAATGGAAATGGAAATTACGGAATTGATTATGACGACTGGCATCATGTGATGGATATCACCCAGAAGAACGGACTTTGGACCGCTTATGATATCGCCAATGTGAAGAATAGCCCTGAACAGTTTGTAGGATCTACATCAACAGTTTTTCAAATGATCAGTCCGCAGATTGCCCGCAGTGCAGATGGGAAAAAGATCTTTTTTACCTGGACGGATAATTCGTTCTATACACTTGGTGATCCGAATTTTGCGCCAGACTTATTTGGTCGCGCACTTGATGTCACTAAAAATCAGATCACCAATATCAAAGACTTTACCTCCTGCAACGGAAGTGTTTCAGGATCAATTTATTTTCCTCATATAGCTGAAGAGGTGCTTGAACCATCAAGTGGAACTTACATGGTCGCAGTAGCCTATGCAGCTTTTACCAGCGGAGATCCCGACCAGGTTGCCAATATGAAATTCCTGAATAACGTTACTTTCTCCAATACGGATTTTAATGGCAGCGTACCAAGTCTCGTGCTTAATCTCTCCCCATCAGGCACTATCTCTTTATGCCAGGGAAGTACAGCTAACCTCTCTGTGTCCGGAAACTTTCCACAGATAAGCTGGAATAATGGAAGCAGTCAGAGTTCAATTGTCGTAAGCAATCCAGGAACATACGTGGTGGCGGCACGCAGCGGCTGTACTCTTGGTGCCGATTCTGTGGTGGTGCGGTCTCTTACAATGCAGCCACAGGTAGCAGGTGGTCCTCCGTGCTCAGGTAGCGCTGTTACCCTAAGTGTTTCAGGTAATGCAGGTGGATATACCTGGACCCCCGGAAACTTAACCGGCCCATCTGTGACCGTGTTTCCTACGGGCAATACAATGTACAACGTCACAGGAAGCGGATATAATTGTACTTCAGCTGCCGGTCTTGCCGTGGGAATTATTCCTTCGCCGAGCTTAACTGTTTTCAGTAACCGTCCGGAATCATGTGCCGGTGAAGAAGTTACTGTTCAGGCGTCGGGAGCAGATGTTTATAAATGGAATACCGGTGATTCAACTACTACCATCAGCGAATACCTTCAGACGACTACTTCTTATACCGTAACCGGAACTAATATTTTCGGATGCTCATCGACTTACACATTGACACAGATCGTAAACGCCTGCGTTGGTCTTGAGTCGTTAAACGCAGGAAGCAACCTGGACCTTTTTCCAAATCCGGCTAAAGAGATACTGAGAACATCTTCTAAACAAACCCTGCAGGTAACATTGGTTAACTCTTTGGGACAGGTGGTTTTACAGTGTACGTTGTCACCTGAAAATGAATTTCAGATGAGCACTCGCAACCTGCCGCGCGGAGTTTATTTTGCGTTTATGGAATGCGAAACAAACAGAAGCACGCAGAAGATCATTCTCGAATAAAAAAAAGGCCGTTTTTATAACGGCCTTTTTAATTTTTGTCAATACAAAGCTTTAAGACATTTGCGCCACTGCCTGAATGATATCATGTTTTGTGATGATGTGAACGTTCCCTCCAAGGTCGCGCATTAATACAGCGTTATTATCGCGGGTTATCAGTTTGCTCACTTCTTCAATCGGAGCTTTTTCACCAACTACCGGGAATGCAGGCTGCATCACTTTTTTCACAAGATCATTCTTAAGATCACTGTTTTCGATCAGGCGGGTGAACAGGAAGCTTTCATTAAGTGAGCCCACGTATTCCTTTCCATCCATAACAGGGATCTGTGAAATATTGTATTTGTTCATCAGTTCCAGTGCGTTAGCTACGGTGTCGTTAACTGAAACTGTAAGTAACTTCTGATGTTTGTGGTTGGCAACCATATCAATCGCTTTTGGCTTGGTAACTTCCAGGAAGTGACGGTCGCGCATCCACTCGTCGTTAAACATTTTACCAAGGTAGCGGGTGCCGTGATCATGGAAAATAACCACTACTACATCACCTTTTTTAAATTTGCTTTTGAGCTGCACAAGGCCCGCCATGGCAGAACCTGCACTGTTCCCTGCAAAGATGCCTTCCTCGCGGGGAATACGCCTTGTCATGATAGCCGCATCCTTGTCTGTTACTTTCTCAAAAAGATCGATCACATTAAAATCAACATTGGCAGGTAAAAAATCTTCACCGATACCTTCTGTGATATAAGGATAGATCTCGTTCTTATCAAATTCCCCCGTCTCCTTGTACTTTTTGAAAACCGAACCATAGGTATCAATTCCAAACACCTTGATATTGGGGTTTTTTTCTTTCAGGAATTTACCTGTTCCGCAAATTGTTCCGCCTGTACCTACACCTACTACCAGGTGAGTGACCTTGCCATCGGTCTGATCCCAGATCTCCGGGCCGGTTTGCTCATAATGCGCAAGAGTATTGCTTAAATTATCATATTGGTTGGGTTTCCACGAATTTGGAATTTCATTTACAAGTCGTGATGAAACGGAATAGTAGGAGCGGGGATCTTCAGGATCCACATCTGTGGGACAAACGATCACCTCTGCACCGAATGCCCTGAGGGCATCTACTTTTTCCTTGCTTTGTTTATCGGTGGTGGTAAAAATACACTTATACCCTTTTATAACAGCTGCAATTGCCAGGCCCATACCGGTGTTACCGCTTGTGCCTTCAATGATGGTGCCTCCGGGTTTAAGGCGGCCATCTGCTTCAGCATCCTCCACCATTTTAAGGGCCATACGGTCCTTAATTGAATTTCCCGGATTAAAGGTTTCCACTTTCGCATATACATCGCAGGGGAAATCCTTAACGATCTTATTTAATTTTACCAGGGGCGTGTTGCCGATGGTTTCAAGGATATTTTTGCAAACTTTCATTGACTGGATTTAATTGAAACAGCGCCTGACAGCGCGGCCGCTAAGTTACGGACTTAGTTCTCCCCGGAGGTTATGAGAGAGCATTTTTTTTATTTCTTTAGTAGTTTTACCCGTGCCCAGCAGGAACATAAGCTTGGTGACCGCACTTTCAAAAGTAAGGTCCTCTCCACCTGTGACACCTGCCTTCTTAAGAGCTGAACTGGTTTCGTACATGCCCTGGATCACTTTTCCTTCGTGGCATTGTGTGATATTAAGGACTATAATATCCTGTGCTATGGCTTTGCGAAGGAGTTCAATGAACCATTTCTGGGTTGTGGCATTTCCCGCACCAAAAGTTTCAAGCAGGATAGCCTTTGTTCCGGGAGCGCTTAATATCAGAGTTGTGATCTCCCTGCTGATGCCGGGAAACAATTTCAGCACTACAATATTGTTGTTTAATCTGGTATGAACCTTAAATGGTTTGACAGGTCGCGATAACAGCGCACTTTTATTGTAATTGATGGTTACTCCCGCTTCTGCAAGAGGTGGATAATTGGGTGACCTGAATGCGTCGAAATGAGAGCTGTTGTACTTGAACGTTCTGTTTCCCCTGTAAAGCTTGTATTCAAAATAAATGCATACTTCATTGATCACAGGTTTTCCTTTTTGTTTTGCACCTGCTATTTCAATGGCCGTGATCAGGTTTTCTTTACCGTCGGTTCTGATGATCCCGATTGGGAGCTGCGACCCTGTTAAAACTACTGGTTTTGCAAGGTTCTCGAGCATAAAGCTCAGGGCGCTGGCGGTAAAGCTCATTGTGTCGCTGCCATGCAGGATCACAAATCCATCGTATTTACTGTAATTATTACCGACAATAGTTGCAAGCTCGATCCATGTGTCGGGATGCATATTTGATGAATCGATCGGTTTCTTAAATGAAATGGTAGAAAGAGCGATATCAAATTTCCCCAGCTCAGGGATCTGCCTGCTGAGGCTGTTAAAGTCAAATGGTTTCAGTTCGCCCGTATGCACATCCTGCATCATGCCAATGGTGCCACCAGTGTATATGAGCAAGACCGAGGATTTCTTTTGTGCCATATAAAAAACCCTCCCGGAGTGGGAGGGGTTTTGTGTTTTTCGGTTTTAAAGAGGTTTAGAAAGGCAGGTCATCGTTGTCGTTCACATTACCTGTGAATACCGGTGCCGATGGGCTGCTCATTCCGGCTGATGATGATTGTTGTGCCGATTGTCCCTGGGATGGTGATGCACCACCCTGCATTTTTTCAATCCTCCATGCCTCAAGCGTGTTAAAGTACTTTACGCCCTGTGGTCCGTTCCATTCGCGACCACGGAGATTAAAGTGGATCCTGATCTCTTCACCATCGCGAAACTGATCGAGAAGGCTGCATTTGTCCTGTGTTAACTGGAAACTTACATGCTGTGGATATGGAGTGTTTGCTTCTGTTGTTACAACAAATTCTCTCTTCTGAAAACGCTCACTCACTTTTTGTGTTTCGAACTTCGCTTTTAATGTTCCGATTACTTCCATGATATATATTGATTTAATTGATTACTGAATTAAGTTTAACCTGACTAATGTATTAAAAATTATCAATTATGAAAATGTCCACTTATTAAATTAAAGTAACACCATCCAGGCTTCCATCACTTTGTTTGCTTCAAGGAGTGCTTTCGCAAACTGATGCTTTTCCTCTGTGTCTGAGAATGTTCGGAGCTCTTTTTTATAATTGTCGATCTGTTCCCTTGTAGGCAGAACTTCAACACTTCCAAGCAGGCCCAGGTTATTTCCTGTGAGCACAGAACTGTTTTTTATTTCGGCGGGAATATTATCCAGGCCAATGCCAATGGTGGTGATTGGCTTCTGCACCTCGAACAATGCATCTCCCGCGGCGCGGCAGTACCAGTTATCACCCATCCTGGCTACCAGGTCAATTTTTTGCGTGTCTATATGGTTTTGATCGTTCAATACCGACTCATCGATATGGATGCGGATGATCTCACAGATAACAAGATTGCCGGCTCCTCCTGATTTTCCGAGCTCTTTTATCTCCAGCACCTTACACTCAAGCTGCACCGGGCTTTCTTTAACGCGGAAGGGCTTTACAAGCTCAGAGGGTAGGGGAGTGAACCCCGCCTTTTCAAATTCATTGATCCCTTTCGGGAATGGACTGCTTGCCAGGCTTGTCTGGTGCACCATCTTATAGTTAACTATGTTAATGACGCATTCAGGAACTTCAAGTACATTATTAAGAGTGTCTTTGCTGGCACCTGTTCTTCCGCTGTATGCCGGCGAAAAAACAGCAATGGGAGGGTTGGATGAAAAGAGATTAAAGAAACTAAAGGGCGCAAGGTTGGGCCTGCCTTCTTTGTCGACCGTGCTGGCAAAACAGATAGGGCGGGGCGCAATGGCATTTTGCAGGTATTTTTGTAAGACCGGAACCGATAGCTCCTTAGGATTTAGTGAAAACATAAGACCGCAAAATTACAAAAAATGAGCCGGGGAAAGCAGCATGAAATTATTGCGGTCTGGTTTCAGCAATTACTAATTTAAACAGGTGGTTTTGCGGACGTTCTGCTGCGCCATGGGTTTCAGAACATAAAAAACGGATCTTTCCTTCCTCCAGTCCGAACTGGATCAGGGCCTCGCGGTCTTCGGTGTAGGGAAGTTCCCACCAGCTGGTTGAACGGTAGATGTAAACTTTTACGATGCCATTACCGATAACAGCTGGAGTAATTTGTGGTTCTTTTACAATAGCTTCCCAGGTAAGTGTATTTGTGCCCACCACCCAGGCAGTTGAATCAACTGCAAAAACAGTTGCCACAGGTGTTGAATTTTTACCTTTTGACCCGGGTTGTCTGGCCGGCGCTTCTACATCCTTGCTGCAGGCGAATACAAAAACCGCAAGAACAATCAGTAATTTACCCGGTGAATTTCTCATGTAAAAGCTTGTGAGCATGAATTTACAATTAATAAAGCAACCATGTGCTGTTGATAATCCGTTGGCAAATGTGATGAACGACTTGGAAGCGGGGGGAAACGGGTTTACTTTTATACAAGTTCTTTAAATTAATCTTGTTAGTTTTAAAATGAAAAAACCCCGTGTTAATGCCACGGGGTTTTTATTTTATGTTCCTTAAATGAGCGGAACACAACAAAAATGGTAATTAGTGCTGAGCGCCTGTTGAATCAGCAGTATGAGCATCAGTTCCGCTGTGATCTTCGTGCATTGCAGAAGTATCTGCAGTTGCTCCAGCAGTTGTAGCATCGTCATGCTTATTTTCATTTGAACCACAAGCAGCGAAACCTGTCATCAGGGCAGCTACCAAAATAATAGAAATTGTCTTTTTCATGTTTATTGTTTTATCGCGCTAATGTACATTTAAAAACAAAGAAAAAAAGCAGGCTGCAATTAAAGTATGCACATTCAATTGTGGGAAACCTGCATTAAAGATCCGCCAGGTAATTTTTGTAAATTAGACGCATGCACAACAGGTCCACTATCCTAACTTTTGGGCTTATACTTGTAACCTTAATGCCGGCGCTTAATTCCTGCAAAAAGGAAACAGTTCCAGGACCACAGGGAGAAACCGGCGACGCAGGAAAAAATGCGTCAGTCATTACTACCACCATGCACGTGGCCGCAGGCGCATGGAGCATGGACAGTGATTCTATTATCTGGAGTACGGTTGTCTTTTCTCCATTGGTTACAAAAGATGTCATTGACAAAGGCGTGGTTAAACTATCGGTGATGCGTGGTACCACCTGGTGGGATTTACCATTGACGGAAGACAGGGATATCCTGACCCAGTTCGGGATCGAACAGGGACAATTGCAGTTTGAGGTGGTGAAACTTCATGGGCGCGCACCAAGGCCGGCAGACCAGGAGTTTAGAATGGTGATCATTCCGCCTCAATAACATTGTGATGAACGGGGAATGAATTACGATCACACGCCCTACATTTGGATCAAGTTCTTTTTATTAAAATGATGGTAATTAAGAAAGCCCCGTATCTTAAATGTGCGGGGCTTTTATTTTATTATTTACGAAGGACAGTAAAAAATAAACGCAGGAAGTAGAAGCTCATTTTTACCTTCGCCAATTATCGGCACGTAAATCGGCAAATTTTGTACATTAGTCGTATCAACCCTAAAAAGATGAAATACCTCTTACTTACCATTACAGTTTATGGTGCCCTGCTGTCGTCGTGCGGGAAAAAAGGCTGCACTGATAAAGTAGCTGCTAATTACGACGCAAAAGCAAGAAAGGATAATAATACCTGCGAGTATAATGCAAAGGCGGTGATGTGGTTCAACCAGGCATCATCAGATGAGTTCAAGAGGCGAGGGGTTAACCAGCTTGAGGTTTATTTAAACAACGTACTTACGGCTACAATTCCTACTTCGACTTATTTTTCAAGTGCTCCGGATTGTGATGCCGGAGGTGCGGGCAACATCGAAAAATCACTGGGTTCTGTAAAATCGCAGAACTATCGGTTCGTAGCTAAAGATCCCTTCGGTTTTATTATCTACGACAATGTACTGGAAATGAAGGCCGGTACATGCATGGCAGTGGAGCTCGGAAAATAGATTGCGGGTAAGGTTTCACGCTGATTTCACAGATTTCACTGATCGTTTACATTTTGCTGGGAAGGAATTATATTCAGTGTAATCTGCGTCGCTTCGTTTCATTTTTACCAAGACTACGCAAATCTTACATCATTAACATAGCAGCCGTAATTACAATTCTGCATTTATTTCTTTCCGTTATTTTTGAAGCTTAGTCAATTTTTGTGTGAAGATCCTTGCCTGTTGCGGGCAGGGATTTTTTTTTGGAGGATGGCTTACAAAATGACATCGGAAAAAAGTAGTTTGTGGTAAGAATAGGCGGTTCCGTCTAATAGTTGCTGAATTAAGAGGTTATTGAAGTCCCTCTTGATACCTTTGTCATATGAATTATCGTGCTAATTATGCCAGCGGTCGCAGCAGGCGCTGGGAGTTTTTTACTTACGGGATTTTTGCCGGTGTGTTTCTCACCATGGCAGGCTTGCTTCTCCTGCTTTAGTTTACTGCTTCGACCTTGTAATAAACAAGCGGTCAGAAAGTAGTTAAACACTTCTTTTATTAAAAGAAAGATAATATTCGCTTAGGATATAAGTGAAAGAACCAACGTAATTTTGATCCACGTTCTTATTGTTTATTAGTATTAACCTACAAGATGCCTGGCAATTGCCGGGTTTTTCTTTTTCAATAAAGGACCGGGATATTAACAGGCGATTGGGTGAAATTCATCCGGCAGGTGGATTTTGCCGATAGCTTTATTCTTCATCTTTGAATAACGCCTAAAAAGAACCAGATGAAGAAATTCCCTATTATTATGCTCCTTGCGGCTACAGTTTCCTGTACAAAAGAATACACCAGTTCCTGCGTATGTAAGAATCACCTCGGTGAAACTAAATTCAGTGAAACTAGGACCTTTCATGACAGAGGGGAAAACGAAGAATATCAATCGGACTGCGGCAAAAAAACTACGACCACAAATTCTTATTCAAAGCACATCCTCATATCATCGTCCGTAGTTCCCTGCGAAGCGAATGAGGGGCAGACAGAGTGATATTTACTAAGCCCGTTTTAATCGGTTTTTCCTGGATTTTCAAAACATTCACGGCACAGATCATGCATTATTTCCTGAAGGTCTGAAGATCTCGATCCTTTGGAATAGAAACCAGTTGCTCCGAGATCTATCGCTTTTTCCCGGTCGTGTATGCGCCGGCTGGTGGTCACCACATAAATAGGAATCTTGCGAAAGTGCGGATATCTTTTTATTTCGTGCAATACCTGGAACCCATCCATTAAGGGCATGTTCAGGTCCAGCAGTATTAGATCAGGTAATCTCGTGTTTGATATATAATCATTGCGAAACAGCATGAAGTCCATCACTTTTGCTCCGCCAAAGACCTGCACTATTTCTATTGGAACTTTACATTTTTGAAGTCCCTGTTTTATCAGTTCCTGGTCATCAGCGTCATCGTCGGCAACGAGGATTATAAATTTGTCTCTCATGTATCTAAACGTTTAGGTCTAAATACTCAGCATTTAAAGCTAAAAACTATTTGATAGGTTACAAGGATTTTTCAAGTAAAAACATCAAAAAACTGCTTGAAATGCGCTGTTTAAGGGATTGGAGGCTAAACATAATAGAATCGCAGAATAAATAAGTACGGGCGTGGGTAGGAACGATTCACCCTAAATTTGAATATCAATTTAAATTGGATAGATTTAGGTATGGATAGTCAAGAGCAACCACGCAAAGGGATCCCATTAAGTGAACGGAATTTACCGCCGGAAACCATCTCCAAAATAATGAATATGATCTCCAGGAAAGTTCTGGAAGAAATGGAGCGTAAGAAAGCAGCGGAAAAGATTAATGAGAAGAAAGAGGACGGTATTTAAATTTCGCTCAGAAGTACAGGCAAACTTCTTTTTAACGTTGAAGATCACACATGGCGAATCCAAGTAAATCCCTGGGATCGTTGCTAACAAAGGATAATGATATTACATAATAAACATTATGTTAAATAGAACAAGCAAAAGTAAAAGTATCACAGGGATACTTCTCAATGAATTTAAACGGACTTTTTAGAGGGCTGCTCTACTTTACCGTAAGCAGGACATCTTTCGTGACTCTTACACGAAACAGCCAAAACAGCAACTACAAGTACAACAAGGGAGATTACTTTTTTCATAATGTAATATTGAGTAAATATAACTAATTACTTTTACCTGAAAAAATCATACCAGGCAGTTTTAACCATTTTAATAACAACCTCCTTTTGAATACCGGACTCCTATTAAACCCCGACTGGCAAAAGTTCTTAAAAGACGAATTGAACCAGCCATACTTTGCGGCCTTACAACAAAACCTGTCAAAAGCGTTTCAAAATTCAACTGTTTTTCCGCCCCAGGAACAGGTTTTTAATGCATTTAATCTCTGCCCTCCTCAAAATATTAAGGTCATTCTCATTGGTCAGGATCCTTACCACGCCCTCGGACAAGCGCACGGGCTCTGCTTTTCGGTTAATCCTGGCATAAAACAACCGCCCAGTCTCCGCAATATTTTCAAAGAACTAAGCACCGATATCCCAGGTTTTGTTGCGCCAGAACATGGTGATCTCAGCAACTGGGCACGTCAGGGAGTTTTGCTGCTTAACACTATTCTTACTGTGCAGGAAGCCAGTCCGGGCAGCCATAAAAACCTTGGGTGGGAACGTTTTACCGATGCCGTGATCAGTAAATTAAGTGATTCGATGCGGAATCTTGTTTTCCTTTTATGGGGAAACTATGCCATAACCAAAGAGCCCCTGATTGACCGTGAGAAACATCTTGTGCTCACAGCAGCTCATCCCTCACCCCTTGCGCGGGGTGCTTTTTTCGGCTGTAAACATTTTAGCAAGACAAATACCTACCTCGTCGAACACGGCAAAGATCCTGTTGACTGGAACCTGGCTCCGTAATTTTAGACTTGAACGTTTTTCCAGCGCATACGGATATGCGGAATATCATCTTCAGGATAGACATCTCCTTCAGCAACAAAACCAAGCGACTCGTAAAACTGACGCAGATAGGTCTGGGCAGAGATCACAATTTCCGGGTGACCAAATTGCTCTGTGGTTTCGCTAAGACTTTTTACCATTAACTCACGTCCCGCACCTTTGTGCCTGTACTCTTTTTCAACGACAACCCTTCCAATGGATGGTTCGGGGTAAGAAATACCCGGAGGCAGGAGTCTGCAATAACCAATCAGCTCTTTTTCATTACGCATCATCAGGTGGATGGCTTTAAGATCTTTTTCATCAACGTCTTGGTAAGCACAATCCTGCTCAACCACAAATACTTTTGCGCGCAGGCGGTAGATCTCGAAGAGCTCATTGGTAGAAAGTTCCCCGAAATTTTTAATGCTAAAAATCATAATGAAATTTAATATTCGCCGATGCTCAGCAGCACCAGCGTGCAATGCTCAACGCATTCAATGCCTTTAGCCTGGGCCGCTCTTTGTATCTCCCCGTTTTCGGTACCTGGATTTAAAATGATGCGTTTCGGATTTAATGATAAAACGTAATCCACCCATGCCGCCTGGTTGCGCGGTCCCACATACATGGTTACGGTATGAATATCTTTAAGGGCAGGCTGATCGGTCAGAATTTTTTCCCCCATTATTTCTCCTTCACGAATGCCAACGGGAAAAACAGGTTGTCCATGTTTTTTAAGGCTCACAGTGGCTTTGTACGCGTAACGATCGGGATTTGGTGAGGCGCCAATAACGGCAGTTGGTTTGTTCATGATTCTGTGTAATTGAGATCCTTGTGAAATGTTTCCCTGAGATTGAACCAGGCCATTGCTGCAAATACAGCAACTATAATGCCAACGGTGATGGCAGCAGACCGCAGATCGGGACTCCCATCAGCTTTTTTAAATAGAGTTTCGAAAAAACGAAATGCGAAAATAAGGAAGATCACCGCACCCCTTACAAAATTAGGAGCTGTGGTAGTAGCGGTGGCCCGTAGATTCGTGCCGAACAGTTCGGCCGCAGTGCTCATAAATACGGCCCAATACCCGGTTGCAAATCCAATTACTGTCACAATCACATAATAAGTCAGTTCTGAATCGGTGGCGAGAGTAAAATAAAGAAAAACAGATAACACAGTTAAGATCATAAAGACTGCCAGTGCTTTTTTTCTGCTTTTCAGGATCTGGCTAAGCAGTCCGCTGGCAACGTCGCCAATAGTGATCCCCAGGTATGCATACATGATGGATTTTCCGGTATCGGGTTTAAAATCAGTAACACCCATTGACAGGAATATTTCTGGTGAAAAAGTAATGAGGATGCCCATGACATACCACACCGGCACTGCCACCATTATCACACTTAAATACTGGAAGGCACGATGCCTGGTCCTGAACAGATCGAAAAAATTCCCACGGCTTACATCCGATTGTTTTACACGTTCAAACATTCCCGACTCAAGGATGCCCATACGCAGGATCAACAGCATCAGTCCCATGCCTCCTCCTATATAAAAGCTCCATCTCCAGTTGGGAATTATATCTCCCATAAATCCTGCCACCACTGCACCAAAAACTCCTACGGTCGCAACAATCATTGTTCCTATTCCCCTTCGCTCTTTACTCATTACCTCGCTTACCAGGGTAATACCCGCACCCAGTTCGCCAGCCAGGCCGAAACCTGAAATAAATCTTAAAGCTGCATACCATTCAACGGATTGTACCATGCCGTTAAAAATATTGGCCAGTGAATACATTAATATTGAACCGAACAGCACGGAGAGCCTGCCTTTTTTATCTCCAAGAATGCCCCAGAAAAGGCCGCCCAGCAGCATTCCGCCCATCTGCCAGTTAAGCAGGGCCATGCCGACGTTTTTCAGATTTTCGGGGGTGGCTGCAGTTCCCAGGACCTCTGTAAGACTGTCTTTTCTTTCTACACTGAATAAAACCAGATCGTAGATATCAACAAAATAACCAAGCGCTGCAACAATAATGATCTTGTTCAGAGAAGAACCCGCAGAGGATTTATTCATACATATTATTGCTTCACAAATTTTTTCACCCGTGATCCCATAGGTGTTTCAATTTTTACTAGATAGATATTCTCTGTCATGTCAACGGTGCTGAATGTGACCGCATTGTCTTTTTTATCCGGGTGAGCAGACATTAAAGCTTTCCCAAGCAGATCGTAAACTGTAATTGTTACGTCATCAAAATTTGTAGACAGCATTACATTGAGTTCAGATGCATTTTTATTCTGCCTCAACACAAAATCGAAATATCTGTTCGGATCATACTCTGAAATTCCTTCAGGCACCAGCGCACATACATTTGGGATGCCCCATCCGGTGCTGTTATTAGGGTTTGGAGCATTTAAAGCCGTTTGTTTAAGAACATTGAACAGCTTCATATTATTGGAAGACGGATGAGCCTGCCAGAAACATGCCACTGCTCCTGCAAGGATGGGTGCTGAAAACGAAGTGCCGTTCACAGGAAAACAATTCGCGTTGCCAATACATGCCCAGGCTCCGGCGCCACGGGCAACAAGATCGGGTTTTATTCTACCGTCAGCCGATGGACCCACAGAGCTAAATCCAGCCAGGGCGCCAGTACTGTCAACCGCCCCTACAGCACAAACACTGTCGGCATCAGCGGCCACACTGATATATTTCCAGGTACCTTCTCCTTCATTGCCTGCTGAATTAAGAACGAACATTCCTTTCCTGGCGGCCATTGTGGCTGCAATGCTCATGGGAGCGGTGCGCCCGTTCAAACTGGCGTATGTATGGCTTTGTGTCGGGTCGTCAAACGTTGTATATCCTAGTGATGTAGTGAGAATATCTGCACCGGCACTGTCGGCGTACTCTGCGGCACGCACCCAGTTATATTCTTCGCTGATAGTTTCGGAAGCACCCTCCTCAGTTCTGAACAACATGTATTTTGCTTTTGGTGCGGAGCCAATTATTAATCCAGGCTGAATAGAAGCCATACAGGAGAGAACATAGGTGCCATGATCGCCGCCAAGGTAAACGTTTGAGCTTCCGTCAACAAAGTCATAACTTGCCACGATCCTGTTATCGGCCCTTAAACTGTCGAACACCGGGTTTTCAGGCACCGTTGTGAATCCTATATCCATTACAGCAATTGTCATATTTTGCCCCCTGAAACCCTTTTCATGTAAACAATCCACACCGATCTGCCGGTTTTGCCAGAATGCTCTTCCATAATTGTAAGTCCCCGCAGCTTCAACAGAGTTAACCGCCAGGGGCACCTGGGACTCAACTTTATTTACCGGTGCAGAAACCATGACATTTCTTTTCACTTTATCTGCTTTACTTACAAAAGATAAACCGTTGATCTGGTTTAAAGCAGCCGCTGCCGACGCCGATTCAACCGAGATCACAACGCCGTTCAACCAACGCGAAGAATACAACACCTTCACATTAGGAACGTTTTTGATCTGGTTGACATAATCAGGTGTTACCGGCAGGTCGCTTGCATGAACGGGAATGAAATATTTAGTGCGCCGGTTGATGGCTTGTGCGCCAAGAAACTCAGACGGTTTTGTAACACTGAAAGGCGTGCCCTGCTTATCCTTAAAGCCGATCCAGTATTTTACCTGTTGTGCGTAGCAGAATGTTATCAGTGCCTGAGAGCAGATCATAGCTATGATCAATGTCTTTTTAGTCAGTTCCATGTGTTACTATATTTTGTTTGTAAATGTATCCTTGTTCTATCCGGTTCTCTATCGGGACCCCGGGAATAATTGTATTGGAATAAAATGCTGCGGATTCCTTTGCCACCAATCCAATACCGGCTGCGTACTTTTCTGAGCTTCCTTCATAAGATATCAGCGTTTTAAAATCGCGTTGTTTTACTTTAAGCACCCGCTCGAGGTCAACGTTATTAAGCTTTTCCTGGCGATCGATATATTCGTACGAATACATTTCCTTGTCGTCTGTATTCTGAATATTTCCATTCCAGGTTTTGTTTTCCACAACCGGAAAAATAAGTTTGGTGTACCGTTTATTTCCTTCTGAGATCTGTATGCGGCTGTCGCTGGCATTCAGCATCCAGATATCCCTGATCCTCCAGGGCATATCATCATAAGACCTGGCGGGGTCATAGATCTTTACTGACCGTTCGATCTTGTAAGCGAGCTGTCCTTCGTTATCCACAAAACTTTCAATTATCTTTTCGCGCAGCCTGAAACGATAAACAACGGTATCTACAGGAAGATCATTATACACGGTGCTATCCGCGTCATAAATTATATAATGTCCTGTGTTTACGGGAAAATAATCGAGACCGTAAATAACAGGATCGGGCGGAGTTACTTTTTTGGCACAGCCTGCAAGTATCATCACCAGCAAAAAAACAAGTATGCTGAAAGATCTTTTCAATTATTTAAAGGTAAGAAAAAGTAAAAGGTAGAAATACAGAAAATGTTTAAGAGGCGCAAAAGCCTGCTGGTCTGATCAGAAACCGTAATCCTTGTAATCTTTGGTAAACTCACCTTCTTCGAACTTGGGGTTTACCTGGAGGTGATGGTAGTTATACTCTTCAAATAAACCTTTATCATCCTGAACCTTGATGCTGATTGGCAGGAAATAAAGCTGGTCGATATAAAGAGTTACGGTTTTTGCGTACCAGGTAGGGATCTTGATCACATCGCCCTTGTTGAGGATATCAAAATAGTCATTAAAATTCCTGTTCTTTTCCAGGATGATATACTCCGGAATAAAGAACTTGCGTGCTATTGAGGTAATACTTTCGTTGTCGCCAATAGTGTAGTCGGTATACCCATAATCATGGTTATTGATCACCACCTTGTAACACGGACGGTTATTTATCCGCTCTTCGCCTCCATACTCAAAATACTCATCAATACGGGGTCCCAGCTTATCGATGGTATGCTGTATGATAGCTGCAAAATAATCGAATCCCATCTCATGCAGCGTATGGTGCTGATCCTGGCGCATGAGATTTCCCATGGGATCAAGATTTAAATTGAAAAATGGAAATGAATTAGGTTTTACGAGCGCTTTGCCGTTATTTTTTCCTTCCAGCCAGAGAACTTCTATTCCTTTTATGTAGAGGTAGATAAGTCTGGGACGGCGATTAAATTTCACCGAACTTTCATAGAAATTGTATCCCCCTTTTTTTGAACGTTCAGTAACTTTAAGATGGTATTTAAGTCCTTTTACTTCACGGATATGCTTCAGGCTTTTTGTAACCAGTTCTTTACAGGAGATCTCTTGTTTTTGCGCAAAACCGGTAACAGAGAGGAAAATAAAGGTGAACAGAGCCACCTGCAGCTTAAATTTCATGCGCGGTAAAATTAGTATAAACAATGGATCGCTAACTACAAAATAACTTTTTTTTGAAAATATTTCAGCGCCGCGGCCTGGATGAAATTGATTATTTATATTTGAGTGGACAAAGTTCCCGGCACACAAATGAACATTCAGCAAACCATTATTGAGGGGATCAGTGAACAACTGTTCTTTAACGATTATATGGTACTGCCCGATTTCGGAGGTTTTGTCCTGAAAAGTAAACCCGCTCATTTTTCTGCAGCTGGTTCCCAACTGATACCGCCTTCTAAAACCGTGAGTTTTAATGCTCAGTTCCGGCAAAATGACGGGATAATGGTTCTATGGCTTTCCACAAAAATAAACTGTTCACCCGATGCAGCCCTGAAACACTTAAAGGATTTCGCGGATTACTGTACGGGTCTGCTTCAATCGAGGCGTCGTCTTACACTCAACGGTATAGGCTTCTTTTACCTCGATTTTGAGAACAATATTTGTTTCGAGCCACAAAAAGACGTGAATTTTCTTAGCGCTTCATTCGGTTTAGGTCCTGTTAAACTCACCACTTTTGCTCCTGAGCCGGTTGTCCGCAAAACAGAGCCTAAATTCATTGACCGTCCTGCAATTACTCAAAGTGAAATAGTTAGTGTAAAGAAAAAGAGAAATTTAAGCAAGCTTGTTCTTCCGGCGGCTCTCGTAACGTTGCTTTGCAGCATGGTTATTCTTGTATTATCTGGCACCAGGCTAAGCGGCGAATTACGTTCTTCCCTGGGAGGTACAAACACAAAGAGTGTTTATCAGCCTATGACCTACAGCGAAACGGACCTGGTATCCCCTACCCCTCTACCTTCAGCTTACGTGGCAGACGCGAACGGCATTGCGGTAATTGAACTTGGTGAAAACAAACGACTGCATGTAAATATTTCCGGTAACAGTTCGTCAGACCTTATGGAAAGTTCGGCTGTCATTGTTAAAGGAAACTACGAGGTTGTGCTGGGTTGCTTCTCTGTAAAGAACAATGCCAGGAAATTACTGGGCCGTCTTTCGAAACAAAATATTAAAGCGCGGCTTTCGGGTCCTACATCAAAAAAATTATACGTTGTGAGCCAGGTTAACTTCTCAACTAAAGAGCAGGCGTTAAGTGCATTGCAGGAGCTTGATGGCAAAGTTGCCGGCGCGTGGATCAGGCAGAGCGAATAATTACGCTTGTTTTTCAGTTTTTTTCCTGTTTCTTTTATAGATGCTGACCGCAAGCATTAGTGTAGCCGCAAAACCAAAGAGCCCGAGAATTCCCCAGATCAGTCCGGATGTTGACTTTACCACCACCAGGAAAACTATTGCCACAAGAAATACAGTGGCCAGCTCATTAAAGAGGCGCAGTTTAAAGGAGGAATGTTTAAAAACTCTTTTTTTATGCTGCGACAGGATCCTCTGGCATTCGAGATGATAAAGCAGCAATAACACCACAGCAATGAGCTTTAACCACATCCAGGGCTGCGATAGATAATATTCCCAGTTAAGAAGCAGCATCCACAAGCCAAAGATCACTGTTCCGCACATGGCAGGCCAGCCAATGATGTACCACAGTTTCCTTTGCATGAGCAATAACTGTTCGGTGAGCACTTCTTTTGCCAGCGGTTCCTTTTCCTGCGCTTCCACAGTGTAAATGAACAGTCGCACTATATAAAACAGGGCCGCAAACCAGCTTACGACAAAAACAATATGAATGGCAAGGATGTAAGAAAACTCCATCGCTCAAAAGTACGCTATTATACGTAAATTTGTGGCCACTAAAATTATATGAAATCTAAAACTCCCGCACAGTCAGCCACTATCAATACTGAAGTTGTATTGCCTAATGATACTAACCATGTGGGCAACCTGTTCGGGGGAAAGCTAATGCAGTGGGTTGACATCACTGCAGCTATTGCGGCGCAGAGGCACTGCGGACGCGTGGTTGTTACGGCGGCCATCAATCATGTGTCGTTCGATAACCCGATAAAACAAAACAGCATTGTGACCCTTGATGCTAAAGTGAGCAGGGCTTTCAACAGCAGCATGGAAGTATATGTGGATGTGTTTGTTGAAAATGCGGCCACAGGTGCAAAAACCAAATGCAACGAAGCGATCCTTACGTTTGTGGCTATTGATCAGAATGGTTCTCCCCTGCCCGTACCACCACTGCAACCGGAAACAGAACTGGAAGTAAAACGTTTTGAAGGAGCTTTACGACGCAGGCAATTATCGCTGGTGATAGCAGGTCGCATGAAAGCCGATGAAGCTACGGAGCTGAAAGCGCTGTTTATCCGCGATTAAGGAGCAGGTACTTTCTTTTTTGGATGAAGATCAAAACGTGAGCGGGGCCTTTTGTCAGCCTGCCAGTTAAATCCCTTGAGTTTGGCGTTTGCCTGGTCCACCTCTTTTAACGGATCAATATGTCCGTCGGTCTTAGGCTTCATTGACACCCTGTTTGCCTGCCCCGATTTAAACCACATGGTTACTTCATTGGTCGTGGTTTTATTAAGTCCCATCACTTTATCGTTGTTTGTGGGGTAATAAAATATCTCGGCATTACCAGTTGCCTTTACTCTTCTTACGGTGTCAGCACTTATAACGCCGGTAATGATCCTGCCAGTTAGCTGGTTGAATTTATCGGTATCACTACTGTCTAACTGCTCCATTAAAAACGCTTTTCCATCAAGTGTAAATCCTTTGATCTCATTTTTGCCTATATCCACCTTTATGATCCTGGAAGTGGCCTGCATATCATCGCTCCAAAGCACAGGCTGATTAAAAAGCTGCATCAGGCTGTCGCTGGTGTTTAACGTTGCCGAATCGCAGATAGCCTGCAGGTCTTTTTTATACACCCGTACATGATGAAAGGCGTTTAAAAAGTTTTCGACCGAATCTACATCGATATGATACAGCGTATCAGCAGCCAGAAAAAGACTATCCTGGTTTACTATCCTTACATATAAAGGCTTTTTAGTGATCAGTGCCTCAGACCTTAGCTGGTGATATTCCACGTAATCGCCATAAATAAGCGATTTTTGTGCAGTGTCCACCAGCGTTACATTGCTGTACGCTCTACCTATTTGCGCACCACGATCATAGAACAGACTATCGCCTCTCAGTTTTTGCTGTGATGTTACAAGCACGGCATTCCTGCTGAACTGGGCCTTTTCAAAATTGGTATCGTACCAGCCATTCTCACAATATATATAATCATTCTTGCTTGTAATTATGCTGGGACCCAGGAAATAAGCGGTTTTGGAGGGGATTTTATATCGCAGCGTGTCGCTGTTCATTTTGTAATCGGGATTGGTGAGAACAACATCATAATGAAAGGAAGCCTCTTTACTGGAAGAGTAATAATGGCCGTTTTTGCTCACAAGCGTATTGTCTTTATTTACGATGGTGCCACCGTTATAATAACTTGCTATAGAACGTGCGAGGTCGAAAGTGAGAAGTTCCGTTGTAAGAACCATGTCTTTTTCCACACAACGTACATTGCGTTGCAGGGTGGCGAGCTTAGTTTTCCCGTCATAATTCAGTTTCTCACCGGTGATCCTGATACTGTCGCCCTTGGTAATAAGAATATGACCAGTAGCAACGATGCGGTTTTGCTTCTCATAAAAATAGGCTGTATCACAATTCAGAAATGTGCCCTCGTGCTCGCATATCACATTTCCTTTCAGGATCTGTGCATCGGTTTTTTCGCTGTCAAATGAAAAGCTTTCTGCCTGGATAATGCGGATGAGCTTGGGCGATGACTTCTTCTGTGCACTGGTTATGGCGCAGCAGAAAAGAAGAAATATGACTACCTGGCTTTTATACATTGCGTTTAACGGGTTGCCAGATGCTGCTTTGAATTCCTTTCAGAAATCTGAAAAATCCTTCCAGCAGGGCAAGATTCATCAGATAAAAATGACTGACGAATTTTAAAGCCTGGTTTTTATAATTGACAAAAGTGCTTAGAAATGCAATGAGGAAGCCTGCCACCTGGAACAAAAGGATGTAAAGGAACACCCTGTCATAAAATGCAAGAAGACAGGTTGAAAGAAACCCGCTGATCAGTAAGAATGGTGTGAACCAGCGCAGTACTTTATGCGACCAGAAAGTGAATGCGGTTGGTGTCCAGAAACGCAACAAAAGGCGCTTGAAAAAGAACAGGTTTTGAAAATTGCCCGATGATATGCGCACCTTTCTCTTGTACTCGCCCTCCGCATTAGTATCAACGTCTTCAATACATAATGCCTCGCGGTTAAAAAGGGTGAATTTCCCTCTAATGAGGACCTGCAGAGTGATAAAAAAATCATCGACTATAAATTTGAGAGGCACTTTACTGAATAAGCTGTTCCTGATAGCGTAACAGCCGCCTTCAGCGCCCATTATCAGGTTAAATGCATCGCTTTCAGCGGCTTTGATCCTGTTCTCGAGCGAGAGATATTTTTTTTCCTGGAGGGCAATACCCTCGTTGGTAGCGGATACTTTAAAAATATTTGCGGCTACGATCCCCACACGCTCGTCCCTGAATTTTTTCACCAGCTGGAACAATGTATCCGGCCTGAAGATCACGTTTGCATCGGTCATTATAAGTATATCCTCATCGCCAAGCGACTGAAGGTGATTGATGATACTGATCTTCCCTACCCTGCCGTCGAACTTAATGAGCTCCAGGTTACTGAATTGCATCCGAAGCGAATCAATAATAGAATTGGTAGCGTCAACAGAAGCATCTGAACCGATGTAGACCCTGAGCTTGTCTGCGGGATAGTTGGTATTAAAAACCGAAAGGATCTTGTCGCGGATCACTCTTTCTTCATTATAAGCTGCCACAAGAACGGCTACTTCGGGGAGATCATCGTTCCGTTGGTACTCGCTGATCTCTGTTTTTTTTCTGGGTAAAAGGTACAGGAGCAATAACGGATAAAAAATATAAGTATGCGCAATGCAGAGGAACGAGAAAAAGAATATGACAAGTAAAATACTATGCATTGCAAATCTGCTGATAAAACGAGACCAGTTTTGTTACTACCTTTTCATTATCAAATTCACCACGGGCATATTCAGCTGCATTTAGTTCGAGCTCATGTCTTTTTTGCGGAGAATTGAGAAGTTCTATTACCGCTGTGCTGAAATCTGACGCGTTATCAGCTATAAGTATGTTGTTGCCATGGGTATATCCTATGCCTTCAGCTCCGATAGTAGTACTCACTATGGCCTTTCCGTGAGCCATTCCTTCAATGATCTTTATGCGCAAACCGCTGCCCGACCATAACGGTACGATCATCACCTGGTGTTGCTGGTAAAAAACCTGTCCATTCTCCACATTTTCAACAATAGAAACATTCGGGCGCGTAATGTGAAAAAAGTGCAGAGGCATTCCCCGACCTGCTATGATGAGCTTTGCAGACGGAACCGCGCTGTGGATCCGCTCCCAGCAATGTTCGAGAAACCAGGTCACGGCCTCCTGGTTAGGAAGCCAGTCCATTGATCCAAAATAAAAAATCGTATTATTCTTTTCCTGCACAGCAGCTTTTTCAAGGTACTGCCTGATGTCAACGCCGGTAATGCAGGAAAAAAGCGGTTTGCTGCAACCCAGTTTTTTAATTTCGGTTTCGTCTGTTGAAGTTATTGGCACAATGGCATCCACTTTGGAAAAGACCTCCAGCTCAAATTTCTTCAGGCGCCTGTTCTGCAGTTTCAGGTAGATCCTGCGGATGAGATCTGATTCATTATGAACATGCCTGGTCCAGATATAATGCTCAATGTTATGCGCCCTCAGCACTACTTTAGCACTACTGTGCTTCCGGATATCCTTCAGATAAACGGCCATGAACAGGCCTTCCAGCTGGATAATGTCAAAAGTCTGCTGCTGCAGCAGGCTGATCAGCTTATCCCTGAATGCGCGCACATAAAAACGCGACACAAAATAGGATCTTGAAGTAAATAGATTCAGAAATCCACCAATGGGCGAAAGATTAGTATTGCTGTATACAGAGCTGTATTTTGACTGCCGGCGGAAAGTATCAGGAACCTTTTCATCGGGCTTAAAGTGTTTTTTGGTGTTGATGGTCAGCAGGGTCAGATCCACCCCGTTTGCTATCAATCCTTTTGCCATGTTATAAATAGCAATGCTGCTTCCATCATTAGCTGGAAACGGAGCTTTATTACAAATCTGTAAGATCTTAAGCAATCTGTTTTTTTCTGAAAATTTTATTAAACCAGGTATAATAAGTCGTTACATCGAAAATAACAGAATCGTTGGCCGCTCTCACCGTCAGGAATATGCTTATGGGGAGAAAGATCACGAGAGGCATCCACAGCGCCTGCCAGGGCGGCATTTTTTGCTCAAGGGCCAGTTGTTTGAACATTTCTGTGAGGATGTAGTACGCCAGGAAAAAAATAACAGAAACAATAACTGGCAAACCCAGACCTCCTTTTTTGATGATCGCGCCGAGAGGAGCTCCCACGAAAAAAAGTACGATACAGGCAATGCAGATCACGATCTTCTGATGCCATTCGATGCGGTACTTAACAAGCAGATCATTGTCGCTTTCAACATGCACCTGGTAATTTTCGATGCTGGCAGCCGCTGACCTGGTAACATTCATGGCGGTCTGCACCAGCTGTATCGCCTTGTCGGCTGGCAGGCTGTCGCAGAAGCGGCGGATATCCACCTTTTCCTTTACTTTTTCTGCAGATATTGTTGCTGCTGTATGCGAATAAAAATGGTGCCGTGCCTGAACATTGATATTATCGGCCCTGCGGTGCAGCACTCTTATGTTTGAATCTATAACTGAATCGAGCTGCCACACATTCATCATTTCCTCGCTGCCCTTAAAAAGCTCTTCATTTGTACGTTTCAACTTAAAATCTTCGAGCGGTATATTTACCTGCATCTGTTTGAAATTTAATTGCGACAAGGTTCTTTTACCCGGGTTATTCCTGTCTTCCTCTTCCTGGTAGCGATTGCCATCACGCAGGATCTGCACCAGTGCCGAGGTGTCGGCAGTAGTTGTGATCTTTCCGCTTTTGGCATACAGCTGAATATTATTTCCCCTGTGCGCCGAATGATCGTAGATGTAAATATCGTAAAGAGTGTCCTTGTTGGCGGACTTCCTGCCCACGCGCAAACTGTAATTGTCTATGCCGTTATAAAAAATTCCTTCCTTGATATTCACAGCTGGTTTTTTCTGCCGGATGTCGTACAAAAGCGATGTGGACTTAAGGTGTACAACAGGTAACACAAAATTATTGAACAGGAATGTTACGCCGGCCAGAATAAGGATGAAGATAAATACGGGCTTAAGGATACTATACAGCGAAATTCCCGAAGATTTCATGGAAACCAGTTCATAATGTTCTGCCATGTTTCCGAAGCTCATAATAGATGCCAGCAGCACCGCCAGCGGGATACACTGCGGAATGATCGTGATCCAGGCATACCCGAACAATGTCAGCAGGTCAGTGGTACGCAGACCTTTTCCGATAAAATCGTCAAGATAAGTGATAACGATCTGCACAAGAAAAAGAAGGAACACACTGATAAACAAAGTTGCAAGAAATGGCGGGAAGAAGGCTTTTAGCGTGAGTTTATGTAGTTTTTTAAGGAACACTGTTCGGTATAAAAATACATTTATTTGAGTACTTTTAATTTATAAATTACTCAAACTTTGTTATTTTTGTTGACTTATGATTAATGGAAAAAAAATAATTGCAGTGCTTCCTGCGTATAACGCTGCACTCACCTTAAAAAAAACCTATGACGAAATTCCATTTGACATAGTTGACGATGTAGTACTGGTTGATGATCACAGTAAAGACAATACGTCGGAGGTAGCCCGCAATATCGGCATCCGTCACGTTATCCGTCATGAAAAGAACAAAGGTTATGGTGGTAACCAGAAGACCTGTTATGACACAGCGCTTTCTCTGGGCGCCGACATCGTAGTGATGCTGCACCCGGATTATCAATATACCCCAAAGCTTATCCAGAGTCTTTGTTACCTTATTGCCAATGATCTTTATCCTGTTGCATTCGGATCTCGCATCCTGGGTAAGGGCGCATTAAAAGGTGGTATGCCGATGTACAAGTACGTCTTTAACCGCTTCCTGACCTTTACACAGAATCTTCTTATCGGGCAGAAGCTTTCAGAATATCATACGGGTTACCGCGCTTTCTCGAAAGAGGTTTTGCTGAAGATAAATTATCATGCGAATTCGGATGATTTTGTTTTCGACAATCAGATGATCTCACAGATCTTCTATGCAGGATTTGACATTGCAGAGGTTACCTGCCCTACAAAATATTTCCCTGAAGCAAGTTCTATCAACTTCAGCAGGAGTATGAAATATGGTATGGGGGTTTTAGGTGTTTCAGTCACTCACTTTTTTAATAGAATGGGACTTATGAAGTCCGGAATTTACAAACCAAAAAACTAATTTTCATGGCTGCGTACCGGTTTAAGGTTTTTTTAGAGGATAACGACGATGTATTCAGGGACATCGATATTAAAGCTGCTCAGAACTTCGAAGAATTACATACTACAATACAGGAGGCATTTAAATTTGATGCAAAACACAGCGCCTCATTCTTTGTGAGCGATGATTACTGGCGTAAGGGCCAGGAGATAACTCTTCGTAAAGAAGATCTGCCTCTTGAAGAAGAGGAGATCAGAAAAAATGTTGAGCCTAAAAAACTGATGAAGGATGTGAAGATCGCCAGGTATATTGAGCAGCCTCACCAGAGATTTGTATATGTATTTGATCCCGAAGCGCAATGGACCTTCCTGCTTGAAATGATCAAGATCGTTGAAGTAAATAACCGCCTGGATTACCCGGCAATAGTAAAAACTGTAGGCACTCCGCCTAAGCAATATAAAACGGTAGCTATAAAAGAAGAGATAAGTCCTGACCTTGCGATGGCTGCACTTCTTGGTGATGTTGAGCTGGATGAGGACGAGGAAGAAGATTACAAAGCTATTGATCCTGTTGAGGAGGCTGTTGAAGAGGAAGATATCAGCACACTTGAAGGCGAAGAAGGCGACGAAGAAGAAGCCGAATCGGAAGCTGAGCAAGGAGATGATTATACTTCGGACGAGGCTGAGGAGGATTAATTACCAAGACCGGTCACGAGTTCGTAGAATTCCCTGTAGTTCTTTTCTGCAGACAGGTCTTTCATGAAACGGCTCCGCGCGGCTTGTCTCTTAGATTGATAAATTTCTTTTTCTTTCACAAGTATCCGTTCAATTTCAGAAGCAATCTGGCTGGCGCTACTATCCACGGCAATCAGTGAACCTACGGTTTCATCAATAATATCAGCTGTTCCTCCCGCATCTGTAGCAAGTACAGGAATGCCAAAAGACAGGGCTTCCATAATGGACACCGGTAATCCTTCCGATTCACTTACATTAATAAAAAGATGCACAGGATTGAGGGAGTAAAATTCAATGATCTTATTATTGTCTACAAAACCATGCAGATGAATTTTCAGTTGCGGGACGGCCAGCATCTCCTGCCTGATCTCATTTAGCAAGGGACCATCACCAAAGTGGTGCCATTGAAAAGGAATTGTTGTTTTTTGCAGCGCCGAAAGCAGGAGCTTAACACGCTTAACCGGCACAACACTCGATACGCTGACTATCGTATACGATGAATTATTAGCTGAAGCAGGATTAAGACCATGATCAAAAACTCCTAGCCTGCTTAAAATGATCTTTCCAGAAAACTCCGGATACTTTTGTTTTAAATAGTCGACACCATGCTGAGAAACCGGTGCCACCACGTCGGCATATTCCAGGATCTTCTTGCGTAATGGCGCATGGTTTCCTTTAAGGTTCTCGTAAAGGTCGGTTCTGTGAAGACGAATAATAACCTTCACACGGTCATGAGGCAGGTGTCGGTATACATAAGGCAACACCCAGCACATGTTGTCTCCCCAGTAAAAATACAGCAAGCCATTTTTTTCCTGGGAAAGATATTCTCTTAATTTTTTAAAAGAAGGCGATCTTAATATGGTCCTTGTAATGAACAGACTTACCAGGTGCCAGTACAAAGCCGATGGTCTTAACCATAACTTCTTTGCGGGTATTTCTGCCGCGTGAAGATGTGCGGGAGCCCAGTTCAGCAGACCATTCCATAAAAGTTTTGTTTTGGAAGCTGGAGAAATAAGCGGAGGCGCCAAAACCTCAATGTTGTCAGATGTTGAGACCTTGTCTTTAAGTTCTCCGTATAACGGAAATATTACCGCAGAGCTGAAATATCTCTGTGTAATTTTAAATTCGTTCGTAAGAAAAGGTTCTGACCGTTTTAATGGAAAAAAATTTGTGAAGAGGTATAATCTCATTAAATCTTACTGAGCGTGTTCTGAATTCCTCTTTCCATAAAACTTTTGAGTTCAACATTCAACACCTCCATCTTACGTTTAAACACCAGGCTCAGATAGTCGTTAACCTTGTAATTCAACGAATACGGGGTAACTGAATAAACTTTAAAACCGTGCACATCAAGCTGGTCGATAAGTGTTTTTGGCGAAAGGCTCTGATCGATGATCTGCAGCTTGGCTGGATCGTTCTTCCTGATCCAGTTCAGAAAATTTGGCTCCGGAATGTTGATGAGAATAGTTGCGTCCTGGGTGCAATACCTGGAAATGGTTGCAAACAAAGCTGCATGCTCATTTTCGGGAATATGCTCAAGGACATCGGGAAACACAATAAAGTCGAACTTTTTGTCAGACTTAAAATCACTCATATCACTGACCACAAACTCCGAATTTTTAAATGCGGCGTGGTTTTTCCTGGCTAAATCGATGCTCTGTTTACTGATATCAACGCCGGTTAAATTACCGCTCTTTAAAAAACCGAGTAACAAATGGCTCACGGTACCAATGCCACAACCGATCTCAAGAACAATAGAATCAGGACGGAGGCCGGCACTTTTACAATTTTTTAGAATAGTGCGATGCCTGATATTGATCCCGAGTTTTTTCTGATGCTCTTTGTAATTATCGTAATAGTCAGCGATCTCTTTGTGAGAAGCACCGGCGGAGCTCTGGTCCATGTGTTACTTTTTAATAAGTTTTAAATATATGCTATGATGATAACGCATTAATTGGCAAATTTATGTATTATTCGCCGAATGATCGGGAAATCCTTTGTAAAATCGACTTTCATTTTTACTGTTGCTGGTGCTTTACCAATGCTTGCCAGCATAATAATGCTGCCATTTTACACAAACCGGCTGCTTCCCATTCATTATACACAGGTAGTTTTTTACATTACCATTTCTCTTTTATTTCAGATCATCTTTTCGTTTTCAATTGAGTCTTATTTTGGTGTAAAGTACTCTCAGCTATTTGAGAGTCCGGAAAAGCAAAAGAAGTTCATTGGTACTGTTTCTTTACTGCTTTTTTTTATCGCCATCATTGTGCTTGTCTTTTGTGCCATAACGGGGGATTATTTTTTCAGGTTAGTCTACAATACCGACCTTGGCATGGATTTCTGGCCTTATGGCTTCTACTCTATCCTTACCGCTTTTTTCAATGCCTATTTCAGAATTGCCAGCATCACACTCATCTATTTGAAAAAACCTTTGCAATTCCTCGTGGGCAACATTGTTAACTTTATTGCGACGGTGGGTATCACTGTCGGAGGACTGGTCTTATTTCCTGAAACAATTATTGGTCCCATATACGGCAGGCTGTTGTCGGGGCTGGTCATTTTTATAATGGGGGTTTTTATTTTCCGGAATAACGGTACTATAGTTTTTGACCGTTCTTTTATCAGGGATCTTTTTATTTTCTGCAGTCCTTACTTTGTGTATGTGCTGTCGATGTGGGTGATCGGACAATTAGACCGGTATATCCTGCAATCGCACGTTAACTACAATGACCTTAATACATATGACCTTCTTCTGAAGTGTTTTTTCGGAATTGAATTTCTTCAGAATAGTTTATCCTCGGTCATTTTCCCCCGGTTATACGAAACATGGAACCGCGATAAATCAAACAGCACGAGCACAGAAAGCAATAAGTTCTTTAATGTATACACGATAATCAGCATTATCCAGCTTATCCTTTTTTGCATATTTATTCCCTTGCTATACCGTCTTTTGATAAAGAATGAACTTTTTTATGAGAGTGAAAAATATATCGGTCTCATTGCAGGAGGGTATGCTTTAAGAAGTATTCTCAATTTTTATATGTCAACGATCCTTTTCACAAAGAGAATGGATGTGCTTTTAAAGATCTTCGGATCAAGCGCGCTTATCCAGATCATTTCCACAGTGATCTTTGTAAAGCATTTTGGTATCCTGGGCGCAATCTATGCATCGCTGCTTACTAAGGTGCTGCAGGTAGGATTCTGCGTCGTTTTTACCCGCGGAATATTTGTGTATGTATTTAACGGCTTTAAAATAATGGGAATTCCCCTGCTTTACCTTGGCTTTAATATCCTGCAATTCATTTTGTACCGGAATTATCACGTGGTATTGTACTGCGCCCAGCTGCTTTTATTTTCAGTGGTGATTTACATGACATTCAGGAAAGAAATAGTTGTGACGATAAGGCAACTCACGGGGCTGGGAAAACAGGGAGCTATCAGGTGATCCGCTGATTTTTTTCCCTGATCTTGGCGCACACCTTTTGCAGGGTCTCGTCCAGCTTTTCAATATCAATTGGCTTTATGATATAATCAAAGGCCTGCATTTTAAATGCCCTTTCAGAATATTGGTCAAACCCGGTTACAAAAACTACTTCAAAATTTTTGTTTTTAAATTCGGCAAGCAGATCAAACCCATTGCCGTCCGGCATTTTAATATCTAAAAATACAAGATCTGGCTGATGTTCCTTTATTGCCTGCCGCGCCTCTCCAAGATTACCGGCTATTGCAAGCACTTTTATTTCAGGAGAAAATCTTTCGATAAGAAGGTTCAGTAATTCCCTGTTAAGAAATTCATCATCAACTATTACTGCTTTTATGTTATTCATTTTTTAAATGGTTGAAGATCAGCAGGCAGGGAAATGATCACACGAGTGCCTGCCGCTTCTCCTTTGTTGTCTGACAGGTCTTCAAATTTCAGGCCGGAAGTTGTTACGCCGTACAGATAATTTATATTAGCCAGCCTCTGCTCAGTAATCGCAATACCTTTTGACTCACGATTATTCTGGGGGGTACTTTTGGCTGCAATGCGTCCTATGCCGTTATCTTCGATTATAAGATGCAGCATCCCGTCCTGCTGTTCGGCAATAATATCCAGTCTTTTATTCTGTTTTACTGATGGCAATAACCCATGCCAGATAGCGTTTTCAATAACGGGGTTAAGGACCAAAGCTGGTACGTAGATACTTTCAGGAGATCTGCCTTCTAATAGCTTATATGTTATCTTATACTGGAATTTATCCTTGAACCTGAGTTGTTCCATTTCAATGTTGAGAAGGGCAATATTCAACTCTTCCGGCAACGACGCCAGTGACTTCGTTGAAAAATTGAGAATTTGCCTTACCAGCAATCCGAACTTCGCAATATAAATAGTGGCAGCATCCAGTTGCTTGTGTACTATCAGATGTTGGATCGCTGTCAGACAGTTTGACACAAAATGCGGATTTATCTGTGCTTTTAATGCGATGAGCTGATATTCAAGGATCAGTTTTTCAGATTCAGTTCTTTTTTCCTGCCTCTTCCTGTAAATTCTTGCAATGATCAGCGATGTGAGCACTACCACGGAAAGGCTAAACACAATCAGCAGAAACCAAAAAATACCAGTTTGCCAGTATGCGGGTTTTATATTAAATGGAATGATTATCGATGCCATTTTTCCTTCGGGCGCTTGCGGAAAAGCAGTTAAGACATACATTCCGGGTTTCAGGTTCTGGAATCTGAGGTGTGTTCCAACAACGGTTCCCTTGTCGCTTACAGGCCCCGAAAGTTTAAACTCTATGGCTGCAACCTGCTGCGAATACGAGATGATATCGAATACAAAATCAGGACTGTGATGATCATGCGGCAGATCTGAGAGTTTGTCGGCTGAAAACTGATCACTATTAATCTTCACATATTGCAGGTGAAAATAGTTTTTAATTCCCGACCGGTTGAAACTGTCGTCGAGAATTGCCAGCCCTTTTTTGGTTGCAATATAGATCTTTCCCTCAAAAAAAGAGGCTTGAGAAACCTCGCCATGATATAACAGGCGCATATTGGAATAAGGGTTGTTGGCATCGATCAGGAATAATCCTTTGTTGGTTGAAAGCAGACTTTTATCGCCCTTTACATTGAATGAGATGTCATTTACAATATTACCAGGCATTGATTGCAGTGGTTCATAATGCAATAACTGATTATCTGGCTTTAACCTGAATAACCCATTTCCGAGCGTGCAGATCCAGATATCACCATGAGGATCGGCGCATAGGCGCCTGGAAACATAACTTGCGGTTGGCTTCAGGAATGATGGCTGAATAAGTTTACCGTTTTGCAGTTGATACACGCCGTTTTCTGTTCCTATAAAATATTCCCGGTTTCTGCCGATGATGGAATACGATTTATTTAAAAGGTTATAGCGGATCTCAGGTTTATTATCTTTGAGTAAAACTATGTCTCGCCGCAACAAACAGATTATGGTGTCGGCATTACCCGGCAAAAAGTTGATCACATTTGCCAGATTGACCGTTCGTGTGCCTTGTCCATAGATTTCCAGTCCAAATGGTAAACTTACGAGGATGTTTTTATGGTTATCAAAAGTAATATCTGTTGCCGGGTCGGGTATAGTATGGAGTCGCAACGTATCTATCCTGTTATTCTTGAACACGCAGATATCGCCGTTCACGTTTGCAACGTATAATCCTTTTTCCAGATGCTTTAGAAAGCTGATTGGAGTTCCGAGAATTGAACCGGGATTGAATATGATATTACCCAGGTTTTTACAATGATAGATCCCCTGTCCGGAAGTAGACACCCATAAACCGTTACTACTGTCGATGAATACATCGTTAATGGTGGTATTCGGAAAATAGTGATTTATGATCGAATCGTTTTTATCGAGCTCATAAAGGCCGCCATTAAAACATCCGACCCAGGTATGGCCATTTTTGTCCTGGGTGAAACTAAGAACAAAACTATGCAGTTTACGATATGTGACCTTTGTATTTTCGATCTTCGCAATGTAATTATCTATCGCAGCATAACATGCATTTCCAAATCGTTTGAAGGAACGAACCCCTATCCGTGCATCCGCACGAAGTTCTACAATTCGCGAAGAATCGGCTTCAATAACATTTATGAACAAACGTTTACGTCCGCCATGTCGAACAAGATCATTCCCATTAAAGTTATGGATGGTAAGGTAATTATCACCCATTTTTACAATATCAAAATAAATTGAATCTACAGGTACAAGAAGCTTGTGGGCGGTATAACCCCGGGAATCAGGAATAAGTTTGTGACTATATCGTTTTGTCTGCACATAGATCACACCCTCTTTATCCACATTAAGTTTTAGGATCTCGCTAATAGTCTGACGCAATTCTTCTGAATAATTCTCAATTCCTTTTAGTAAAAACGCACTGTCATTTCTGATTTTATAGATATGGGCCTTCGAATTAGCTACAAACATTTCACCTTTTTCGTTTTCGCAGGCAGCGTAGATAAATGATTCGTGAAATGGGATGTTTTTCAGAACATTTTTAAAGTCGCGGCTGTTGTACTTTACAACTCCATAGTTGGTAAAAATCCAGAGGTAGCCTTTTTTATCCTGGAAAAAATTGAATACTTCTTCAGAAGGAAGCCCATCGCGGGTGGTCAGGTTCTCAAATTGCAGTATCTGCCCATCTGTGAAAAGACTGCATATTAAGGACAGAAAGCCGAAGATCCAGCGTTTGCAAAAAAACCGCATTCGGACAAATATAACCAAAGTACATACATGGTAAAAAAATGCGTTTGGTTTACTCAGTGAATACCCTTATTCACTTTTTTTCTGGCTTTTATATTCCTAAAATCAATACTTTTAATCTTATTTCTACACCCGATACTATGTATACAAAATCTCTCCTCTCCGCAATCTTTATTTTAGTTTGCGCTCAGCTCTTCAGCCAGATCCCAACAGCCTCTCTTGTAGGTTATTATCCGTTCACTGGAAATGCAAATGATCTTAGTGGTAACAGTTTACACGGCACCGTAAGCGGTGCTACGTTAACAACTGACCGTTTCGGCAATGCAAACTCTGCTTATATTTTTGATGGATCAAACGATGTGATCAGTCTACCTGCCGGTAGTTATACCACGCTGAACGTTTATACGTACAGCTTCTGGTATAAACAAAACGCCGCACAGGCAGGTATTCCCATCTGTTTTGGAGAAAGTTCATATGGTTACTGCCAGGCGGTGACGGTACAAACCAACGGTGCAATATTTGCGGGTGCCTATAATAATGGCAGTAATCCGCTTCAGTCTTACATTTCCTCGCCGGGAATGTCTAATCAGCAATGGGTGCATGTGGTGATGACAAGGGATTTTTCCCAGGTTGCTTTATATGTAAATGGTTCGCAGATAAGTTACACAAGCACCGCAAACACAAATAACCAGAACGCAAGTTACGGAACTAACACCCCCATTAAGGCGTACATAGGAGCACGCACCCTGAATACCTTGTATTTTAATGGCGTAATAGATGATGTAAGGATATACGGAACCGCTCTTACTCAAACTGCGGTGACTGAACTTTATAATGAAACCTGTTTTGCGCCGTTGCCTACCGTCTCATACTCCGCTTGTCCTGGTAATACCGTTGGTTTAACCGCGGCACCTTCCGGATCCAATACCGTTTCCTGGTTTTCGACCGCTACAGGAACAAGTGCAATAGCTTCGGGAAGTTTTTTTGCCACACCAACTCTGTCTGTTCCCGGCAGCTACACTTATTATGTTGCTGCCAGCAATTGCAGTGCATACGCGAGGCCTATGATCACGGTAAATGTTTCACCAAATCCGACATTATCTGTAAATAGTGGGACAATCTGTTCTGGAAACTCTTTTGTGATCAGTCCATCCGGAGCGGCCAGCTATAGTTTTTCAGGCGGATCTTCGGTGGTTTCTCCTAACACTTCAACTTCATACACAATTACAGGAAGCAGTGCGCAGGGTTGTGCTGCGGTCAATACTGTTGTATCGACCGTAATAGTAAATGCTACGCCTACAATAACCATTAACAGTGGGTTTGTTTGCCAGGGCAATTCTTTTACACTGGCCCCATCCGGCGCTCTGTCTTACACTTACCCGGGAGGGTCGCCGGTTGTTACTCCAGCTGCAAATAGCGTTTATACGGTTACGGGCAGCAATAATAACGGATGTGTTTCGACAGCTGTAGCCAACGTAGGTGTGGTTGCAAACCCGGTCATTACCATCAGCGGTCCTTCGCAGATCTGCGTAGGGGAAAGTGCTACCCTTACGGCCTCCGGCGGAAATATTTACACGTGGAATATCGGATCAGCAAATGCAATAATTACAGTAACGCCCTCCACATCTACCTCCTATTCGGTAACAGGAGTGAATATTTTCGGTTGCGTGGCGGGTGCTTCAAAGCTGATTACCGTTAATCCGTTGCCTGTTATTTCGGTGAACAGTGGCTCAGTATGTTCCGGAAAAATATTTACCATGAGTCCTTCGGGTGCCACAACCTATTCTTTTTCAAATGGCTCCTCTACAGTTATTCCTACAGTTAATTCTACATATACAGTTACCGGTTACAGCGGGGCGGGATGCGCTTCCAGCCCGGTAATATCGAGTGTTACAATAGTAAATTCCCCGGTGGTTAGTGTGAATAGTGGCACCGTGTGCGCAAATACATCATTTACTATGTCGCCGTCGGGCGCTTTGAGTTATACTTATTCAGGAGGATCTGCAGTAGTTACCCCGGTCTCAACAACATCATATACAGTTACAGGTGTTAATGCTGCGGGTTGCACAGCTACTGCAATATCTAACGTAGTGGTGAATCAATTGCCTGTTGTAACTATTTCTTCACCGGCAGGGGCCTGCCTGGGTAGCAGCGTGACATTAACAGCAGGGGGCGCCACTACATATACATGGAACACCGGCGCGCAAACCAATGCCATCAGCGTTGCACCGGCGGCCAACACGACCTACTCGGTCTCAGGCACAGATAATAATAATTGCATCAACTCCATCTCCAAAACGATTACTGCATACACATTGCCGGTAATTTCGGCTAACAGTGGATCAATTTGCTCAGGCAGTTCATTTACCATCGTACCATCCGGTGCTGTTACGTATACTTATTCAGGAGGAAGTAACATTGTTTCACCTGTTACAACAACTTCTTATTCAGTAACAGGCACAAGCTCCCAGGGTTGTGTTTCCGCTAATGCTGGAGTCAGCACCGTAAATATTGTAGCCTCGCCGGTTGTTGCTGTGAGCGGTGGTTCCATCTGTGCAGGAAACAGCTTTACATTTACACCTTCTGGTGCCAGCACGTATACGTATTCAGGAGGTTCACCGATCGTTACTCCGTTAACAAATACCACGTATACAATTACAGGTGCCAATGGGGCTGGTTGCACGGGCAGTGCAGTAGCCACCGTAACCGTTTCTCCTCTTCCCACTCTTACATTTACTAACCCCGGAGCGGTGTGTCTTGGAAATTTCGTTAATTTAAGCGTGAGTGGAGCACAGAATTATGTGTGGAGCACTGGTGCCACGTCATCAACAATTTCTGTTTCACCAGCTGTTACAAGTATTTATACAGTAACAGGAACTAATGCCCTTGGTTGCGCAAGGACGACCACCACGCAGGTGAATGTAAATCCTTTGCCGGTTATTTCTGCCAGCAGTGGAACGATCTGCAGCGGCAAGAGTTTTAATATTATTGTTTCGGGAGCCTCTACCTATACATACTCTGGTGGTTCAAGCGTTGTTACCCCTACTTCATCAACAAGTTATTCAGTTTACGGCACCAGTGCCCTTGGCTGCGTTTCTTCAAATCCGGGTATTTCAAATGTATCTGTCCTCCCTCTTCCTGCCGTGACTGTGAACAGTGGAACTATTTGTGCGGGCTCGTCTTTTACCTTATCTCCATCCGGAGCTACGTCATATACCTACTCGGGCGGCAGTGCAGTAGTGTCACCACTTTCTAACACTTCCTACACCGTCACCGGGGCGTCGGGGAATGGTTGCACTAATATCGCGGTTGCCACCATTACAGTATTCTCGTTGCCAAATATCGTAGTAAATAATTCAGGACCGGTTTGCAATGGAAATGCTGCAAATCTTTCCGCCTCAGGAGCAACAAGCTTTCTCTGGAGCACTGGTGCCAACACAGCATCTATCGCAGTTACACCATCCGTTACAACTGTTTATACAGTCACAGGAAATTCAGCCGTTGGTTGTGCGATGACCGTTACCACAACCGTGGTTGTAAATACACTACCGGTGATATCGGTAAATAGTGGCAGTATTTGTGCGGGCAAATCATTTACTATCATTCCTTCCGGCGCCAGTTCGTACACCTATTCAGGAGGATCAAATGTTGTATCTCCTTTATCCAATAGTTCTTATTCGGTTACAGGAACAAGCTCCCAGGGCTGTGTTTCATCCAATACAGCCATTTCATCTGTTACTGTAGTTGCTTTACCTGTTGTTACGGTTACCAGTGGATCGATGTGTGCAGGATCGTCTTTTGTCCTGGTACCATCCGGTGCAGGCTCATATACTTTTTCATCCGGATCTGCTACTGTATCCCCTGCTGTTAGTTCAATATATACAGTTACCGGAACCAGTGGCCAGGGTTGTGTATCAGCGCCTGCAACATCTACAGTGACCGTCCATTCCTTACCTTCAGTTTCAGTAAACAGCGGTGCTATATGTGCTGGCGGACAATTTACGATCGTTCCTTCAGGCGCAGTCAGCTACACTATTTCAGGAGGATCTGCAGTAGTAAGCCCTACCTCTACCACCACTTATTCTGTTCTCGGCACTAGCACAGCCGGATGCATTTCGTCGTCATTTGCTATTAGCAATGTTACGGTAAATCCTATTCCGGTCATTACAGTTGGTAGTGGAACTGTATGTCAGGGAGGTTCCTTTACGCTTGTACCTGCAGGTGCATCGGGTTACACATTTTCGTCGGGAAGTAATATTGTAACTCCAAGCGTGACCACTTCATATTCAGTGACGGGTACCAGCAGTGCAGGTTGCGCCGCCAGTAATACTGCAGTAGCAACTGTAAGTGTTTATTCTCTTCCTTCACTTTCTATTTCAGCACAGGCATCAGTTTGCAGCGGTTATACAACAACAATGACAGCTTCCGGTGCAACAACATATTCGTGGAGTAATGGCGCTACCGGATCTGCCATCACAATTACTCCACAGGCAAATACTGCCTTTACAGTTACCGGCTATTCCGGGCAGGGATGTATCTCTTCAGGCACCGTCGCTATTTTTGTGAATCCTTTGCCAACTGTTACGATTAATAGTGGAGCTATCTGCCCGGGTAACACCTTTACCCTTGCTCCTGCTGGTGCACTCACTTATACGTATTCTTCAGGATCAAATATTGTGAACCCGATCACTACCACTTCATACAGTATTTATGGAACCGACATTGCGGGCTGTACTTCATCTGTTCCTGCAGTAGCAACTGTAAGTGTAGTAAACACTTTAACGGTTACTATCAGCGGCAGCCCGACAGTCTGTGCGGGCTCTCCGTTGGTCCTGACAGCGAACGGAGCCAGTACTTATAGCTGGAGCAATGGTTCACAGTTGAATTCAATCGTGGTTTCTCCGGCCGGGAACACAACTTATTCTGTGATGGGCTCAAGTGGTACCTGCAGCGATAATGCGACCTTCTCGGTACAGGTTGCTCCTACCCCAACAGTAACACTTAACAGTGGTGCCATTTGTCTTTATGAGACATTCACTTTGAACGCGTCAGGCGCCCAGACATATACCTTTTCAAATGGTTTAGTTTCGTCTGGCACTGTTCCAGTTTCTCCGAATTCCACTACTACTTTTACGATCAAAGGAACTTCTGTCGACGGTTGTGTTTCTGATATCGCAGTAACCACCATTACAGTGCATCCTTTACCAAATATAATTGTAGCTACAAGCAACAATATAGCTTGTGTTGGTGACCAGATCACACTAACTGCAGTGGGTGGCGACACTTATCAATGGGATAACGGCTTCCAGGGCTCGCCTTACACTCTGATTGCAAATACCACCCAGCAATTTACAGTTACCGGTACCGATAACAATAATTGCAAAGGAACAGCTATGATCGCTGTTGCAGTTGAGGCGTGCGTTGGAATTGAAAAAACAGTCTCAGAAGAACTATCGATTTTTCCGAATCCGAACACAGGAAACTTTTTTGTGACGAACCTGGGAATTAGCGAAACATTCGTCCGTATTACTGACCTGCAGGGAAAGGTGCTCATTGAAAAGAAAATGTCACCTCTTGAAAAAACAGTGGAAGTGAATACAGGTTTAAAACCAGGACTTTACTTTATTTCGGTGGTAATAAATAACCGCGTCACGCAACAACAAAAGATGATCATTACAAATTAGACTGGCGACTGTATTTGATAAACTCCGCATTATTAAAATGATGCGGAGTTTTTTTATCCGGGGAAATTAATTCAATATCAGATCCGGCAACGACGCCGGCGCGGCATCATGATAGGCTAATTCGTGGATCTCTACTTTAATATGCTTGATAACCGGAAATTCGGCTAATATGTCCATTAAAGCGGTTTCGTTCTCCGCTTCAATATAGATCCACATGTTCTTTCTTTCCATATCAAGGGAGTAGCTCAGCACAATCCGCTTTTCCATCAGCTCGTTAATGGTCTCCCTTTGTCCAGGCAGCAACCTGTAAAAGGCCGCAGTGAACACATCAGGCAAAATGATATGAACCATAAACACGTTCGTCATTTTAGATGTTTAAAACAAATTTAAACTAAAATAGTGCCGGATGAACATAATCTGCTTTTTAACAAAATAAAAAAAGCGGCCATCTGGCCGCTTCAATTAAATGCAATTGTGTGTTATTAACTGAACGGGATCAGGCGCAAACCTACCGTGAAAGGATACAGCTCAGGGCCTTTACCTGGCTGGAACAAAGGCGTTAAATTGTATTCAGCATACACAGTGAGGTGTTTGTACCCAATGTTCACGTGGGCCTTGGCTCCAAACGGACTAAGGTTCAAAGGATCCTTCCTCTTTTGCTTCACGTCATAATCGTTGTATTCGAGCTTTTGTTTTAACCGCGAACCTATGAGGTACTCGCCAATTACACCCACAGCAATATGAAAGCCTTTCTGGGTGCGGTTATTTGTGTTGAACTCGAGAAGAAGCGGAACCTGTATGAAAATGGTGCGCATACTGTTTTTCTTGTATGAATAGGTCTTTGTACTGTCGATCGTACCCCAGGTAAAAGAGCTGTCGGGATTTAAATTTGTATTGTTGGAGAACATATACCAGTGATAATCCAGCCCCATGCCGGTTACCAGCCTTACGTAATTCTGCACGATCTTAAAATCTAGCTCTATGGGATTAACCTGCAGGTTCCAGCTTCGTGCATAATCGAGCTCCATGTACTGGTAAGGGCTTAACATATTTAATCCACCCTGCGAATTAGCGTATCCGTTTACCCCCAGCGACAATCCCCTCCATTGCTTTGCGCCATGTGGACGCTTTTTCTTTGGTGGTGCAGCTGCTTCTTCATCTTTACCGATCACAATGATCTTTGTACCTTTCAGGTGGTAAAACATGGTATCCTTTCCTTGTTTTCCGCCCTGCCCGTCCTTAACACGGGAAATATTAGCGGCAGCACTTGTTTCTGAAGTTACGTCAGTAGGATTACCTTTTATTTTAATGTCGCTGGCTCCTCCCGCATTTGCTACCACCTTTTCATTGGCAAAAATTCTCGCGTTGGCAGCACCGGTTGTTATTACAACGGCATTTTTAGTGTTAAGTTCAAAAGCTTTAAGAGTGGAGGCACCCGAAATGTTTGCGTCCATTTTATCTGCTGAGCCTCTTAGCACAGCGTTGCTGGCGCCCGACAAAAGGCAGGTGACAGATCTTACGTTCATCATTAATTTGGTGTTCGTTGATCCCGACATTTCCAGTGCCAGTGAATCGCCTTTGATCTCGTTGGTTGATTTGAATGTGGCTGCACCGGACGCATCAAGGCCATGCAATTTTTTGTTGCTGATATGAACTTCCACCGGTTCGGTAAAATCACCCTTATTGCTGATCACCAGTACCGAATTTTCAACGGTGGTTTCAACGCGGTCTATTTCTGTGCTTTTTCCTTTTACAATAATTGAAGAAGTATCCGATTGGGTATAAAACACATTAACGGATCCTGAGAGCCTGATCTTATCATAGCTGGCGGTTTCACGCTTCTGACTGTGCTGAGCGTTACAACTAAGAAAAAAAGTAGTGAGTGCAATAGCGAGAAAGGCTTTACCTGTGCGGGAAATTCCTTTTTCTTTTAAAAGTTTCTTGAACATGTCGCTGGTTTTTAATTTGAACATAATACGCGGTCGCACGCATATAAGTTACACTTCTTTTATTTTTTTTCGATGCTGATCGAATTTATGCTCAGGCGAAAACCTTCGTTCCGGAGAACTTCTCCATCAACAGCTTTTACCCCGAGCCTGTTTGCCTCGCCGGCAATACGTGTTACACGCTGCCAGAAAGAAACACGTGTATCCTGCTCTTCTGCATAAACAAGATCGTCTTCAACCAATGGCAGATCGTTAAACGCAACAGAAGTGCGCTTGTTGGAGGAAGTGTCTGGTACGGCAGATTTTAGTGTTTCATTGTCAGGTTCAACTTTCTTCGTTTCCGTGGCGAGCAACGGTGCCGGCTCTATTTCTGGAACCTTGTAGACAGAGTCTCTTGCTTGTATTACGGTAAACTTCTCCTCTTCTTCTTTGATCGGTGTATTTGTCGGCTTGCGGAATAATGATCTGTGAACAGACGATGTCTGCACAGCAACCGTTTTATCACTTTCATTAATCTTTTCGACAGGGATTGTTTTAGCTCTTGTTGCTTTATCTTTAGTAATTTCCTTTTTAACCGCTATTGGCACAGTATCCTTTTCTGAAAAAATAATATAGATCACCGAAAGTGATGCAAGAAGGAACAACGCTGCAGCCGCTGCAATGGTACGAGTCGTGAACAATGGGATAATTCGGGCAGACCTTTTTAAAACTTTCTTGTTTTCAAAAAACACTTCGGCATCAGGAACCAGTTTAGTAAGCTGAAACAACTTAACTTCCTGCTGAAGTTCCGGGGTAGCTGCCACGTGAGCCGAATCAGCATGCGACAACAAACCTTCAACATACTGTATGGCTTTATTTTCCAGAATCGGATCCAGATCTCTTCTTAAAAGCTCTTTGTGCTCATACCCGACAGTTTCGGGGTGAAGCACAGTCTTACGGAATGCGGTCAGCTCTGCCCGTAATACAGGATCGGATTTTACACGCGCTTCAAATGCATTTATTTCGGCGGAACTCATCTCGCCTTCAAGATATTTACAGATCTCCTCTTCGGCGGGGGTTTGGAATTTAAGTAACAACGTTCCGAGATCCCCTGAAGTATCTTCTTGTTCAAGAACGGGCAAATCAAGATCATCCAGGGAAATGCCCAGATCAGGATGCATTGCAAGGAAAGTCCGAAGCTCCTGCTGCATCTCAGCACTGAGCTTCCCTTCGGAATGATCGAGTAACAACTCTTCGTAATTATTTAAGGTGACCTTCATATAACCACCTCCATCTTTCCAATATAATTTTTAAGAAAGGTACGGGCCCTGAAAATGTATACTTTCACCTGGCTTTCATTCAGGCCTGTAATAGTTCCTATCTCTGCATAATCATATCCCTCATAATCGCGAAGCAGGAGAACCGATTTCTGGATTTCCGGTAACTGATCAAGACCTTTATTCAGCACCTCTTTAAGGTCCGAATACTGACTGTTGTGACTGTGCTGATTGTGATTAACTTCAGTAAACGAGGCTTTTTTACTTTGCTTTCGCGTATAATCTACCAGCGTGTGATACGCAGTAGTAAAAAGATAGGACTTGGCCTTGCTGGCATCTATCGCGTCAATACGTCGCCACATTTTCTCAAAAGAGTCCTGCACAATATCACGGGCAGCATCCTTGTCTTTGATCTGCTTTACGATAAAACGATATACACCGTCCGCAAACTGGTCAACACATTGATTATAGGCACTGAGATCCAAAGTGAATGTAAGACGGACTTACAGCTGAATTGTTACACTTAAAGATAAAGATTATGCGGCTGATCCTCAAGTACTTTTGAATTCAGACATAAAAACTTCTTATGTTTTCAGAAGAAGACAGTAGGGCCACAAGACGCGCATGATCCTGTTCTGAACCCCTCACTTCATAAACGATGATTAGCTCTTCGTTTAATTTTGAATGGCTTACAGATTCAAACTTTAATCCACATCCCTTAATGGACTTTTCCAGATCAATATAGATGGCCGGGTCATTTTTAATGGTGATGCGATAAACCAGTTCCTTATTATACCGGTCAATAAATTTCTGAACACCTGCAAACCCCAGCAATACTACCAGTGTTGTAGTGGTTACCATAATTGCGAATTCATACTGCCCGATGCCGCAAGCCATACCGATGGCAGCGCTGATCCAGATAATAGAGGCAGTTGTTACACCTCTCACGCTTGGACCATCCCGAAAAATAGCCCCTGCCCCAAGGAAACCTACCCCGGTAACAATATTTGATGCAATACGGCTGGGATCGTTACCTTCCCCTAAAATAAATGACAGGATCGTAAATAAAGTTGATCCCAGGGTGATGAGGATAATTGTCCTGAACCCTACATTTCTTCCTTTATACTCCCTTTCAGCACCAATCAACGCGCCCAATACCAGCGAAACCAGGAGCTTAATGGAATTGTCATATATAAAGTCGAAATTAAAATGCATCACAGGTGACTAAGAATCTTTTGTTCCACTTCAGGTGAATCCCACTTCTTTTCTATTTCCGGTATTGCCATTATCTTATCCATAATAGCCTGCTGTCTGTCGCCCCTTTCACGGGCAGTACTGTAGCGGATATGCGGGCTGTAGGTGACCATGCTGTATAATGGCACCCATTTATCAGGATATTTTTCCGAGAACCGTGCTTCAATCTTTTTCTGAAGCAAAAAAGTAGCATCAGCAGTTTTATCACGCATCTCTATAAAATTGCCAACTGCCAGGTCAGCAATTGCGTCTGCATCGGGCTTGCGTAACTTCTGATATTCGCTTAAAATGTCAGGCCAGTTCTCTTTGTGTTTATCAATAAGTTCGTCCAGGATCACACAATCTTCAAATCCGCAATTCATTCCCTGTCCGTAAAAAGGAACAATTGCATGGGCTGCATCCCCTATCAGTGCCACTTTATCTTCAAATACCCATGGATAACATTTTACAGTTACCAGCGACGATACGGGATTAGCGAACCAATCCCTGGTCAGTGTCGGCATTAGAGGTAAAGCGTCAGGAAACTCTTCTTTAAAGAATTTCATTACCTGTTCTTCGGACTTTAATTTCGCGAATGATTTTTCTCCTTCAAACGGCAAAAACAGGGTGCAGGTAAAATTGCCATCCGGGTTAGGAAGAGCTATCATCATAAATGTCCCGCGGGGCCATATGTGTAGAGCATTTTTTTCAAGCAAAAATTTTCCGTTCTCGCCCGGAGGAATAATCAGTTCCTTATATCCCGATTCAATATAATGTTGATTGTACTCGAAGCGGTCGTTTTGCAGTTGCATACTTAACCGCACCGCTGAAAATGCGCCGTCCGAACCAAACACGAGATCACCGGGTGCATTGATAGTTGTATGTTGCGCGTCTTCAAACTGTACCTGCCCTTTTACTTTATCCACATGCATACAACGGTGTTCAAAATGGATCTTTACCCCGGGCTGCTTTTCGGCAAGGTCCATCAGCTTCATATTAATGTCGGCACGCGAAACACTATAGATCGCCTGGTTATCTTTACCATAGGCCTGGTAACCGGTGGAACCATCACGGTGATGCAGGAAGCGGCCATACATGGGGATACCGATCTTCCGAATGTCTTCGGCAATACCAACACCTTCTAAGCCTCTCCAGCCCCTATCACTTAACGCCAGGTTTATTGATCTTCCCGCTACCAGGTTAGTAGTGCGCATGTCAGGGCGCCGTTCAAAAATAGTGACCTTGTGGCCCCTCTTGGCAAGATAAATGGAGAGCAATGACCCCACCAGTCCTGCTCCAACAATCGTAATTTCTTTTTTCATTGATAGTGGCAAAATTAGGAATTAATCAGTTCATCGCAGAGTGCTGTGTAATAAGGATAGCCTGCCGCATGATTTTACTAAATTTGCAGCATGCTCACCGCATTTAAGAAAAATATGGATGAACTGGGGATCCGTCCCGGGCTGGATCCGTGTTTGCTGGCCATCAGCGGTGGGTCCGATTCTGTTGTGCTGGCGCATTTGCTTAAAAAAGCAAATTATAATTTTACCCTGGCTCACTGTAATTTTCAGTTACGTGGTGAAGACAGCGTTGGAGACGAGAATTTCTGCCGTAAGCTTGCGGCCGACCTTAATGTCAGTATCCTTGTAAAGCATTTTGATGTTCCTGCACTCAAAAAGCAAAAAAAGATCAGTACCCAGATGGCTGCCCGGAAGCTTCGTTATGAGTGGTTCCAGGCACTGCTGCAGGAACTGAATTTAAAATACCTGCTTACGGCTCACCACGGCACCGATGTGGGCGAAACCATGATCCTGAATCTCGCCCACGGAACGGGCATAAAAGGGATGAAAGGAATGAGTGCCCGCAATGGCAATATCATCAGGCCACTGCTCCGCTTTACCAAACAGGAGATCAGCCAGTATGCTGCCCGGGAGAATATCTCGTTCAGGCACGATCATAGTAACGACGAAGTGGATTACCAGAGGAACTTTGTCAGGCTTAAGATCATGCCGCTTCTGGCTGTTCTAAACGACAATATTGAACGTACCATGATGCGTAACAGCCGGCATTTTTCGGCAGAAGCGGATGTTATAGCAGAATTCCTGGAGAAAAAAAGAAAGGAAATAGTTGTCCTCGATAGCCGGCAGACCCTGCATTTAAGCAAGGAGAAGCTTAAGGAAGAAAAGCACCGCGGGCTTTTCCTGCATAGCATCCTGGAGGAATTAGGTTTTTCCTCCTCGCAGGAGCAAAAGATCATGACAAATATTATGTCAGACGCGCAAGCCGGTAAAATTTATCAAAGTGCAACGCACACACTTGCTGTCGACAGAGAGCTTCTGATCATTAAAGCCACTGAAAAAAATAAGGACGTAGAAATTATATTCACAGATCTTGAGGAACTAAAAAAATTCACCGGTTTCAGAGTTGAAGAAAGCAAGCTGTTTGAAAAACCACTTAATAAGCAGATCCTCTTAAGAGAACAACAGCTGATCTTCCCGTTAAAGCTCAGGCATTGGAAAGAAGGAGACCGCTTTCAGCCCTTTGGCATCAAGGGTTTTAAACTTTTAAGTGACTTTTTTAAGGATAAAAAATTCAATTTCTTCGAAAAACACGAATGCTGGCTGCTTGAAAATGGAAATGGTGAAATAATCTGGGTGGTAGGTCATCGCAGCGACGAACGATACAGGATCCACGACATGAATGGTCAATTCTTAAAAATAACGCAGGTTGAATCATAAGCAGATATTATTTAACGAGAAACAATACCTTGGTCACAACAGGCTGAGCATTGTTATCCGTACGCTGCTGGCTGTGTTTTGTTTCCTTGGTTATTACTGGAGCGAAAATCCGAAACCTGTGCACACCACGTTTTTCACCTTGGGCTCCTACCCTATCAAGGATGTCAGTCATTCGGGCCTCATCTTTTTTCTCCTCGGAATTTCAATCCTGATCCTCAGCGCCGGGCTTACTTATGTTCTGCATATTCAAACCACTGTGTATCCCGGATACATGATCCTTGATGGGTTCTGGACCTCCAGAAAGATCAAAATTGACTTCAACACGGTTACTTCAATAAGAAAGAGCAGGTACAAGAAGAATTTTATGAGAAGGGCTGTATATAACCTTCACAACCTGGGGATCATTCGTTTTTATACTAGCGGGGAAGAATTTGTAGAGTTGGTAGATAATACGGGCTTTGTTTATAAGATCGGAAGTCAGAAAGCCCAGGAGCTTTATAATGTGCTGAAAGGGGAAATTAACACTCCTCCGAAAAATTCTTGACATTGCACCTGCATTTTTATAAATTTGATAGACAAACGCGCCCTCCACATTTAATTTAAAATTTGGTCACCATGGAAAACACAGGTTTTCAAACCATCGAAAAAGAGTCGATTGGTAATTTACGGTTTCCTCAGTCGGATGTCTTAACAGAAAAACAACTAATCAGCGAGCGACAGAATGATCTGGAACGTGCGCTCTCGCTTGGAAATCTTGAGCACTCAAAGATCAAGATCTATTTTGAGGACGAAGTATCCTGTAAGGTGGTTGAAACAACCGTTTGGGGTGTCACCGATCAGCGTGTTATCCTTAAGCAGGGAATCGGGATCCCTATCAGCAGGATCCACAACGTAACTCTATAAAAGTTTCAGGATCACCACAACAAATGGTGTAACAAAGATCAGGCTGTCGAAACGGTCCAGTATACCTCCATGTCCCGGCATAATGCTCCCCGAATCTTTTACACCGGCCTGTCGTTTTATCTGGCTCTGTACAAGATCACCTATAGTGGCAAGCACTGGAACTACAACACCTAACAACGGCCACAAAACTGCCGGGTGTTCATGAAAAAAAGTCCCGAATAAAAAACTGATGCCGGCAGCACATAAAATGCCGGTTAACGTGCCTTCCCAGGTTTTTCCAGGCGATACCGAAGGCATCATTTTGTGCTTTCCAAAAAGACTGCCCCCCAGGTAAGCAAAGGTGTCATTGATCCAGATCAGAAAAATTATTCCCAGTAAGATGTCGGGTGTATATACAGGAATTTCGCTGGCTCCTGACGCGAAGATAATTTCGTGCAAAAGGGCAAACGGCATAACGGCATACATCAATCCACCAATAGTATATAAAACATCTTTCAGCGGATCACTGCGCTTGCTGAATAAGCCGACAGCCATAAGCACAAAAGGAAATACGATAAGGATCAGCAGGATCTGTCCCTGGATGTCGCGCAACACATTCGATAAAATAAAACACAGATTAATAAGTATGGCCATTGCATAGCCCGCACCCTCAAAGGGCAGCACAGATAATTTCCTGGCAATTCTGAAAAATTCAAACAGGCCAGCGATACTGACAAAAAAGAACAGCAATGAAAAAGTGGTATAACCACACAGTATCCCGCCCAGTAGCACTGCTGCAAATGCTGCCGCAGTAAGGCTTCGTACGCCAAGAGTTTTTAAGTTTAAAGCCATCAGGGATCAGGTGGGCACAAAAATAGATAAATTTGTTTTGGTTTTAGTAACGTAATGATTAAATCGCATAGTGTTAGCACCAGCTGAAATACATTACTTTTGCGCGCATGTTTGATCTGTCTGTTTTTATTACCATTCTCATCGGGTTATTCTCACTGATAAATCCCCTTAGCGCGTTACCTGTCTTTATCAGTCTTACTTCGGGCTTTACAGAAGAGAACAAATTAAATACACTGAAGAAGACCTGCGTATATATTTTTATTATCTGTATGGTGTCTTATTTTCTCGGAGTTTACCTGTTGCATTTCTTTGGGATCACAATACCGGCGCTTCGTGTAGCCGGTGGACTTATCATTTTCAGATCAGGATGGCAGCTCCTGAACGTGCAGCATAAAAAAGAGCTCAGCGGGAAGATAAAGGAAGAAAGTGATGAAAAATCTGACATCTCGTTTTCTCCTCTGGCAATGCCGCTCCTGGCTGGACCGGGATCGATGTCCTTTCTTATCACCTTATATTCTAATCGTCACGAAAGCCTGGATGAGGCCTTGTGGCAGGATGCCGCCGCGATAATTGCCATTATCGTGGTGTCAGTTTCCATCTACTTTGTATTTAAATTCGCTCCCCGGCTCATGCGTTACACAGGACAGGCGGGGTTGACCTCGTTATCTAAAGTAATGGGATTTATTGTTACCGGCATTGGGGTCCAGATGATCATCAGCAGCATAACAACTGTAGTTAAAAACATCTTTATGGAACTTCAGTATGCCTGATCAGGCTCTTTAGCAGCCTTCAGGATCTCAGGATACACCTTTTTCATTCTCTCATCAAAATTATCGTTGTGAAACAAGGTGATGAGTTCGCCATTGTACTTTTTCACTTCCGAAATGATCGGCTCTACGATCTTGAGCATCTCTTTTATTTCGGGCTGGGTCTGCGATAATAACGCATTGTCAGAGATGCAGAAGGGATGAATGGTGAGCGAGCTTACTGATTCAATATCGAGACTGTACCATTTGTATGGATAACAGTAGGAGGCCCTGAACCCGTTGCGGGCTGTGAATCCCAGAGTATAGTCCGAGGTAATGCCTGCCTGCAAAAGGTCCTGGTAGGTTTGCGGAAATTTAAGCATGGAAAAATGCTGCCTGCTTTTAGTGATCACCCTGTGCACAGTGTTTGTAAGGCGGCTGACCTCTTTTTTAAGTTGTTTGAGATTGAAGTTTGAACCATAAGAAGGGTGCACTCCGGCCATTGAGTAATCCGTTAAATGTTTGATCAGCTTCTGGAAACGAAGATCTGAGGCAGAATGGTTCTTATCGTTTGGTCCGTAATCGCCCAGCAGGAAAAAATAAATGGCCTTTACTCCTATCTGACGGTGAGTTTCTATGAGGTAATCGTAACAATCGAACGGATCTTTTTTTCTTCCGAGGATAATTGTAAAACGTTCCTTGATCTTTGATAGTTTGCGGTCTGAAAGAACGCCTGCCATAGTTCTTACAAATCCCTTGTACTTATATTTATACGCATTATCAATATCAATACTTGAAATATAGGAATAGGTCCTTGACACAAATTCCAGTGAAGGAAAGTGCCTGGAAAGGCAGGATCTTAAAGCCTCGAGCCATAGATTAACCAGGGGGATCTGCAGGAAATCGTACTGGTACGCCAGGCTCGACCGGTAATGAAAACGGTTTTGGGTATCGGCTTTGTACGGTAAATACTCTTCATAGCGTGAAAGAAGCCAGAATGATGCTCCCAGCAGATCAAAGGGGACTTCATCCTCAGCATTCTTAAAAAAGATCTTGTAAAACCGGTCACTGGAACTTACCTGTAAATGATAGTCGCGGATGCCATGATCAAACAGGATGGTGTGAGGACGGATGGTAATACATTTATCAAGCACCTGGTTGGAATAGTTGATGCGTGCGTGGTCCCCGAAATTAAACTCCTTGAGATCCGTTACAACTTTTACTGATAACCCTAAACCCTCTCCCAGCAGGGTGCGCACAATATATGTGAGGCGGTTGCTTTGTTTTTCTGAATATACGAGGACTTTATTAATATGCCGAAGGTATAAAAGCATCGGCGATTATAAAAATGCGGTTCTTTGAAACACATAGGCACATAGGAAACATAGATAGTGCAATAACTATTGCACCTGTAATGATTAAGTAAACCGACCGGAAAAATAAGGCCAGAAAACAATAGACCCCGCCACCACAGCCGCAATGCACGCCACCAGGACAGCTGCCGCCGAAATATCCTTAATGTATTTTATTACAGGATGCGGAGCAGGCATCACCATATCGCACAATTTTTCAATAGCTGTATTTATCAGTTCAGTCACCATAACAAACGCAATGGCAAAGGCGAGCATGCACCAGTCAATTGCACTGATATTGACATAGACCCCGGCCCCAATCACCAGCAAGGCAGCTAAGAAGTGGATCTTCATGTGATCCTCGCGTTTTATAGCAGCTCCCAAACCTTGAAAAGCATAAAAAAAAGCGTTTTTACGCCGCCGGAGATAACTCATAGTTTCTTAAGATAATGGTGTTGATATATAAAGTTAGGAAGCAAAACCAGGAGAGCAAATGAAATCTAATTTTAAACATCAATTAAATCCGCATGAGCGATATCTCGCAATTTTTTACACCTGTTAATAAAGAGAAAATAGCGGGAAATACAACTTACCTGGATTCACAATTTGGAGCATTACTGAAAATCTACGAAGAGGACGGCGAATTCCCCGAATTAAGCAACCTGCAGCTTGCGCTGGTTGGAGTAAGTGAGGACAGGAATGCTTTAAATAATAAAGGTGCTGCCGATGCGGCCGATCATGTGAGATCATACTTTTATCGTCTTTTTGCCGGGAGTTTTGACGTTGCCATGGCTGACCTTGGAAACATCACGCCTGGTCATTCCACGGAAGATACCTTTTTTGCACTCAGAACAACGGTCGACCACCTGATCCGGAAGAATATTGTTCCCATTATTATTGGAGGAACACAGGACCTTAGTTTTCCACAGTTCTTAGGATACAAAGACCTCGAGCAAACTATCAACGTAGTGGCCATCGACAGCGGTTTCGATCTTGGAAATCCCGATGAAGAAATAACTAACCGTTCCTACCTCGGAAAGATCATCCTTTACCAGCCTAATTACTTATTTAACTACAGTAATATAGGGTACCAGACGTATCTGGTGGAGCAAAACAGCCTCCACATGATGAACAGGTTGTATTTTGATGTTTACCGTCTTGGACAGGTCCGCGACAAGATTGAAGAAGCGGAGCCTGTGATCCGCCAGGCCGATATGCTGACTTTTGATATCACCTCGATAAAACATTCTGATGCCCCCGCACATCCTGAAGCTTCGCCGAACGGATTTTATGCAGAAGAAGCCTGCCAGATGATGAGATATGCGGGAATGAATGATAAGCTGTCGTCGCTGGGGATCTATGAGATCAACCCTCTGTTTGACACAGGCGGAAAAACCGCGCACCTGGCGGCTCAGATGATCTGGTGTTTTCTTGACGGTTATTATGGTCGTAAAAATGATTTTCCAAACCGCACCAGCAGCGACTATACGCGCTTTCATGTGATCCTCCAGGACGAAAAATACGAGATTAACTTTTACAAGAGCAAAAAGAGCGATCGCTGGTGGATGGAGATCCCTTATCCTCCTCATAAGGATCTCAAGTTCGAGCGTCATACGCTTATCCCCTGCAGTTATAAGGATTATGAGATGGCCACTAAAAACGAGATTCCGGATCGCTGGTGGCAGACCTATCAGAAATTAAGCTAGGATACCAAACTATTTTCGCATCATCTACGTTATAGTTTAAAAAGGAGGACGTGCGCTTTCTTTTACTATCTTTATTTTACCTAAAAAAAAGACCATGGAAACTCGTCTTTATTTTTCCGCCCTGTTTTTTGCAGCCGTAATTTTACCAATTCAGCTTTTCTCACAGTGGCAACAGCTCCCGGCTCCTGCATCAGGTCTCAGTTCCTGCTATACTCCCGCAAAAGTCCCTAACGAAATTATACCCTGCGGGTTTGGCAGGTTTATTTACAGTAGTTTTTGTAAACAATCCAGTCTGGGTGCACACCAGGGTAATCTGCTCTGGTCGGATGATAATTTGCAGAGTGCTGTTGTAAAACAATCGTGTTCCAGTAGCGGAACTGCCGGGTATTTTGGACTTAAGGCTTACAACGACAGTACTTTTTCCTGGTTTCAACTCGGGACCAGCAGCACTTTTCCGCCTGCTTATGTAACCTTCAACTCCTTTAAAAAAGTTGTCTCCCTAAATATTGACGGCACTTCTATAACGCCTATGAGTGATCTCACCAACAATTATTTTTACTCGATTGTTGAGCTGCCGGCGGATACATTTTATACTATCTACACAAACCTGAATCCATCGGCCCGTTTCTATTACAAAACAAAAGGGTATCGGCACTATTCCAATGATCTGGATTTTGTAGATGACAGCACAGGATTCATGATCCGCACGGCAAGCAGCAACAGCCTGGTTAACGTATTTATTAAGACAAACAACTATGGAAAAAACTGGTTGCCCGCTTACACAGATTCTTCGGGATTATTGACCAATTTTTATTGCACACCTTCGGGAGATATTTACCTGATAAAAAAGGATGGTGAAATATTGTTTAGCCCGGATAAAGGGCTCACATGGACATCTAAAGGCTCGGTGCCGTCATCAAGTTGCACCACCATTCATGTTCAGAACACAAATTCATGGCTGGTTGGAGGTCAGAATGGACTGCTTTATAAAACTATGAATGGAGGCGGTAGCTGGATCGCAGAAACCAGCAATACGTCTGAAATCATCCAAAAGATCTACACGTTTGCCAATGAAGCATACTTTGTAACTGCAAATGGAAACGTTTTTAAGTCACTCAGTCCGGTTGGGATCGCAACGACGAAAGCTGATACAGCAATTAAGATTTTTCCTAACCCCTCAGGCGGAGAATTTCATGTTAATGTGGGAAGTAGCAGGGGCTTTGAAAGTTCTTCGCTTAAACTAGCAGTATACGACCTTTATGGAAAAAAAGTATTTGAAAAGACAAGCAGTAATGAAGAAACAGTGATCTCACTAGAGGAGTACCCTGCAGGCGTTTACATCTTATTGGTAGAAAACTCACAATTTCAGAAAAGGATGAAATTGCAGAAAGCAGATTAATTCTGGCTATGTTCAACATTCACAGCAGTGTTTTTCCGAAAAGACTGCGAAGCAGGCTTCCATTAGTGAACTTTCGTTTAGATTTGCCAGCATTTTTCCTTAGTGCTTTTCTTAGTGTATCTTAGTGCGCTTAGTGGTAGGCGCCGCAGGCATTCGCAGTACTATTCCTTATCCCTTGGCGGCTCTATGCCTAAGTAACTCGAATACTGCCTCGTAAATTCCGCTCCAAAAAAAATGATCATCGACGACACTGCCACCCACAGCATGATCAGGAAAATAGTACCCGCCGCTCCATATGCTGAGCCAGGTGATGCTCTCGCAAAATAAAAGCTCATTCCGTACTTTAAAAGCATAAACAGGAATCCGGTCACAATTGCCCCGCTCATTACCTGTCGCCACGAAATATAGATGGAAGGCAGGTATTTAAAAATTACTGCGAACAGCACACTCATTACCAGGAGAGAAACGAGAAAATCGAGCAGGTGGAAAAGGTAGATGATCTCATCGGGAAAAACAGATTGCAGGTATGCTCCTGCGGAAGCGAGAAAAGTGCTCACAAGCATGGAGATCATCAGCAGGATCCCAATAACAATTATGAGTCCGATCGAAAACAGGTTATTAATGAGGCTGGTCACACGTTTTTTTCCCTGTGGTTCCACATCCCAGATATGATCAAGCGTTTTCTGAAGATGAATAAATACACGGGTAGATGCAAATAATATTACTATGATCCCAAGTGTGGTTGATAGGAATCCCTCTTTCATTTTGCCGGCCTCTTTTACTGAAGAAAGTATTTGGTCCGACGTGTCAGAGTTGATCGCTTGTTTAATGAGTTCCGACAATTCATTGCCTACTTTATCTTCTGCCAGGAAAAGCCCCAGGAAGTTAACGATGAGCACCATCAGCGCCGGAATTGAAATGATTGCAAAAAAGGCAATTACGGCACTCTCCCTTAATGGCTCGTTCTTTATCCAGCTACGGAAGGTTTTGATAATAATTATTTTGAGATCCTTAAAACCTGGTCTTTTTTTCGCTGCTTTTAAATTGCTATCTGAGTTTCTCATTTGTGCTTTTAAATCTAGCAAAATATGAGCAAATAAATCTGAATACAGGGTCAGCAACGCTCATGAGGGGCACAGATAACAGGGTAGCTGATCACGCTGATCATTCCTGCGCTTCCTCCTTCCCCGCTCCGCTTAAAACCATTATCTCCACACGCCTGTTTACCTGTTCATTCTCTTCGCTTGTCTCAGGAACCTTCGGTCTGCTTCCACCAAAACCACGATAACGTAAGCGATCCTTATCAATGCCATTCTTAACGAGGTACTGGTAAATTGCCTTTGCGCGATTCACCGAGAGCTTGTAGTCTTTTGTGTCGTGATCGAAGCCGTCCTCGCCGTTCTCTGTGCAGCACACATGACCCTGTATCTCGATCTTAAGGCCGGGATTTTCCTGCAGTTTAGAAAGTAATTCTTCCAGCTTTGGTAAGGACTTCGGCAGGATAACATGCCGGCCCGGTATAAAACTCAGACCTTCAAGAGTTATAGATTCACCGTGTTTAAGGTCTTCAAGCTTTTTTGCCGGCTCATTTTGTTTTACAGGTCTTGTTTTTTCCGGGGGCTTATTGCCTGAAGGTTTTTGAGTTGACTTTGCATCGATGCTTCCTGTGATCACCACGTCCACTCTCCTCCACCATTGTTCGCCTGTGGGAGAATTACCTTTTGAAAACTGTTCCCCTTTGCCTGTGCACGAAGTTATTTTAGAACTTAAGGCCGGATATCGCTCTGTGATAATACTGCGCAAACGATCAGCTCTTTCCTGCGACAGTGCCTGGTTATAGCTGCTGGAATGCAAAAAATCTGCGAAGCCCGTAATTTCGATCTGATTTGCCCCGTTAGCACCCTGCAGTTTTTCAAGCGGTTGAAGGTCTTTGGGCATCACCTGATCGACCTCATAGAAAAAATGAAGTGTATCAGTTTTCGGTTGACAAAAAGAAATGCTGTGATAAAATAGGATAACAAGAAAACAGACCTGTTTCATACGATGCTGCAATGCAAAATGAATACCAGTCGCCGCGAAATTACATCACCACGTTTCGCAGTTTAACCGTAAGATCGGAGATCTCTTCAACGTCTTTTGAAATACTTACAGGTCTGGTATTGTGCACAAACCTGATCTTGGCCGCTACATCAGAAATACCATTAACCTTGCTGCAGGCGGAGGGTAGAGCCGGTGACATGCTTACAATAGCAGGCACGATCCGTTTACCGATAAAAGCAATAGAGGGAGATAACTGGTGGGATTTACTGGTGGTGTAATAGCTGTTCAGCCACTTCTGCGCTTCCTCGCTCAGACTCATGAGTTTTTCGGCATGTGATTTTACCACCACCGGATCCTGTTCGGTCTGGATCTGCTGGCAAATAACAGTGACCTTGCCGACATAATCGTCAACGTATTCTTTTAATGGACTTGTTCCGTCGCCTGGAGGGCTAATGGCAGCACTGTAAAACACTTTCAGGCTGAACAAAATAAGTAAAGCACGTGTTTTCATTAAATGGTGATTGCTATATCAAAAATATAACAAAAAACCATTACCTGCATGTTATAATGAGTTGATGGGGCTTAGATTCGGACAACCGGCATTTTTTACATGATAAACGGCGGTCATTCCTCTGCTCTGTTAAGATTACTTGCTTTTTTTCCGTAGGCAAAGTATACTATCAGTCCAATGATCATCCACACCACAGCTGAAAGCAATGTGAAGCTGTCAAGAGCAATGATCATTATTCCGCATACCAGTATCCCCAGGATAGGTACGTATGGCACCAGTGGTGTCTTAAACGGACGGGGCACCTCAGGACTTTTTTCCCTCAGTATCAATATGCCCGCGCATACAAGAATAAATGCGAATAACGTTCCGAATGAGGTCAGATCACCAGCTACACTTCCCGGTACGAAGGCTGCAAACGCCCCTACAAAAAGGAAAAGCAGCATATTTGATTTATATGGCGTCTGAAATTTCGGATGTAATTGTGAGAATACACGGGGAATCAAACCATCCTTCGACATGGAAAAGAACACGCGCGACTGACCCATAAGCATCACCAGGATCACAGAAGAAAAACCTGCAAGAATAGCGATGGTTACGCTGGTGCCAAGCCATTCATATCCCACCATGTATTTTTGAATGGCATATGAAACTGAAGCCTCTTTACCTGCCGCTGAAAACTCGCTCCAGTGAGCAACACCGGTTAATACGTAAGAGAATAAAATATATAAAACAGTACAAACAGCAAGTGATCCAAGGATCCCGATAGGCATGTCCTTCTTGGGATTCTTCGCTTCCTGGGCCGCGGTTGATACAGCGTCAAAACCAATGAAGGCAAAAAACACCACGCCTGCTCCACCTAAAATCCCTGCATATCCCCAGGTAAAAAATCCGGTATGGCCTTCAACCCCTTCCGGGATCAGATACGGAGTGTGGTTGGCCGGGTTGATAAACCCCCAGCCTATGGCAATAAAAATTAAAACGATGGCCACTTTCACAAAAACGATTATGCCATTCACAAAGGCCGATTCACGTGTTCCTTTAATAAGTAGCAGGGAAAGAACCAGTAAAATTCCAAGCGCGGGAATATTGATCATGCCGCTGGAAACAGAAACAAGTGCTTTAAGATCTTCCGGCAGCGCCGTATACTGATCACCCGAAATTATCAGCACGCCGTCTTTTGCGAATCGTGAAAGGGTTTCAGGAAATTGCGCAATGGCACTCCCTGCTACTTTATACATATGTTCAAAAGGGGAATGGCACCATTCGTAGGCTATCTTCCCTCCCAGAAGATTATTGAGATATTCGCTCCATGCAATTGAAACAGTGGCAGCACCAAGAGCATATTCCATAATCAGTGCCCAGCCAATGATCCACGCTACCAGTTCACCCATTGTTGTGTATGCGTATGTGTAGGCGCTGCCGGCAATAGGGATCATCGCTGCAAATTCGGCGTAACATAAACCTGCGAATGCGCAACCCACTGCTGCCACTATAAATGACATTGTTACCCCCGAACCGGCGTTATCTGCAGCGGCTGCGGCTGTTCTCACAAAAAGCCCGGCTCCGATAATTGCACCTATTCCCAGTGCGATCAGCGACCACATTCCAAGCGTTTTTTTAAGACCTTTCTCACCTGACGCAGCGTCGGCAAGTAATTTACTCAGTGACTTTTTCCTGAAGAGATCAGACATGTGTGTGAAATGTTAAGATTTCCAAAATAACTAAGAAATGTTTAAATAACCAAGCCACTCACCATGCACTGCTGTAGTAAAACAAATTAATGCGATATTTGTATGTGATCTCCGGCTTTTATAAATATTTATTTGGTCTTATTGTTACCGCTTATGTTATTACGGTGATCGGCATCCCTGTTTATTTTCATTATTGCGGAGGAGAGCTCGAAAAAATAGATTACGTAATGAAAAGCAGTGGTTGCTGCGGCGATGAGGACGAGGATGAAGGAAACGGATGCTGCAGCGATGAAGGCAAATTACTGGTCAACAACCAGGATTTCACCATAAAACATAATGAACGTCTGGCTGCCGCAAATTCAATTTCGGACGTCACTCTTTTCACGCCTCCTTATATCTTCAGCATTCTGTCAGCACCTTCAGTTTCAACACAAAAAAAATTCGATCATTTACCCCCTCCGCTCATTCATCGGGCAACTTCAATTACAGTATTAAGGATTTAGCAGGCGTATGTTGCCCTCCCGGGCGCGACTGCTATAAATTAATTCCTTAAATAAAAACTGAAATGAAAAATCTTATAATTCTTATTTCCTGCTTCTGCAGCTTAATGCTGGGAGCACAAACTGCTAAAACCGAAACATTCATAGTAAAGGGTAATTGCGAGGATTGCAAAGAGCGTATCGAAAATTCTGCCGATATAAAAGGTGTAAAGATCTGTACCTGGAATACCGACACAAAAGTTGCTACAGTGACCTATGATCCTTCGAAGGTCTCCCTGACCCAGGTGAAGCAGGCCATCGCTAAAAATGGCTATGACGCCGGAGAGATAGCCGGCAATACAAAAGCTTACAATAAATTGCCTGGTTGCTGCAAGTACAGGGACGGCGTGTGTGAAGACAAAAAGAAATAACACATGTCGGTTTTAAAGTATTTGCTGGGCCTTGCATTGGTGTTGCATGGTCTTCAGCTATCCGCGCAGCTAAACGGCAAAGTGGTGGAGATCGATGCAAAGGGCGATACCGTTGTGATCCCCGGTGCTATTGTTTTTTGGGATAAAACTACAACTGCCTCGGCAACCGACGAGAATGGGAATTTTAGTATTTCCACCACTCCCCAAAGCCAGAAGCTGGGAGTGAAAGCCATTGGTTTTGAGGACCGGTTCAGCACAATCAAAGATTCCACGAAGTTTGTGTTGCTGATTCTCAAAAAGGGAGTCGACCTCTCGGAAGTGGAAGTAGTATATTATTCAACAGGCACAGACATTTCGTATCTCAACCCAATGAAGGTGGAAGTTCTCAATGAACGCTCTCTCATGAAAGCTGCCTGCTGTAACCTCTCTGAAAGTTTTGAAACTAATCCGAGCATTGACGTTAATTTTGCCGACGCAGTAAGCGGGGCGAAACAGATCCAGATGCTCGGACTTTCCGGGCAATATGCGCAGATCACGAAAGAAAATATGCCGTACCTGCGGGGGCTAGCTAATAATTACGGACTAAGTTTTATTCCTGGCACCTGGATCCAGTCCATCCAGCTAAGTAAGGGCGCCGGATCTGTTGTTAACGGGTATGAAAGCTTTACAGGGCAGATCAACACCGAACTGCAGAATCCTGAAAATTCCGACCAGCTGCATTTCAATTCGTACCTGAATCAAAACGGCAGAAACGAATATAATCTCAATCTGCGGCGCAAACTAACCGAAAAATTTTCAGCGGGAATTCTCAGTCACGTAAGTTTTAATCCACTGCTGCAGGATATGAACATGGATGGATTTGCAGATATCCCAGCCGGCAGGCAATATAACTTTGCAAATAAATACAGTTACCAGGATCCGAAAAGCGGTTTTGAAGCACAATTCGGAGGTGCGTATCTAAAAGATGAAAGAGATGGAGGACAAATAAAAAAGATGATGGAATCGCATCATGATACTATGCCATTGTACAGGATCGGCCTTCAAAATCAGAAATGGGAAGTATACAGCAAAACCGGATACGTTTTCGCTAACAAGCCTGGTACCAGCATGGGGCTGCAGTTATCGTACCTTGACCATGACCAGCAGAATTCTTATGGAAGCACCCGCTATACCGGCGATCAGAAAACATTTTATGCAAATTATATCTTTCAGGGAATCATTGGTTCAACCAATCATACCTATAAAACCGGAGCGAGCTTTATGCACGACGACGTGAAAGAAAACTATAGCGGCAGGGCTTTTAAAAGACTGGAAAAGGTGGGAGGTGTATTTACTGAGTATGCATATAATTACAAGGAGAAATTTAATCTGGTGGCCGGCCTCAGGGCTGATCAGCACAATTACTACGGACTTTTTTTTACACCGCGGCTCCATCTCCGTTATGCATTCACACCTAATAGTGTGTTAAGATTAAGTGGAGGCCGCGCTTTACGAACTGCTAACATTTTTACCGATAATTCTCACCTGATGGCTTCATCGAGGACCTGGATGATAATAACATCTGATAATTCCAACCCATATGGTCTGAACCCCGAAACCGGCTGGAATTATGGTTTTAATTTTACTCAGAAATTTAAACTGAATTATCGTGAAGCTTATATCACCATAGATGCTTATCGCACCGATTTTATTTCGCAGGTGGTTACCGACATAGATGCCAGTCCGCAATCGGTTGTAATTTATAATCTTCGGGGACCATCCTATTCCAACAGCCTGCAATTTGAATTTAATATGGAGCCGCGAAAACGGCTGCATATGAAGACCGCTTATCGTTACGTTGATTCGAAGACCACATTTTCGAGAGGCTTGCTTCAAAAGCCTATGGTGTCGATGCACCGGGCCTTTGTTAATCTCAGCTACGAAACACGCGATAAGCACTGGCAATTTGATTTCACGACCCAGTACAACGGCTCAAAACGCCTGCCTGTAACAACAACAAATCCCGCAGAATATCGCTTGGAGGAAACTTCACCTGCGTATTTTAATCTGTTAGGTCAGATCACCTGGCTCACACATGTTTTTGATGGGAATTTCCACATCTATGCAGGGGTAGAAAATCTGCTTAACTACAAACAGAAAGATCCGATTGTTTCAGCCGATGAACCTTTCAGCCCGTATTTCGATGCCAGTATGGTGTGGGGACCAATTTATGGCCGCATGTTTTACGCTGGATTGCGTCTTAAATTTAAATAAGGATTTGGCACTGTTGAAAAACACATCGAGACATGGTTTGCAGGAGAGAAATTTAAACAGAACTACTTTGTGTCTATATGTTTCCGCAATACGACGATTTACATCCTCGCCAGATCCAGATCAAAGGTAAATCCGAACTTTCTGAGCATGGATAAATGCGATCTGAATGCGTCAACGAATGTAGGAGAGCAGCGGTACTGAACATTAAATTCTTTTGCAGTCTCTTCTACAATTTTTGAAATGGCCGGGTAATGCACGTGGCAGATATTGGGGAACAGGTGATGTTCCACCTGGAAATTCAGTCCTCCTACGTACCATGAGATGAATTTATTTTCGCGCGCAAAATTCACAGTGGTATCCATTTGGTGAATTGCCCAATCGTTTTCCACAACATTATTGGAGTTTGGCAATGGGTACTCTGCTTCATTTACCGAATGAGCCAGCTGGAACACAATGCCCAGCACTAAACCGCTGATGGCGCACATGATGAGAAATCCGCTGATGATCAAGGAAAAAGAATAATCATTCAGAACCAGCGGCAGAATAATCGTGTACCCTACAAAAAGTAACTTCAGGAAGACCATGCTCCACAGGTATTTCAGGTTCTCTTTATCTGAAAAACGGTTAACCCCTCTTTTTCGATATTGTATGTATTGCACAAAATCCTTGGCAAGCACCCAGTATAACGTAAGAATAGAATAAAAGAAAAACACATAAATGAATTGAAAGCGGTGCATTTTTTTTGGTTCACTATGTGGCGAAAAACGAAGAACCAGTTTGTCGGCAATATCGTCATCCATCCCATGAATGTTTGTGTAGGTGTGATGGAGCACGTTATGCTGTAACTTCCAGTTAAATACCATTCCGCCGATCATATTGAGGCTGTATCCCAGCCACCGGTTCACCTTTTGTTTTGGAGAATAGGCTCCGTGATTGGCATCGTGCATTACCGACATGCCGATACCCGCCAGTGCAAAGCCCATCACTGAATACAGGAAAATAACAGCACCACCTGGTATCTGTACCAGATTAACGATCAATACAGGTATAACAAAAGCTGCAATGAGCACAACCGTTTTAAAGATCATTTCGGAGTTCGCGTGCCTTGTGATGTTGTTATCCTTAAAGTAATCGTTCACGCGCTTTTGCAGAGTGGGAAAAAATGCCGTTTTATTTATTGGTATAAAACGCGGATACACCACGCTGGTCTGTTGCATATATAAGTAATTTTAGACTGCCTAAGATAGGCAATAATTGTGGTTAATACGGTATTAAGAGACGCAAATTACCCCTTATTTACAAAGACAAACACCAGCGGGGCTGTGAGAATGAAGAAATAGAACAGCAGCACCAGCAGCCTTTTAAATACTGACAGGTCGGCTCTCAGATCCACCTGCAGTACCGAATTGATCTGTTGGATAACAACCGGCTCTACCATGCTGTATTCATGCCTGCCCGGCGGAATACTGGCGTATTTTTTTGGAAATGACATGATCAGGCAATCCCTTATCAGCCAGTAGTCCTTATCAGGAAGCGCCGCGTAATCTGTACGGTAATTTATATGTTCCTGCTTCAGGTACTCGCGGATCTTCTGATGTTTTTTTTCATTGTAAAGCTCCAGGCCGATGAGCGCCGGAATGATGATCAGGATAAGGCTGTTCAAAAAAATAAAAAGGATCAGTAGCGCAGCAATGGAAATGATCCCAAAGATCATCCTGATGAGATGATTTTCTTTGAAAAACAATGTTTCGAGAAGTCTTCCCCCATCCAGCGGATAAAACGGAAGACAGTTCAGAAGATTGATCACGAGAAATGAATTGGCAAGCATGGTAATGGTCTCATTCTTTAACTCCAGGTTAAACCAGAACAAAGCAGAACCAATAATGATTCCGGGTACCGGACCCGCAAGGATAACAAGCACCAACTGCCACTGCGACACAACCTGTTTTTTTCCCGATGTTAAAGCGCCAAGAAGGGGTACGATGAAGATCTTCACGTTACTGTAGTTGAACAATTTCATAAAGCTGAAATGTCCCATCTCGTGAATAATGATCACGAGCAATATTGCGGCGATATACGCGATATTTTGCTCAAACAGCAAATAAAAAAGCAGCGCATAAACAAACAGGCTGATCACTGAGCGCAATAATGCATTCTGACTTTTCTCGACTAATTGTGGTTTTGGAGGAAAAGAAGCAGAACTCCCCTGGGAGGTGGATTCTTGTTCGTCGTTATACGGTTCGTTCAAAACTTTGAGGCTTAGGGTAAAGGATATGGTAAATTAAATAAATGCTGCTGGCAAAAAGAAAAAAGGCGCCGCTTTGGTGCAAAGCTCCCATGATAACCGGTACCTGATAAACCAGCGTCAATACGCCGAGTATAAACTGTACCGTGATACCATAGATGAGAAGGGTGACGCCGAAGTGCTGCTGCTTGTTCAATTGTATTTTATTAGACCGGTACCAGATCATGCATACAAGGATGACCAGTACAAGCGCGATTGTTCTGTGCATAAACTGGATGCCGCTTGCGTTTTCAAGAATATTCTGCCAGAAGGTGGGTTTCATTGAAACCTGTTCTGCCACCCACTGCTCCCCCATTTTTGGCCAGGTATTAAAAATATGTCCGGGTCTTATATGAGCCGCATCTCCTTCTACGTAGCCTGCTGTAAAAGCGCCATAAATAATTTGCAGGATCAGAAATGTAAAGAAAATGAAAACCGGGAGCCTGAGCCTATGCCCATCAGTTGTTCTGGACAAAGCTGGCGGAAATATCAGTCGCAGCGCAAACCAGAATGTAAAAGCAAATAGGGTGAAAGCGCTCATAAGATGAGTGGCGAGCCTGTAATGGCTTACGGCAGGTTGATCCTGCAAACCGCTGTACACCATCCACCAGCCTATCACAGCCTGCATGGCGCCCATAAAAAAAAGCAGCACAAAAGATCCCATCATGTTTCGCGTGATCTTTTTCCTGATAAGAAAGATCACGAAACCAACAGCGAATACATACATCATGGTGCGGCCTATAAGCCTGTGAATGTATTCCCACATGAAGATCGGTTTAAATTCTTCAAGTGTCATGTCGTAATTGATCTTTGAAAATTCCGGCGTCTGCTGGTATTTGTGAAAGCGTTCCTGCCACATATCTTCGTTAACGGGCGGAATGGAACCCATAAAACTCCAGTCTGCAATGGAAAGCCCTGAGTGTGTCAGGCGCGTTAAACATCCCACTACCACAAGAACATATATTAAAAAACAACCCGTTAAAAGCCAGTAAATGATCCCTTTGTGGGGAGAAGAAGAAATAACACTCATTGTTCAGCGAGCGCAAATTTAACCCAATTACATGAAAAAACAGAATGTAAGAGAATGATACGGGTATTAATTATAACGCCTCCGTTCTGCTGCATCCGCCGAATCTTAAGTACAGGAAAGTTTTCGTCCTCAGTATTAGGGCAGTTCATACGCACCAGCCGTTATTCCCTCGGGTGCGTTGAGCTTGCGGGGAATTTTATTTATATCATTGAGCCAGTCGAGCACATCGCTTGCAGCCTGCGGCCCCGAAAAACGAAGTTGTGTTTCACTTGACGCCGGTTCAAAATTGAACTTATCAATGTCCTTATATTTTATGCTTGTTCCCTTCCTGCAATCAACATAATGATTTGCATCAGTTAATGCATTGGTGGTTTTCAGCCAGCTGTTACTGAATATGTAACTAACTGTTACCTGCGGACTGGCTTTCAGATCTATGTTTATTTCATTCTCATGGTAGCCATCTATGATACAGTTGCCGAAATAATAAAAATGGGGAATGATCTGCCTGTCAGTATAATTGTTCAGATTAATGGCGGCCTTCTCCCGCGCTGGCGGCCCTTTCCAGAAGTTAGCGAAGGTACAGTGATAAAACTCATATCTGCCTCCGTACATCAGGTTCAGACTATGTTCCTGGCAATTTGAGATCACGTTATTACCTCCGAGGATATTGAACGCCACGCCATATAGTCCCCACTTGCTCATATTTTCAATCTTGGTATTTCTGATGGTCAGTTTACCGGGCACAAGATTGGTATCTGACTTAAAAAGCTCTGCCTGCACGCCAATATATCCGTTTCGAATGATCGCATAATCAATAAGGTTATTGTCGCTGCCTTCATTTATCCAGATCCTGTCCCACTGGCCGGGATCATCAGCAAAATCACGCTCCCTCCTTGCTCCGTCAAAGATCACTTCCCTGTCTTTTAGTCCCGTAACCCTTAACTGCCCATACCTGTAAACCCAGATACCTGCCCTGTAATTCAGATACACACGTGTTCCTGCAGGGATCCTTAATTTTTGAAGTGAGTCAACTACCAGGTAACCATATATGACATGCGGTTTATCCGTCTTCCAAACATATTCTCCGGCGAGAATTGTATAAGACTCTTTATAGGTATCAACAATTGAATAAGGCATGTAAGTTCCGTCCGGAAACTTAAGTGCGTTAGTGGCATGGTGATAATAAGCATCCTGTCCCCATGCTTCGAGAATAACGGTTTGCTCGTTGCCATTCACCGTAAAATCTATGGCGTCGTTAATGATGAGAGGTGAGCCACTATTTGTTGGATTTACGTTCACCTGAACAAAAATGAACATACTATCGTTGGCTGCTATTTCAATATCGCTGAAAGTCCTGCCAGGACTGCCATCCACGTTCATAAAAAAAACAGAAGCTTCACCGCCGCGCAACCTGATGGAAGAAATGCTGATCTTCTGGTTATGATTATTGATGACGCGTAATTCTCTTGTCGAGGAACCTTTAGTGGTGAAGACCGTATCGAATAACAGCGAATCCTGCGAGAAATCCAACACTGCAGAAGGATCTTCAATGGATTTATCTTTCCTGCAGCTGCCGGCGATGAACATGACCGTCAAAAAAAGAACAGGAGTGATTATTTTAGATATAAAACGAATAAAAATGTGCTTGGAGCTGCAAATATAAACGTAAAAAACGAGCAATTATTACGGATGCCCTCGCTAAAGGAGCACAATTCCGAACATGGTAAGCGAATTTAAAACTGTTAGCGCCATCAGCGAATACGCTTCTTCATTCAGGTTATAAAAAAATGCAATAAAGGTGATGAGAATTACCATGGCAGCTAGCACTATCACCGGGCTTGCAGCAAATAACCGGAAGCTTGTTTCCTCAGGAGGGAAAGTAGCCTTCAGATCTTTTTGCAGCAGGAAGTCCTGACCCATCACCATTTCTCCCGAAGTACCAGGAATTGTGCGATCATCCTTCACAAGAAAATTATATGTATATCCGTTTGCCGCCACTACGTCCATGCTTGAAATAAGATGATGCGGTCCAACTGATCTTGCCCTGTACTTGGGATGGATCTCTGTATAATTAAGGTATTCTTTATCAGTGGGTCCGAAAAAACAAAAAAGGATCTCTATATAAATAAAAATGCAGGCAAGATTAAAAATATTCATCACCAGGTAACCTTTGCTTTTACGAAATCGAAGCAGTTTGATATGCGCTCTCTTTTTGCGCAAAGCAATCATTTCTGACACTTCTTCCTGGGAGAAAGGAGTTCGCTTATGGCGTTTTGGCGTTTCAGGAGCCATCGTCCTCTCAGTTTATCCGTTTATCGATAAGGTAACTGTTCCTGATAGGACTGTTGCGAAGAATGAGCTCTCCGAGAAATCCCGCGAGAAACATCATGCTCCCGATTATCATGCAGGTGAGTGAAATATAAAAAGACGGACGCATGGTCAACAGCCTGGCCGGATGATGCGAAAGCGTAGTATAGATCTTGTATGCACCAAGGTATGTGGCGAATCCAAATCCCAGAAGAAATAATAAGGTGCCCAGCAGTCCGAACAGGTGCATTGGCCTCTTGCCAAATTTAGAAAGGAAGGTAATTGTAAGAAGATCAAGAAAACCGTTGATGAATCTGGTCCATCCGAACTTACTCACTCCATATTTCCGGGCCTGGTGCTGCACCACCTTTTCACCGATCTTTTCGAATCCTGCCGATCTTGCCATTACCGGAATAAAGCGATGCATTTCTCCGTAGATCTCAATGCTCTTGATCACCTTGCGTTTGTATGCCTTCAGCCCGCAGTTCATGTCATGCAGCTTGATACCGCTGATCACGCGGTTGGTATAATTATATAATCGCGACGGAATATTTTTGGTAAACGTATTATCAAACCTCTTTTGTTTCCATCCGCTCACCAGGTCGTAACCCTCTGCAACGATCATCCTGTATAATTCAGGTATCTCATCGGGACTATCCTGCAGATCTGCGTCCATCGTGATCACCACTTCTCCCTGCGCCTTCTCAAAACCTACGTGCAGCGCAGGTGATTTGCCATAATTCCTTCCAAACCGGATGCCCTTAACTTTGTCGTCGCCCGAAGCAAGTCTTTCAATAACATTCCAGCTGTTATCGCGACTGCCATCGTCAACAAAAATGATCTCGTAGCTAAGCACCTGATCCTTCAGCACACGGGTAATCCAGTCATAAAGTTCAGGCAAAGATTCTTCTTCGTTAAAGAGAGGGATTACAATGGATAAATTCATAAAGATGTAAATGACCTCTTCAGACTTTCTGTGATTCTGCAATACACGCCGGCTTTACAGCGCGTGAGGATGACAAATTTTGCAAAATAAATCGTAAACAAAAAATTATTATTAAATTTGCCGCGGGTAAGTCTTTCACGACCAGCTCCTGCTGAATCCCCCAGGTCGGGAACGAAGCAAGGGTATGTGGTTGAGCGGTGCGATGAAAGTAGCTTACCCATTTTTTATTTCCCATAGGCCGCCCTTTTTTTATCCTCCCTCTTTATTTCACTTCATTCCCTCATTGAAAAGGTGGTTTCACCCATTTGCGAACGGAATATTCAAAAATAATCCTAATTTTGTAGAAACCAAATCTTTAGCCAATAGAATAGACTTTTACTAGCATTTAATCAATTAACGCAGGTAAAATTATGTCTATTCAAATGTTGAACGATAACGAGCTTGTACAGCTCTATATTGGCGGAAACGAAGAATCCCTCGCGGTATTATTACACAGGCACAAAAGGAAGATATTCTCTTCTATTATTGTGGTCGTTAAAGATCACCAGCTTGCGGAAGATGTTTTCCAGGATACATTCTACAAAGTGATCCAGACCCTTAAAAGAGGCCAGTATAATGAAGAAGGCAAATTTCTGCCCTGGGTGATCCGTATTGCCCGTAACCTGATCATCGATCACTTCCGCCGGATCAAAAAGATCCCTCCTGTACCAGTTTACATAAACGAGGAAGGCGAAGAAATAAGCGTTTTTAACCTGTTGCCTGCGGAAAATACGGATGATCCCGAAAAGGAAAAGATAAAATTCAAAAAGAACATCCGGACCCTTATCCACGAGTTACCACTCGATCAGCGGGAAGTTGTGCTTATGCGTATGTATTACGACATGAGCTTTAAGGAGATCGCAGAGTTTACGAACGTGTCTATCAATACAGCGCTGGGCCGGATGCGATACGCGCTTCTTAATCTCCGCAAGATGATCGAAGAGCGAAATCTCGAGTTAGCGCTCAGATAAGCACTGTTTTTATCTTTTCTATTTCACCCGGAACCATTACAGGCGCCGCACAATCCGTTACCTGTTTTTGCGAACATTATTTTTTAAAAAATCAGCCAGGAGTGCCGTCCCGTGTATTTCACAGAGACGTCCCGTTACACAAGATCCGACCTCATTCAGGAACTTCTCCCCTGCTATTTGCACACTATGCGGAGGAAAGTTATTTCTCCTTTCCTGCATTGTCTTTCGCCCAAAAAATCCCTATTTTTGCACCTCTTAAAACTACAGTATGAAGATTTTAGTTGGAATAAGTAATGTTCCCGATACCACTACAAAAATTCAGTTCAGCGATAACAACACAAAATTTAATGGCGCAGGCGTTACGTTTGTCATAAATCCATATGATGAATGGTACGCTCTTGTTCGTGCACTTGAATTAAAAGAAGCCAACCAGGCGGAAAAAGTTACCCTGATCCATGTTGGAAAGGCCGACAGCGATGCCACTATCCGCAAGGGTTTTGCCCTGGGTGCCGATGACGCTGTGCGCATTGATGCTGAAGGTCCTGATGCGCTGTTTGTTGCAGAACAGATTGCAGATTATGCAAAGAAAAATGGTTACGATCTTATCCTTGTGGGAAAAGAAACCATCAATTATAATGGTTCGTCAGTTGGCGGAATGATAGCCGGAGTGCTTGACTATCCTTTTGTATCCCTGGCCACAAAACTGACCCTGGAAGGAAACAAGGCAGTTGTAGAACATGACATTGATGGTGGAACGCAGGTTGTTGAATGTGATCTTCCGCTGGTGATTAGCTGTGCAAAAGGTATGGCCGAGCAACGCATTCCCAATATGCGCGGAATTATGGCCGCACGTACCAAACCGCTTGCTGTAATTGCTGCGGAACCTGCCGACTCGCTTACTGCAATTAAATCTTATACCCTCAATCCGGGAAGGACCACGGTGAAAATGATCAACGAAGATAACCTCGACGAGCTGGTACATTTATTGCACACGGAAGCCAAGGTTATATAAGTATTGAATAATTAAATAAGAATCATCTTCAAAAAATTACTTTATGTCAGTTCTGGTATACACCGAAATAAATAAAGGGCGCGTAAAAAAAGCGTCCCTGGAGTGTATTAACTACGCTTCAAAAATCGCAGAGCTTACCGGTTCAACGGTAACCGCTCTCGTTAACAACGCCGATGCCGCACAACTGGAAGAGATCGGAAAAGCCGGAGCGTCAAAAATACTTTCGGTAAAAAATGAAAAGCTGAACCAGGACAATATGTACCTGGCTGCAGCAATTGAGCAGGCTGCCCGTGCTGAAAATTCAAAAGTGATCATTTTCGCATTTGATGTGGTTGGAAAAGCTGTTGCTCCACGTCTGTCTGCCCGTTTAAAGGCCGGACTGGTTGCGGGTGCCATAGATTATCCAACTGTTTCGGGAAATTCGTTTGAAGTTAAAAAGAATGTCTTTTCAGGAAAAGCAAGTGCTCTTTACACTATCACAAGCGAAATTAAGATCATCTCCTTATTGCCAAATAGCTTCCCGGTGAAGTCGGGCGATAACAAAGCGTCTGTATCTGAATTCAATCCTGACCTTTCTGCTGTGAATGCACGTATAAAGGTAAAAGAAACCCGCCGCAACGATTCTGGTGGAACTGTTCCTCTTCCTGAGGCTGAAATCGTTGTAAGTGCAGGCCGTGGAATGAAAGGTCCTGAGAACTGGAAAATGGTTGAGGACCTTGCCTCTACTCTTGGAGCTACAACAGCCTGTTCGCGCCCTGTAGCAGATATGCACTGGCGCCCGCACCACGAACACGTTGGACAAACAGGTATCGCAATCCGTCCTAACCTTTATATTGCAATTGGCATTTCAGGAGCTATACAGCACCTTGCAGGGGTTAACGGCAGCAAAACTATAGTAGTGATCAATAATGATAAAGAAGCCCCGTTTTTTAAATCGGCTGATTATGGGATCGTGGGCGACGCCTTTAATATTGTACCAAAATTAACTGAAGCCCTCAAAAAATTTAAAGAAGGTCAGAATTAAAACAGGAATTTTTGGTAAATTAGAATTCGGTTAATGAAGAAAGTAAGATTAGAAATTGTTGGATTGTCATACAGCCAGACTCAAAGTGGCGCCTATGCTCTGGTTTTGGGCGAAAGTTCCGGTTCACGACGTCTGCCGATCATTATTGGGGGATTTGAAGCCCAGGCAATTGCGATCGAACTTGAAAAAATGAGCCCTTCCAGGCCGCTCACTCATGACCTGTTCAAAGCTTTTGCGCAAACCTTTAATATTACAGTTAACGAAGTACTTATTTATAACCTGGTAGAAGGGATCTTTTATGCCAAACTGATCTGTTCCGACGGTAACCGCGAAGTGGAGATAGATGCCCGCACCAGCGATGCTATTGCCCTGGCAGTTCGTTTTAATTGCGAGATCTATACCTATGAATTTATCCTTAAAAGTGCAGGGATCGTTCTCGATGATGATATTGAGGTAAGTTCCATCTCTGAAGCACCTAACATGGCAGAAGTAAAAGACACTGCCGCTTCTCCTGAGTCAGACGAATATAAAAGTAAAAGCAGCGAAGAGCTAAAAAGCATGCTGCAGATCGCCCTCGACGAAGAAAAATACGAGATGGCCTCCAAAATACGCGACGAACTTAATCAGAGAAAAAAATCATAAAAAAACCCCCTCGGCTCAGCCCAGGGGGTTTTTAATTTATTTAGCTTCTGTTTTCGGTGCTGCTGTTTTTTTCTGCGACGCATTTTGTTCTCCTGCTCTGGATGCCTTGCTGTCTGCCTCCATTTTCTTTAGTTGCTCGGGCGTGGCCATGCTTACCGGAACCGGGGTTTCCTTGCTTGCATCAGCTTTTGTTTTTTCAGTTTGAACAGCCTCCGTTTTTGCAGGCTGCTGATCTTTAGCCGGAGCAGTTCTTGTTCCTTTATCAGTTTGGGCCTGGGCGCTTATTGCAACAACGCAGATAAACGCTGCAGATAATAGTGTTCTTTTCATATATCGATGTTTTCATTAAAGATATGAAAAAAGAGAGAATGCTATACAACAGTTTGCAGGCGAATTTTATCCACCACTGTTGTCGTTAAACATGTCAGTATGCAATGCAGGCAACCCGCCCCTTTATTGAGGCGGGCTTAAATGTGTCAGCTTTTAATTGTTCAGATGGCTTTTTTTCTGCTCGCGAAAAATAAGGCTGCACCTGCCACCAGCAACACGCCACCAATAATAGGTGACCAGCTGATAGGATGATTCTCGGTTTTATTGATCTCAATTTTTCCGAGGTCAACAACTTCTTTTTTAGTTGCCACATTCACCCCGGTAATGATCATCATGATAGCTCCTACCACAATAAGCACAATAGCTAATGGTTTCATTTTCATTGGTTTTAAACAATAACTCAAAAGCTGTGCCAGCCCTTTTTTTATTGTTTGATCCTTTAGGTGGCTTGAGGAGCACTGAGACGAAAAAATGAACACAGGAGGTATCAGCTTAGAAAAAATACCTGTAACAAGCTTAAGGGAAATTGAAGAAGATCGTTTTTGAATGAAACTACAACTGCTTGTCCAGTTGTTTTAGTTCGGCCACTTTTTCAAGGTACCCGAGCTTCTCGTAGGAAAATATGAGATTGTTTATACAACGTTTCAAGACATCCACGTTGCTGCAAGGCAGATAATATTTAGGCTCCGGATCAAGGTTGAGTTGTTTCAGGAACTGGTCTATGTCCTTTTGATTGAACATGAGTCCCTTGCTGAATGGATTGATATAAAACAGGATATTATTCGAGAGGCTTTTATTGTTTACGTCCATAAGATTGGCGTAATCATTCAGATAGGCCAAAACAAAATGCTGGGGCAGATTAATACCATACACCGGAATGTTCAGCTCCTTGCAGATAAGCATATAAACAACGCTTAACATTAGAGGGTTTCCTTTTTTACTTTCAAGCACGTTATTAATGAAAGAATTTTGTGGAGCGTGGTAATTCGTAATGTTACCGCTGAACTGGTGCACTTCAAAAAGAATATGGTTGATGATCTTTACTTTTTCAAGGGCTGTCAGGTCCTCATGGAGCTCAAGCCAGACATCCTGCTTGATCTGCTGCAGTTGTTTCCGCACTTTGTTCTCATCAAGATCAGGATACTGGTATCGCGCAAGAATAATGATGCCTTTTAAAAGATCGTCCTGTTCTTCCGCTGCCCACGATTTGAGTGCTTTCTGAAGACATTCGAACTGGATGGTGTGAATAATGGTCTCGATCCGTTTCTGCATTATTGCATCGAAACTATTCTCCCACGCAGTTTCCAGATGGGGAATTGCCGGAGGGCCCAAAGTCACAAATCTGTCCTTTACCTGGGTATAAATGATCTCGTCAGGATCATCCAGAAGAGTGATCAGTGCAATAACTTCCTTAAGGCTCATTTCTGTTTTTCGTTTCGCTGCCATTATAACAAAAATATAGCTATATCAAATGTTATTCCTGCCGGGCACTTCGAATTCTTAACAAACGCTGTGTTTATTGATTTAAACAGAATTGTATTAATAAAAAAAAAGCGCGCCAGTCAAGGCTACCAGCTTAAAAGCCGTGCAGATTACCTGCTGATGATGAGGCGCTTGACTTCGGTCTGACCTTCCAAAGCAACACTTACGGTATAAATACCTTCTTTAAATTGCTCAGTATTTACCTCCAGATGGCCGCTAGTTCCTGTAAAAGTCCTGGAGTATACGGTCTGGCCCAACATGTTTTGGATGCTTACTGCTGCATTTCCCCCCGCTCCCGTTAGAGTGATCTTAAATTCATTTGACGCTGGATTAGGTACCAGGCTGATTTCAGTAGCATTCCGCTCTAAGGCCGCGATGGAAGTGGCATTGTTGCAGTCGACAAAGCTATAGAAATTGGCATCTGTTGTGGTCCCCGCTTCATTGGTGGCTTTTAATACAAGCTGGTAATTCCCGGGATAAAGCACGGTAACCGTGGGATCATGCGCTGTTGAGGATGGGCTGAAGCTCACTCCGGCTGCAGGAATGGCCGACCAGGAATAAGTGGGATTCGGAAATCCCGTTGTTTCGTTGGTCACAAAAGCGCCATATTGCAGGCATCCGTTTACATCAGCGCTAAAAGCAATTTCGGGCTTGGTTGCTACATAAGAGCAAAGAGTAGCAGAGCTTGCCGTTAGGTTCTGGCGGTATATGCCATTGGCCATAGATGTTTGCATACGTGCATTCTGATCGTGTGTGAACATAAACATGCAGGGATCATCACAGTAGTCCATAAAGTTCATGAACATTTCGCCCGTTGGCCAGTTGTTGCAGCTGATAAGCGGGTAGCCCGGACATCCCGAATTTAGCATCAGCGACTGCGGGGTATCTGCACAATAATCATTTCCGCAGCTGGCATCACCGTTAATATGTCGAAGGCCTAACCAGTGACCAAGCTCATGTGTAGTGGTCCTTCCCTGGTTATACGTAAAGTCAAGAGTGCCCGTATTTCCAAAAGCTTTTCCCCAGATCCACACTCCGTCATCGGTGGAGGTACCTCCGCCTAGCAAGCCCTGGAGACCTGCGCCCGCAGGAAAAGTGGCATACCCAAGCAGGTCTACCGCCCCATGTTTATCGCTGACCCAGATATTCAGGTAACGATCGGGTGACCATATGGTATTGGGTTTTATTACTGAATTAAAATATGTTTGAAATGATGCAGAGTTGGCTGGGGTGGTTGGAGATGGCCAGCCTTTGCTCACATAATTCACCCTGTCAATACCTGGTTCGGCAAGAAAATTACCCAGCGTGTCAAAAAGTGCAAGAGAAAATGTAATGCCGCAGTTAGCTATGAGATTCGCAAAGGCAGGCGGTACATTTGAAACGTTTAAACCCGTTCCTGCGAAATCGTGGTTAAGAATGCCGATCTGTGAATTGATCTGTGCCTTCGACAGGTTAGGATACGTGCCAACACTCTCACCGCCATGGATCACGTGCACGATAACCGGAATGGTATGCGTGGCTGCCGCTCCCTTCATGCCCTGCTGCTGGGCTTTATACTGCTGGATCTCTGTTCCGAACCAATTCTCCCACTGTTGTCCGGGCACCGCTGAGCCGCACGAAGGTTTTGTTTTTTGAAAACCAGTGCCGTTTCCAGGCTGCTGCGCTAGGGTAATAAAACTGCACGCCAGGGCGGCAGTCAGGAGTTTAAATGATGGTTTCATTCAGTGTGTGAGGAACAAAAATTCAGTCCAAAAAGGTACGATTTTTTAAATCATCCCGCAAAAAGCTCAGGCCTGCAGTAACAACTTTTACCAAATAGGTTAATCAGCCTGCATGAATGGATACTTGAAGTCAACCGGCGGCACAAACGTTTCTTTTATTGTGCGCGGTGATACCCACCTCAGGAGATTGATCTTTGCCCCTGCCTTATCATTGGTTCCGCTGCCCCTGGCGCCGCCAAAAGGTTGCTGACCAACCACAGCACCGGTACATTTATCGTTAATGTAAAAGTTACCAGCGGCATTGCTCAGTTTTTTAGTAGCAAGCTCCAGTGCGTAGCGGTCTGTGCCAAGGATCGCACCGGTAAGTGCATACATCGAGGTTTTATCAACGATCTCAAGCGTTTCCTCAAAAAGATTCTCATCATACACATAGATTGTAAGCACTGGCCCAAAGAGCTCGTCACACATCGTGATATAAGAAGGATCTTTAGTAAGAAGAATTGTTGGCTCAATAAAATAACCTTTGCTTTTATCATACTTCCCACCCGCAACAATCTCGATTGAAGGATCTTTTTTTGCCGCATCTATGTAGCTCACCAGCTTATCAAAACTTTTCTCGTCAATTACTGCATTTATAAAATTAGTGAAGTCTTCAGTAGGACCCATTTTCATATTTTTGAGATCATCCAGGATATATGATTTGGTTTCTTCCCACAAATTCGATGGAATATAAGCGCGCGATGCAGCCGAACATTTCTGGCCCTGGTACTCAAAAGCACCGCGACTGATGGCCACAGCCAAAGATTTGGTATCGGCAGAACTGTGTGCCATGATAAAATCCTTTCCGCCTGTTTCACCTACGATGCGCGGGTAAGTGCGGAATTTATGGATGTTGTTACCAATGGTTTGCCAGATATTCTGGAACACGGCTGTACTTCCGGTAAAATGAATTCCAGTAAAATCCTTATGGTTAAAAATTACGTCCGCAGCGTCTGGTCCCGAGGGGAAAATGAGATTAATAACACCAGCGGGAACACCGGCCTTATTAAAAACTTCCATAAGAACGTGGGCGCTGTATACCTGCGAGTTGCTGGGTTTCCATACAACCACGTTGCCCATCATGGCACAGCTCGACGGCAGATTTCCTGCAATTGCTGTAAAATTAAATGGTGTTAACGCGTAAACAAATCCTTCAAGCGGCCTCCACTCTATCCGGTTCCAGACACCAGGAGATGAAATGGGTTGTTCCTGGTAGATCTCGGTCATATACTGTACGTTGAATCTCAGGAAGTCAATGATCTCACACGCACTGTCAATCTCTGCCTGGAAAGCATTTTTACTTTGTCCCAGCATGGTTGCAGCGTTCAGTTTCGCACGGTAAGGACCGGCGATCAATTCGGCAGCTCTAAGAAAAATACTTGCCCTGTGCTCCCAGCTTAATGCGGCCCATTTATCCCGCGCCGAAAGAGCAGCTTCAATTGCCTGCTCAACATGTTTTTTTTCACTTTTATGGAAATATCCGAGGGTATGTTTATGATCGTGCGGAGGAGCTATTCTCACCTTTGAGCCTTCATGCACTTCCTTGCCGCCAATATACATTGGAATGTCGATCTCCTTTTTTCTCAGTTCTTTCAGCATCGCCTGCAACTCTTTGCGCTCAGGACTTCCCGGGGCGTAGTTTTTTATTGGTTCGTTTACTGCAACTGGTACCTTATAAATTCCTTTTGGCATATGTTTAATTTTTTATGGATGAGATTTCTTGAGGTTCTGTCACCGCAGAACAGGCGCAAAGATAATATCTTTACTGCATTCAATCCTCATAACACTGGTTACCTTATCATTTTTTAGATTTATCCGGTGGTAATTACCGTGTGGAAATTACAAGGGAAGATTGATGCAATTTTGTGAGGGTACTTATCCCCGGCGAACGAAAGAAAGTATAAAATTGGAAGGGTAAGTGAGTAATCACCTCCTAGTTCGTAGATTTGCCCTCTATCGAAAACCGGAAAATATACAATCTGCTGATAATCTTCTTATTTATTGTATTAGCAGCAATAGCCGGTTCGCTGGTTCCCAAACTAAAATTCAATTATGACTTTGAGGCCTTTTTTCCAAATGAAGACAGGGAGCTTGAATTATATCAGCATTACCGAACCACATTTGAACATGACAATGAATTTATTCTTATAGCGGCGGAAAACCAGAACGGAATTTTCAGAAAAGACTTTTTACTACGCTTCGATAGTCTAACCAATGCTCTGCAAAAACTGGATTTTGTGCGGCAGGTAATGTCTGCCACCAATCTTAAATCGGTAGATTATTCGGGGTTTGTCCCGGTGTCCAAGCCGGTGTTGAATATTGATGACCCGCTCACATACAGCCGCGATAGCTTAAGTATTTACAAAACCGGTCAGTATACAGGTTCCTTTTTTCCGAAGAAAGGAAATTCACTTTGCCTCTATATAAAGACCGAGCCGGGTCTGAGCAAAAAAAAATCAGATCTGCTGGGTGCCGCCGTTATAGGTGAACTGGCAAAATATCATTTTGATGATATACACGTTGCCGGCCGGATCTTTGCCCAGAAAACGTATATCGAGATTTTACAGAAAGAGTTTGTCCTGTTTCTCTGTATCGCCTTAGTACTTATTACCGTTTTTCTCTGGTTCACATTCCGGAGCCGTCACGGCGTGGTGCTGCCCGTAATAATTATTGCTGCCAGTATTCTTTTTACCCTGGCAATTATGTACCTGTGCGGAAGACAAATCGACCTGATGATCACTATACTTCCCACAATGATATTTATTGCCGGTATGAGTGACGTGGTCCACTTTTTCAGCAAGTATTTTGAGGAAATTAAAAACGGAACTCCAAAAGAGAAAATAGTGATTAAGATCAGGCGGGAAGTTGGGCTGCCGACTTTCATTACACTGCTAACAACTGTGGTTGCATTTCTCTCCCTCCTGTTTTCAAACATTCCTCCCATACAGGATTTTGGCCTTTTTACTTCGCTGGGAATCACAATTGCGTTTATCCTTACTTATACGTTATTACCCGCTCTCCTGTTTTTCTGGTCACCGCCTGCAGGTAAAAAAGTGGACGCAAACAGTCAACCTGTAACTAATGCCATCCGCAAAACAATGATCTGGGTTTTCGGACATCAGCGTCTTATCATGCTCATCACCGCAGTATTATTGCTCGTTTCAATTGCTGGTATCAGGCAGATCCGCATCAACAATATTCTGCTGGATGACCTGAGCGATAAGGTTAAGATCAAGCAGGATTTTAATTTCTTCGATCAAAATTACAGCGGGGCACGGCCCCTGGAAATATTCGTAGAAGTAACTTCTGCAACCGCCTCTGTGTGGGATTATAAAATTCTGAAACAGCTCGAAAAGGTGGAAAATTTTATCGAAACCACTTACGATCCCGGATTTTTATTGTCGCCGGTCGGCATTGTTAAAAGTATGTGGCAGGCCGAAACCGGTGAAAGGGTCATCCCCGGAGAACAAGAATACGAGGGGCTGAAGAAAAAGATCCTTGCAAACAAAAAAAACAAATTTTTTCTTACCGTGGTTTCCTTTAACGGACGCGAAACCAGGTTCAGCGGGAAGATCGCTGATATCGGAAGCGCACAAGCGCAGATGCTGAATCAAAATCTGATGATCTTCCTTGAAAAAAATACCGACCTTCAGCAGCTGCGATTTAGTATCACCGGCGCAGGGCACCTCATTGACCGCAATAACGAATATATGGTCAGCAACATGCTTCAGGGATTCGCTTTCTCCGTTCTTGTTATCGGACTTCTCACATTACTTCTGCACAAAAGCTGGAGGATGGTGCTGGTATTTATAATACCGAATGTAATTCCGCTGGTGTTTATCGGTGGCATCATGGGATTCTTCAATATTGAACTCAAAGCCGCCACCTCGCTGATTTTCAGCATTGCGTTTGGAATTGCTACAGATGACACGATTCATTTTATTTCCAGGCTGCGGCTCGAAAGAAGTGCAGGCAAGAATATGTTATACGCTTTCAAACGAACGTATTTTGAAACCGGTAAACCTATCCTGTACACCACCTTTATCCTCGTTGGAGGCTTCATGAGCCTGATGACGAGCAGTTTTCAAAGCACCTTCTATTTCGGATTTCTTATCTGTATCACCGTGATCCTGGCACTGCTGTGCGACCTGTTCTTATTGCCGGTCCTTTTGTTTTGTTTTTACCCGTCCGCAAAAGAAAAACATTCCGGAAAACCCTTGGTTTAACATCAACAAATAGTCTAAGTATTATTACATAACTATTTGGCTGGTATCTGATTAAAATATTTAAATTCGTTCTTTAATCCGTACTACTTACTGAATTGAACTAAGTGAAAAAAATTTTTACGCTCAGCTTTATCATTGTTGTAATTTTCTGCCGGGCGCAGATCACACAAACATTTTATTATACTGGGAACGTTCAGAATTTTACGGTACCTGCTTGTGTCTCAACAATGACTGTTGAATTACGCGGAGCACAAGGCGGCAGCTCTGCATTTGCAGGTGGCAACGGAGGAAGTGTGAGTGGTGTGATAAGCGTTACCCCAGGGCAGCTCTATAACATTTTTGTTGGAGGACAAGGATCTGTAAGTGCTGGAGGTTATAACGGCGGGGGTTATGGAGGAAATACACCGGCCGCTACTTTTGGCGCGGGAGGCGGAGGTGCAACTGATATTACGCTCGGGGGCTCTGGTCTGGCAAACCGTATTATGGTTGCAGCCGGAGGTGGCGGTTCTGGTGGCAATACCGCCTATGGTCCGTATCCGGGTATTGGCGGTGGCGGAAGTTTTTGCAACTCTCCTTATGGTTATGGCGGACAAGGAGGATTTGGTTGTTCAATTGGCGGTGATGGGGGCTGTAGCGGCGGAACAGCAGCTAACTATGGAACAGGAGGCGCCGGTGCAGGGATGACTTCAGGAGGCGCCATCAGCGGAGCAACAGTTAATGCGCCGACCAATGGGGTTTTTGGAACGGCCGGTATTCTGGGAACTGGAGGCAACGGTGGTAATCAGACAGGACTTAACGGTGCAGGTGGCGGTGGAGGCGGATATTACGGAGGTGCCGGGGGAATGTCGGGCGATGGTGGCTGTAATGGCGGTGGCGGCGGAGGCTCATCATATGCTAATGACGTTTTGTTTTCGTCCATTAGTTTTAGTGCGGGAAACCAAACCGGTCATGGTATTGCAATTATTTCTTATTATTTGTTTCTCCCGCCTGTAGGTGTTGTCACTTCAACAAACTGCTCAGGGTCACCTGTTACTCTTTCTGCAGGTTCGGCTGCGGGGTATACCTGGACCACAGGCTCCAATAGTCAAAATGTCGTCGTGTCTCCTACTGTCACCACTACATATACCGCTCTGAGCAGCACTACACTGGGTTGCGTCACCTCTACCGTGTACCAGGTGATTCCACAATCGTTGCCGGCAGTAAAAATAAACAGCGCCAGCACTACCATCCTGCTCGGAAATGGATCAACCACTCTCAGCAGCGGCAATCCGATACTTTTTACATTTACAGATCCGCTTCCCCCAAACACGCGGTTAAGAGGAACCATCCTCGAAATGGATGCTGTTGACCAGGGTTTTGGTGGCACAAACGCCGGCCTGGGGTCTTATTTGTCAGGAGATCTGATTGGCAATCCTATTCTAACCCATTCATCGCAACATTTTGTAGTATCAACCGATGGTACATTCCCTGGTTATATAAAAAACGGGACCAATAATGTTTCAATGTATTTTCTAAGTTTTCCCGGCTGGCGAGCTTTTGTAACAAATGCCTCATTAACGCTTGTTTACGACACCGGCACTCTGACTACCTGCTCCGGTAATTCAGTTACATTAACGGCCAGTGGCGCAGCATCCTACACCTGGTCAGGGGGACTAACAAATGGGGTGCCCCACGTTCCAGCAGCATCTGTCATCCGCACAGTTACAGCAACGGGTTCAAACGGGTGTCTGAATTCCTCAACAATCTCATTGATCGTAAATCCGCTTCCTACCATTACAGTTGCGGGCTCAGCAACCGTATGCTCTGGTTTTCCCGCTCCGCAAGTCGCGAGTGGCGCCAATACGTATTCATGGTCTACCGGCATAACCATTAGTACACTAAATGTTTCACCCATTAATACGATCACATATACTGTTGTGGGAACAAATACGCTTACAGGATGTTTTAGTTCCCTGGCGCGAACTCTCACTGCTTTTCCAAACCCGACTATCTCTGTATCGAATTACAATATCTGCAGCGGTAATTCCATTACCCTTACCCCCACCGGTGCATCAACCTATACCTATTCATCCGGAACGGCTATAGTTACTCCGACCGCATCAACCACCTATTCTGTGTCCGGCACAAGCACTGCGGGATGCGTGTCTGCAGCACCTGCGATTTCGAATGTAACTGTAAACATAACTCCAACAATCTCAGTGAACAGTGGCAGTATTTGCAGTGGATCATCATTCTCAATAATTCCAACCGGCGCTTCTTCCTACAGCATAACCGGAGGAGTTTTTAATGTAAATCCTACCACTACCACCTCTTATTCGGTATCCGGCACCAGTGTGGCCGGCTGCGTGTCCATTACTTCGGCCGTGGCAACTGTAACGGTGAGACCGAGGCCGGTAATTACCAGCAACAGCGGCAGCATCTGCGCGGGGAGCTCCTACACTATTATTCCCGGAGGTGCAAGCACATACACGATTACAGGAAATAACTTTACTGTTGCGCCGGGAAACACAACATCTTATTCTATAACAGGCACCAGTTCCTTAGGATGCACGTCGTCTAATACTTCCGTGGTTACTGTAACCGTGCATGCTATCCCCGTAATTTCGGTGAACAGCGGTACAGTATGTTCTGGCAAGAGTTTTACAATTATTCCTTCGGGAGCTAGTGTATATTCAGTCACTGGAAATAATTTCACTGTCAGTCCGGCAACCAATACATCATATGCGGTTACCGGCACCAGTTCTGCCGGCTGCCTGGCTACCAATACTGCCGTGGCATCGGTCACTGTATATGCTTTACCTGTGATAAGTGTAAATAGTGGAAGTATTTGTGAAGGTAATTCCTTCCTCATTAGTCCAACAGGTGCTCAGAGTTATTCCATAAGCGGCAATGTCTTTAATGTAAGTCCCGTAACAACTACAAATTATGCCGTCACAGGCACGAGCTCATTGGGCTGTCAGTCAGCTGCTGCAGCAATTGCTAACGTAACAGTTCATGCGCGTCCATCCATCACAGTTAATAGCGGATCGATTTGCGCTGGTGAGAGTTTCACAATTGTTCCGAATGGTGCTGCAGGCTATAATATTACCGGCGGCCAGTATACGGTAGCCCCCGGCATTACTACCTCGTATTCTGTTACAGGTACAAGCTCTGTTGGCTGCGCGTCTTCCAATACCGCAGTTGCAACTATTACCGTTTACGCGCTTCCTGTCATCTCAGTAAATAGCGGTACCATTTGCAAGGGACAGCAATTTGTTATTATTCCGGCCGGAGGTGCAACTTATAGCATTACGGGAAATTCATTCTCGGTGAGTCCGGCCTCTACCACTTCATATTCAATTACTGGCGCAAGTCAGTATGGTTGTATCTCATCTAACACTGCCATAAGTTCTGTCACCGTTCATTCGTTACCTGTGCTTGGAGTTAATTCCGGAAGCATCTGCGCCGGTTCTGTTTTTTCTATAATTCCATCCGGTGCCGCCACATACAGTATCACCGGCAGTGTTTTTAATGTAAGTCCATCCGTAACTACATCTTATTCTGTAACCGGTACAAGCTCACTGGGCTGTGTTTCGGCAAGTGCTGCAGTCACCGAGATCACTGTACATGCCCTGCCATTAATAACAGCAAACAATGGTACAATTTGCGGAGGAGGAAGTTTTGTGATCTCTCCCGCGGGCGCAAGCACCTATTCCATCAGCGGCGGCACATTTACCGTAACACCGGCTGTTACTACCACCTATTCAATTACAGGGACCAGCACCGCTGGCTGTTTATCGCCATCTTCAACGCCGGTTAATGTATTGGTTAACCAGTTGCCCGTTATCCTCACAAACAGCACAAATTCTGCCGTCTGCCTGGGAGATCCGGTAACACTTACTGCTTCCGGAGCGTTAACATACACGTGGAATAATTCTGTTGTAAACGGGCAGTCGTTTACACCTGTTGCCACATCTGCTTATTAGGTTACAGGCCCCGACAAAAATGGCTGTAGCTCAGGTGCCACAATCTCTGTCACTGTGTACGATCTTCCGCTCTTAAACCTTGTTGCCAGCAGTCCTTCCTGTCCCGGAGAAACTGCGACTCTTAGTGTCAGCGGTGCGTCCACTTATACCTGGAACACCGGGGAAGCAGCTTCATCGATCACTGTGTCACCATTGGTAGAAACTACTTATACTGTAACAGCTACGGACCTGCATGGCTGCAAAAGCTCCTCAACAACTGTAAGAATCCTCACCTCCTGCTTCGCGAGCATCACTACAAACACGATCGTGACTAATGTAAGCTGCACCGATAAAAATGATGCTGTGATACACCTTGAAAGCAACGTAAATTATCCTCTCCACCTCGTGAGGTACGAATGGGATACCTTATTATGTCCGGGCCGTAATTGCCCTGCCATGGATAGCCTTTCTAAAGGTGAGTATCCAATCCTGCGTATTGTAACCTACACGGTGAACAGCAACTACGTGGTGACCGACAGTACCGTAATGACTGTGACTGTGCTTGACCAGAATGGACCCTGCGAGCTGAAGATCTACAATGCGATTACTCCGAATGGTGATGGAATTAATGATACCTGGGAAATAGTGAACATTGACGAATTTCCGAATAACCGCGTAACGATCTACACACGCTGGGGCGCGCCGGTGTTCGAGACTAAGGGATATGACAACAGAAGTAATGCATGGCCCGATAAAGACCAGGCAGCGCGCCTTTCAAGCTCTACATACTTCTACATAATTGAACCAGGTGATGGCAGGCCTGCTGTTAAAGGGTGGGTGGAATTGCTCAAGAATGAATGATTTACGGCTTACCTTCTGAGAAAAAAAGAACAATTGTAATTGGTGGCGGTGCTGCAGGTTTCTTTGCGGCTATAAACCTTGCCATCATGAGTCCGGAGTACGAGATCACCATCCTTGAAAAAACCACGAAATTGCTTTCCAAAGTGCGTATCTCAGGCGGTGGGAGATGCAACGTCACACATTCCTGTTTCGATAATTCTGAACTGATAAAAAATTACCCCCGTGGAAATAAGGAACTGCGGCAGGTGTTCGCACAATTTAGTGTTAACGACACAATAACATGGTTCCAGCAGCAGGGCGTGAAACTAAAAACAGAAAGTGACGGACGCATGTTCCCGGTTTCCGATAGCAGTGAAACGATTATTTCCTGCTTCATGAAATTGTGCAAAGATCTTAAAATTCGAATTATTACTTCCTGCGAGGTTTTTGCCATCAGAAAAAATGATGCTGGTTTTAATATAAAGACGAACAGGGAAAATTTTGAAGCAGATCATGTTATCTGCGCCAGCGGGGGGCATCCCAAATCGGGAGCGTACGACTTTTTAAAGAACCTTGGACACAGCATCGACGAGCCCATTCCGAGCCTGTTTACATTTAATCTACCAGCTGAACCATTGGTAAAAGAGTTGCAGGGCGTTGCAGTAGAAAACGCACAAGTTCTGGCGAAACCCGCGAAGTTGAGTTACAATGGTCCTGTGCTTATCACGCACTGGGGCTTAAGCGGGCCGGCAGTTCTGAAACTTTCTGCTTTTGCGGCACAGCAATTTCATCAGAATGGGTACGAGTCAGAAATTTCCGTCAACTGGGCATTTCCACATGCAAAAAACTCCGCACGTGAAGTTTTAGTTGATCTGAGAAATAAACATCATAAAGCTTCCCCCTACTCTAATCCCGGCTTTATGCTTCCACGAAGATTATGGGAACATCTTTGTTCTTTAGCAGGGATCCCGGTGAAGATGACCTGGGCCGAAACAGGCAAAAAGAGCTTCGAGGCGTTGCTTGACCTCATTGTGGAAAGCCGTTATCATATGAAAGGTAAGACCACTTTTAAAGAAGAATTTGTTACGTGCGGGGGTGTCAATTTAAAAGAGGTGAATTTCAAGTCCATGGAAAGCAAGATCGTACCAGGACTCTTTTTTTGCGGAGAGGTATTAAACATTGATGGCATCACCGGGGGGTTCAATTTCCAGGCGGCCTGGAGCACTGCATGGGTCTGCGCCCGGGCGGTAAATTCTTATGCAGCTCAAAAACAGTAGCAATTATTTGGGATGCTGCTTTATATGTTGATTTCATTCCTTTATCTTTGTGCCCTAATTTATTAAGATGAAATTTTTTATTGACACAGCCAACCTGGCACAGATAAAGGAGGCCCAGGATATGGGTGTGCTTGACGGTGTAACCACCAATCCTTCACTTATGGCCAAAGAAGGCATTAAGGGGAACGACAACATCCTTAAACACTATATCGACATCTGTAATATCGTTACAGGCGATGTCAGTGCAGAGGTCCTTTCAACAGATTACGAAGGAATGGTGCGGGAAGGTGAGATCCTTGCCGATCTTCATGAGCAGATCGTTGTGAAAATCCCCATGATCAAAGAAGGTGTAAAGGCTATTAAGTACTTTGCTGATAAAGGTATCAGGACCAACTGTACCCTCGTATTTTCTGCCGGACAGGCGCTATTGGCCGCAAAAGCGGGTGCCACCTATGTGTCGCCTTTTATTGGCAGGCTCGATGATGTAAGTACTGATGGATTACGCCTCATTGAGGATATCCGTACCATTTACGATAATTATGGATTTGAAACGGAGATCCTCGCAGCCAGCGTGCGTCACCCAATTCATATTATTGAATGTGCTAAGATGGGCGCCGATGTAGCAACCTGTCCTTTAAGTGCGATCACTGCATTACTAAAACATCCTTTAACAGACAGCGGCCTTGCGCAATTCCTTGCCGACGCTAAAAAATAATTATCCAGAAATAATTCTTCAAAACTGATCCGGCAATAGCCGGATTTTTTTTGCCTGTTAAAAAACAGGTGTACAATCTTCACTTTAAGGAATTATTGTATTTTTATAAATAAAGCAAACCCCTTAATTTAAAGAGCTATGAAAAAGATCTACCTAAGTTTTCTTATGCTTATGTCGCTCTCGCAGATTTTTGCCCAGGCAAACCTGGTAGTACAAGCGCCACTGCATGACAACACCGCAAACGTAAACAGGGCGCCTAACGGCTCGTCAGCCCATACTTATTACAATGCTGCATTTCTTGTGCTGCAGGATGAGTTAAAGAATATCACCCCGGGAACAAGCATTACACAATTTGGATTTAGCTTAAGCATTGGAACAGCTGGCTCTGCTGCATCAGGCAACTTTACTCTTTATCTGCAAAACACTGCTGACAATACTTACCAGAAGGGCAGCAGCTTTTCAGCAGCACTGGGAGGTATGACGCAGGTTTACGCCAGTGCAATGACCATTCCTCTTTCAGCGGGCTCAACTTCTATTTTTATCACTTTATCAACGCCATTTACTTATACCGGAGGAGGTTTGTACGTTGCTTATGACTGGCTGGGAACCTCATTCAGCACAGGGGCAGCGAGCTATCTCGGCGAAGTAACCCGCCTGCCACTTCCGGGAGGTGCCGGCGCCATAGGATTCTCGGCAACTTCTGCTCCGTCGTCACTGACAGTGACTTCCACTCGTCCGTCTTTTCTTTTCGGTTTCACAAATAACAATTCAAATGACGTGGAAGTATTCACTATCCTTGCCCAGGGCAGAACACCAGCCATGCTTGCATCGGCCCATACGGTAACGGCATTGGTTCGAAACCTGAGCAATACCAACCTCTCCAACTTTAATGTTACCTTAAATGTAAGCGGGGCTAATACGTTTAATAATACCCAGGTAGTTTCGTCACTGGTGGCCGGCGCCTTTGCTACGGTGCAGTTTCCAGGCTTTAATCCGGTCAATCCCGGTATCAACACTCTGTCGGTCTCGGTTGCTTCGGATCAGAATAATCTGAATAACTCAACAACCTATACACAGGTTGTCACCTGCAACGAGTGGTCAAATAATCCGCCCCAGGGTAATTATACTTTATTCCAGGTAGGTTTTAATACCGGCGCCGGCATTCTTTCAACGTCCTACTCTAATCCTGTGGCTTCAACTTTAATAGCTGTTCGTGCTGCAATCAGTACGAATACAGCAAGTGTCGGGCAGAATGTTTTTGGCGTGCTGCAAAGTAATACAGGAAATATTATTGCTACTTCAAATACTATCAGTATCACCTCCACTATGCTGGGCACCTACATAACCTTTACTTTTTCACCGCAGCCCCTTACTTCAGGAACTTCCTATAACCTGGGAATGGCACAAACGGTTGGATCGATAGGTTATTTCCCTTATGGTACAGTTGGCGCTCATTACTTACCTTTTTTATATTCGTATACCGGGATAACAGGAGGAGCATATGTGACGCTTACAGCTAACTACGGATATTTTGGAATTCACGGAATTTTTCAGCCAAATATACAGCTGTCCGCAGCTCCCCAGGTAGTAAGCTGCGGAAGCACTGCCACACTGCAAGCGATCAGCTCTTCAAATTACAGCTGGAGCACAGGCGCCACAACCTCAAGTATTGTAGTTAATTCGCCAACAGTAAACACTCAATACACTGTAACGGCTACTAATACACTTGGCTGCTCTGTTTCAACAGTTGCGGTTTTAAACGTAACTCCATTTCCGCTGGCAATAACAGCTAGCTCCGCTACTATTTGCCAGGGCGACCCGGTAACCCTTTCCATAAGCGGAGGCTTTACGTACACCTGGAGTACAAATAACAATGCCTCTACTATTATTGAGTATCCCGTAACTTCAACCCTGTACACGGTAACATCAAAAAACCAGGCAGGTTGTATCAGCAATACTGCAATTGCCGTATCTGTACAATCCTTTTCAAATTTAACTGCTTCACCAGCCAGCACTACTATCTGCAAGGGAGGACAGGTTAATTTTCTGGCAGGCAGCGCCGCATCCTATACCTGGAACACAGGTTCAACTACGGTAAACACCGCGTCCATAAATGCCACACCTTTGGTGAGCGGAGCATTTACAATAACCGGGGCAGATGCTCTTGGCTGTTTAATGAGCAAGACAGTAAATGTCACCGTGAATTCAACAACTATTAAAGCCACACCCGATACTGCAATCTGCCGCGGCACAACAATTACGCTAACGGCCAGCGGAGGTTCAAACTATGTATGGAATTCAACCTTCTCTTTTGTATCACTGCCGGTGTCGCCCAGTGTTGCCACTGTTTATAATGTAACCGGCGTAGGTCCCACAGGTTGTCCGGGTTCGGCTTCACTCACAGTTTCAGTAAACGAGAATCCAACTGTTACCGCTTCAGCCACGCGGACCTTTATGTGCAAGAACGATAAAAATACAATTACCGCACTTGGTGGAACAACCTACTCGTGGAGTAATGGTGCAACCACCTCCTCAATCGTTATTACCCCAACAAACACTATACCGCAGAACTTTACAGTTACCGGGTATAACGCGGCAGGATGTCCTTCATCTGCTAAGGTGAGTATCACTATCAGCAACTGCACAGGCCTCGAAGATGACGTTTTCGCGGGCTACCGGATGTTCCCGAATCCCACCTCGGGCGTGGTTATGCTTGACTTTGGAGAAAGTGCAATACCGACAGTAATCGAAATTTACTCGCCCCTGGGCCAGCTTATTCGCGTGGAGACAGCGAGCGTTGAATTATATCAGCTTGACCTGAGCGAACAGCCGAAAGGAATATATATTATTAAGATCTCCCGCAATAATTCAATTCTCGGAACCACACGACTGATCAAAAACTGACAGTGATGCTATTTAAAAAAAGATCCCATCAAAAATGATGGGGTCTTTTTTTTTATATAAGAGCGAGGATTAATACTACTACTAGTACGATCAGGAGAATGCTTATTACCAGGCCCAGTACAGAATTGATCAAACCAAAGATGAATTTCTTTCTTTCTTTTTTGATCTCTTTGTTTTCAGTGATAACTTTAAATTTAACGGCACTTGTAACACGCGAGACGCTTGTCATTACAGATGTTTTAGTAACGGCAGTCGGAAGCTGTGGCGTTCTGGGTGCAGGAAACGCGGCAACGAGTACCTCTCCTTCAATCTCGTTTCTGGTGGTTCCTCCCTTCAGCTCAGTTAATTTAACTGGATTCAGATGCTCTGCCCTGGCAACTTGTGACGAGGTGCCACCACTCCCACTTTTAAAACTAGTATAGCGTTGATGTAAAAATTTATTACTGGTACATGCGTTGAAAAACAGTACCGCCCCCAGGTAAAATATTGGCTTTTTAAGCATTGATTGTTATTTTGCGTAAAAGAGTTATAATTGAATACCAATATTTTGCGCATGTGGCCGGATGGTTCTGTTGATTTATTTCCCCGGTTTTATTGCATATTTTTACCGCTTTTTGAAGTCCCAGCTGCAAAACTTGCCATGGGAGGGTTGATTGAGTATAAAAAACCTCGAAAAACACCTAAAATTTTGTCATTTTCCATTAATTCTTTATATTTGTGCCCTATAAAAAAATTGGATAATGTATTTAACGTCGCAAGTAAAAAAAGAGATTTTTAAAAAACATGGCGGAGCTGAAAAGAACACCGGGAGCTCTGAGTCACAGATAGCACTGTTTACCCACCGTATTGACCATTTAACCGGCCATCTGAAAGATAATAAAAAGGATTTCGGTACTCAGCGTGCTCTTTTAAATCTTGTTGGAAAGCGTCGTGCATTATTGGATTACTTAAAGAAGAATGACCTGATGCGTTACCGCGCTATCATTAAAACATTGGATATCCGTAAATAACCGGTATTGGATTTATTGGAAGGGGCATTTCGAAATACAATTCGGAATGCCTTTTTTGTTAACAGGAGATAATTTAATATAACAAATAAACATCCCCGAAAACGTCGGGGAACTAATCAAAAAAACATGTCACAAACAGGAATCACTCACAGCTTTGATATCGGCGATGGCCGTATCATCAGCATGGAAACAGGCAAACTGGCTAAACAAGCCGACGGTTCAGTTGTAGTACGCTTAGGCGACACAATGATCCTTGCCACAATTGTAAGTAATAAAGATGCGAAAGAGGGCGTTGACTTTCTTCCATTAACCGTAGACTATCAGGAAAAATACGCTTCTTCAGGAAGGTTCCCTGGTGGTTTTTTTAAACGTGAGGCAAAACTTTCAGATTACGAGGTGCTTATCAGCCGTATCGTTGATCGTGCTATGCGCCCGCAATTCCCCGATGATTATCATGCTGATACCCAGTTAATGCTTTCACTTATTTCTTCCGATAAGGAAAATATGCCTGATGCATTAGTAGGTCTTGCAGCCTCAGCTGCAATTGCAGTTAGCGATATCCCATTCAACGGTCCTATCAGTGAAGTGCGTGTTGGTAAGATCAACGGCAAACTGGTTATCAATCCTGTAAAATCAGAAATGGTAAACAGCACAATTGATATGATCGTGGCTGCTTCAGCAACTGACATCGCTATGGTGGAAGGTGAAATGAATGAAGTGAGCGAAGAGGAAATGCTTGAAGCGATCAAATTTGCGCACGAAGCAATCAAGATCCAGATTAAAGCCATTAATGAATTTGCTCAGAAAGCAGGATTAAAGCCAAAACGCGAGTATAATCATGAAACCAATGATGCTGATCTTCGCGAAAAAGTAATGAAGGAAACTTACGATGCTGTGTATGCTGCTGCCCGCAAACTGGATGGTAACAAACACAACCGCAAGGCGAACTTCAAAGCACCTCTTGAAGAGTTTAAAAAACAATACTCTCCTGAAGAATTAAAAGAAAAAGAATCGCTCATCAACAAATATTATCACGAAGTTGAATACAAAGCTGTACGTCGTATGGCTATTGATGAAAAAGTTCGTCTTGATGGTCGCAAAACCACTGATATCCGTAATATCTGGGCTGAAGTTGGCTACCTGCCATCTCCACACGGAAGCGCGGTATTTACACGCGGCGAAACACAATCTCTTACCACAGTTACTTTAGGTACTCCGCTTGATAAATTAAGGATCGACGGTGCCTTCAACCAGGGTGAAGAAACATTCCTGTTACATTACAATTTCCCGGGATTCAGCACAGGTGAAGCAAAACCAAACCGTGGTCCGGGCCGTCGTGAAGTTGGTCATGGTAACCTTGCACTGAGAGCACTTAAAAAAGTTGTTCCTATGGACACAGGATACACTATCCGTATTGTGAGCGATATCCTCGAAAGTAACGGTTCCTCCAGTATGGCTACCGTTTGTGCGGGAACACTTGCTTTAATGGACGCGGGAGTTAAGATCAAAAAACCAGTTGCAGGAATTGCGATGGGTTTGATCACCGACGAAAAAAATAACTATGCTATTCTTTCCGATATCCTTGGCGATGAAGATCACCTGGGTGATATGGACTTTAAAGTTTGCGGAACCCGCGACGGTATCACTGCAGTGCAGATGGACCTTAAAGTTAACGGGCTTCCTTACGAAGTAATGGCTAAAGCAATGCAACAGGCTAAAGACGGCAGGTTGCACATTATGAACGAGATGCTGAAAGCGATCGACACTCCGCGTGAAGATTACAAACCACATGCTCCGCGCTTCGAACGTATTGTTATCGGTGGAGAATTCATTGGTGCTGTAATCGGACCTGGAGGAAAAGTGATCCAGGAAATGCAAAAAGCAACAAACACAACCATTGTAATTACTGAAGAAGGTAAAAATGGTATTGTTGAGATCTTCGGTACAAACCTTAACGATGTAACTGCAGCCAAAACAAGGATCAAAGGTATTGTTGCCGTTCCTGATATTGGTGATGTTTATGATGCTAAAGTGAAAACCATCATGCCGTATGGAGCTTTCGTGGAGATCCTGCCAGGTAAGGACGGATTGCTGCACATCAGCGAATACGACTGGAAACGTATTGATACTCTTGAAGGAGTATTAAAAGAAGGTGATATCGTGAAAGTGAAATACGTTGGAGATGATCCAAAAACGAAAAAGATCAAACTAAGCCGCAAGGCACTTCTTCCGAAACCCGAAGGTGTGACGGAAAAAAAAGAAGCATAATATAAAGGCTGCCTGAAAAGGCAGCTTTTTTTTTGCAATATAATTCCTTCCTGGAATCCATTCCATAATTCATCTGCCCCCTTCCCTCACTGTGTCAAAGTATTGACAATTATGAGCAATTAAATATTACAGAGTTTTTTACATTTAGCGAAACGCATTCCCTATGAAAAGATCTTTATTCTGCCTGTTATTTATACTATCTCTAAGCGCTGCACATACACAGAATTTCACCTGGCTGCGCGGGAGCCAGGCCAAAAATGTGCCGGGCGTTTACGGTAGCAAGGGAACCATGTCAAATGGCAATGATCCGGGCGGACGTCATGGATCCGCCACCTGGACGGATGCCTCGGGTAATCTCTGGCTGTTTGGAGGTGAAGGTTATGATTCAACACATACCATTTGCTGGATGAATGACCTCTGGAAATACGATGTTATATCGAATCAATGGACCTGGATCAGAGGGAGTGCCGCAGCTAATGCCCTTGGAATATACGGAACACAGGGTGTACCTTCGCCAACAAACGAACCGGGTGCCCGCGAATTTCCCATCTTCTGGACAGATGCCTCGGGAAACTTCTGGCTTTTTGGCGGCGAAGGCTTTGGAGCAGTCGCCATCACGTCGGCAGAGACCCTGGGAGATCTCTGGAAATATTCCCCTTCAACAAACCAGTGGACATTTGTAAAAGGATATACCATCACAAACCAACCGGGAGTTTACGGCACTAAAGGCACTGCTGCAGGAACCAATCTGCCGCCTTCACGCAGCGGAGGAGGCGCCTGGTACGATCCTGCCGGTAAATTGTGGTTGTTTGGAGGAAGAGGTGCTTTTACGGGACCCAATCACCTGAATGATCTTTGGAGCTATAATCCCTCAACCAACGATTGGACTTGGGTATCAGGTGCAAACACAGCGAACCAGTTTACTAATCATGGCACACTGGGAGTTGCCAACGTAGCTAACATACCAGGCGCACGTGAATTTCCGGGATGCTGGAGAGATGCCTCAGGTAACCTGTACCTCTTCGGAGGTAAAGGCCGGGGCGCTTCATTACTGGGGTGGCTAAGCGATATGTGGAAATATGATCCGACTACAAATTTGTGGACATGGATCCATGGTTCAAACCTTAACAATCAGCAGCCGGTTTATGGAACGAAAGGAACACCTTCTTCGGCCACGCTGCCTGGTGCCCGTTTTGCATCGGCCACGTGGAAGGATAAAGATGGTAATTTCTGGATGTTCGGCGGAGAAGGTTATGCCGGATCCCTTGGTTATCTGAGTGACCTCTTTCGGTATGATCCGACAAACAATCAATGGACATTTATGAAAGGACCGACCACGGCCACTAATACCGCGATCTATGGTACCAAAGGTGTTGCACACGCAAACAATATTCCATCAGGAAGGTTTTATAACATTTCATGGCGTGAAACCCCTGAAGCTTTTTACATTTTAGGCGGACGCGGATACGATACGCTTGCAAACATCGGAGATCTGAATGACCTCTGGCGCTATGTACCACCTTGCAATCCCGACAGTGTTATAACCACCTCTGCCAGTTTATGCACAGGAAATTCCGTTACACTTACGGCCTATAACCAATACAATTCGGCGGTTCAATGGTTTGCAACACCGTCTGGAACATCCTCTATCGGAAGCGGTAGTGTTTTCAGCACGCCTGTTTTAACGGCTACATCAACTCAAAGCGTTTATTCATATTATGCTTCCTCAAATAATTGCACAATGTACCCGCGCGCTCTCGTAAGTATTACAGTTAACCCACTGCCCAAAATAAATGTGACCGGACCTGCGTCAGGCTGTGATGGTGAACTTGTGAATTTATCTGCCACCGGTGCGTCCACGTATTCATGGAGCAACGGCGCGTCTGGAAGCTCTGTGCAGGTTGTACTTAACGGTTCTCCTGATCCTACACTAATTGTTCAGGCAACGGATCTAAATGGTTGTAAAGGATCAGGAAGCATTACAATAATTGTAAATCCTGTTCCTAATCTCAGCATTTCAGGACCAACAGCTGTATGCGCTGGTTCACCTGCTTCTTTTACGGCAACCGGTGCAGCGAGTTATACCTGGAGTCACGGCTCCACGCTGCCGACAAGTTCGGTAATTCCAAGCGGACCACTTTACATTACCACACTGCTTGGAACCAGCCCCGAAGGTTGCGAAAACAGTACCACCTATTCCACCGTTGTGAATCCGCTGCCAACGGTCACCGCCTCAATTAAAGGTCCGGCAAAATTTTGTTCCGGTTATACTGCCACTATCACCGCCACCGGCGCGAGTTCGTATGTATGGAGCGGAGGTCAGACAGGCAGCGTTATAGTAGTAAATCCAACTGTCACCACTACATACACCGTTACAGGTACTGACGTGAATGGCTGCATCAGCCCGGCGATGATCACCCAGACAACAACGATCTGTACGGGAATTTTGCAGAATGAAAATGAGTTCGTTTCTATTTTCCCTAACCCGTCTGCTGGTTTCGTCACAATTAAACTACATGAACAGGTAAACAACTGTTCGCTTTTAATTATCAATAGTTTAGGAGAAGTAGTCAGCGAACATGTTTATATAAGCGGGCAGCCAGTGCAGGTGGAGCTCCCGGAAGGCGTATACTTTTTTTGTTTAGAACATGATGGGGGAATCACCAGGAAAAAGGTAATTATCCACTGATCTTATACGGAGTGATAGGTGATCAAACCTTCCATGGGCGATTGAATAACGTTGCCCATGTGATACCCGTGATTTGATGCAACTTCGGCGATCTGCTGCTGAAAAAAATAACCTACTGAACCAACAGTATGAACTTTATATTTTTTCGAGTCGGTGTATTTATCCACCTGCTGCTCGAAAAAAGAATCAAAACACTCTTTCAGGATCTTTTTTACAAATGAGTGATCTTTGAACTGGTGCGCGAACAGGGTCACAGAAGCAAGGTATCTTGCGGGTACTGCGCTTTTATAAACATTATTAAGAATAACTTCCCGGTTATATCCTGCCGCTTCAAATTCCGTTTTCAGATCTGCAGGCATCCTGTCTTCAAAATATTCCCGGATAAAAAACTTTCCTATCTGCGATCCTCCACCGTAATCACTCCACAGATAACCGGTTGAAGGAACATTTTCAATAACCTGGTTGCCATCATAAAGACCGCTGTTACTTCCTGTCCCAAGAATTGAGGCAATGCCCCACTCGTTCTGGCACAATGCCCTTGCTGCTGCCAGCAGATCGTGTGCCACAAAGTTATTTGTTACATCAAGACTGTCCGTGAGCGAGTCACTGATCACTTTACAGTTCTCAGCCGTTGAACAGCCGGTACCATAATAGTGGATCTCCCCAATGCTGCCGATATATGATTGCAGGTGCGGCTTCAGGGTTGATACGATCTCATCCGCAATCTGCCTGCGTGTCTGGAAATAGGGATTAAATCCGGGCGTTTTTATACGTACCAAAACCTGGCTGCCTTCCATCAGGCACCAGTCGGTTTTTGTAGACCCGCTATCAGCGATCAGTTTCACAGTTTGATGTTATAAAAAAACCGTCCCTGAGGGGGACGGTTTCCAGAATTTTACGATTGATTAACCATTATTTTCTTCAGCAGGCGCTGCATCCTGCGCAGGTGCCTCTTCAGATGTGGCTTTTGCTGCTGCATTTTTTGCAGCCACTTTTGCCGCTTTCGCTTCTTTGGCCGCATTTTCAGCTTTGAAACGATCACTTGCTTTTTGTTCAGAAGCCGATTTTAAACGATCGTGCTTACCGAGGATCTTTCCGGATTTCTCATCCAGCCATTTTGTGAATTTTTGTTCCATCTGCGTTTCAGTCAACGCACCTTTTTTCACCCCTTCAAGAAGGTGTTTTTTCATCATCACACCTTTGTACGAAAGGATCGCACGGCAGGTATCTGTAGGCTGCGCGCCTTTCATTAACCAGCTTAGTGTTGAATCAAAATTGATGTCAATTGTTGCAGGGTTTGTTGTAGGGTTGTAAACGCCTAATTTTTCAATGAATTTTCCATCGCGTGGTGCCCGACCATCCGCAACTACCAGGTGATAAAAAGCTGAATCCTTTTTACCATGTCTCTGTAGTCTAATCTTTACTGCCATTTTCTTGTTTTTTTATATTGTTTTAGAGGCTGCAAATATCGTAAATTATTCTCTTTTATCCAAAAAATGGGGAAAATCAGGTTCAACAGGCAAAAAAAACTATTTTTGTATCTGATTAAATCCAGCTATGCAGATTAAAGAACGAGGGATCATTCTGATCCCCATTGATTTTACCAAACAATCCTTATTTGCAATCAAACAATCCTATAACCTGGCCAAATACACGCACTCAAAGCTGATTTTGCTGCATGTATTCACTAAATCAGGGGAAGAAAGTTATGATGCCTTAAATAAGCTTACCAAGCAAACCGAGCATGAAAGCGGGGTTCCTACCGAATTTATGAACGTGAAAGGCGACATTTACGAAGAAACCGACCGTGTAGCGGAAGAGATCGGTGCAACACTCATTATTGTGGGGCTTGAAAGCCATATGCGGTTCCGCAACATTATTGGCTCAAGTGCCAGCAAACTCATCCGCAAAGCTCCTTGTCCTGTTATAACCATCAGGGGTAACGACCACCGCGATGGCTGCGAAAACATCCTTCTTCCGCTCGATCTTTCACCGGAAACACGTGAAAAAGTGGACGTGGCTATCCAGTTTGCCCATTATTTTGGAGCAAGTATCAGGGTACTAGGCGTTTTCAGTGAATCTGATTCAGATTATGAGAATAAATTACTGGCTTATAGTCACCAGGTTAAGCAGTTCATTAAAAGCAAGAACATCTCCTGCACTAATAAATCAATTCCGGCTGTTGATATCGCCACTACTGTTGTTGAATATGCCAATAAGATCGAGGCAGATCTTATTATGATAATGAATAAACCAGATCTTAACGTGGGTGAATTCTTTAAAGGTACGGACGCTCAGAAGATCGTTGACGTGAGCAATATTCCGGTGATGACCATCCAGCCAATGAAACGCACAAGTACTACTAATTTTGGAACGGGTTTTTAATAACCCTACCTCATTCCACCTTCAAGGATCTGTGCGTACTTGGTTGTTCCAGCCGGGTCTACTACTGCAAGCAATTCAATAACCTTTGTTTTTTCTTCCGGGGTTGCTTCTTTAAAGATGCCTATGATCTCCTGTTGCTTGGCGTTAAAGAATTGCTGCATGTTATAGGATGCCGGACGGCTTTTGGCCACCGTTTCAAGGTGTTTTAGTGACTTCAGAATGTTACTCCGTCCCTCTTCAGGTGTGGTGTACATTATGTCGAGACCAAGGCGGCAATACTCGTACATACAATCCCTGATGCCTTTAAAGATTGGCTGCATGGCGTTTTCAACAAGCCACCAGCGCGTTCTTATATCCTGGCCACTGTTCGTCCATCCTGGCTCCCGGGCATTCTGTGCATTATTGGCGATCTGTTGTGCCTTTTGCCAGTACTGTGTGCCGCCAAGAGGAGAAAAAGTGTCGTAATCAGTTGCTATCACAACGTAAGCGTAAAATGCAAGTACCGAAGTGAGATTGTTCTGAAAAGTGTTGATGTTGAATTCCAGGTTGGAAAACTGCTGGAATTTGAACTGGAATTTATCATCCTCAATATTTACGATCTGCGACATATATGAGCTTTTGTAAACAGGCCGGCTGCAAATTACCTGCAGGGAGCCAGCATATTCATCAGTGCTGACCTGGTTGTCTACATTGATAAAAAAAGTGCATTCAATTTTTTCCTGGGGAGAAAAAGTTTCATTTGTCCATTTTGTCTGGTTCATAAATTCAAAAATGGCCTTTTGAAGCTGGTCAAATATCTGCTTGTTGGCAGTACCCTGGATCTGCGAGGTATTGATCGAGATCTCACACTTTAGCTCTTGTGAGAATACAGACACATAGCATAATAAACCACAGAGGATAAAAAGAATCAGTTTTTTCATTTATTTGATGAGGGAAATGATGTGTTGCACAATATCCGCAGCTACCGCTTGTTTGGACTTTAACTCAAAATTAGTGATTTTATTGTGCTTATCAACAATTGTAACTTTGTTTGTGTTACCTCCAAAACCGCTTCCCGACTCTGTTGCGGAGTTGGCAATGATCATATCGAGATTTTTTTTCTTTAATTTATCTTTTGCATTTTCCAGCAGGTTCTCCGTTTCAAGTGCAAAACCAACCAGCAGATAGCCTGATTTAATGCGGCCGAGTTCTGCCAGCACGTCCTGGGTTCTCACCAATGCAAGGTTGAGAGAAGTTTCTTTCTTCTTTATCTTTTGCGAACTGGTTTCTGCAGGCTTGTAATCTGCCACCGCCGCCGAGCAAATAATGATGTCTTTGCCTGCGGCGCTCCCGATCGTTTCCCTGTACATGTCAGAGCTGCTTTCAACATTGATCAGCTTTATGGATTTATCCTCCGGAACCAATGACGAAGGCCCCAGTACCAGGGTAACGGAGGCTCCCGCAGAAGCGAGACTTTCTGCAAGTGCAATTCCCATTTTGCCTGAACTCCGGTTGCCGATAAATCTCACGGGGTCTATAGATTCGTAGGTTGGACCGGCGTTTACAAGAGCTGATTTTCCTGCAAGAGGTAAGCCCGATCCAAAATGAGCAGACAGGAATTTCATTATCTCTTCAGGTTCGGCCATCCTTCCTTCACCTGATAACCCGCTGGCCAACTCACCAACAGCAGCCGGGATAACTGAAATACCGCAAGAGGACAACTCCGTAAGGTTCTTCTTTACAGTTGCGTGCTGGTACATCTCCAGGTCCATGGCGGGCGCTACAACTGTGCGTTTCCGCATTGACAAATATGCGGTCAGCAGAACGTTATCACAGAGCCCGCTTACCATTTTCGCCAGGGTGTTGGCTGTGAGGGGTGCTATAAGCAGCAGATCAGCCCATTCAGCTATTTCAACGTGATTGTTCCACTTACCTTCTCCGTCAAAGAAATCTATCCATACTTTGTTTTTGCTTAAAACAGAAAGCGTTTTGGGAGTAACAAAATCGGTAGCTGATGGAGTCATAATGACCTTCACCTCGCAGCCAGCCTTGATTAAGAGGCGCACAAGGTGCGCACTTTTATAAGCAGCGATGCCACCGGTAACTCCTAAAATTATTTTTTTTCCTTTCAGCATTGTCTTAAAGCAAAAAAGCAGTAGTGCTATCGCCTACTGCCTTTCATTTTCAATTCAGAATATTATTTTGTTTCCTTTAAAGGATTCCTGTAATAGATCTTGTCTTCAAGAAATTCCTGGATAGAGATAAGCGTCGGTTTAGGCAGCTTTTCATAATGCTTCGAAATCTCGATCTGCTCGCGGTTTTCAAACACCTCTTCAAGGTTATCTGTGTGACTGCTAAATTCCTGAAGTTTACCTGAAAGCTCTTCCTTAATTTCAGAGCTAACCTGGTTCGCACGCTTGCTCATGATAGATACCGCCTCATAAATATTGCCGGTTGGTCCGTCAAATTTACGGATGTCACGTGTTACAATACTTTGTTCAGCGTTTGTTTTCTTAAAATCCATGTTTGTAGAGGTTTTCTTTTAATCGTTTACTGCTGGTGTAAATATTTTCAGCCCGGCTAAGATACGAACTATTAGGGTATAAATCTAAGAATTTCACATAATTTTCGATGGCCCCGTCGAGCCTCTCCTCCTTTTTGGAAGGCACACTGTTAAGCGCCAGGCTATAATATGAATCAATGATCACAAAATACATTTCCTCATTAAAGATGCTGGATGGATATTCCCTTATATAGTTCTTCGCAGCTACTATGGCGGCTTTCCAGTCGCTTAGTTTAAAATACTGCTTTACTATCTCGTAGTCCTTTTTTTCAAGCTTGTACCGCAGCTGATCTATGAGGATATTGCAGGTATCAAGCCGTTTACTTTCGGGGTAAAGATCCACGAATGACTGAAATTCCTTGATCGCATTCTTAGTGTAGGTCTGGTCGAGCTTGTAATTGGGTGAGTTGAGGAAATAACAATAAGCGTTCATGTAATAACACTCCTCAACATGTTTTCCCATCGGATAAGTGCGTGTGTAGTTCTTAAAATAATACTGGCTCAGGATATAATCTCCCATATAAAATTCACTCCAGGTAAAGTAATAATACACATCCTCGGCCTGGTCTGTTCCTTTTACAACGGGGATCAACTCTTCAAATAGCTGCGATGAGCGGGTATACTGCCCCTTTTCGTAGTACTCCTTTGCTTTGGTGAGCTTCAGCTCATAGTTGGTACTTTTAAGCAGCTTGTTATACTTGTCGCACGAAGCAAGACAAAACAACACAACAACGGGAAGAAGTATCAGGGATTTTTTCAAAGCCATAAAAGTACATTATTTTAAACGAAAAAAGCCCCTGTTTCCAGGGGCTTTTACAATTAATTCTGTTCGGAATTATTTAGTGTTAACAATTTTTACAGTTTTCACTCCTCCGTTCGCATCAGTGATACGCATGAAATACGTACCGGCAGATTGCGATGAAAGATCAAGGTTATACTGTGAAGCGTTTACAGTTTCTTTAGAGACAACACTTCCAAGAATATTATAAACAGCAATAACGTTCGATCCGTCAAGGTTGATAACAGTTACTTTTCCGTTAACCGCAGGATTTGGGAAAGCAATGATGTTATTGTTCAATGTTCCTTCGTTAAGACCAGTAATGTCACAAACAACAACGGTCATATTAGTTGTAGCCTTGTTCTCGCAGCCAGTGGTAGGATCTTTGTAAGTGTATGTTGCTACAAATTGTCCAGCACCTTGTGGGGTGAATTTACCAGGGCTAACATTTGGACCTGAGAAAGTACCACCTTCAGGATCTCCGGTAAGAGCAACAGAAGTTCCGGTTGTAGCTTTTGAGCACATTACATTATATTCAGCGTAAAGAGCAACAGTTGGTTTTTCATTAATAGGCACTCCAAATACCAGGGTATGTGAAGGACATCCTGCCTTTGCACCTATAACGGTAAACGAGGCATTAGGTGTTACAGTTGAAGAGATCACATTAGATGCGGTAGTAATACCATTGCTCCAGACATAAGAATTTGCTCCGGTGGCAGTTACGGTAAAATTCGTTCCAACGCAGCCTGATGAAGGTGTAGTTACAGAAACTACAGGCGCAGTATTAACTAAAACGGTAGTAGTTTGTGTTCCCACGCATCCAAGGCTTGATGAGGCCACTGTATAGGTGGTTGTAACAGTTGGAGAAATTACAACTGTAGCATTCTGAGTAGGAGGATTTGTAGACCACGTGTAAGAAGTGCTTCCGCTTGCCGTTAAAGTAGACTGGCTTCCTGAACACATTGCCGTAGGTCCTGCAATTGAAATAATTGGAGCTGCAGAGTTTGTAACAGTGATGGTTTCAGTCTCAGCATCAAGAACCGGAGCAAACTGTCCGAGATTTGACTGTGGAGTGTAACGTACGTTCAGACTTGCAGTTTGAATTCCTGTTGTGTTGAATACTACTGTTGGATGCTTGATATTGGTTGAATTTGTAGTTGCACCTGTGAAGAACCACTCATAAGTTGAATCAGGCTGAACATTCAGGATATCGCCATTGCTGGAGGTTCCCGGAGCCAGTGCAAGTGGTGCCCATTTTTGATAGAACCTAGCGAAGTTAAACTGACGGTTATCAAGTACTCCCATTGGAGTTGAAGCGTTGCTGAAAGAACCTGCGCTATTAGTACAGATGGTAGGTGTATTAACCACGATTGCTGCATCAAGATCAAATGAAACCCTTGCAGCTACAACAAATTCCCAGTCACGTCCTGAACCATAAAAATTGGTATTGGAAGCAAAAACGCCATTTGTTCTCCTTACACCAAGATTCTCACCAAATTTTTGGTTGGCAGGAGCAGTTGATGTTGGAGTAGCAGCATTATTCATAAATAAAGTCACAGTATCACCTGGAGTTGTTGAACCGTTGCGGAAAAGCACGGCAAATTTACCAGTAACAGTTACAGGGCCGTTGGTGAATGTTCCACCAGCCCAGTCTCCACCTGTTGTAGTTGAAATGGTAGTCATAACCGAGTCAAGCGCCGGGAAAACCGGGAGGTTGGTCACATTACTAACATTGCAAAGGTAAAGTTTCACAGGAACTGCTGAACTAACAGAACCAGCTGTCTTCATTACCAGACCTTCAAGGCCATGAACCTTAATGGTGCTGGTGTTATTGTACATTGATCCGTGATGACTGTTGGCAGAGTTCTGCGCATGTTTAATAGTCCAGAAAGTATTTTGAGCTGATCCTTTTGTGTTGAGGAAAAAGTTCTTGTTGTAGAAGTAATTCAACGTGTCAGGAACATTTGCAATCAGTGAAGTTACCGGATTAGGCTTAAAACTACGGGTTATGGAACCTGTGAATTGTTGTGGCTGGTCTTGAGCGTTCGCTATGTTCATTAAGAGAACGGAACCTGCAATAAGTAATTTTTTCATCATTAAGTAAAATTTATATGCTATAAAATTAGGAAATAAATGGTTCCCTTGTACAACTTTTTGATATCTGGTAAATGAAACAGCCCCACCGGTAACCGGAGGGGCTGTTTAGTTAAAACTTTAAGTGAGAATTATTTTTGGTTAACCAGTTTAAAGGTCTGAACGCCACTGTCGCCCTGAACTTTTACCAGATAATTTCCATTTGCCTGTTGCGAAAGGTTGATCTCAACAGTTCCTTCATTTGAATTGTTAGTGATCACAGCCTGGCCAAGTGTGTTATACACTGTTACCAGATTACTGCCCTGAAGACCAGAAATCCTGGTTACTCCGCTTGTTGCAGGGTTAGGATAGATGCGGATTGCATTACCACCGATAATTTCCTCAATACCTACACATGCATTTGCGGTAACAGTAGCAGTTTTCTGAGCAGACTGACATCCTATTGCATTGCTACCAACAACAGTGTACGTTTCTGCTCCCACTGCAGATGGAGTAATGGTAAATACTGTTCCGGTAGCATTACTGAGCGCGCCTCCGTTAACTGTATAACTAACAGCACCTGTAGGATTTAAAGTAGTTTTACTTCCAATACACACAGTTTTATTTGCTACTGTAACAGATGGAACTCCATAAACAGTTACGCTTGCAACAGCACCAACTAAAGGACAGCTGTTTGCATCAACACCTTCAACATTGTAGTTTGAAACTACCTGTGTTTGAGTAGGTGCAATTCCCGGAGTTACAACCACTGTTGAAGGACTTTGTGTTCCTGACCAGCTGTAGGTCGTGTTAGCAGGACCTGTTGCTGTAAGGGTCACGCTTTGTCCGGCACATACTGTGTTTGAACTTGGAGCAGCTGAAATTGACATTGAAGGGGATACTACAAGAGCTTCGATGCCTAAAAAGCCAAAATTGATCTGGGAGAATGTTCCTCCTGTTAAAGCAGAAGCATAATATCCCGAAACAGTATAATTGGTAGGAGATAAAGCACCTACAGGATACATAGGACCCGCTGGAATTCCAATACCAATATAATACTGCTGGTTCGCTGCAATCGGCTGCGGAGATGCAAAATTGAAGGTTACATAAGTATTCTGCATAGGAGCTGTTACGGTAATGCTATTAGTAGTTGCAACCACTGCACCTGCCGAATTGAATAAAACTCCGTACATAATTTTACCAGCGTTCGCAGTACTTGATCCCACAGCCAGGCGAATACCTGTCAGGTTCAAATTGGATGGTGATGTGTATTTGCTTGAGATCACACCAGAGCCGCTTGTATATCCAATGTTGTTATTGGTAAATACTGTAGCAGCGAGAGGAGGGTTATTCGCCCATTCAGAGCACGTAACTGTTTGTGACCATACTTCCTGGTTATTTCCATTTACCTGATCGGCAGGAACAGAAACTGTCATTGTATTTAAGCCGAAGTTAGCAGCGTTAAATGGAGCAAATGTTACAGAAACCTGAGCTCCCGGAGCAATAGAAGTTACTGTTTTGCTGTCGGCAAAAGAATTAGCACCGGCAATAACAAGATTTACAGGGATATTGTTCAGTGTAGTATTACTCCTGTTGTGAATGATAGCTTCTATTGACTGAGACCCAAGGCTTGACGGAACCCGGCCAAATGCCACAATGCGGTTAACATCGATATCGTTCGTAACCTGGTTTGAGAAAGTAATAAGAGCAATAGGCCTGATCGGGCTCAAAGTCATATTATCAGGAGCAGTAAGATTTGAAGTTGAGTACGAATACGCACCCAAAGTAGAAGTTCCTACAGTTCCTGCAAAACGTGCCTGATAGGTATTGGTGTTTACAGCTGGAGTAGTTTCTTCAAAAGCGTAACCAACATAAATACCACCACCGGTGTAAGTGAATGCAGGAGTTAAAGGTAAATTAACAACGCCCTGGCCTACGGTGGTAGGTGTATTCCAAGCTCCGATATAGTATGGGGTCATACCAGATGTAGCTGTGTTAAATGAAGCTCCTTTCTGATAAGAAAGATCTCCTGTATTTGCAAGATATAAAGTAAAATTACCCGCTGAAGGAAATGGATCGGTACCATCTGCGCGTACAAAACTGATCGAAGTGACAACTGAACCGGTAAGGGCAGTTAATTCACTTTGAAGGTAAATAAAAGTACCATGCAATGATTTATGTTGTACGGTTCCGTTCGGCAACCTGTCTAGAAGGTTGTGAGTGTAGGGCAAAGCCTGCATAGTAAGGTTAACCTGGCCAAAGGCTGAACCGATAGCGCAGATGGATGCAAACAACCCAAGAGTAATTTTTTTCATGTGTAATAGATTAAATTGATTATAATTCAAAAGTATTAAAAAAAATTGCAGACAAACAAATTAATTTCGCTTT